>DBDA01000003.1:0-652 GCA_002293375.1 Odoribacter sp. UBA944
GAAAACAGCAATTTTTGGGACGGTAACGAAACAAGGATTGAGTAGTACTATTAGATAAGGCTGTGTCTATTCACTTTTGACACAGCCTTTTCTTAACGAATTCAATGTATGAAATCAATATTTCTATTTCTCGGTTTCTTTCTGATTGTTGCTACAAATGCATTCACTCAGATAACATTTGAAGATTCATTTTGCTATTTATCCGGAAGTATAACTCCTTTGCCTTACAGTGGCATTAAGCGGGATGGAAGATTGGCTCCTAAGAAATCAACATACTTCCATACAGAAGCAATAAACAGCCCTGCTTTTTCTACTATTTATACTGATTTACAATTGACACAATCTATTCCGAACCATTATCAGATTGAATCTTTGTATCGCCGGTTTAATCCAACGAATGGAAATTATCAGATCGGAGGTGTATATACCGGTATTGTGGATATTTCCAAAACGGTTCTGGTCACAATTTCTCCGGAGGGAGCGTTTATAGACGCACTGGAAGTAAGTCTATGTGGCTATCATTCCGGGGCAAAAAACGATGTGCATGTCATGCAGTGGAAAATCGATGAAAACATGAAAGTGACGACATACCGCATCAAACCTACCCAGACAACGCCCATTCCGTGGGTTAATCAGGCGTCTTCCTTTTACG
>DBDA01000003.1:737-2168 GCA_002293375.1 Odoribacter sp. UBA944
TTTTGGGACGGTAACGAAACAAGAATGGAGTAGTACTATTAGATAAGGCTGTGTCAATTCACTTTGACACAGCCTTTTTTTAACGAATTCAATGTATGAAATCAATATTTATTACAACGGTCCTTTTTTTATTCTTGACATTGAATCTCTTTTCGCAGGCATCCATCGTTCAAGGGGCATTTGAAAGTTTGGGAAGTGTGATTACTCCTTTGCCTTATTATAGATATAAAGCAGGAACACCTCCCATCAGAGCCTATTATTTCCCGATAGCATCCATAAATAGTGAGGTGGCCCAAAAGGTTTGGGCGGATGTACAGTTAACCCAACCTATACCAAATGAACACGAAATGGAAAGTTTAAAATTTCGTTTTAACCCGACCAATGGAAATTATTGGATTGGAGTGGTTCAAACCGGCGCCGGGGATCATCTTAAAAATATCCTGATCACCGTTTCTCCGGAAGGAGAATTTATAGATGCAATAGATGTCATAGTTCGTGGAACTCATAGTCTTGCGGGCTACATTCATGTGATGCAATGGAAACTGGACGAAAACATGAAAGTGACGACGTACCGCATCAAACCTACCCAGACAACGCCTATCCCGTGGGATAATCAGGCGTCTTCCTTTTATGGACAACGGATTGACACTGAGTATCAGGTTACTCCGCAGGGGCAGTTTGTAAAACTCAATGAGGTAAAATATGTGCCGAAAACGTACACGTATCAGTATTTAGCGGATGAAAACAGCAATTTTTGGGACGGAAACGAAACAAGGATTGAGTAGTATGATTGGAAAGGCTGTGTCTATTCACTTTTGACACAGCCTTTTCTTAATGAATTCAATGTATGAAATCAATATTTCTATTTCTCGGTTTCTTTCTGATTGTTGCTACAAATGCATTTACTCAGATAACATTTGAAGGATCATTTAGCTATTTTTCTGAAAGTATGACCTCTTTACCTTATTATGGTATTAAGCGGGATGGTCGGTTAACCCCTAAGAAATCGGTACACTTTCCTACAGAAGCAATAAACAGTCCTGTTACTTCCAACATGTACACTGATTTACAGTTTACTCAATCTATTCCGAATGAGTATCAATTTGAATCTTTGTATCGCCGGTTTAATCCAACCAATGGAAATTATTGGATTGGAGTTGTATTCACCGGTATGGGGGATATTGCCAAAAAAGTTCTGATTACAATTTCTCCGGAGGGAGCGTTTATAGACGCACTGGAAGTAAATCTATATGGCTATCATTCCAGGGCAAAGAACAATGTGCATGTGATGCAATGGAAACTGGACGAAAACATGAAAGTGACGACGTACCGCATCAAACCTACCCAGACAACGCCTATTCCGTGGGATAATCAGGCGTCTTCCTTTTATGGACAACGGATTGACACGGAGTATCAGGTTACTCCGCAGGG
>DBDA01000003.1:2317-3981 GCA_002293375.1 Odoribacter sp. UBA944
TTCAATGTATGAAATCAATATTTATTACAACAGTCCTTTTTTTATTTTTGACCTTGAATCTCTTTGCGCAGGCATCCATCGTTCAAGGGTCGTTTGAAAGTTTGGGCGGACGTACAGTCAACCCAATCTATACCCAATGAACACGAAATGGAAAGTTTAAAATTTCGTTTTATGAAGAAATTGATTTGGATGACTTTTGTTTTGCTGATAAGTTTAAACGTATTGGCTCAAAAATATGAACTAAACTACCGGGGCACCTTCTCCTCCTCTATCATTAACGGCTATGTTGGGGATGCAGCCTTTTGGAACGATACTTGTTATTTTATTTCCGGCGATGGCAGCAGATTGTTTACAACCACATTGGATGGAAGCTTGGTTGGGAATTATTTTTCTGGAAAAACATTCAATACGGCCTCACAGTTATATGTTAATCAAGATTACGTGATCGTTTTGGAACAAGGTAAAATCGTTTTTTATACCAAGCAGGGACAGTTTGTCCGACAGATTTCTGTTCCCAATACTCGGTACCACTATTTTTGGATTAAAAACAATCAAGAAATTATGCTGGTTGCAGGGAAACAAATTATTGTATACAATTACTTAAGCGGCTCTATTTTGTCCCAGAAGAAAATAGCAAATGCTTATTGGGGGCATCATTTTCTGACAGACGGAAAGAAAATGTACGTTCCGGATGGGAAGATTTCTTACGAATACAAAAACGGACTTATCCTTCAAGAGGATCTTACAACCTTGTACGATAATAGTCAATCCTACTATTATTTGTCCTGTCTGACAACGAATGAAGCGTTCTGGTTTGAATATTTAGAACGAGACAAATTGTATATTACGGATCGGGCTTTTACCCATGTTACAGGAACATTCCCGTTGTTGCCAGCTTCACAAAAACCTACGCAGGATGAGCTGTATATTGAATCTGGGAATCCTATTCTTAAGATTATATCTGCTCAAGATCAGATTTATGTTATAAATACTCCTCTAAATCAAATTGAGTTTTATAAGATTACGAAAAATTAAAAATAGTACAAGAGTATCTAAAATTATGAAGTGCGCCCTAAGTTAAACAAAAAACTTTTAGGGCTCACTTCAATTATTTGGCACTCTTAGAAATTGTTTGCGATGAAATCAATATTTACTACAACAGTCCTTTTTTTATTCTTGACATTGAATCTCTTTGCGCAGGCATCCATCGTTCAAGAGTCGTTTGAAAGTTTGGGAAGTGTGATTACTCCTTTGCCTTATTATAGATATAAAGCAGGAACACCTCCCGTCAGAGCCTATTATTTCCCGATAGCATCCATAAATAGTGAGGTGGCCCAAAAGGTTTGGGCTGATGTACAGTTAACCCAACCTATACCAAATGAACACGAAATGGAAAGTTTAAAATTTCGTTTTAACCCGACCAATGGAAATTATTGGATTGGAGTGGTTCAAACCGGCGCCGGGGATCATCTTAAAAACATCCTGATCACCGTTTCTCCGGAAGGAGAATTTATAGATGCAATAGATGTCATAGTTCGTGGAACTCATCGTCTTGCGGGCTATATTCATGTGATGCAATGGCAACTGGACGAAAACATGAAAGTGACGACGTACCGCATTAAACCTACCCAGACAACGCCTATTCCGTGGGATAATCAGGCGTC
>DBDA01000003.1:4055-97280 GCA_002293375.1 Odoribacter sp. UBA944
TTAGCGGATGAAAACAGCAATTTCTGGGACGGTAACGAAACAAGGATTGAGTAGTATGAGCCCTATTTCCGCCACACTTGTAAACGGCTCGGTACTGTGTCCGTCCACAAAAATAACCCGGAAGTGTCGGAATGTCCGGGTCTGCGGAAAGATAAAGCGCTGCTCTTCGCCGGTCTCCTCTATGGCGAACTCCCCGGCGGGAAGCCATTCCTGTCCGTTGTCGCTCAGTTCCACCCGGATCCGGCGGGGAACATCCCTTCCTCTCGGACGGATTGTAAAACCATCTGCGAAAACCGTCCGGCGAAGGTCTGCCTGCCACCCGTGCGGATACCCCTCTGCCTCCGGGGTATAGCGGGAGTGCCACCAGGTATCCGGATTGCCGTCCGCTGCATACCGGGCTAATCCGGCTTCGTAAGGCCCTCCCTCCGGTTCCTCGGAGGAAGCAGAGCAAATCCACCCTTTTGTATCCAATTTTTCGATCGTCTCGTAATCCGGGGATTCAAAGAAATCGTAATACAGAAACGCAGGCCGGTTTTCCCGGATGATAAACGGCACCTCCTCCCGTCCCCGGCTGTGGTTCCGCAACCAGTACAGGCGGCGGGGAGAAAGAGAGTCGAATGCCAGGTAGTTGTACCGGCTGACGGTTCGGCCGAGGGGTTCCCAACCGTCGTTCCAGGCCATCAGTTCGTACCTTTCATCCGGATGAAGGATGTTGTCCGCATTCTTGGGAGCCATCCGGATCCGGTTGACAACGACCGGAACATCGGCCTCAAACATGAGGGTTTTCTTTCCGGAAGCGGTCTGCATGTTCCCGTCGTACTCCGCTTCGCCCGCCTGTTTCCCGGCGGCCAGTTTCCGGGGAATCTTCCGGTTGATCAGGGTGTCCTTCGGTGAGAAAACAGGAAGCGGGGAGGCCGGATCTGTCCGGGGGTATGTTCCGGGATCCGCCGGAATCAGTTCCAGCATGGAAATATCTGCGTACCAATGATTGGGAGGTGGAATGTAGATGTAGTATTTCCAGGCCTTCCTGTTTTTCAGCCTGTACTCGGAGAGGAAAGGGCCGGGGGCTTTCTCTATTTTGTATAAAGGCCGTTTGTCCGATCCGTCCGACCGGTTCGCTCCGTAAAAGATCCCGCCTACCATGTTTGATGCCAGGATTTTCATGTTTTCTTTGTAGGGGAATTTGCGGGTGATCTGCACCCCCGTTGGTTGCTCTCCCTCAAAATAGCTCTCCAAGGGTACGGCGACCGCCTTTTCTTCCTGCAATTTGTATTTGACGCACACAGGGGGAGAAAGGAACTCCGGCCGGCCGGCCGGGGCCAATACACAGGGAAAGTAGAGCATGCCCGGCACGACGTGTTGGAATTGTGCCACGTTCCGCACCGTATCCAAAGTTCCCCAGGTCACCGGGCGTATTCCCTCCTGGTTCCGGGCATAGCTGTACAGCCAGACCAACCGGTTCCTGGCTGTTGATCCGTCTACCGGAAGTTCCAACGGGCAGCACTGTTTGATGTAGGAGGTGACGTCTGCTATGCAAGGGGTGCCAAAGCCTGCGGGAAGTTCTTCTCCCGCTTTTGCCAATGTGTGCGGGGTATCTTCCTGCGCCCCGAAAAGATTCCGGTAGATGTTCAGTTTGACCTCTTCGTAATAGCCCCAGTTTTTGCCCGTGGGATAGTTGGCTTCTCCGTGGAAGGGGCGGGGATTCCCCGCGGTATCGAATACCACGCAGTGGTGGTGCTGTCCCACAAATTCCCGGTTCCCGATGTTGATGTCAATGGCCATAGGTATGCCGCAGGCCCGGAAAACGTTGCACTGAAGTTCGCACTGTTCCCGGCATTCATGCTGTCCGGCAAAAAAGAGTTCGTACTGTCCCAAAAATTCCGGACAGGGTTTCTTGCCCAGTAGTACCCGCATTTGTTCCAGGTAGAAACGGTAGTTGTTTACGGCGACCGGTATGGAACAGGCGGTGTCCGGAAGCAGGTATTTCCCGAACTGCCGGTACAGGGATTCTCCTTCCGACAGGGGACTGTTCCGGCTTAACGGCCGGTATGGAAGGATGTATTCGCAGAAGTCCGGGAAGGAGAGGCGCCCGGCAGGTTCCGAACGCTCCCGGAGCCGGAAAGCGTGGTCGATGTGCCGGATTAAAAAGGTTGCACCGATGGCTTGCAGGTCGGTGGGGGCAAGAGGGCGGACAAGGGGCGGTGTGCAGGGGAGCTTTGCGTTTTGCTCCTGAAAAGGGGCGGCACTCCTCCGGATTTCTTCACTGATTTTGTCCCTGTCTGTTCCGTATTTTTTGAAAAGCGTGTAAAACAGGGTGTCTGCTTTCTGTATCCGCTCCGGGATTCCGGAGTTTGAGAAGTCTAACTCATGGTCGTTGCCGTGCCACTGCATGTTCCGGATCAGGAAGCAGGCGGCCCGGAGTTTCAGGCTGTCGGTTTCCCGGCGGCTGTAATGGCGCAATACTTTTGTAAGTTCGGAACGGTTGGAGCCGGCCAGTGAAAGGGGTGTTTCCAATTCTGCCGGAATCTTTGCGCAGGAAAGAAGTAAGGGAAGAAGCAACAGGCTGTATGTAAGTGCTTTCATGTATCATTTGTATAAATAGCTATACACAAAAATAAGAATGATATCGGGTTGTTGCAAATTTCGGAGATATACTTTAACCCGTAGTGCATTTATACAATAATGGGGTGAAACTCTGCGTATGTTTGTTTCTTGCTGCGAATGTCGTACATTTGTTTCGTTGTACAACAGCTTTCCAAACGTGGAACTATCCGGCATACATATCAAGTTCCTGCCCGGCGTCGGTGAAAAGAAGGCGGCCGTATTGGAAGAGGAGTTGGGGATTGTCAGCTACGAGGAGATGCTGTACCACATCCCCTACCGTTACGTAGACCGCTCCAAAATATACCGCATTGCCGAACTGAACGCAAAGCTCCCCTATATCCAGGTTCGCGCCCGCATCCGGGAGCTGCACAATGTGGGGACCGGAAAGGCCGCCCGGATGACCGCTATTGCTTACGACGACAGTGGAGAGTTGGAACTTGTGTGGTTTAAGGGGCTGAAATACCTGAAAGGACAGTTTGAGGAGGGCAAGGAGTACCTCATCTTCGGGCAACCCTCCGAATTCAACCGGCGGCTGAACATTGTACACCCGGAAACAGACCTTTTTGAGAAGGCCGGCCACCTGCTTACCGGGTTTCAGTCGCTCTACCCGACCACGGAGAAGATGAAGAAATCGTTTCTCCACTCCAAAGCCATCGGCAAGATACAGGATGCTATTTTCCGCAGCATCAACGGTAAGATTCCCGAAACCCTGCCCGCCTGGTTTATCAGCCGGTACCAACTGATGTACCTGCACGACGCCCTTTACAACGTACACTTCCCCTCCTCGCCCGAGGCGCTGGAAAAGGCGCTCTTCCGGCTGAAGTTCGAAGAGCTGTTCTACATCCAACTGAACATCCTCAAACTAAAGTATAAACGAAAAGCGTTTTTCAAAGGGTGCGCCTTCTCCACTGTCGGCGAATATTTCAACGGGTTTTACAGCAACTACCTCCCCTTCCCGCTCACCGGGGCGCAAAAACGGGTCATCCGGGAGATCCGGCAGGATTGCGGAAGCGGTAAGCAGATGAACCGGCTGTTGCAAGGGGATGTCGGGAGCGGAAAAACGCTGGTGGCGCTGATGTGTATGCTGATGGCTTTGGACAACCATTATCAGGCGTGCCTCATGGCGCCAACGGAGATATTGGCCAACCAACACTTTGAAACCATCGGCCGGATGCTCCGGGGATTGGGCGTCACGGTTGCCCTGTTGACCGGCTCCACGAAGAAAAAGGAGCGCGCCGAAATACACCGGGGGTTGGAGGAGGGTTCCCTGCAACTGATCATCGGTACCCACGCCCTGTTGGAAGATGTGGTGGCTTTCGATAACATCGGCTTAGTGATTATTGACGAACAGCACCGCTTCGGGGTAGCCCAGCGTGCCAAACTGTGGCACAAGAACAACATTCCGCCGCATGTGTTGGTGATGACGGCTACTCCTATTCCCCGTACATTGGCTATGACCCTGTACGGGGATCTGGATGTTTCGGTCATCGACGAACTTCCCCCCGGGCGGAAACCGATCACGACCTTGCATGCGATGGAGACTAAGCGGAAAGAGGTGTTCCGGTTTATGGAAGAGGAGCTGAAAAAGGGGCGGCAGGCTTACGTGGTATACCCGCTCATCTCAGAGTCCGAAAAGATGGATTTCCAAAATCTAGAAGCCGGTTTTCAACAAATCACTGACTATTTTTCGCCCCAAGGCTTCCCGGTAGGGATGGTGCACGGTAAGATGAAAGCGGCGGACAAAGACGAGGAGATGCGGCTCTTTGTGACGGGTGAAACCCGGATCCTGGTGGCGACGACGGTGATCGAAGTGGGGGTTAACGTGCCAAATGCCTCTGTGATGGTGGTGGAGAGCGCGGAGCGCTTCGGGCTCTCCCAACTGCACCAGTTGCGGGGACGGGTGGGACGGGGTGCGGACCAGTCGTACTGTATCCTGATGACCTCTTATAAGATCTCCAACGACTCCCGGAAACGGATTGAGACCATGACCTCCACCAATGACGGTTTTGAGATTGCCGAGGCGGACCTGAAACTGCGGGGGCCGGGGGACCTGGAAGGAACGCAGCAAAGCGGCCTCTCCTGCAACCTGAAGGTGGCCCATTTGGGAAAAGACGGCCGGATCCTGAACGAAGCCTCCCGGATAGCCGGGGAGATCCTAAACGACGACCCGGAGTTGGTCAAAGAGGAACATTCGCTCCTGGCCACCCAGATCAAGCGTATTTTTAAGACCAAGATCAATTGGCATTTTATTAGCTGACCTTGCCTTAAAGCAAAAAAAGGAGTGTCTGAAGACACTCCTTTTTTTACTTCAACAGCAATCTGTTTAACGGGATCCCATCACGGCCGTTTCCACCGACTGTGCGTTGTGTTGGTCAAAAACCAGCGTTTTGTCGTTCGGGAGGTAGGTAAATACCGCATCCTCTTTCATTTCAACCGCTTTGGTTTTCGTTTCCCCGTCCATCAGGTACCAGGTTTTTTCTTTCGGGAAGTAGGTGAAGTGTACCTCTTCGCCGGTTACATCGGCAACGGTCAGGTTGTTTTTGCTCTTGAACAGTTTGTACAACTGTCCTTCGTGCATGATTTCCGACTCTTCCGTTTCGCCTTCGTTCATGGCAATGGGATTGTTCCCGCCCCAGAATTCGATGGTATTGAAGATCAGTGCATCGCCCAATGCTGCCAATTCGTATACCGGAATGATGCAAAGTCCCAGAAATACCAGTTCATTGACAAATTTACTGTTGGATACACTCCCGTTGAATTCGTGCACTTTGGAAACCAGTGCGAACGAACCGAAACACCCGGACATCATAAAGGATGTCGATACCAGCAATGTGATTGCTACTACTTTTGTCATTAGTTTTTTCATACGTTTTGTTTTAAAAATGATCCTCAATATGCCTTGTTTATACGGCTTTTCTGTTAAAAAGTTTGCATCTGTCCGCAGGTGACCTGTCAGCTTTTTTTGTAAAATTTGTGCGGTTTGATCATCATTTCCGGTCTCAACAATTCGTCTAATTCCCCTTTGGTCAATAATTTTTCTTCCAACACCAGATCGTAGACACTCTTGTTTTCCTGCAAAGCCCTTTTTGCTATCCGGGAGGAGTTTTTGTACCCAAGGGTCGGGTTCAAAGCCGTCACAATGCCGATGCTGTTCAGCACCATGTCGTGGCAATGTCCGGCATTGGCCGTGATCCCGTCCACACAGAGCACCCGCAGGCGCTCCATCCCTTTTTGCAATATTTTGATGGAGTTAAAAATGGCGTCCACAATGACCGGTTCCATGACATTCAGCTGCAATTGGCCGGCTTCCGCCGCAAACGTAACCGTCAGGTCGTTGCCGATGACCCGGTAACAGATCTGGTTCATCACTTCGGGGATCACCGGATTTACCTTGCCCGGCATGATGGATGAGCCCGGCTGCATCGGGGGCAGGTTGATCTCATTCAGGCCGCAACGGGGGCCGCTGGAAAGCAGACGCAGGTCGTTGCATATTTTGGATATTTTTACCGCCATCCGTTTCAATGTTGAGGAGTAGATCACGGTAGCGCCGGTATCGGGGGTCGCTTCGATCAGGTTGGAAGCCAATACAAACTCCATTCCGCTGATCTTGCTCAATGCTTTGATGCACAGGGCTGAGTATTCCGGTTCTGAGTTGATGCCGGTACCGATCGCCGTAGCTCCCATGTTTACTTCCAGGAAGAGTTTGGCCATCTGGTTTAACCGGCCGATCTCCTCTTCCAGGTTAGCGGCAAAGGCCTCGAATTCCTGTTCCAATGTCATCGGGACTGCATCCTGAAGCTGGGTCCTTCCCATTTTGATGATGTCTTTGAAGGCTTTTCCTTTGTTCCGGAAGGCTTGCACCAAGCGTTGCAACTCCTCCACCAACTCCCGGTTCATAAAGATGAACGCCAGTTTGAAGGAGGTCGGATAGGCATCGTTGGTCGACTGGGAAAGATTGACATGGTCGTTGGGGTGGCAATATTCGTATTCGCCTTTTTGGTGTCCGAGTATCTCCAAGGCACGGTTCGCTACGACCTCGTTGATATTCATGTTGGTCGACGTTCCGGCCCCTCCCTGTATCAGGTCCACCGGGAATTGGTCGGAAAGGCTTCCGGCAATGATCTCTTCGCAGGCTTTTGTGATGGCGTCGGCAATCTCTTTCGGCAACAAGCCGAGTTCCAGATTGGCCTGGGCGGCCGCCCATTTGATCATGGCCAGGGCTTTTACATAGCAGGGGAAATCCTGGATCCGGATCCCGCTGATGTTTTCGAAGTTTTCGATCCCTCTCAATGTCTGTATTCCGTAGTAGGCATCCGCCGGTACCGCTTTATCTCCCAGCAGATCGTGTTCCATACGTGTCTTCATCGTTTGCACTATTTTTAAGTTGTGTTCGTTTTTTTGATAATTATGCACACAAAGGTATAAAAGAAAAACAGACTTTAACAAGTATCTCTTATTCTCCGTCCGAAAAATAGGGGAATACGTCCATAAAGGCCGTATCGGAGAGTGAAACGATCTCGCAGGGAACCACATAGGTCGAGAGGCTCTTTTCCAGATTTTCC
Organism: Odoribacter sp. UBA944; assembly: GCA_002293375.1. Lineage (GTDB taxonomy): Bacteria > Bacteroidota > Bacteroidia > Bacteroidales > Marinifilaceae > UBA944. The sequence continues at coordinate 11,222 of DBDA01000003.1, forward strand.
AACGCTTTCCGCAATCCGGAGGCCGCCACCAGGTAGTATTGGACGGAGGATTTCTCTTTGCCGCTGATCTCGTCGACATCTATGATCGCTACCTTGGCTTTGTACCAACGATCGTCGCTCTCGTCCGTTGACTCCACCAACTCGGTGATGTTCGATTTCCGCAGGCCGGCAATGTAAAAATCTCCTTTGATCACGGCCTCCATCTCCCGCATGATCCGCCCCTCCGCTTCGGTATAGGAGATGGCATCCAACAGGTACGATTCCGTTACTTTTTTTTCCCGTCCCTCTTCGTTTACCTTTACATACCGCACTTTTGCTTCAAACCAATTTGCTGTCATAGCTATTTCTTTAAAAGTTATTCGTTTACCGGTTGCAAAAAGAAAAGAGGCTGCTTAAATTTCACTTTTAGACAGCCTCTTGTTTCCGTCGGGGTGACAGGATTCGAACCTGCGACCCTCTGCTCCCAAAGCAGATGCGCTACCGGACTGCGCTACACCCCGTCAATCCGGGAGGCAAAGGTAGCACATAGAATTGAAAACCGCAAAAAAATTATCCGCCGATCTGGACCGTCGGACACCCCAGAACGATACTTCCGCCGTGAGCGCAGGTGTCGCCCATACGTGCCGCCGGTTTTCCGCAAATGAGAACGGTGGAGGAGCCTTTCACTATGCTATCGGGAGGGCCTACGCATACACACATATCGCCCATGACGGCAGCAGGCAGTTTGCCGATCAGTACCGTAGGAGCCCCGGGTCCTATGACCGGGCCGCCCACGTGTGGGACGGGAGGTAGTCCGGGGGTGACCATCGGACAGGTGTGCATGTCTGTCATTCGGGCTGCAGGGGGCATATTCTTCTTATTTTTTACTTAGTTGATCATTACCATGCCGCCTTTGACCGTGGTTTGTCCTGATGCGGAGAGCTCGGCCGTGGCAGATCCCTGAATTTTAACCCCCACATCGGCTTTCACTTCCGCGTTCATGCCCTTCGCTTTCAAATCGGTCTTCGCTTTTACGTCCACTCCCATGCCTGCTTCGATCTTGATGTTCTGGTCGCTTTTGATCGTGATGTCTTTGGGGGACTTCAGCACGATCCCGCTGTTGTTCATCTCCACCAGGTTTTTGTTTTGATCGGACAACTTGATCCCTTTTCCTTCGTCGCTGATCTCAATGGTATTTTTTCCGGGTGTCAGCAGTGTGATCACTTTTTTCTCTTCGTCGAACGTGATCTTCATCTTCGTTTTGGTGACGATGGAACGGGTGTAGTTCTCTTTGGAAAGTTCATACGGCGGTTTCTGTTTGCTGCTGTACAGGGAACCGAGGATGACCGGATAACGCGGGTCATTATTGAAAAAACCGAGGATCACTTCGTCGCCGGTATCCGGAATAAAAAAGGCCCCGTACCCGCTGCTGCTCCAAAAGTTGCCCAATCGCGCCCACACCAGGTTGTCTTTGCTTCCCAACAGGGGCAATTCGACCTGGATCCGGTTCTCTCCGGCGGGATCTCCGTCCAATTTGGCCACTTTACCGATGTGCAGGCCTTCGATAGCCGGCAACTGCCCGGCCGCAGGCGGAGCGGTCACACCGGTTTGGTCGACAATGCTCTCTTCGGGCAATCCCATCTCGACAAGGGTTGTCCAGTCTCCCTTTTCGATCCGGTGTTCTACGGCGCCTATGTAGGCATCACCGTTGAAGCGCTTGCCAAACCCGTCGACGGCGATGATGGCGCCGGGAAGCGCTTTTTCACTGCCGTAAAAACGGACGATTCCCCGTATCCGGGAGAGGCCGCTCCGTAGCCATGCAGAGGCCGCCCACTGCCCGAGCGCATCGCTCCCTCCGCCGGATACGGTTTGCAGATTGCATTGGGCATTCCCCATGGCGGCAGCCAACTGTTCAGGACTCATTGTCCCCTGGTTGTTGAGTGCAGGTTTTTTGCCTGTCGCCGAAACGACCTTCTGTGCCGCCGGATCCCACGCTGTTGCCGTGGAACCTGCAAACTGTCCGGTCGCAGACAGTTCACCCGTAAATTCGATGATATCGGTCCCGTAGCGCACGCTCAACACAGGAGCAGCATCCGTTTTGGGTTTTTTAATGCTGATCTCTTTCCCTTCGGTGATCACGACCAATCCGTTGGCTTCGGCTCTGGAAAGTGCAAAATCCCAATCCGTGCAGTAGTATTGTACCAACTCCGGATGTGTGACGGTCGTTGCTTCCACGGAGGGAGATAACGGAGCATAATCGGCCAACAGTTTCTTGATCGCATCGCTGTCTTTGGATTTGGCAAATACTTTGTTTTTCCGAACCAGCGTAGCGGGAAAGGCGTAATCGCGGCACTCGATCTGCAAGGTTCCCCGGTTTCCCGGCAAGATGCGTACGTTGTGGGAGATGACAATGCCTTCGAAAAGGGGACTCTCCTGCTGGTCGTACCCTGCCTCGATCCGTATTTTTTTACCGGGAGCAAATACATCGTCGTTGCTTTCCGGCACATCGGCTCCGGGCATGTCACCCGCTTCGAATACCAACAGGGCTTTGCCGATCCGGTTTACGGCTTTGTAGATCTCCGCAGATACGAACCGGAAACTGTCGGCTATTTTGTTGCCTTCGCTGTATACGGAGCATCGCACCACGGCGCCTACTGTTTTTAAGGGGGAATCAGCCATTTTTAATTTATTTTTCCAAAACAGGAGTAAAAGTACAAAAATTTGTAAATTCGCGGTGAATTTCAGACAATTTAAAAACAGTACACATGAAGAAAATCATCCATTCTGCAAAAGCCCCGAAGGCGATCGGCCCTTACAGCCAAGCGGTAGAGGCGAACGGGACCCTCTATATCAGCGGGCAGTTACCTGTAGATGTCGCCACCGGTAAATTTGTCGAAGGGGGTATCCAGGAACAAACGGAACAGGTATTGAAAAATATCGGGTATATTTTGGAAGAGGCCGGATATACATACGATCATGTGGTAAAATCGACCTGTTTGCTGAGCGATATCGCCGATTTTGCCGCTATGAACGAGGTGTATGCCCGGTACTACACGAAAGAGTGTCCCGCACGGGCTGCTTTTGCTGTGAAATCCCTTCCGCTGGGAGCACTGGTGGAGATTGAGACCATCGCTGTAAAATAATTTTTAATACTAAACAGAGCATACAATGAGTATCAAAGGAACCAAAACAGAACAGAATCTGTTGAAATCATTCGCCGGTGAATCACAGGCCCGCAGCCGATATACTTTTTTTGCCAGCGTGGCGAAAAAGGAGGGGTACGAACAAGTTTCCGGTGTATTCATGGAGACGGCCGAGCAGGAAAAAGAGCATGCCAAACGCTTTTTTAAATTCCTGGAAGGCGGCATGGTGGAGATCACGGCCAGTTATCCGGCCGGAGTGATCGGCACAACCGCCGAAAACCTGAAGGCTGCCGCTGCAGGAGAAAATGAGGAGTGGAACGAACTCTATCCCGAATTTGCCCGGGTAGCGGACGAAGAGGGCTTCCCCGCCATTGCAACGGTTTTCCGCCAGATCGCTAAAGTGGAAGCCGAACACGAATCCCGTTACCGCAAATTGCTGGCGCGGGTTTCGGACGGGAAAGCGTTTGAACGGGAAGAGGAGATTGAATGGCAGTGCCGCAATTGCGGATATGTATTCCAAGGCAAGAAGGCGCCCGTGAACTGCCCGGCCTGCGCCCACCCACAAGCCTATTTTGAGCCGAAAAAGAACAACTATTGAGATTCTCTTGAACTAAAGTTGTCAGAAAAACAGTGTCCGTAAAAGCAGTTGCTTTTACGGACACGTTTTTTACGGCTGTATTGGAGTCTGTTTACCGCGGCTGAAAGTGGATCTCTTTTTCCAGCAGGTTGATGGTGAAATTGTATTGGCTGAGGAGTCTGATACCGACCGAAGCGTCGGCCTGCGGTTTCCAGTTGTTGTTCCCCGTCGATGCCTGTAACGATACCGGCATATCGGTTTGCCGGATCTTTTCGCCGAAACCGAACTCTTTTGTCTTGCCTTCAAACACCGGTGTTGTTATTCCCAAGCTGACGGTGGCAGATTCTCTTTCGGGTTTAAATCCGCTCAGCAACAAACGGTTTGTCCGGACAAACGGGCTAAAGCCCATGAAGTAATAGTCGGCGCCCGTATCGAATACAAAACGGCCGTTGACGGTTTTTTCACCCGTCAGGTTCAGGTAACCGGGAATGATGATAACACCGTGCGGCACCGTGATGCTCTCTGTTTCGCCCCCAGTCGGGTAGGTGTGATCGCCAAAACTGTACAGGTATATTTTCTTTTCGTCGAACTGTACCTGTACGATGTGGTTCTTGGCCAGGTTCAGGCCGATGATCCCGTCTGCGCCGTGGCGCACATTGTCGAATATGGCGATGTTCTGGCCGGGAAGCGGCAAGGTGTCCAACCAGACGGTGTTGTTCTGTGAGATGTTGATCTGCATATTACCGCCTACGACCGATGTCTGTTGCGAACGGCCGGCTTTGATGCCCACCTCTTGCGCCAATGCGGAGGAGATGGCCATACCGTCGGCGCCGGTGTCGAACAGAAAACGGAGAGGTTTGTCGCTGTTGTTCAGTTTCAGGGTGATCACAATGGAGCTATCCCCTTCTGTCTGTTCCATGGGCAGCACTGCCTTTAGCCGGGAGGGACGGTTTCTGTAATAACCGAAGAGGTGGTCAAAATAGTCGAGGTACAGGATCTTTCCGTCCCGTCCGTCGAAGGCAACGGTTGTTTTCACCGGCTCTTTTCCGCTGACATAGACCCAGGCGCCTGTTTTTTGTTTGAAGGAGCCGGGGGTGACGATCAGGCTGTCGACTGCGGGCACAATGGAGTCGATAGCCGCGTGGTTCAGGGCGGGTTGCAGGTAGTTGTACGCCGATGGCCAGGAGGCGATCGCTATGCCAAAGGCCGGGGAGGCCGATTTTGCCCATAAGGCCGTATCTTTTTTCAGTATCGCTTCGGAGAAGGCGCGGATGGTTTGTTCGCAATGCGCCGGTGTCAGTTGTGCGGTGTCCGCCTCTGCAGCAGCGGGTTGTTTGGGGGTGCACGAAAGCACTGCACAAAAGCAGGGAAGCAGCAATAGGATGCGTAATTTCATAGGGATTTTGTTTCGTTTTTTATTTTATCCGGCAAAAATAGCGTTTTTTCATGTACCTTTACACGCTATACTGCAATTAAAAACAAATAAGTATAATCGTATTTCACTCTTCTAAAACAACATTGTATGGTTGAAAACATTCGTCAAACGCTGCGGGACTCCGCTGCCGCCCGCTGGACGGCGCTTTTATTCCTGGCCTTCGCCATGTTCTGTTCGTATATCTTCATGGATATACTCTCGCCTATCAAAGACCTGATGCAATCCACCCGCGGCTGGGACTCCACCGCTTTCGGCACCATGCAGGGATCGGAAACCTTTTTGAATGTCTTTATCTTCTTCCTGATCTTTGCCGGAATTATCCTGGACAAAATGGGTGTCCGTTTTACGGCCGTTCTATCGGGTGTTGTCATGTTGATAGGGGCGGCCATCAATTGGTATGCCGTTACGGAAAATTTTGCCGGAACCGGACTGGAAGCCTGGTTTAACAACAACCTGAACTATATTCCGGGCTTTGACGAACTGGGGATCTCTCCGTTCTACCGGGGGATGCCCGCCTCCGCCAAATTCGCCTCCATCGGTTTTATGATTTTCGGTTGCGGTGTCGAAATGGCCGGGATCACCGTCTCCCGCGGTATTGTCAAATGGTTTAAAGGTCGGGAAATGGCGTTGGCGATGGGTTCGGAGATGGCACTGGCGCGTTTGGGCGTAGCCACCTGTATGATCTTTTCGCCCGTCTTCGCTAAACTGGGCGGACAGGTAGATGTCTCCCGTTCTGTAGCATTCGGCGTGATCCTGTTGATGATCGCGCTGATCATGTTCATCGTATACTTTTTTATGGACAAAAAATTGGATGTGCAAACCGGCGAGGAGGAGGAGAAGGACGGCCCGTTTCAGGTCCGCGACATCGGAAAAATCCTTTCCAGCAGCGGCTTTTGGCTGGTGGCTCTGCTTTGTGTGCTTTACTATTCGGCCATTTTCCCCTTCCAGAAATACGCCGTGAATATGCTGCAGTGCAACCTGACCTTTGCGGAAGTGCCGGCCGGATCGTTCTGGGCCTCTACGCAGGTAACCATCATACAATACCTCATCATGCTGGTGGTAGCCGCTACGGCTTTTGCCAGTAATTTCAGCAAAAAGAGCGCTAAGATCGCCCTGTTGGCCATCTCTGTCGTCTGCTTGACCGTTTTCTGCTACATGGGGTATATGCGCCAGTCGGCAGAGACCATCTTTGCCGTATTCCCTTTGTTGGCGGTAGGCATTACGCCGATCCTCGGTAAATATGTGGATACCAAAGGGAAAGCGGCCTCTATGTTGATGATCGGTTCCATTTTACTGATCGTTTGCCACTTGACGTTTGCTTTCATCCTGCCCCTGTTCAAAGGAAGCGCCGGCGGCGGCGTATTTGTGGCTTACCTCACCATTCTGGTGCTCGGTTCGTCGTTCTCACTGGTACCGGCGGCGTTGTGGCCCAGCGTACCCAAGCTGGTGGACAGCCGCGTCATCGGTTCGGCCTATGCACTTATTTTCTGGATCCAAAACATCGGCCTGTGGCTGTTCCCGTTGCTGATCGGAAAAATCCTGGATGCCTCCAATCCCGACATTGTAGAAGCGTTAAAAACAGGGACAATGACACCCGAAACAGCTGCAACCTCGTATAATTATACCAATCCGCTGATCATGCTGGCCGCACTGGGAGTAGCCGCCCTGCTGCTCGGCCTCTACCTGAAAGCGGTGGATAAAAAGAAAGGATATGGACTTGAATTACCCAACATTAAATAGACACGTAAGAGCATAGATAGCAAAATATGATCGTCTATTCGAAACACATCTTAGATAATGGTCTGACGCTGCTCTGCCACACCGACACCGGTACCCCCTTTGTATCCGTGAACACGCTTTACAAAGTGGGGTCCCGGGATGAAGATCCGGGAAAGACCGGATTCGCCCATTTATTTGAACACCTGATGTTCGGCGGGTCGAAAAACGCGCCCGATTTCGACCGGGAGGTACAGGCAGCCGGAGGAGAGAGCAACGCTTTCACCACCAACGATTTCACCAACTACTACATCACCGTTCCGGCAGGCAATATTGAAACGGCGCTCTGGCTGGAAGCCGACCGTATGGCTGCCTTGAATATCAGCGGGAAATCTCTGGGCACCCAGAAAAATGTGGTAACGGAGGAGTATAAACAGCGTTACCTCAATGCTCCTTATGGAGATGTCTGGTTGGCATTGAGGCCGTTGGCTTATCGGGTACACCCCTATCGCTGGCCCACTATCGGCAGCTCTTTGGAACACATTGAAAGAGCGACACTGGAGGATGTCCGGGATTTTTTCCACCGGTTTTACCGGCCGGACAACGCCATCATCAGCATCAGCGGCAACATCGGCGAAAAGGAGGCATTGGAGAAGGTGAAGAAATGGTTCGGAGCAATCTCTCCAGGCAATTGCCGGAAAGCGCCGTTGCCTGTGGAACCGGAACAGCGGGAGGCGCGTAGACTGGTGATGAAAGAGAAGTCCGTACCGGCCGATATGTTGTTTAAAGCCTATCACATGGGGGATCGGCTGTCGGATCATTTTTACCGCTGCGATTTGATCTCGGACCTGCTTTCCAACGGACAGTCTTCGCGGTTGTACCTGCGATTGGTAAAGGAAAAAGGGATCTTCTCCAATCTGGATGCTTACATTACCGGCGAAAGCGATCCGGGACTCTTTGTCTGTAGTGGTACATTGTCCGAAGGGATCGGTATGGAAACGGCTGAAGAGGCCCTTTTGGAAGAGCTCGGCCGCTTTGTTTCCGACCCGATCGAAGAACGCGAACTCCGGAAGGTTATTAACAAAATGAACGCCCACCTGAAATACAGCGAGATCAATTACCAGAACAAAGCCAATACGATGGCGTTTTTTGAATTTCTGGGAGCAAGTGAGTTGATCAACGGGGAGGGGGAAAAATACGAGGAGATCACCGCCGGGCAATTGCAAGCAACTGCCCGGGAGCTTTTCCGGCCGGAAAACTGTTCCACGCTGCATTACCTGAAAAAAGAACGGCAAACAACTACCTGATGAATCGAATCAACCCCAAAGCGCCTGCCCTGTCGGAACTGAAACTGCCGGAAGGGATCCCCTACTCCAAGGAGTTGCTTCCCAACGGAACGGAGTTGCTGGTCGTGAACGATCCGAATCAGGAGGTTTTCAAGTTGGATCTCCTTTACGAGGCAGGCTCTTACTACCAACCGCAACCTTTGGTGGCATCCGCCGCTATCAACATGCTGACAGAGGGTACTACCCGGTATTCGGCAGCGGAAATTGCCGAATGGTTTGATTACTACGGTGCATATGTGGACCCACACAGCGGTTTCCGCCAAGTGGAACTGAACCTGTTTTCGTTGACCAAATATGCAGCGGAAACCATTGACAGGCTGGCGGAGATGGCGACGGAGAGTACGGTTCCTGCGGTGGAATTGGAGGTGTACCTGAGAAATCGCCGGCAACATTTTCTGACCGAAAAACAAAAAACCGCCTGGATGGCCCGGCAAGAGAGTAACCGGCTGTTGTTCGGAGAAGACCATCCCTATGCCAACCGGGTCAACGAAGCGGACTATGACCGGGTGACACCGGAGATCGTCCGCCGTTTTTATCGGGAACGGATCTTGTCGGGCCGCTGTTGTGTGGTCCTTTCCGGCTGTGTCACCCCCGGGATCAAAGAGCGAGTGGTGCGAACGTTCGGAGAGGCGCCGCGCCCGCCTTATCCCCAAGAGGCGCCGGTCCGTTCTTTTGCACCGGCCGCCCCCGGCCGCTATAACATCGAAAAGCCGGATGCCGTACAAACCACTGTCCGGATCAGCAAACACGGGGTACGTTTACCCGAAAGGGAGTATGCCGGATTTTTGCTGTTGAATACTATTTTCGGCGGGTATTTCGGTTCGCGGCTGATGTCCAACATCCGGGAGGAAAAAGGGTACACCTACGGCATTCAATCTTTTAACGTATCCATGCCTGATACGGCGTATTGGTGCATTACCACCGATGTAGACAATGCTTACACAGAGGCCACCCTGGAAGAGATCCGGAAAGAGTTGGACCGGATCCGCAGGGAGCCGGTGGGCCGGGAAGAGTTGGAGTTGGTGAAGCAGTACCTGCACGGAGAGCTGTTGCGGGAGATAGACGGCGTGTTTGCGCAAACCGACGGGCTGAAACAGAAACGGGTCTATGGGATGGACAATCGTTTTTATGCCACACTGCTGGCCGCATTGAAAAAAACGACTCCGGAAGAGTTATTGGAATTGGCTCAAAACTATTTGGACCCGGAAGAGATGTACGTTGTAACGGTTGGGAAGACCGTAAAATAGTAAGATGGGAAATTTTAAACGCAGTGAGATCATGAAAAAGTCTGTTTTGTTTTTTATGCTGTTGTTTCCGCTGGCAGGGGTGCCGGCTGAGGAGACACCATCCGACAAGGAGCAGGAGTTCCGGAAAACCTTGGCGTTACTGGAGAGCGATCAATTCAAGATCACGGCGACATACGCTTATTCCAGCGGCGGGAGATCCATTCCTTTAGCCGGGAACGAAGGAACGCTGACCGTCAGGGATTCTGTGGCAGAAGGTTTCTTCCCGTTCTTCGGGCGGGCGTACCGGCTGCCTATGGGTGAAGAGGGCGGGATCCGCTTTGATGGAAAGATGGAGAAAAAACAGATCACTGTCAAAGAAAAGAGAAAGAACAGTTCCGTCCGGTACAAGTTCCGTGTCAAAGGACTCAACGACGTATACGATATCTCCATAGAAGCGTTCGGAGGAGATTACTGCACGGTCTATATCCAAAGTAATAACCGGAGCACGATCTCTTACCAAGGTAAAGTGGAGCCTTTGCCGGAGCCCTAAAACCATTAGCCGTCTCCTCTTGTTTTTTGCCGGAGCCTGAAGAGAGAGAAAGAGGGCGGGTTTTTTTTAATCAGATTTTTTTCTTAACATTGCTGCCTGAAAAGATGTGCGTACCCCGGGAGGGGTGTGTACCATTATTAACTAAACCAGTATAGTAATGTCACTTAAAAGGAATATCCTTGATTTAAGGAAGAGAAAAGGGATTGTCCTCCTGGGAGGCGGTGAAGAAGCGATCAAAAAGCAGGTGGCGATGGGGAAACTGACAGCCCGCGAACGGATTCAGGGAATTGTCGACGAAGGCTCTTTTCACGAATACGACATGTTTGTAGAACACCAGTCGAAAGATTTCGGCATGGATAAAAAGGTTTTCCACGGAGATGGCGTGATCATCGGAACCGGTACGATATACGGAGAACCGGTAGCGATTTACGCACAGGATTTTACGGTTGCCGGAGGTTCTTTGGGGCTGATGCACGCCCGTAAGATCACCAAGATCATGGACCACGCCATGAAAATGCGGATGCCGATCATCGGGATCAATGATTCCGGCGGAGCCCGCATCCAGGAAGGGGTGGATTCCCTGGCCGGTTATGGAGAGATCTTCCTCCGCAATACCCAGGCCTCCGGGGTCATTCCCCAGTTGTCCGTCATTTTGGGACCTTGCGCCGGAGGTGCAGTCTATTCGCCGGCCCTGACAGACTTTGTATTTGTAGTGGACAATATCTCCAAAATGTTTATTACCGGCCCGGAGGTGGTAAAAACCGTGCTGGGCGAAGTGGTGACCATGGAAGAGCTCGGCGGAGCCCGGGTACACGCAGCCGTCAGCGGCAACGCCCACTTCTTTGCCATGACCGAACAGGAGTGTTTTGAACAGATCAAGCAACTGTTGACCTTTATTCCCTGGAACAATCAGCGCAAAGCCCGTTCTTTCCCAGCCAAACCGCCGAAACCGGAATACAAGATCAACAACATCCTTCCGGCCGACCCAACCCAACCGTACGATGTACGCGACATTGTAAAGGCCGTGGCCGATGATTCGGAGTTTATGGAGATTCAACAGGATTTTGCCCCCAATATCGTTGTGGGGTTCGGACGGATCGACGGCGAAACCGTCGGTTTTGTTGCCAACCAGCCGTTGGTGCTGGCAGGCGTGTTGGATTGCGACTCTTCCGATAAGGCTGCCCGTTTTATCCGTTTCTGCGACGCCTTCAACATTCCGATCGTTACGTTCGAAGACATGCCGGGTTACCTGCCGGGCGTAGAGCAGGAACACATGGGCGTGATCCGTCACGGGGCCAAGGTGCTGTATGCATACAGCGAAGCTACCGTACCCAAGATCACTGTCATCCTGCGCAAGGCGTACGGAGGGGGGTATATTGCCATGAATTCCCGCCACCTGAAAGCGGACTTTATGTTCGCCTGGCCTACGGCCGAGATCGCCGTGATGGGACCGGAAGGTGCTGCCAATATCATTTTCAAGAAAGAGATCACCGACTCTACCAATCCGGAAGAGACCCGCAAACAGAAAGTGGCCGAGTACCGCGAAAAGTTTGCCAATCCGTATGTAGCCGCTTCCAAAGGATACATCGACTCCGTGATCGAACCGGAAGAGACCCGTATGTTGCTGAAACATTCCATTGAAATATCCGGCAACAAAACCGTCATGGTTCCGCAGAAAAAACACGGAATTCCGCCGTTTTAACAAAAAGGAGCAGAACCATGAAAAATACAAAATACGACAAGATCCAGATCGACGGGGTGGAGTACAAGACCACCTTTACCGAAAAGTGGCGGAACCGGAAAAATTGGGAAACACCCGATCCGAAACTGGTGGAAGCCTATCTTCCGGGAACGATCGTGCATGTCAATGTTAAAAAGGGGCAAAAAGTCCAGGCGAATGACCTTTTGCTGGTGCTTCAGGCCATGAAAATGGACAACAAGATCACCTCTCCAGTGGACGGGAAGGTAAAAGCCATTCACGTTAAAAAAGGAGATCAGGTTCCTAAAGGAACGGTTATGATCGAATTGGAGTAAATGCATGGAAAGACCATCTGTCAGATGGTCTTTTCCTATTTTAAAAATTAAAACAGATTTATATGAGTTTTTTTGTTGCCCGGAATATTGTAAAGAATTACGCCAATCACCGGGCGTTGGATGACGTTTCCATCGAGCTTCCGGAACGCGCCGTATACGGTTTACTGGGTCCCAACGGGGCCGGGAAAACCACTCTGATCCGGATCATTACCCAGATCACCGGGCCGGATTCGGGAACCCTCTTTTTTAAGGGTAAACCGCTGGTACCAGCCGATATGACCCGGATCGGTTATCTGCCGGAAGAGAGAGGACTCTATAAAAAAATGAAGGTCGGAGACCAAGCACTCTACCTGGCCCGCCTGAAAGGTCTCAGCCGGCACGACGCCATAACGCAATTGAAGGCCTGGTTTGAAAAATTCGAGATTCAGGGATGGTGGGACAAAAAGGTTGAAGAGCTCTCCAAAGGAATGGCCCAGAAGGTGCAATTTATTACTACCGTCCTGCACAAACCGGAACTGCTCATTTTTGATGAACCCTTCAGCGGGTTTGACCCGATCAATGTGGAGTTGCTGAAAAACGAAATACTGGAGTTGCGCCGGCAAGGGGCTACGATCATCTTCTCTACCCACAACATGGGTTCTGTGGAGGAGATTTGCAGCCACATCGCCCTCATCAACAAATCCCGGAAAATCGTGGAAGGTCCCATTAACACGATCCGGGAGACCTATGCCAACGATTCATACCGGATCAGCATCAAAACCGGGCCGGAATTGGATATCCCCGCTTTAACCGGGTCGGAGTTCGAGCTGATCTCGGACCAAACGGAGGGAAGCCGCCGGGATATTATCCTGCAAAAAGCGGCGGATGTACCTGCCAATACGCTGCTGAACCGTTTTCTGGATAAAGCCGACATCCTCTCTTACGAAAAGGTCATCCCCAGCATGAATGATATCTTTATCAAACTGGTAAAATCAAACGTATGAACAAGACATTGATCGTTATAAGCCGGGAGTTTTCCACCCGGGTCAGAAAAAAAACCTTTTTGGTCACCACCATTTTGGTTCCCCTCCTGTTTATCGGCCTGTATGCTTTTATGATCTGGATGATGGCGAAGAAGGATACGCAGGACCGCCGGATCGCTGTGGTCAATGCATCTGCTATTGAACAGCCCATAAAAAAAATCAACAATACCGACTTTGTCTATACGACAGATTCCGTTTCACAGGAGAGAGCTTCAGACTACCTGACAGCCAACAATTACTATGCGATCCTGTGGATCCCGGCCGATGTCATGACAAATGCGGAAGTCGTGATGCACTCTTTCTCACAGATCCCACCCAGCTTGGAGGGCGACATCCGGTCACAGCTCCGGAACCGGATCGAGGGTATTAAAAAAGCGGCTGTTATTGAAGAGTCCGGCCTACCGGACTTGGAAGAGAAGCTGGACGCTACCCGAACACCGGTGCGGATCCGGACCCTGAAAGTGATGGAGACCGGAGAGAGCAAAGAGAGTTCTTCTGCCATAGCCGCTATTGTCGGAGTGGTGGCCGGGATGGCCATTTACATCTTTATTCTGATCTATGCCTCGCAGGTGATGCAGGGAGTGATCCAGGAAAAGACCAACCGCATTATCGAAGTGCTGGTCTCCTCCATAAAACCCTTCCCGTTCCTGATGGGAAAGATCATTGGAGTTGCCTCCGTCGGTTTGTTGCAGTTCGTAATATGGATCATTTTCGGAGGAGTAGCCATCATTGCCCTGCAAAGCGTTCTGATGCCCGGCGTTGACCTGGAAGCCTTGCGTAATAGCGCCGATCTGGCCCAAATGGCCCAAAGCAGCGGCATGGATATGGCGCAATTGGAAACCATGAAGCGAATTGCCCTGACCATTGATCCCGGTTATATTATCGGTTTCACTACCGCTTTTATCTTCTATTTTCTGGGGGGATACCTGCTGTATGCCTCTCTGTTCGCTGCTATCGGAGCTGCCGTAGACAACGAAACCGATTCACAGCAGTTTATGACTCCGTTGAGCATCGTCCTGATCGTTGCTCTCTACATCGGTATCGCCGCCATGCGGAACCCGGAAACACCGATCGTCTTCTGGGCCTCTTTTATTCCGTTCACCTCTCCTGTTGTCATGCTGGTGCGAATGGCGTTTGGAGTCCCAACCTGGGAGATACTTACCTCCGCTGCTATTTTAGTGGCTACGTTCGTATTCTTTACCTGGGTCTCCTCGAAGATCTATCGTGTCGGTATTTTGATGTACGGCAAGAAACCGAGCTGGAAAGAGATGTATAAGTGGCTTAAGTATTAGAAAGAAGCTGTCCAAAAAGCACTTTTTGGACTCTTCTTGTGAATAAGAAAAGAGGCTGTCTAAAATGATATTAGACAGCCTCTTAAAAGAATAGAAATTCAGAGGGAGCGTCTTTTACACACCACTTATTCTATATTTTTTCTTATCGAAAGACCAAATGCGGCGGAATATGGTTTTTGCCGTCGCCCTCTCCGGTAAATTTGTCGTCTTTGAAAAGTATATCCTCCAGTAGGTCGTAATCGCTGCGGTAGCGGGCCCGCCAGTCTTTGTCGCGGTAGCGCACTGTACTGTGGCGTGTCTGCGTGTTGTCAAAATACATGTAGAGACAGTCGTCCCCCTCGCACTCGTAAGGCCCGAAAGAGAGGACAATGGGTGCCTGCCCATGTGGGTGGAAACGGACCTCCAGCCCGTGTTTGGTGGAGGTGACTACTTCCCCGGGAAAGCTTTTCCGCAGGACGATCCGCTCCTTGTTCCGCGTCTGTGGGTCACGATGTTTGAGCACAAGGCGTTTGGAGAGAAAATAGGAGGCCTGTCGCACTTCATCGACTTCCATGCGTTCGATCTTCGTTTGGGTGACAGACACCGCGCAGCCCGAGGCCAACCATGTGGCCAGAACCACGAACAGAAACAACCGTTTTTTCATAAGTAAGCTTACCCTATTTACATATAAATGATCAAAAGGGATATCTTCAAGTAGCTGACTAACAAAAGAGGAGAAAATTTGTGATCCGGGCGGGGTTCGAACCCACGACCTACGGCTTAGAAGGCCGTTGCTCTATCCAACTGAGCTACCGGACCGACACATGACGGTTTGGCGGTGCAAATATACTCTTTTGCTGTTTGATGTACAAATCTTTTCTGCATGTTTCTGCAAAGCCGACTGCGAAAGCTCCGGTTGACAGCGACAGTGCTCCGGAGGAGAGGATCAGCGAACCTTCCGGTAGCGGCAACGGCGAATAAGATAAAAGAGCGCCCCACCAGCCGGGATCAGGAGGAGCGGCAACAGCAGGTTCAGAGCCTGCCAGAACTTCCGCTCTGTTTTCAGTTTGGTCTTATTGAGCAGGTAGAGCGAAAGATGACGCCCTCTCAACTGCATCCAACCTTCGTCGTCGCACAACAGGTTGATGCTGTTCAGGATAAAATCCCGGTTGCCGTAAACCCTGCCGCCGTACTCGTCGAACCCCAACGGCAACGCCACTGCGTTCTCCCCCACCCCCTTCACTTCGTTGCGGATCACATCGCCGTCGGCCACCACAATCATCCGGTTGTAACCGCTCTCCGCCCGGAATTCACCGGTCACCGCAGCATCCGCCCGCCGGTTAAAACGGAACATCGACTGGAAATTCCCTTCCACCAGAACGGCCACCGGCAAATAGCGCCGGTTGAACTTCTCTTCCGTCATCTTCTCCTCGACAATCGAAAGGCTGACCGGGCTGGGTGTTTTCAACACGCCGGAGTGGGGAGACGAAGCCAGCAGCACCGTTTTTTTCAAACCGTTCCCGCCGATTGTATCAATGGTGTTGGCATACTCCACTTTGACCGGTTGTATACCGGCAGTCACCGGATGGCGCCCCGCCGGATAGAGAAGCGGCCAGTAATACCAGGGAGCCGGGGTGTAAACAGGCGTGGCGCCGTTCATGCCCGTCACCACCGGGATCCGTACGCCATTTCCGTCCACCAATAGTTCGGGATTGATCCGGATGCCGTACTTAAACAGAAGATCTTCGATGTTTAACGGACGGCTGACGGCAAAAACAGTCTCCTGTTCCTGCAACGCTTCGTGGCGCATCTCTACTTCGTCCACACACCAGAGTACCCGGCCGCCGCGCATGATATACTGATCAATGATGTACTTGTCCCGCTCCGTAAAGCGTTCGGAAGGTTTGGCAACGATTAAAGCGTGATAGCGTTCCGGATCCGCTCCCAATGTATCGGGATCGACAAAATCCACCTGGTAGTAATATTGGAGCAATTGGGCCGCATCAGATACCGCAAGCCAGGGAAGTTCTCCCTGTCCCATCAAAAAAGCCACTGATTTTTTCTCTTTCCGGACCAGCAAGCGCAATGCTTTGGTCAGTTCGTACTCCAACGCCTCTATCGAGTGGTTGATGTTTTCGTCGGCGCTGTATACTGGAAGGTTTTGTAACAACGGCACACTCACCTCTGTCGAGTCGTCATAGACCACCAAAGCGGGAAAAATGATCTGTTGCTGCAAGGTCTCGTCCTCCGTCAGGCGATTCAGGTTCAACGGCAGAATACCCCGTTCTCTTAAATAGTCCAGCAACATCTTTCTCTCTTCCGGATCACGGATCTCCATCGGGTCGATTAATCGGTAATTCAGGCGATTCCCTGTGAGGCGGCGGAACTCCTCCAACATGCGGGTAGTTGCATACTGCAACTTCCGGATCCCCGGAGGCAGGCTGCCAGCTAAAAACAGGTCCACCTCTACCGGGCGGTCCAATCTCTCCAACAGGTTCTGCGTGTTTTCGGAAAGCGTATACCGCTTGTCGTCGGTAATATCCCACCGCCGGTACACCCCGGAAACCCAACTGTTCAACAGGATCAATGCAGCAAACATGTACCAGAGAAAACGCTGTCGGACTCCCCGGAAACGGTAAACGGTAAGCCCCAAAAAGAGGAGGATTACCGAAAGAAAATAGAGCACATCTCCCAGTGCGATCACACCCCGCGACATCGGCTCATAGTGATGATCAATCCCTAAGGAAAGCAGAAATCCCTGGTATTCGGCCAACGCCGGAATATCTCCCAGAAAATCAAAGCCGGCATACAACAGGAAAGAGAGGGCCATACCGCAAAGGAAGGCTACAATCTGGTTCTCGGTGACAGCAGAAGCCCACACTCCGGCCGCCACATACAGGGCTGACAAAAAGAGCAGACCGATGTAAGAACCTGTTATGCCCCCAAAATCCACATTTCCGACCGGCTGGGATAAAAAACAGAGCGAAACGGGATAAACCAAAGTAGGCAAAAGCGATAAAAGCACCAATCCGAAACCGGCGGCATATTTGGAAAACACGATCCGTGTTTTAGAGACCGGACGGGTAAACAGCAACTCCAATGTTCCGGAACGCTTCTCCTCTGCAAACAATCGCATACAAAGCGCCGGCACTAAAAAAAGGTAGAGAATGGGAGCTAAGGAGAAAAAGGGTTGCAGATCGGCCAAACCGCTCTCCGGAATGTTGTATACTCCGGGAACCACCCACAAGAACAGGCCGGTAACGATCAGGAAACAGGCCAACACGATATATCCCGAAAGAGAGGAAAAAAAAGCGGTGACTTCTTTTCGGATCAGCTCCAACATACCATCTCTTTTTTACTTCAACATTCCGCTGGTCCGCAATTTAAGCTCCGTCAATATTTTTTTGGTATACAACGGGAATTCACCATTCAGCATCCAGGCAAAATAGCCCGGTTGCTCCCGGAGCACCTGTTCCACCGGGATCCCCTTGTTTTTGCCGAAATTAAACACCTCCACACCCTTGTCGTTGTACACGATAAACCCGGCGAAATCGGCATTTTTGTTCTGGGTAGAGAATTTACTTAAGAATTCGATGTTGTTCTCTAAATCAGTTTCGTAGCGTTCCAACTGGGATTTCAACACCTCGTAGGTAGCCATGGTATCAGCTGCCGCCGAATGGGCTTCCTCCAATGATTTGCCGCAATAAAACTTATAAGCGGCAGACAACGTCCGCTGTTCCATCTTGTGAAAGATGGTCTGCACATCCACAAATTTTCGTTTCCGCATGTCGAAATCGACATCGGCCCGCAGAAACTCTTCTGCCAGCAACGGAATATCAAAACGGTTGGAGTTGTACCCTCCGAGATCGCATCCTTCTATGTAGTTGGCCAACTCTCGGGCAACGCCCCGGAACGTCGGACAATCCTTGACATCCGCGTCGTAAATGCCATGTATGGCAGAGGCTTCCGCCGGTATCGGCATCTCCGGATTGACACGAAGGGTCTTCTGCTGTTCCGTTCCGTTGGGCATCACTTTCAATGCCGACAGTTCAACAATACGGTCCCTGGCGATGTTTACGCCGGTGGTCTCCAAGTCAAAAAATACAATGGGATTGGCTAAGTTCAGCTGCATACCTTCCTTATCAAACCATCATCGGCATCAACAACATCAGCAAATCCTCGTCCTGATCCTCTTTTTCAAAAGGCAGGAACAACCCCGGACGGGTCGGGTCCGACAACTCCAACTCCACGTGTTCGGTCCCAATATTAGCAAGGATCTCCTGTGCAAACGCGGATTTAAAACCAATGGCCATATCGTCCCCCTCGTACTGGCAGGACAAGGTTTCGTGGCCGGACATGGAATAGTCCACATCCTGGGCGGAGATCACCATTTTTCCGGCCGCCAGATCGAACTTCACCAGATTGCTGGCCTGGTTGGCCATCACCGAAACCCGGCGCAACGAATTGTACAACTCTTTACGCTCGATGATCAGTTTTTTCGGGTTGTTCTGCGGAATGACCGAATTGTAGTTCGGAAAACGCCCTTCGATCAGCGTAGAGGTCATCTTGTAATCTCCGAATACAAAGCCTGCCATTTTGTCGTTGAAGGAGAGCTGTAAAGCAGAATCGTCCTTGGGAAGGATATTTTTCAACATTAAAGCGGGTTTTTTCGGCAGGATCAATGAAAACTGTCCGCCCGGACTCTTGGCATCGAACCGCTTGTAACGGACCAACTTGTGGGCATCGGAAGCGACAAAGGTAACGTTCTCTTCGTTCATCTCCAGCAGGATGCAATTCATCACCGGGCGCAAATCGTCGTTCGCCGTTGCAAAGACGGTCTTGGAAATGCCGTCCAACATTAATCCGCATTTCGTTTCCAGGGTCGTACTTTCCCCCTCCTGCGTCGTGGGCAGCGGGTAATCGGAAGCGCTCTCCCCCCGAACGGAAAACTCTCCTTTTTCCGAAATGATCCGCACTTCGTGAGAGGATTCGTTGATATCAAAGGTCAGGGGCTGTTCCGGAAACTCTTTCAGGATATCGAGCAACAATTTAGCCGGGACAGTGATACGCCCGTTCTGGTCCAGACTCTCCAACTCGATCCGGGCTTCCATCGTGGTCTCTTTGTCCGAAGCGGTGGCATAGAGTGCACCATCAGCGGCTACCAGTAAAATATTATCCAGGATCGGCTGTACCGACTTCCCGCCTATCACCTTGCTCACGGCCTGCAGGCGCGAAAGCAGTGTATTACTTGATACGACAAATTTCATATATTCTCACTTTTAACAATTTAACAACACAAAATCAACTGCCGAAATTAATGGATTTTTTCCGCCCACAGAAATTTTCCGGGAAAATTTATCCCATAAAATCCTCCACCTCTTTGACGGTGATCGGGACACGTTTGTCCCCGAGCAACCGACAACCGTCCTCCGTGATCAGTACATCGTCTTCCAGCCGGATACCGCCGAAATCCTTGAAGGTTTCAATTTTGTCGTAGTTCAGGAACTCCTTGTGCAACCCTTGTTGCCTCCATTGATCGATCAGGGCGGGGATAAAATAACAGCCCGGTTCGTCGGTCACTACAAAACCGGGTGCCAACCGGCGGCCCATCCTGAGCGAAGCCGTTCCGAACTGTGGGACCGGGCGGATCTCTTCGTCGTACCCCACGTGGATCTGTCCCAGGTCCTCCATGTCGTGTACATCCAATCCCATCATGTGTCCCAGTCCGTGGGGCAGGAAAAGGGCATGCGCACCGGCGCTTATCGCCGCATCCGTATCCCCCTTCATCAGGCCGAGTTCTTTCAATCCCTGCGCCAGCACTTTGCATACCTCCAAATGTACGGAGAGGTAGGTGACTCCCGGACGGGCTACCTCCAAAGCGCGGTTATTGCAACGCAGTACAATGTTGTAAATATCTTTCTGACGGGTCGAAAATTTACCACCGACCGGCACCGTCCGGGTAAAATCGGAACAGTAGACGGAAACCGCTTCCGCCCCTGCATCCGTCAGCATCAGCCGTCCTTTTTGCAAAATTTGGCTGTGGTCGTGGTTGTGCAGGGTTTCTCCGTTTTGCGACAGGATCACCGGAAAAGAGACCATACTCCCGTAGGAGTTGGCGATCCCTTCGATCAGGCCGGCCACGTACTGCTCCTTCACCCCGGGTCGGCAATTCTTCATCGCCGCTGTGTGCATCTCGTACCCGATGTTGCAAGCCCTGGTGATCTCTTCGATCTCACAGGCCTCCTTGACCGAACGCAGGGAAACCACCGCCTGCACCAACTCCAAAGAAGCATATTGTTTCAGTACAGCGTGGTGAATTCCGAGCAGGTCTTCCAGCAACTGCATGTTCCGATAACGATAGGGAGGCAAAAAATGGATTTTCCGACCTGCGGCGATCGCCTCTTTCAGCAACTCCGTTAATTTGGCGAACGGCCGGGTGTGGGTGATTCCGACCCGGGCACCCAACTCCTTTACTTTTGGCTGGGGGCCCATCCAGATGATGTCGTCTATGTCCACATCGTTCCCGAACAGGTACTCCTTACCGCTATCCACATCCAACACCCCGGCAAATCCCGGCATATTCAACCCAAAGAAATAGAGGAAAGAGCTGTCCTGCCGGAACCTGTACGCATTGGCCGGATAATTGGAAGAGGCGTCACCATTTCCGGGAAGCAGGATCAATCCTTCCCACACCCGCTCCTTCAACTCTTTTCTTCTGTTTTTATACACGCTCGCTTCAAACATGATTATATACAATTTATAAGTTCATACTATTTACTACAAAATCCACGGAAAGCGGAAACACGCTTCGTTATACAGACTGTAATCCGCCTCCCCGTTCACGGCAAAAGTCCGGACCAAAGCAGCCTCCACCAGCAACTGCCGGGCGCAGGCAATCGTTGTTCCTGTCTTGATCCGATCCTCCACCAACAATATTTTCCGGCCTTTCACCTCAAAGCCAATCTCTTCCAATAAACGCGGAGCGTCGTACAACGGCTGCTGGTCCGCCCCCCGGAAGTTCAACTTTAACAATTGCAACTCCAATTGCAAACGTTGGTTCAATAACGCCGCCGGTATAATCCCACCATTCGCCACCGCCACCAACAGGTCGAACTCCTCTTCGAAACGAATGGTACGGACCCGCTCCAGAATCTCCTCCAAGTTCTTAGCCTTCATATGCTGCCATCCACCGGAGCGCCAGCCAACCGGCTACTATCTGGAAAAAAATTCCCGGTACCCCCAGGGTAAAATCCCGCAAAGCCGCCTGCCAACTGCCCGTCATCGCCCACTCCGCTACACCTCCGGTTAGTTTATACCCTACTACCACCGCTGCGATCAACAAAATCGACAACTGCCGCGTGCGGGCAGAAACCTGCGCGGCGATCACCGCCAACAGGGAAGATTTGACCAACAACACCGGCAACACTTCTGCGGAAGGCATCTCGAACAACAGGTGGTTCAGCAGTGGTGAACAGAGCGCCGTCAGCAAACCTGCCCGCAGCCCGAATTTATACGAAGCAAGTAGAGTAAAAAAGTAAATGGGCAACCACACCTTCCCGCCGCCGGGGACCAAATGGCACAACTGGGGCAACAACAGGTTACCCGTTACAAATAAGGTGACAAACAGATATGTTCTGATTTCAGTAAATCGGGTTGTCAGGGGACGAAAAACAATACTCCGGATCATATCTCTGATTTTAAGATTAAAATAGTA
Source organism: Odoribacter sp. UBA944 (assembly GCA_002293375.1). Lineage (GTDB taxonomy): Bacteria > Bacteroidota > Bacteroidia > Bacteroidales > Marinifilaceae > UBA944. The sequence goes on from DBDA01000003.1 coordinate 33,235, forward strand.
AAAAGAAATCCTTCCTGTTTATACCGAATTTTGCACAAAAAGTGTTTATTTTGCCTGTTCAAAAATCTAAATTTCAAGACAAATGTACGGAAAATTTCAAGAATTTTTGCAGTCTGAGATCCAATCCATTAAAGATTCGGGCCTCTACAAGACAGAACGCCTGATTACCACTCCTCAGGGAGCGGAAATAAAATTGGCGACGGGTGAAACGGTTTTAAATTTTTGCGCCAACAATTACTTAGGCCTCTCTTCCGACCCGTTCGTGATTGAAGGCGCCAAAAAAGCCCTGGACAACCGCGGGTACGGCATGTCATCCGTACGTTTTATCTGTGGGACCCAAGACATCCACAAAGAGTTGGAGGAGAAAATCTCGAAATTTTTCAAAACCGAAGATACCATTCTGTACGCCGCCTGTTTTGATGCCAATGGAGGGGTTTTCGAACCGCTCTTCGGACAGGAGGATGCCATTATTTCCGACGAGTTGAACCACGCGTCTATCATCGACGGGGTGCGTTTGTGCAAAGCGGTGCGGTACCGGTACAAACATGCTAACATGGAAGATTTGGAAGAGCAGTTGAAACTCTCCAAAGCCCAGCGGTTCCGGATCGTGGTGACCGACGGGGTGTTTTCCATGGATGGGGATATCGCTAAATTGGATGAGATCTGCGCCCTGGCGGAGAAATACAACGCTCTGGTGATGGTGGACGACAGCCATGCCGCCGGATTTATCGGAAAAACGGGGCGCGGCACCGGCGAACACCACCACGTCATGGAGAAGGTAGACATTTACACCGGCACTCTGGGCAAAGCGCTCGGAGGCGCCATGGGCGGCTACACTACCGGTAAAAAGGAGATCATCGAGATGCTCCGCCAGCGTTCCCGGCCCTATCTCTTCTCCAACTCCCTCTCCCCGGCCATTTGCGGGGCATCCATCGCCGTATTCGACAAATTGAGCGCCAGCACTGAACTGCGCGACCGGGTGATGGAAAACGCCGGCTATTTTCGTTCCAAACTGACGGAAGCCGGTTTTGACTTGAAACCTTCGGAATCGGCCATCTGCGCCCTGATGCTGTACGATGCGGTACTCTCCCAGAAATTCGCCGCCGAACTGCAAAAAGAGAACATCTACGTGACCGGCTTCTACTACCCGGTGGTACCCAAAGGACAGGCCCGGATCCGGATACAGTTGTCCGCAGCCCACACCCGCGAACAGTTGGACCGCGCCCTTGCCGCTTTTATCAAGATCGGCAAGAAATTGGAAGTGATCCACTAAAAATTATAGATCTTTTATTTTCAGGATGTTATACGATACATTTGTATCGTATACATCCGTATTTTCCACTTTTTTGATGTAGCGGACGACCCGCGCGGTGAGTGGTAGCACCACCACCTCATAGCCCGATTTTAAGACCATCTGTACAACGATCAGCGTAAATAGCTCTTTGAGCGGCACCAAACCGCCGAATGCCAACGGAAAGAAAATAATGGAATCTGCTGTCTCTCCGGCCAACGTAGAAACAATTGCCCGCAACGAAAAACGCTTCCCTCCGGAAGCGACTTTCATCCGGCTCATCACATAAGCGTTCAGGAACGATCCAATCAAAAAAGCGCAAAGGCTGGCCGTCGCGATCCGAGGCGCCATGCCAAACACAAAATTGAAACCCGCTTCGTGCTGCCAAAAGGGAGCAGCCGGCAGCAACACGGCTAATTGTGCAAAACCCACCACCAAAAAATTCATGAGGAATCCGCTCCAGATGATCAGGCGCGCTTTCCGGAAGCCCCACACCTCGGCAATGCAATCGTTGATCATGTAGGAAATGGGAAACACCAGCAAGCCGGCGGTGGCGGTAATACCTCCCACCTGTATTACTTTTGCTTCGAGCAGATTGGAGGTAATCAGGCAAACATTGAACAGAATCCCCAGCAACATAAAGGGGATGGAAACACTCTTTTTCATAAACGTCTTGTTTTTTACGTGGTTTCGAATCTGTCTACAGACTCTTATCAAGCACACGGCAACCGGTGTTGCAATGAGAAAGCAAATATAGTATATATTTTAGTTTTAGAGTCTAATCTCCCGCCTCCGAATTTTGGCTGGGGTAGCGGAAGGTAATGGTGAGGTAGGTGGATTCCGGGGAACCGGTGTAACGCCAGACAGGCCCTTTATCCAACAGACGGATGGCCTCGTGATTGCAGGAGTGATTGATCCACTCCACCACCCGGATCCGGGAAGGCCGGCCGTGCCGGTTGACAATGAACGACATTTTAATCTTACCGGAGAGTTTCTGCTCCAATGCGTCGGACGGATAGCGCAAGGAATCCCGGATATAGCGGTTGTACGCTTCCAGCGGGATAACAGGCACGGAACCCGGTTGGCTGGTATTGTCCACCTCGATCAACCAATCTATCTCTTTCTCTTCTGGCAATCGTTCGGCAGACAGCTCCCTGACCGCTTCCGTCGGTTGTATGGGCGTTGCTTCCGGTTTCGGTACCACAGGAACCGCCTGTAAAGGCACCTGAGGCACAACCGCACTATCGGCCCGTTGTACAAGAGGAGGAGGTGCCGGTTCCTTCTTCCCCGTAGTCAGATAGAGTACAAGCACAACGATCCCTGCAAAAATTCCTCCCCACAAAGCCAGACAGCCGTACTTTTTTCTGCGGAAATGTCCGGACTGTCTTCTCAATTTTCCCCGGAGCAAAGCAATGCTCTTTACGGGGTCTTCACCAGGCTCCCGCAATCCCTCTAATGCTTCGTACAAAAAAGGGTCCGACAAAGCGTCGCGTTCCAATCGATTGGCCATCCGTCCTTTCTCACCACTCCGGAAATAGATCCGGATCATATCCGACAACTTCAGGCCGCCGATCGGCCGGCGTATATCGGTGTCTGTCGACAAGATCCCTTTTTTGCCCAAACACTCTTGCCAGGCCCGCTTTCCGCTCTGCAGGTAATTCCACACCCTTGGCCCGGAGAATCCGGTACTCTCTTCTATCTCCCGACAAGAACGGTTCTCTCTAAAAAAACGGTATACGGTTATCCGCTGTTTTTCGGGCAGTTCTTCTATGCACTTCAGCAGTTCCTTCTCCTGGATAGGCTCTCCCAGCAATCGGTCCAGCGCTTGGCTGCCCCCGAATTCGGGTAGTTTATCCTCCGGTGTTAAAGGTTGCCGGTACGCTGTTTCCAAAAGTTGCTCTCTACAAAAAAGGCGTACCCGACCGTACAGCCACGAGCGGAAAGAGACGATCTTTGCCTGTTTTATCTCTCCGGGCAACTGTTCAAGCAGCCGCATGACCATCTCCCGGGCCTGTGCCACATCGGCCACATATTTTACCAATACGCCGTATACCAACGGAAGATACCGTTCGTAAAGCTGCAGGCAATAGTCGCTTTTTCCCGTTTTCCGGAAAAGGGTCAGTAGCTCTTTATCGCTGATATTTCGGTGTATGGTCCGCAAAATATACTCTTTTTGTGCAAATATAGTGAAAGGCGAGAGGTAAAAAAATCTTACTTGATTTTTTTTGTTAAATATTGTTCTTTTTCTCCATTTTTGGTGTTTTTTTTACTATCTTCGTCCTGCTAAAATGCTGGTTATATGAAATTGAACAGATATCTTACCTTGTTTATTCACCGCATTTTATTCCTATTCATTTTTTCACGACTCCGAAAACCAATTACCGCCCTATGAAAGAGGTAATGCCATTCGCCGCCGAAAACATCCTGCTCATTGGATCCATACTTCTTTTCGTCAGTTTAGTTATTGGGAAAACCGGCTACCGTTTCGGCGTTCCGGCGCTGTTGCTTTTCTTATTGGTCGGGATGTTGTTCGGGAGCGACGGAGTGGGCCTGCAATTCAAAAGCCCGGTTGTTGCCCAATCCATCGGGATGGTCGCCTTGAGCATCATCCTCTTTTCCGGCGGAATGGACACCAAAATGGCGGAGATACGGCCGGTCATGAAGGAGGGGGTTGTACTGGCGACAGGCGGCGTGCTTGTCACAGCATTGCTGACCGGTCTTTTTGTTTACTGGATCTCCGGTGTTACCGGACAACACATAGCCCTGAGCCTGCTCGAAGCACTCCTGCTTGCTTCCGTCATGGCTTCTACCGATTCGGCCTCCGTTTTTTCGATTCTCCGCTCCAAACGACTCTACCTGAAACACCACCTGCGCCCCATGCTGGAGTTGGAGAGCGGTAGTAACGACCCCATGGCATATCTGTTGACCATTCTGTGCATCCAGATGCTACAGTCGGAAGCTATGGGATTCGGGAACCTGATGCTGGAACTGACCATGCAATTGGGGATAGGAGCAACCTGTGGATTCCTGCTGGGGAAATTGACGGTCTTTACCTTAAACCGGATCAACATCCAGTACGAAGCGCTCTATCCGGTACTGTTGCTTTCGTTGGTCTTTTTTGTGTTTTCGTTCACCAACTTAGTGCAGGGGAACGGTTATTTAGCTGTTTATATCGCAGGGGTGATCGTGGGAAATCGCCCGTTTATTCACAAAAAAAGCGTCGCTTCGTTTTTCGACGGATTTGCCTGGCTCTGCCAGATCATTATGTTCCTGACACTCGGGTTGTTGGTGAATCCGCATGAATTGCTGGCTGTCAGCAGCCTGGGGTTATTGGTAGGGGTTTTCCTGATCCTGATCGCCCGGCCGGTCAGCGTATTCCTCTGCCTCGCTCCGTTCCGGAAACTCTCCTTTAAAAGCCGGTTATTCGTCTCCTGGGTGGGACTACGCGGCGCCGTACCGATCATTTTTGCCACCTATCCGCAAATCGCCGGCATTCCGCACGCCAACCTGATCTTCAACGTCGTATTTTTTATTACCATTCTTTCTCTGCTTGTTCAGGGAATGAGTATCGGTATCATAGCCAAATGGTTGAAATTGGCCGTTCCCGCCCGACGCACCCGGAACACGTTCGGCATGGAGTTGCCGGATGCCATCAAATCAGCCATATCTGAAATCAGTGTCACAAAAGAGATCCTGCGGAACGGCAACAAATTGATGAACCTCTCGCTACCGGACAACACCCTGGTCGTGATGATCAACCGGCAGGAACAGTACTTCATACCAACAGGAAAAACCCTTCTGAAAGAGAGTGATAAACTATTGGTTATTACAGACAACGACCGGGAATTGTTGAAGACTTACGAAAGTTTGGGGATCGACGACTATACGCTCCAGAAAAATTAAACCGCCTCTTTTCTTAATATTGTAATAACATGGCGCCACAAGAATACCCACCGCCAAATACAGTCAATCCCACCAAATCTCCCTTTTTCACCTGACCGATATTTTCGGACAGCGCGATGGCGCAACTGGGACATCCCGTATTTCCCCGGGTCTCGATGTTCATCAGGAAACGCTCTTCCGGAAATCCGGTCTGGCCGGCAATGTGGCGGATGATCCGTTGGTTGGCCTGATGCGAAGCAATGTAACGCAACTCTTCGAATTCTCTTCCACAAGCCTCTCCCGCTTTTTTCAACGCTTCGACCATGTAGTGGCAGGCATTGATAAAAACATCCCGGCCCTCGGGCATGCCGATCCCTCCGTTTCTGGGCCGCAGGTAAACCGCTTCCAGCGATTTTCCGATATGGCCGAGTCCACGGGTGTAAATGCTCAGTATCTCTGCATCTGATTGGCTGAAACGCTCGTCCGATATAAAAACAGCCACCGCTCCGTCTCCCCACAAATGCCCGCTTTGCGGATCCGTTTCGTTTGCATAAACCGTGTTATGTTCCGCTGCGACCACAAGCGCCTTGCGGGCTTTTCCCGCAGCAAAGTAACCCTCTGCTACCTCCACAGCGTTGATAAACGAGGAGCAGGCGGACGACACACTGACACATTTTGCCTTTTCCACACCATATTTGTGCTGTACCGTGTGTGCGATGGTCGCCACCGTATCGTACGGCGAATAGGTCGCCGCCACGATCAGGTCCAACTCCTGCACCGGCCAGGGCAACTCTTTTATTGCCAACTCTACGGCGCAAAGAGCCATGGTATTTGTATTTTCACCGGTTCCGGCTTTGCTGCGTGTTTTAATACCGGTACGGGAATAAATCCACTCGTCTTCTAAACCGTTTATTTCTTTAAAATAGGAATTGGGAACTACTCCTTCTGGAATGTAATGCGAGATACTATTTATAAACAAGGCCATTTTTAACACACTCTCTTAAAAAATTCACATTTTCGCAACAATTGTGCAATCAATTTGCATGCCAAAATTAGAAAAAATTTGGTATATGCATCGCTTTTTTCCTACTTTTGCCAAACAAAACACGCAATCTACCTACGTATGAAATTTGTTACCTTTATCTTTTGCCTGATACTCTTGTGCACTGCCTGCGTATCCCAGAAAAAGTTCTTAGTAGCTGAAAACGGCCGGATCGCCGCCATCGAACGCGGAGAAGATTTTCGCAGAAAATTAGAAGGCTGTCAACAATTGAGCGACAAACAGGCAGGCGCTATCGAAAACCTGACAGCCGACACCACGGAGATGGGCGGACAGGTGCGCGCTTACCGCAATTTGTTGTATTCCAATAAATCCGAACAGGAAAAACTGAACGCCTTGTTGGAGGATAAAATGGCCGAATTGGAGGAACGGGAAAAGACCATTACCGAATTGCAGGAAATGATCGACAGCCAGAAGGAGCAGGTAGGCAAACTGCTGAGCAGTGTGCAGGAGGCCCTGATGGGATTCAGCAGCGACGAACTGAGCGTCACCCGCAAAGACGGGAAGGTCTACGTAGCCATGTCCGATAAATTGCTGTTTGAATCGGGAAGCGCCACCGTAGACAAACGGGGCCGGGAGGCTTTGGCCAAATTGGCTGAGGTCCTGAACAGACAAACCAACGTGGATGTTTACATTGAAGGACATACCGACTCCATACCGATCAAAACGGCGCGTTTTCAGGATAACTGGGACCTGAGTGTCATCCGGGCGACCTCCGTCGTCCGAATCCTGACAAAAGATTACCAGGTAAACGTTTTACAGATCCAACCTACCGGGCGGGGTGAATACATGCCGGTGGCGGACAATGCGACAGCCGGTGGTCGCAGCATAAATCGCCGTACGGAGATCATCATGGCCCCGAAATTAGACAAACTGATGCAACTGTTGGAAAACTGATCCGGTACAAACGGAGCCGAAAGGATACGTGTCTATTTAAATCGTAGCCGCTTTGTTGCTTTTCCGGTTTTTCCGGGCTTGTTTGCTCAACCGCATATTCAGGGTCTCTACCAACAGGGAGAAGGCGATGGCAAAATAAATGTACCCTTTGGGGATCTCTCCTATCGCTTTTCCAAACAAAACCACGTGCGACAAATGGGCGGCTTCCACCAACAGCATCACTCCGATCAGGATTAGAAAAGCCAAGGCCAGCATCTGAATGGTGGGATGGTCGTTCACAAATTTACTGACCGGCCCTGAAAACCAGAGCATCATCAGTACGGCCAGCACAATAGCGGCAACCATAATAGCCATAGCGCCCCCATACCCGAAATCCCGGAAACTGACCATCCCAATCGCCGTCAACACACTGTCGAAAGAGAAGATCATATCCAAGAGTACGATCTGAACGATCACACCCCAGAAACGGCTCCCTGTTCCGCGAGTTCCCTTTGTATGGCCGTCGCCTTCCAGTTTCCGGTGTACCTCCGTTACGCTTTTGTACAACAGGAAAAGTCCGCCGGAAAAAACAATCACCCCCTGTCCGGACACCGCTCCGGAGAAATTGGAAAAAGAGAAAGAGAAGAGAGGGGCTGTCAACTGCATCAATACAGAAACCCCGAACAACAAGGCTATGCGGGCCAGCATCGCCAACAGCAAGCCGACCATACGGGTCCGTTTCCGGTATTCGGGACGAACCCTGGAAGAGACAACGGAGATAAAGACCAAATTGTCTATTCCCAACACAATTTCGAGAAAAATCAGGCTGAGGAGAGCGAACCAAGCGCCGGGCTGAAGAAAGGTATGTAGGATCTCCATTACAGTATGATTATGGGGTATTATACTGAAATTTAAGCCACAAAGTTAAGGATCATCGGTATTGTACGCTTCATAAAAACATTTATTCGCAATATTTTTGTTCTTTTGTTATAATTTGTACTTTTGCAGAAGTACTTCCGTTTTTAAGGTGTTAATTTAAGAACATGCGAATGAGAATATGCTTATTTTTCTGCAGCTTTTTGTCCGTACTGGCTTTCTCCGGTAAAACGGCGGCACAGGAGGCTCCGGTAAAAGAGATCCGGCATTACCAATACAGTGAAAACCTGTTGCACTCCTCCAACCGGCTCTATCGGTTTATTGCGGGGGGAGAAAGGGGCAGGTATGTTACCTGGAAAGACCTGTTGGTAGCAAACAGCCGGCCTTCGACGGCCTTGAGTCTGAATCCCTCCGGAAGCAACTTCGCTCTGGCCACAGACAAGCACCTGATCGAACTGTGGTCTTTCGAAAAGAAGGAGAGCCGGATCGCCAAGATCAAAGCGCACAAGGAACAGATCCATGTACTGGATTACAGCTATGATGCAAAGTATCTGTTGAGCGGGAGTGCGGACGGGACTGTGCGGGTCTGGGATTCGAAAACGGGAGGAGCCATATTCACTTTGCAGACCGGAGAACCGGTACAGTCGGCCTGTTTTGATCCGGCCGGGCTGTTCATTGCCCACAGCCGAATGGACGATGTCGTGGTGTGGAATCTCTCTTCCCGCGCCATCCTGAAAGAACTGACCGGCCATACGGCTCCGGTAAAAAAGGTAAAATTCAACGACGACGGACGATACCTGCTGAGTTGCGACGAAGAGAATACCGTCATTTTATGGAACACGGCCGACTGGAGCATTTATCGAAAGATATTCCTGACGGACGATGTGCAGGACATCGACATCCATCATAATAACAAATACTTGGCTGTTATCGGGAAAACCGGTAACCTGAGTATCTGGAACCTGAAGAAAAAAGAGATCGTACAGCAACTTCCGCAACGCGAACCGGGCGTAAATGTGCATTTTAGCTATGATTATGAAAAAGAGAAAGCGTTGCTGGTCCATACCGGAAAAAAACACGGTTATATTTGGGATGTAGATGGATTGGAACCCAATTTTGGGCGAATGGCGGCTCAGAATGCCCGCCATAAATTCGATGCCTGGAGCCGAAAACGCCCCGAAGAGAGCCAAGCAGGCTATGCCATGCGGGTGTCGAACGACAGTTTACACGCCAAACGGGAACGGTTCCGGCGGGAAGCAGCTACCGAAATCGGCCTGAAATGGCGTCCGCTCCATCCCCCTACACTCAGTGCTTATAATCCGGAAAACATCAGTTATACCCTGACCTTCCCGAATATTGAACCTGTGGAGATCAAGGTTTCTCCGGCCAATCGAGAAGTTTTCGAAAGCGATTTCCAAAAAGCCGCATTCTCCCTACCTGTGTACCGAATCGACGATCAGGACGAGTTTCATTTGGATTACCTAGAGATTTCAATGCCGCACCGCACCTATTATTTAGACAACATCCATCAGATCTCCCTGCCGGAGGACAATATACCGGTCAGCGGGGCCATCATTCAGAAGGTGGGAGAAGAGGAAGCCGTCCTGAAACAAAAGTTGGAAGATTATTTTGAGAAAGAGGTGGAGCGGCAACGGATTTCCGATAACATCAAGGTAAATGTAGAGGCCAAAGCCCGAAAAGGGATCGGAGAAGATGGCTCGGCTGTGGTAGATTATACGATCAATTACTCCTATGAAGTGCTGAACAGCGGCAGTAGGCAGGTGGGCGACTGGGCGCCCGGACGCTACCTGTTGGAAGAGTCAAACGCTGCTCAGGCCAGTGTTCAGGTCATTCGCCAGACATTTGAGGAAGAGCTCGCCCCTTATCTGAAAGAGGGAAAACGGATTGTTGTCCGGATCACGGGATCGGCCGACGGCAGCCCCGTCCGGCAAACGATCAGCTACGACGGGCGTTACGGGGATTTCTCGGAAGAACCGTACTACCTGAACGGAAACCTCGACAACATTACCGTTACAGCCCGGGATGGCATCAAAGCCAACAACCAGTTGGCATATCTGCGTACATTCGGTGTCCGCCATTTCTTAGAGACCTCCGTACCTGCTCTCAAAAAGACCCGGAACCAATTTGAACACCACGTATTTGTGGCCGAAAGCCGCGGGAACCAGTTCAGGCGGGTATCGATCGAGATCACCATATACGATGCTTTTGCAGGGATCCAACTCCCAGAAAACGGTACATTGCCGCCGGCAGGGAACCGTGTTGATACTGTATCCGAAGCACAGCCGGAACCGCTGGTTGACAGAAGCCCTGTTCCCCAACAGTACCGACAGTCCGGTTTTGTCTATTACGTCGTTGTCGGCAGTTTTACGCGAGAAGATAATGCGTGGAAATTCCGGCAGGAATTGATCCGGGAAGGATTGATCCACAGTGTCGTACTGAGAAAAGACGGCGTATTCCGGGTGGCAGCCGACCGCTTTAACAACCGGCCGGACGCCGATAAATTCCTGATCTCCCTGCGCCGGAAATTTGCACAGTTCCAATCCTCCTGGCTGCTAATCATACCCGAATAACCTTTAAACAAGCACAGACAAATAAAAAAGCGGCATACTGTTGGTACGCCACTTTTTTTACTGCCGTTCCTCCACCCACTTTCGGGCGTTGACAAAAGCTTCTATCCACGGGCTGACCTCGTCCGCTTCGCGCCCCTCCGCATAGTACGGCCAGTTCCAGGGGGCCAGCGCCCGTTCGGGGTGCGGCATCAGGGCCAAGTGGCGGCCATCCTTACTGCAAATAGCAGCAGTCGCCGCCGGGGAGCCATTCGGGTTGGCCGGATAGACATCGCGGGAGTAGCGGGCCGGAATGTGGTACTCCTGCTGTCCGTAAGGCAGGTGGAATTTTCCCTCCCCGTGGGCGATCCATACGCCCAGACGGCTGCCGGCCAACGACTTCAACATCACCGAATGGTTCTCTTCAATGGTCAGGTTAACAAAACAGGATTCAAACTTGTGCGAATCGTTGTGCAGCATCTTCGGCATCTCCCCGTGTTCCGGATAAACCAGGCCCAACTCCACCATCAACTGACAACCGTTGCAGATACCCAAGCTGAGCGTATTCGGCCGTTTGTAGAAATTCTCGATCGCCGTACGCGCTTTCTCGTTGTACCGGAGTGCGCCCGCCCACCCTTTGGCCGAACCGAGCACGTCGGAATTGGAGAAGCCGCCGACAAATACAATCAGGTTTACATCCTCCAATGTTTCTCGGCCCGAGATCAGGTCCGTCGTATGCACATCCTTCACATCGAACCCGGCCAGGTGAAGGGCCCAAGCGGTCTCCCGCTCACACTGGCACCCCTTTTCCCGGATCACCGCTGCCTTTACGCCGGATTTCCCGGTACGGTCCAACGTCAGCCCCAAGTCCGCCAGTTTTCCGGTAAAATGTTCCGGAAATACATAGCTCAATTCGTTGTTTTTATAACTTTTATAGCGTTCCAACGCCAAACCCTCACCGCTTTGCCGGCGGTCCAACAGGTAAGAGGTCTTAAACCAGAGGTCCCGCAACGAAGCGATCTCCAACACCCGGTGGGTAGCGCCCTGTTTCAGCAAAAGCACTCCGGCTTTTCCGGGACGGCCAATGACATGAAAAGCCACCCCGGCTTCGTCCAGCACCTCTCCCACCCGCTTGACGTCACTCTCTTTTACCTGTAACAATACCCCCGGATTTTCGGCAAAACAGATCTTGATCAACTCCTTCTCCGCCAAGTGCGAAAAATCGATCTCCAAGCCGGCCCGGTTGTCGGCAAAGCACATCTCCAGCAAAGCGGTCAGCATGCCGCCAGCCGAAATATCGTGTCCGGCCAGTACCAATCCTGCTGAAAGCAATTGCTGCACAGCTGTAAAAGCAGCAGAAAAATACGCGGCATCCGTTACGTCCGGAGCCTCCCTCCCTACCGCATGCAAGAGTTGCGCAAAGCTGGATCCGCCTAATTTCAGGCGGTCGAAAGAGAAGTCCATATAGATGATCTCGCTCTTCGCTTCTGGTTTCAGCACCGGTGTTACCATCTTCCGGAGGTCAGACACTTCACCGACCGTGGAGATGATCACCGTTCCCGGTGCATATACTTTTTGATCCCCATACTTCTGGGTCATGGAGAGCGAATCTTTTCCCGTCGGGATATTGATGCCCAATTCGATCGCAAATTCGCCGGCGGCCTGTACCGCTTTGTACAGGCGAGCGTCTTCCCCGACATTTTTACAGGGCCACATCCAGTTCGCCGACAACGAAACCCCGCACAAACCCTGTTCGATCGGGGTCCACACCAAGTTGGTCAACGCCTCAGCAATGGCCAAGCGAGAGCCTTTGGCCGGATCTTCCAAAGCGGCGGCCGGCGCATGGCCAATGGAGGTGGCAATCCCCTTCTCCCCTTTGTAATCTATAGCAACAGCGCCCAGGTTGTTCAACGGCAACTGCAACGGGCCGGCACACTGCTGCATAGCGATGCGGCCGGTCACGGACCGGTCCGCTTTGTTGGTCAGCCAATCCTTGCAAGCCACCGCCTCCATCTGCAACACCTGTTTCAAGTACGCTTCCAGCCGGTCGACGCTGTATTCCGGATCTCGCCGGCCCTCTGTAACCGTACGGTCTTCCATCACGGTCCGCGGCGGATTCCCGAACATATCTTTCAGCTCCAGGTCAATCGGTTTCTCACCGGTCACGGCATTTTCAAAGGTAAACCGTTTGTCGCCGGTCGCCTCGCCGATCACATACATTGGCGCCCGCTCCCGGTCTGCTATCTTTTGCAGCACAGCCACATCTTCCTCCTTCATCACCAATCCCATCCGCTCCTGCGACTCGTTGCCCACGATCTCTTTCGCCGACAGCGTAGGGTCGCCCACCGGCAATTTTTCAATGTGGATCACACCGCCCGTCTCCTCCACCAATTCGGAGAGGCAATTAAGATGCCCACCTGCGCCGTGGTCGTGTATGGAGACAATGGGGTTGCGAGCGCTCTCTCCCAATCCGCGTATGGCGTTAAATACCCGTTTCTGCATCTCCGGATTGGAGCGCTGCACCGCGTTCAATTCAATGGCCCCTGCATACAATCCGGTCTCCACCGACGAAACAGCCCCACCACCCATGCCGATGCGGTAGTTATCCCCGCCCAGCAACACCACTTTATCCCCGGCCTCCGGGCTCTTTTTCAACGCCTGCTCCCGATTGGCATAGCCGATACCGCCAGCCTGCATGATCACCTTGTCGTATCCGTAAGTTTTACCGTGCTCCTCGTGTTCAAAGGTCAAGAGCGAACCGACAATCAACGGTTGCCCAAACTTATTTCCGAAATCGGACGCTCCGTTCGACGCCTTAATCAAAATATCTTCCGGAGTCTGGTACAGCCACTGGCGCGGTTGGATGTGCTCTTCCCACTGCCGGCCCGCTTCCAAACGCGGGTAGGAGGTCATGTAAACCGCCGTACCGGCCGAAGGGATAGCGGCCTGCCCGCCGGCGATGCGGTCCCGAATCTCTCCGCCGCTGCCGGTAGCTGCACCGTTAAAAGGCTCTACCGTCGTGGGAAAATTGTGGGTTTCCGCTTTGAGTGAGATCACCGTATTTATCTCTTTTGTTCCGTATTCGTCCGGTTTCTCCGGAGAGGCGGGGGCAAATTGCACCGCCCGCGGCCCTTCGACAAAGGCGCAATTGTCCTTGTAAGCCGACACGATCCGGTTCGGGTTCTCTTTGGAGGTATTCTTGATCATCCGGAACAGGGAATCCTCCTTTTGTTCCCCGTCCATAATAAAGGTTCCGTTAAAGATCTTGTGCCGGCAGTGTTCCGAATTGACTTGCGAAAAGCCGAACACTTCGGAGTCGGTCAACGACCGGCCCAACTTCAGCGCCAGCCCTTCCAGATACGCGATCTCATCGTCGTTCAGCGCCAGCCCTTCCTGCCGGTTATAGGCCCGGACGTCATCGATGTAAATTACCGGTTCCGGTTGTTTGTTAATGGTAAAGAGTTGCTGGTCCAAACCGCCGTACACGACCTGAAGCATCGGGTCGTACTGCACGTGGGCGCTCTCGGTTTTGTGAAACTCCTCGATGCGCACGATCCCGCCGATCCCCATATTCTGGGTAATCTCCACGGCATTCGTACTCCACGGAGTGACCATCTCCCGACGCGGGCCAACGTAAAATCCATCCAACCGCTCCTCCCGGAGCCGGGTTGCCTCTCCGAACAACCACTCCAATTTCTCTACATCGCGGGAATCTTCCGAACCCCGGTATTGAACGGCATACACCGTATCGTTCTTCCAGTAAAAAACAATCACCATGGTATCAGGATTTATAAAGTTTGGCAGCCTGTTCTTTGATGGGTTCGCTCGTAATGTAATCGTCAAACTCCATCCGCTTGTCGATGGTTCCATTCGGTGTCAACTCGATCACGCGGTTGCACACTGTCTGGATAAACTCGTGGTCGTGCGAATTCATCAGCACCACCCCTTTGAAGGAGATCAGCATGTTGTTGAACGCCTGAATGGATTCCAAATCCAAGTGGTTGGCCGGTGAATCCAGTACCAGCACATTGGCGTTGGTCAGCATCATCCGGGCGATCATACAGCGCATCTTCTCCCCCCCCGAGAGCACCTTTACCCGCTTGTAAATATCCTCCCCCGAAAAGAGCATCTTTCCGAGAAAGCCGCGCAGAAAGGTCTCGCTGGTGTCGTTGGAGAACTGCCCGAGCCACTCGATGAGCGTCATGTCCGTATTAAAATAGGCCGAATTATCCAATGGCAGGTAGGCGGTCGTAATGGTCACGCCCCAATGGTAGGTTCCGTCGTCCGGTTTCAGATTGTCTGTGATAATCTCCAAGAGGGCCGTCATGGCGCGCGGATCTCTTGACCGGAACACCACCTTGTCCCCTTTTTCGATGGTACAATCTACCTCCCGGAAGAGCCACTCCCCTTCCACTTGCTTGCTCAGGTCTTTTATTTCCAATATCTTGTCCCCGACTTCCCGCTCCGGCGTAAAAATAATGCCCGGGTATTTGCGAGTAGAGGGCATGATCTCCTCTACGTTCAGTTTTTCCAGCATCTTTTTCCGACTGGTGGTCTGCTTGGACTTGGCTACGTTGGCACTGAAACGGGCGATAAACTCCTGCAACTCTTTCTTTTTCTCCTCGGCCTTCTTGTTTTTGGCCTGCATCTGTTTCAGAGCCAACTGGCTCGATTCGTACCAGAAACTGTAATTTCCGGCGAACAGCTGCACTTTTCCGAAATCAATGTCCACTGTATGGGTGCTCACCGCATCCAGAAAATGGCGGTCGTGGGAGACCACCAGTACGGTATTTTCGTAGTTCGACAGGTAGTTCTCCAACCACATCACCGTTTCGATGTCCAAGTCGTTCGTCGGTTCGTCCAGCAACAAATTGTCCGGCTTTCCGAACAAGGCCTGCGCCAGCAACACCCGCACTTTCTGCTTACCGCTGAGGTCTTTCATCAGGGCGTAGTGCAACTCTTCCCGAATCCCCAAACCGCTCAGCAATGCCGCCGCGTCGCTCTCTGCATTCCACCCGTCCATCTCAGCGAATTTCTCTTCCAATTCCCCCACCCGCACGCCGTCTTCGTCCGAAAAGTCGGGTTTCGCATAGAGGGCGTTCTTTTCGTTCATGACCTGCCACAATTCACCGTGCCCCTGCATCACCGTATCCAATACTGTACATTCGTCGTAGGCATAGTGATCCTGTTTCAGCACTGATAACCGTTCGCCGGGCCCGAACAGCACCGAACCTTTGGTCGGATCCAGGTCGCCGCTTAATATCCGCAACAGGGTCGATTTTCCGGCCCCGTTCGCACCAATCACCCCGTAACAATTCCCCGGCGTGAATTTCAGGTTTACATCCTGAAACAACACTCTTTTCCCAAACTGGATCTCTAAGTTCGAAACTGTAATCATATAAAAATCGCATCCGTTAAAACGTTCGCAAAAATACATTTTTATTTCCGTTCCGCCAAGACGGCCGCGAAAGGTTCGCCCGCAAAGGAAAGCCTGCATCCGCAAAATATTTTTACATTTTTCCAACGAATCGTTTGCAATTTAAAAAAATCACCCTACATTTGCACCGCTGTTACTCATTGCAGACAGCGCCCCTTTTTTTGGTGCGGTAGTTCAGTTGGTTAGAATATCGGCCTGTCACGCCGGGGGTCGCGGGTTCGAGTCCCGTCCGCACCGCAGAATTGAAAAAGAGCGAGTTTTTACACTCGCTCTTTTTCATTTGTGTTACACCACAACTATCTGAAACATTTCTTACTTGTCTTTGTGAGCTGAGGTTTCGAACTTAGCTTATTCAAAATTAACAGGGATGGGGATGAAAAAACCGTGGTTTTCATGTATCTTTGCCGGTCAATACCATGAAAGACAGACAAGATACAGGCATCGGGGGGATTAATGAGAAGTCTTTGGCTGCGTGGGAAGAGCTTTATAAAAGCTACTACCCCGCATTGTGTTCCTATTCGGAAAACCTGGTGAAACGCTCCGATATCGCTCAGGATATTGTACAGGATCTGCTGGTTAATGTCTGGCGCTCCGACCGCTTGTTCGGCACCCGGGAAGAACTTACTTATTTTTTGTACAAAGCGGTCTACAACAACTCCCTGAACTATTTGCGCACCCGGAAAATACAGACCGGTATCCTGTCGACTATGCGGGAAAATACAACACTCGACGACAGTCCCTTATCCGACAAACACTTTGCAGAAACCGTCCGGGAAGAGTTGTTGCGCCAACTGCACCTGCACATTGAAAAACTCCCGCCCGAACGTCGCCGGATCATCCTGCTGAGCCTGGAAGGGCGCGGGCGGGAAGAGATCGCCGAAATCCTCGGCGTCAGCCCCAATACCGTGAAGGCGCAAAAGACTTATGCGCTTAAAACATTGCGCGATGCGCTGAAAAACAGCGCCATTTTTTCTCTGCTCCTCATTTGTCTGTTAGAGACTGTTTAGAGGCTGTTTTAAAATTTCTCACTCTTGTTTCTTTGCGGCTTTTCCCGCTCTTGTATTTTCTTCCCATTCGTGTGTGGGGCCTCTTCCCTACCCTTTTCCATCCTCTTGCACATGCTTTGCATATGCTTTTCCCTTCTCTTTCTCTTCTTTTTCCCACGATATCGTTTCCGGCATGCACTAAAATTCTGACTAAAAGCTTGTTAGATATTTTTTCCTTATTTTTTTCTGTCTCGGATAGTACAAAAACGGATGTTGTGCATTTTTAGAGAACAAACAACAGTCCCTAAAAGTATAAAAGACTATCATGGAGCAGAAAGCTACGTTTTTCCGTATTGTCGAGTTGATGTCGGCCGGAATAAAAGCAGAACTGTCGGAGCAGGAGGCTTTGGAGTTGGACGAGTTGTTGGACACGATGGAGTTGCGAGAGATGTATAACGATATGAATAACGGCCGGGAGATCGTCCGCCGCCTGAAACGATTGGAGCGCTACGCCGGTCCCGCCTGTGATGCGGCTTTTACCGACTTCAAGAAACAGGTACAACGGACGGAACGGACAGGGCGCATCCGCCTTTTCCGGTGGGCAAGCGCCGCCGCCATGGCGCTGCTTCTGATGGCCGTCGGTGGGCAGCACCTGATACAACGGAGCGGCTTTTTCGTCTCTCCCGAATCCAAGATCGGACCCGCCGTCGAACACGCCTTTCTCTACAGCTACACCGATACAGGTATTCCCATAACCGGACCGGCGGATGAGCATGCATACAACTACATCGGACAAGACACTGCCTTCACTTTGCTGAAGGTTCTCTACCCCAAACAAGACGCTGCCGTACAGAACCACCTGGTCGTTCCGCGAGGTGCCACCTATACCATACGGCTCGCCGACGGCACCAAAGTGGTGTTGAATGCCGAATCCGAACTCCGTTTCCCCGCGCTCTTCTCTCAAAACGAACGCCGGGTCTCGCTCAAGGGCGAAGCCTATTTTGACGTCGCAAAAGATGCCCGACGGCCTTTCGTCATCCACACCGGTGACAGTTTGGACATCCGGGTGCTGGGCACCAAGTTCAATGTACAGACCTACAAAGACAGTCCGAGAACAGCCGTCACCCTGATCGAAGGGGCGGTGAGCGTCGGCCTCGGCAGTGAGGCGGGCGTGGTGCTGAAACCGGCCGAACAGGCGGTGTTTGACCGCAAATCCAACCTGCTTTCCGTCCGACCGTTGGAGAATACTTTTCATTCGGTGGCCTGGAGCAACGGTTACTTTGACTTTGATGCCGCTCCGCTTTGCCAGATCCTGAAAGAGTTGGAAAAGTGGTACAACATTGAGATCAACACCGACGGTATCGACCCGGACGAGCTGGGGCTATTCTCCCTGCACATGAGCCGCCGGACAACGATCGCCCCGATACTCAATATGCTGCACGAAATAACAGGTTTGAATTTCCGGACAACCGGCCGAACGGTACACCTGTTTTATTAAATAACCTTAATCTTAATTACAAACTATGAAACAAAAGCTACTCAACGGGAGTAGGATGATGCGGCCCGGCGGAAGCCCGGTACGGCTATTGTCCGTTTTACTTCTAAGCCTGTGGTGTGTGGTACAATCCGCAAACGGGTTGTATGCCCAAAACCAAGAGCGTATTACGCTAAATCTGAAAGGCGCGTCTGCCGAACAGGTCTTGAATACGCTTAAAAATTCAACAAACCACGAATTTTTCTACCGCGTGAACGATTTGGCGGAGGTACCCGTACGCGACTACGCTTTTACGAATGCCACGCTGGAAGAGGTGATGAACCGGATTACGTCCGGCACTTCCCTTCAGTGGTCGATGCAGGAAGGTGCGGTGACCATCTCCCGGAAACCCGCCACACAGCCGGCTGGTGATGTGAGCGGACGGGTAACGGACGAACACGGTGACCCGCTGCCCGGGGCCACCGTCAAATACACGGATTCTAACCTGGGCGTCAGCACAAATGTAAACGGTGAATACCGCTTGTCGGCCCCTCCCGCCGGTTCTTCTGGAAAGATCCGGGTATCCTTTGTCGGCATGCAAACCGTTGAAGTGGCCGCGGTACCCGGAAAATTCGAGGAGATCACGATGAAACCCGATGAAGCCGCTTTGGAAGAGGTGGTGGTGACTGGGATGTTCGACCGTCCCGGCAGCAGCTTTACCGGATCGGCTAAAATAATTACCGGCGAGGAACTGAAGCGGGTGAGTAGCGGAAACGTCTTCCAGAGCCTGCGCAACTTAGACCCTTCATTGAACCTTATCGACAACATGCAGTTCGGTTCCGACCCCAACCGTATGCCCTCCATGGAATTGCGGGGTACCACCAACATGCTGACAGAGAGCGACCCCAGCATCCGCCGAATGTACGAAAACGATCCCAACCTGCCGCTCTTTATTCTGGACGGTTTCCCGGTCAGCATCACCCGGATCAATGACCTGGACATGGAGCGGATCGAGACGTTCGTCATCCTGAAAGACGCCTCCGCCAAAGCCATCTACGGCGCCGATGCGGCCAACGGTGTCTTTGTCATCACCACCAAACGCCCCACAGGCGGCGAACTGGTGGTGACGTACCGGGGTGTCATCGACATCACCATGCCCGACCTGACCAGCTACGACCTGACCAACGCGTTGGAAAAGCTCGCTGTGGAAAAAGAGAGCGGCATCTACGAACAGAACACCTCTCTGAACGGGCTTTTGTACAATCAGAGGCTCTACCATAGAAACTTGAACGCGGCGCTGGCCGGCAGGGACACCGACTGGCTGAGCAAACCCGTACGCACCGGCATCGGCACCAAACACACATTGGGGCTGGAGTTGACCGAAGGCAACCTCAGTTTTATGGGCGACCTCTCTTACAACGACGTAGCGGGTGTGATGAAGGAGTCGTGGCGCAGGACCATTTCCGCCACCATGGATGTCTCCTACCGGAAACCGGGAAAATTCCTCTTCCGCAACCAGATGACCATCGTATCGAACAAAAACCAGGACTCTCCCTATGGTTTGTTTTCGGAATATGTAAACGCCAATCCATACGATGCGCCTTACGGTGCAGACGGCCAACTCATCAAAATGTTTGATGCACCGCACGAGAAACATAATCCGAATCCTATTTGGAACGCACACCTTAACACCAGCCTGACGGCAAACTACCTGCTGTTCTCGGACAATTTCAACATCGAATATTACCCCACTACAGGGCTGACCCTGCGCCTGCGCGGCGGTATCGAAACCCAGCGCGACGTATCGGACCGGTTCTATCCGGGCGACCACACCATGTTTGGCGACTACGAAGTAACGGACAGGCACCGCAAAGGTAAATTTGAGGCCGCCACAGGGCGGATGGACCGGCTGAACGCCGACCTCTCGGCCATGTACGATAAAACCTGGGCGGAAAAACATACGTTGCTGAGCAACTTCAGTTTCCGGATGGGCCGGCGGGAATCGCGCGCGGTGACCTACGTAGCCGAAGGGTTCCCGGACGACCAGATGAACGACATCATGTTTGCCCGCCAATACGCTCAAGATGCAAAACCCACAGGAGAAGAGAGCATCGTCAACGATATGTCCTTCACCGGCTTGCTGAGTTACGACTACGACGGACGGTACATGGCGGACTTAACCTTACGCGGCAGCGCCTCGTCGCAATACAGCCCGAAAAAGCGCTGGGGAGCCTTCTGGAGCGTCGGCTTGCGATGGAACCTGCACAACGAAAAGTTTGCGGAGAACTGGAACTGGCTGGAAATGCTTAAGTTGCGCAGCTCCGTCGGCACCACCGGTACGCAAAACGTTGACGCCTACTCCCACTTGGCAACCTACAAATACTACACCGACGCGTTCTACGATATGGACGAACTGAGCAACGGCAACGGGGCGTACCTCATACGCCTGGCCAACAAAGACCTGGTTTGGCAACAGACCCTGGAGTACAACATCGGGTTCGATGTCAATCTCTGGAGGCGCCTGAACGTGGTATTCGACTACTACATCCGGAATACGAAGGATATGGTAGCGGATTTCACCATTCCACCCTCCACCGGGTATACCCGGGTAAAGGAAAATGTCGGCGATACGCGGAACAACGGGATAGACCTGACCGTGAGTTACCGGGTGATCGACCGCCCCGACTTCTTTGTCAACCTGACGGGGGCGCTCTCCATGAACAAAAATAAGATCACCAAACTCTCGGACGCCATGCGCGAATACAACGAGCGGATGAACGCGCTCTTTACCGAAGCCGACCACGACGGCGACGGCGAAATTGATGAAGCCCGTTACCTCCCTGCCTTAAAATACGAAGAGGGCGGCTCCCTGACCGCGATTTGGGCGGTCCCCTCGTTGGGCATTGATCCGGCTACCGGGGAGGAGATCTTTGTCAGCCGCGACGGCACGCCGACCTACGACCGATTCTACAAGGCCAGCGATCAGGTCGTGGTAGGCGACAAGCGCGAAAAGTACCGCGGTAACTTCGGCTTTTACAGCGAATACAAAGGCTTCGGACTGAGCGTAACCTGCCGATTTTTGGGCGGCGGCGAGCACTACAACCAAACGTTGGTGGACAAGGTGGAAAACATTGACATCTCCAAAAACGTAGACCGCCGCGTTTTCACCGGCCGCTGGTCCGAAACCAACCGAAACGCCCCCTACAAAGCGTTCCGAATCTGGGACGACCGGCAAGGCGCGTGGATAAACGCTCCGAAAACACAGGCCTCTTCGCGCTTTGTACAAAAACGAAACGAATTGGACATCGCTACGATCAGCGCCTTCTACGACCTGCACCGCATAAGCGCCATCAAGGCGTTGGGCCTGAACCGCCTGCGCCTGGGCTTTAATATGAACGAAATCCACAAGTTCTCCTCCATCGAGGTCGAACGCGGAACGGATTACCCGTTCGCCCGCACCATGTCGTTCTCTTTAACCGCTGAATTTTAAAAATTAACAGAGTATGAAGTACATTAAAATAACCTTACTGCTGTTGCTGACGACGGCCCTTTTTGCCGGGTGCAGCGACTACTTCGACGTCAAGCCCAAAACCGAGATCCGGAGCGAAGACCTTTTCCAATCGGAAAGCGGCTTTTGGCGAGCGTTGACGGGTGTTTACCTGAATATGGCCAACCGGGAGGCCTATGGCGGCTACCTCTCGTGGGAGGGGATCGAATTTATGGCCTGGCAACACCAAACCGACAATGGGAACAGCTCTTGGTACAGTCTCCAACGCGGCGACTACACCTCCACCGGATCGTTGAATTTTATCGACAAAACGTGGGGGCGGCTCTACAACATCATCGCCGAAGCCAACTACCTGCTCTTTGCGCTGGATGAATACGGCAGTTTCCTGGCACCTGCAGTGTACGAAAACATCAAAGGGCAATGCCTGGGTATCCGGGCTTATTGCCACTTCGACCTGATGCGGCTCTTTGCGCAGGGCAACCTGGCGGCCGACCCGTCGTCGCTCACCAAGCCGTGCATCCCCTACGTAACCGCGTACGACAAAGAGATCACACCGCAGCAAAGTTACGCGTGGACACTCGACCGGGCCATGGAGGACGTCACAGAGGCAATTGGCCTGCTGGATGCCGATGAATACCCGGAAGCGCAGCGTGTAAAAAAGATCTACTCCAACATGAACATTGATGCCATAAAGCTGTTGGCTGCGCGGATCGAGTTGTGGCGCGGAAATACCGCCGCAGCGCTGGAATATGCCAATGGTTTTATAGACGACAAGAGTTGGCGGGTTGACGCCATGATTCCTACTCCTCTTTTGGTGGATGAACTGCGCTTTATGATCACCGTATACAATCTTTTCAGTTGGACGGAAAACCAATGGCTGCCAACCGCATCGAATCGCCTCGTTTCCGTGCGCCAGAATTCAGTGGAGGAGAATCTTTTTATGATGGGCCAGACCAATTACGGCGTTGAAAACGGAGATATGCGATATCTCAATTGGTACGAAGTCAACAATGACGGCAACCCGGATGACTACGGAACCCTCTCTGTCAAGGTCAGGTATGGTTTCAACAGTAGCAGTAACTACATTGCGTTGATACGGATTTCAGAAGCATGGCTGATCGCCGCCGAGTGCGAATTGGCCAAAACCACGCCCGAAAGCAAAGCCAGAGCCATTGAGTTGATCAACGACCTGCGCAATAGGCGCGGAAATTCGGCAAGCACCTTTATAACAGATGAGGATATTCCGGACGAAGAGTTGCGCGAGATCATTGTGTTGGAACAATTGCGTGAGGTTTCCCAGGAGGGGCAGGCATTTTTCCTTTACAAACGCTTGAATATCGCCAACATGGTCAACTCGGGGAATCCGATGAGTGCTGCAGAGTATGTGCTGCCCTATCCGCAAACCGAACAGCAGGCGGGCCATAACCAATAAATTTTAAAGCGTAGAACGATGAAAAAGATAGTATTGTTTTGGGCAGTGCTGGCAGTGGGATTGTCAGGCTGCGAGCGGGACGAGATCGACACGTTCGATTTAACCCGCCAAATGGTGTTGTTCAGGACCACAAGCAGCGCTATGACCTTTTCAGGGGTAGACGATGGTGGCAAGGTGGTGGTTGAGATCCCCTTCCGGGTAGCCGGCGATGTGGCGGATGCGGCGCGACAGGCCGCTTTTGTACAGACTGGCGACACGGTAGCCACCATATCCAACGACACGGTAAGAGCCCTGTCCGCCGACAAGTGGCGGGTGTTGGAGGCCGTTGTTCCGGCGGGTGCATTTGTGGGGGTATTGCGTATTGAGATCACCAAACCGTGGGCGGCCAACGACACCTTGCGGGAGGATCTGTTCCTTCGGTTGCTGACAACAGACGGCGGCGCTTTCTATGCAGGCCCCGAGAACCGGCAGCATACGCTGACCGTCAGCAACAAGGTCCAGGAGCCCCGCACGTGGGGAGCCATGTTGGCCCCGCAAAATACCCGTAGTATCGGCCTCTTCTCGCCTGCCTATTACGCTTGGATCATCGAAGCCACCGGATTAACGGAATTCCCTGTTACGGAGGCCATCGAGGGAGTCAATCTGGATGACGACGGCGTACCGCAAATATGGACTAGTGCTCAGAGAATGGATTTTATATCCAACCTGAAATACCTGCTCTATCTACGCAACGAAGAAGCCGGCTCTCCGCTGCTGCACGACGAAGGAGACGGCAAAGGCCAACCGGTTGTGGTGGGACAGAATATCTACATCCCGCTCACGGCCCAATAACAAAACCGATTAAACAACAAAAAGATGAGAAAATACATTTTGCTGGCATTCGCTTTTGCTTGTACGCTCAGCGCGTGCTACGAGGACGACAGCATCAACGCCGACAGTTCGGTGCTGTATACTACGAACATTGTCAAGGCTGACGGAAACCTGGAACTGACCGTGAAATACATGGAAGAGAAGGAGTTCGCCCCGGAACTCCGATACGATGGCGACACCGTGAACTTTACCGCAGAGGATTACGCCAAATACGACTACCTTTGGCGGTTGTCCCACTACCCGAAGGGCCCGCAGCAGGATACGTCGCGTGTTACCATCGGCACCGGCTACCCGTTGATGGCAACAATAGGTACCTACCCCGCCCTTTTCTACAACCTGCTATTGGAGATGACGGAAAAGGCGACCGGCATGAAATGCCTGTTCACCTGGAATACCCATGTGCAGTCGGGCGAGGTGGGGCAAGGCCTGCTGATTGCCTATACGCACGATGACGGAGCGAGCTCCGATCTGGCGTTGCTGCGCGGTTACCACTATGTAAGCAACAATTCGGATCTCCTGACCGCCGACTCTACAGGCAAGATGCCCAACGCGCTGATCATGCGCGATGTGTTCAGCCTAGCGAACGGCGGGCAGAAAGCCGACGGGGTAATCTCCTCCGTTATGTGCAGCGGTAAGACCACAGCAAAACTGATAGACATTGTGGTGCGGGACAAGCACTACTACCGCTTGAATCCCAATACCTTCCAAATTAACTATACCGACGGACGACTTTTCAACTTTCCGCCTCAGATATGGGCGCCCAAAAACGCATATCCGGTACCTGTTGCCGAAAATTACACCCGGGTATTTTGCATCAACGGAATCAGCGCACACCAATTCCAGATCGGGTCTACCGCCCAGGCTTATGCATTGCGGTACATATCACTGAATCCTACCGATACCGCTTTTGCCATACACCCCGATGTATGCGTAACCTCCAGTTCTACCGGATTTGGCGCGGCACAGTTTTGGGATACCAAACGGGGGCGGATTGTCGGCATGGGTACCGGAAATGTGATTACGCTGCTCAAGCAAAACGACGGAAGGGATGTTTTTGACTACAATCAGTTAAGCAACTTTGAACCGCTTTATGCAGGGCTGACGCAGCAAAGTCCGTTTGGATCCGTGTGGGTGCTGAGCGAGAAAGGGACCGGAAAACGTTACTGCTACCTCATTCGAAATGAAAACGCCGTCTCCCCGTATGGAAACTACGGCGCTGCCATATTTGATATGTCGGGGTGTACCGATTTCGACCGATCGACCGCTTGGGCTACTTCCCTGGGCAGGGTCACTAATGTCGTCTATGGCATGAATCAAGGAGGTAGCTGGCTCTATTATGCGGTGGGCAACAAGGTCTATGCCGTAGAGATGCCCCTGGCAAACCAAGTGCCCGGAACGGCCCCGGCGATCCCGACGGCGAAACATGTTTTCACCCTTGCGGAGGGAGAGGAGATCACCCACCTGCGTTGGCATTTGGAAAGAGGGTCTGTTTTCTGGAAACGGAACAGCGATGGCAAACCGCTATTCGATCGTAACGGTACGGAACAGACAAACCCTACGTGGACCGACTCGTGGTCCCGCAACCGGATGCTTACCATTGCCTCGTACAACAGTACCACCAAAGAGGGCAAGATCTATGCCGTTCCCTGCCCCAATCCGGCCAGCGGCGACCTGGTAGCCACCGCTCCGGATGACCCGGATTATGGATACATCGGACAATACGGCGGTTTCGGCAAGATCACGGCATTGGGTATGCGGGACGGATTTTAAATTTTAGTAGTTCGTTTTCTCAGTTAGTTTTTAGTTAGACAAGATCCCCCGCACGTTGACAAGCCTATGTCCATACGCCTTCTCGTGCGGGGTTCTTATTTGTTGAAACGTAAATTGTTAACGTATGACATTCAAAACAATAACCGCCTTTATGGCAGCGCTGCTTTTTCTCTCCTGCGCCTCCACCCCTCCCGGTGTAACATTCGGGGAGGATTTGGAAAAAGCGCTGGCAAAAGCGAAAAAAACGGAGAAACCGGTTTTCGTAGCGCTACTTGGACAGCAGAATGAATTGTCGCAAAAAATGTTCCGGGAGGTTTTCCCGGACACAGCGACAGGTGAGTACTACAATGCGCATTTTGTGCCGGTGCTGCTGTGGGAGAATTCCCCGGAAGCGCAAGAACTTTTTGCCCGGTATGGGTTTAGCTATTATCCGGCCTTTCTTTTTCTGTCGCCCGAAGGGGATTTTCTGAAAAAAGAGGCCGGTTTCCGCGATCCGGAAGCGTTGCTTCAATTGGGGCGGGAGTATAAAGTACCGCAGGCCGACGCACTCGCCGCCCTGCGCCGGGCGTTCAACGACGGCACGATAGACCGGGAGCAGTTGAAGGCCTACCTTGAACTCTCTTCGTCGTTGGGTATCCGGAACACGGAGGCCCTGGAGCAGTGGATCGATTCGGAACAGGAGGGAGCGGTCAGTGCAGAGACCTTTATGCTCATCGAAAATCAGCGGTGCGATGTACAGAGCGTGCCGTTCCGGTTCGTATCGGAACATGCCGGCGATTTTGCTGCTGTGGTCGGCCAAAACGAAGTGGAGCTATACCTCTATGGAAAGTACCTGGAACACCTGCGCAGGCTTCCGGAGAACGAAAGGCAAGCCTTTATGGGCAAATTGCGCGAAGGCGGATACACACTGGCGGATGCACTGGCGGAACACCTGACCATCCCCCGCTTCCGCGCCAACCACACTCCGGACAAAGCGCTGCTGGCCCGCATCGACAAGCTGGCGAATACCTGGCCGGTGACCGCCCCTTTCCTTGCGAAGGAGATGATGCGGCAGGTGAATAAAAAGAATCCCGGTTTCGATGAGTATATGGCCGGATTTACGGCCAAGGCTGTTGCCTATGCCCCCGACCAAGCGGCACAGGTTGCGCGCTATATTGCTAACAACTACCTCATGGTGTACGGCGACATTCTGGCTGCCGATCCGTGGGTGGACCGCTATTTGGCGTGGAGCGGCAACCCCGATTACGATCCACGGATCACCAAATTCGTAAAACAGTCTACCGGTGAATTTCCGTGCGACGACTACGGCAAAGAGATGCCTGACTATTCGTTGAAAGACCTGAACGGCAAAGAGGTAGCTATCAGCAGCCTCCGCGGAAAGTTCCTGCTGATGGACTTCTGGGCGTCGTGGTGCGGACCGTGTAAGGCCGATATTCCGCACGTAAAGGCGGCTTATGCAAAGTTCAAGAATGCGCCCATCCGCTTTGTCAGCATCACCAATGACCGCGACGATGACGACTGGAAAAAGGCGGTAAAGGAGATCGATGTGCCGTGGTTGCACGTGACCTCGAAGGGTACCGATATGTTGCGTAAATATGGCGTACAGGGCATTCCGCGCATCATGGTGCTTGACCCACAGGGACGGTTGGTGGCAGACCAATTAAACGGCGCGACTATCGAGATGCAACTGCGCCGGTTGGCGAAAAAATACGGCTGGAAGCTGTAAGAAGCTGTTTAATATGGAAGGTGTCCCCAAAGCGGGCACCTTCTTTTTTTATTGAAAAAAATTCAGTAGATTTGGGAGCGTCATTCAAATAGACAGCTATGAGTATTCGTGGTTTCGGAAGCGATAATTTCTCCGGTGTCCTGCCGGAGGTTTTTAATGCCCTGAAAGAGGCTTCCTACGGGCACCAACCTTCTTACGGGAACGATATCTACACGGAAAGGGCAGTGGAAGCGTTCAGGAAGATTTTCGGAAACAAGGCCGAAGTTTTTTTTGTTTACAACGGCACCGGCGCCAACATTGTGGCCATCTCCCCCTTTATCCGCTCCTACAACGCTGTTATATGCGCGGAAACGGCGCACGTCCACACCGACGAATGCGGGGCTATTCAGAAACAGACCGGTTGCAAGTTGCTGACTGTTCCCACTTTTGATGGAAAACTGACCGTGGGGTTGATCGAAAACCACATGCACGGGTTCGGTGATCAGCACCACTCCCAACCGGCCCTGATCTCCCTGACCCAATGTACGGAGTTGGGAACGGTCTACACCCCTCAGGAAATCCGGGAGATTTGCGACTATGCACACGCCAACGGCCTGTATGTGCATGTAGACGGCGCACGCTTGGCCAACGCCGTTGCTTTCCTGGGATGTGACCCGAAGGAGATTACCGTGGATGCAGGGGTCGACGTGCTTAGCTTCGGCGGTACTAAAAACGGATTGATGTTCGGTGAGGCGGTGATTTTCTTTACTGCTCCCGCCGGCCAGGAGGTGAAGTACATCCGCAAACAGGCCATGCAACTCCACTCAAAATCCCGGTTTATCGCCGCCCAGTTCGCCGCCCTCCTGAAAAACGGCTTGTGGCTGCAAACTGCTTCCCACGCGAATGCCATGGCCCGAAAGTTAGCAGTGGAAGCGGAGGCGATCCCAGGCGTGCGGATCACGCAGAAGGTAGAGGGGAACGAGGTTTTCGCCATCATTCCCCGGGACAGGATCGAAGCGTTGCAACAGGAGGTTTTCTTTTATGTATGGGACCACAACACGTCGGAAGCCCGGTGGGTATGCTCGTTCGATACAACGGAAAACGACATCGACGAATTTGTGGACCTGCTGCGGAAAGAGTTGCCGTAACCCCTCTCCGGAAAGGCATGGAAAGAAAATTGGTCTGCACGGAAGACGGAAGCGCCACCCTCTATGTTCCGGAACTGAATGAACATTACCACTCCGTCCACGGGGCCGTGCAGGAGTCCCTCCATGTTTTTATCCGGGCCGGGGTGGAGTACAGCGGAAAAAAGGAGTTGCGGATAGTGGAAACGGGGTTCGGAACGGGGCTAAACGCCTACCTGACCTTGCTACATGCACACCGGAACCACTTTTCCATCACTTACCACACTCTGGAAAAATACCCTTTATCGCTAGAAGAAACCCGGCTTTTGAACTATACGGAACATACCGCCGAACCGGAGGGCCTGTGCGGCGTTTTCCGCAAACTGCACGAATCGCCCTGGGAAACCGGGGTACGCCTGACACCCGGTTTTTTGCTGCACAAGCACCAAATTGATTTCCGGGAGTTCTGTTTTACCGAACAGTTTGACGTCGTCTTTTTCGATGCCTTTAGTCCCGAAGTACAACCCGATCTCTGGAACGCAATCGTATTTGAAAAATACCTCCGGGCCCTTGTGCCCGGAGGTATTCTGGTGACGTATTGTGTGAAAGGAACGGTAAAACAGGCACTCCGAAGCGTGGGGTTTACCGTGAAACGGCTCCCCGGCCCGCCGGGTAAGCGGGAGATGCTCCGGGCGGTCAAACCTGTTTAACTTACCATTGGTTTGTGTGGACTTTGCTTTCGTCCCATTTGTCTTTCGGATTGTGCGGCATAGCCGGGTAACCGATTGGAATGACACAGAGGGATTTCACGGCTTCCGGCAACGGAATGTGTTTGTTTACCACCGCCATGCGATCTTCGTAGGGATAGGTAGCTGTCCATACGGCCCCCAACCCGAGGGCCTCCGCCGCCAGCAACACATTCTGAGTAGCTGCCGAACAATCCAGGTACCAGTAGCTCGATTTCTCGCTGTCACCGCATACGATGATGGCCATTGGGGCATGTTCCAGCATCTTGGCATACGGCAAACCCGCCGCCAGGGAGTCCAGTTTCGCCCGGTCGGTCACGACGATGAATTCCCAGGGACGGATATCCTTGCCGCTGGGCGCAGACATGCCGGCGCGCAGCATGGTATCTATTTTCCCCTGCTCGACCGGTCGATCCGAGAACTTCCGTACACTTGTACGGGAGAAGATGTTTTCGATAGCGTCTTTTGTCCGGGCCTTGCCGGTTTCGGGACTGTTGTTGCAACACGATGATGCCATAATTCCTGTGATTAAAAATAACACAACATAAAAATACCTCTTCATATACTCTTTTTTAAAAATTAGGTTTCATCTCTTCCGATTCCCGGATCTCCTCTTTGGCCAACCGGTAAAAAGGCATTCGTTCTTCCAGATG
This sequence comes from Odoribacter sp. UBA944, assembly GCA_002293375.1. Lineage (GTDB taxonomy): Bacteria > Bacteroidota > Bacteroidia > Bacteroidales > Marinifilaceae > UBA944. The sequence goes on from DBDA01000003.1 coordinate 63,492, forward strand.
CTTGCGCACAAAAGGGAGTATCTCTTCGTCTTTCAATCCGCTGACAAGCGGCCTTTTTGATTTTCCGCGGATTAACCGCTCCGAAAGGAGCATGGGATCGGTATTGATAAAGATGGTGTGCCCCTGCGCGTTCATGTATTCCATGTTATCGTTGAAGCAGGGAGTCCCTCCACCCAAAGCAAGGACAAAATGGTTGTAGAGTTCACAGACTTCCCGCAAATAACGGCTCTCCAGCGTGCGAAATCCCTTCTCCCCTTTCTCGGCAAAAAGCCGGGAGATCGAACTTCTCTCCCGCTCCACAATGTAGGCATCCAGGTCGATAAAGCGGAGCCCCAACTCCTGGGACATCTCCCGCCCGCGGCGTGTTTTTCCGCATCCCATATAACCGACCAGAAAATAGTTCATGCTGTTCTACCGTTACTCAAAATTCAAAGTTAGTTCTTCCCCTTCGGCCAATTCCGAAGGATTGGTGATCTCAAACTCCACATCGGGCAAAACGACCTCCTCCGGTTCCGTTTCCGCGGCCAATGGTTCGATTTCTCGAATCTCTTTTACCTCAAAAGTGGTGATGCGCTTGCCTCGGGCCTTATACGATTTCTCTCCAATAAATACCTCTGCTTCAATGATCTCTGTAGGTCTGTTCTTGCTCTTTCCATCGAATACGATTTCAAAACGCGGACGCCGTTCTCCACTCAGGGCCACCAACCGGGAACCTTCCGTCTCCCCGATAAGCGAGAGAACTTTGGCCGTTTTTTCAAACACAAAACGTTTCAGGTAGTAAAATCCTTGTTCCGCATCGAAAAAGAGTGCTGACCACACCTTTTTTTCGTCGAATTTCTCAAAAACCAAATAGCCGTCGTCGTAGTGATTGCCAAGGTCGAAATCGGAGGTATAGAAGGTCCCGTTCCTGTTCACCACCAGGATGTGCTCTTCGCCCTGGAACTCTCCCAGGTATTTTCCCCGGTTGTCCGTATTCAGGCGCAATACATCCTCGTCGAACCAGATCTTCCGCCCGCCCAGCGTAGATACCCCTTTCTGCACCACGCTGATTTTGTGGACGTCGGTTTTCGCCAGCAGGTTCCCCTGCGAATCCCGCCCTTTGATGGCCAAAGCGGCAAAATCATATTCGAACACCAATTTTTTCAGTGCAGGTTTGGGCTTCAGGCAGACCTTGATCACCTCCGCCTCCCCGTTCGGATTGGCGGAAAAATAGAGCACTTTGGAGCCGGAGGTTCCTTTGGTGAGGTCATACACTTTGTCCCGGATCACCATGGTAACGTTGAAACGCTTCACGTAGTTCACTCCGTAACGCCCATCGCGGTAAGCTACGTTGTAAATGGTGCGCTTGTCGTTCTTTTTGAATATATTGAGGTAAAGGAGGTCTTTTCCGACAAAGATCTTGTCGGCCACTTTCGTAATGTAATAGGTACCGTCTTTCTTGAAAATGATCACCTCGTCCATGTCCGAACACTCGCAGACAAATTCGTCTTTCTTCAGGCCGGTCCCGATAAATCCCTCTTCCCGGTTGATGTAAAGCTTTTCGTTGGCGATGACCACCTTGGCCGCCTCGATGTTCTCAAAGTTGCGAAGCTCCGTTTTGCGTTCTCGCCCTTTGCTGTATTTGGCTTTGATCCGCTGGTAGAATGCAATGGAATAGGGGATGATGTGCGCAATGTCGTTTTTGATCCGGGCGATCTCCTCTTCCAAGCTCCGCAACAGGCGGTCCGCTTCGTCGGAGTTGAAGCGCAGGATGCGTTTCATGCGGATCTCCAGCAAGCGCTTGATGTCGTCGTCCGTGATGGGGCGGAGCAACTTGGGTTGGAACGGCTTCAGGCGTTTGTGTACGTGGACGATCACGGCTTCCATGTCGGCCCCCTCTTCAAACTCCTTGTCTTTGTATATCCGTTCTTCGATGAAGATCTTCTCCAAAGAAGCAAAGTGCCACTCTTCCGACAATTCGGCCAATGCGATCTCCAGTTCCAGTTTCAGCAGAGCGACCGCATCATCGGCCGACCGCCGCAGGATGTCGGAGACCGGCATAAAGACCGGTTTGTCGTTCTCGATGACGCAAGAGTTGGGGGAGATCGACAATTCGCAATCCGTAAAGGCGTAGAGTGCGTCGATGGTTTTATCGGACGACACGCCTGGCGCCAGATGGATCAGGATCTCCACATCCCGGGCCGTATTGTCGTCGATCTTCTTGATCTTGATCTTTCCCTTGTCATTGGCTTTGATGATGCTTTCGATCAGCGAAGAGGTTGTGCGCCCGAAAGGGATCTCTGTGATCCGGAGCATCTTGTTGCTGCTGTCCTTCTCAATCCGGGCGCGCACCCGGATATTGCCTCCGCGAAGTCCGTCGTTGTACCGGGCGACGTCGACCATCCCACCCGTCGGGAAATCGGGATAGAGCACAAACTCTTCGCCTTTCAGGTGGGCGATGCAGGCGTCGATCAACTCCACAAAGTTGTGGGGAAGAATTTTAGAGGCCAGCCCTACGGCGATCCCCTCCACGCCCTGCGCCAGCAAGAGGGGGAATTTGACCGGCAGCGTGACCGGTTCCCGGTTCCGTCCATCGTAAGAGAGTTTCCAGTTGGTGGTTTTGGGATTGAAGACCACATCCAGGGCGAACTTGGAAAGGCGGGCTTCGATGTACCGGGGGGCGGCGGCGGAGTCCCCTGTCAAAATGTTCCCCCAATTCCCCTGGCAATCCACCAGCAGCTCTTTCTGTCCCAACTGCACCAAAGCATCCCCGATGGAGGCGTCTCCGTGGGGGTGGTACTTCATGGTGTTCCCGATGATGTTGGCCACCTTATTGTAGCGCCCGTCGTCCATCTCCTTCATGGAGTGCAGGATCCGGCGCTGGACCGGTTTCAGGCCGTCGTCCACGTAAGGCACCGCCCTCTCTAAGATCACGTAGGAGGCGTAATCCAGAAACCACTTCTGGTACATCCCCGACAAGTGCTGTATGGAGCGGATACGCCCGTCCTCCGCCTCTTCCGCTTCCGGACGTTCGTCGTCTGTTCTCTCTTCCGTCATGCCCTCTGTTTGGATTTAATTCACTTCGTCTTTTTCGACGTATAGATTTTCAATAATAAACTCTTGCCGGTCAGGCGTGTTCTTGCCCATGTAGTACTCCAGCACCTGTTCGATGGTATCCCCTTTGGTCAACCGGACCGGTTCCAAGCGAATGTCTTTGCCGATAAAGTGCTGGAATTCGTCCGGCGAGATCTCTCCCAATCCCTTGAAGCGAGTGATCTCCGGCTTGGGTCCCAATTTCCGGATGGCGTTTTCCCGCTCCGTTTCGGTGTAGCAGTAGCGGGTTTCCTTTTTGTTCCGCACCCGGAACAACGGTGTTTGCAGGATGTATACATGCCCCGCCCGCACCAGATCGGGGAAGAATTGCAGGAAAAAGGTGAGCAGCAACAGCCGGATGTGCATGCCGTCCACATCCGCATCGGTCGCCACAATCACGTTGTTGTAGCGGAGGTCTTCCAAGCCGTTTTCAATGTTCAGGGCGGCCTGCAACAGGTTAAACTCTTCGTTTTCGTACACCACCTTCTTGGTCAGGCCATACGAATTAAGCGGCTTTCCCCGCAAGCTGAACACCGCCTGCGTATTGACATTCCGGGATTTGGTGATGGAACCGCTGGCGGAATCCCCCTCCGTGATAAAGATGGACGATTCGGTTTTGTGTTCGTGGTTGCTGTTGAAGTGCACCCGGCAGTCGCGCAGTTTGCGGTTGTGCAGGCTGACCTGTTTGGCCCGCTCCCGAGCAATCTTCTGGATCCCGGACATGGCCTTCCGCTCCTTCTCCGTTTCGATGATCTTCCGCAACAGCAACTCCGCCGTGTCCGGGTTCCGGTGCAGGTAGTTGTCCAGCTCTTTGGAGATAAAATCGGAGATAAAGTTCCGCACCGTCGGGCCGTCGGGAGCAATGTCCTTCGACCCTAATTTGGTCTTGGTCTGCGACTCGAACACCGGCTCCTGCACCTTGATGCTGATAGCGCCGATGACGGAGGCGCGGATATCGGCCATGTCGAAATCTTTTTTGTAAAAATCCCGGATCGTTTTGGCGATGGCTTCCCGGAAAGCGGCTAAGTGCGTCCCTCCCTGGGTGGTGTGCTGCCCGTTCACAAAGGAGTAGTACTCCTCCCCATATTGGCGCCCGTGGGTCATGGCCATCTCGATGTCATCCCCCTTCAGGTGGATGATGGGATAGAGCCCCTCCCCGTTCATGTTTTCCGTCAACAGATCGTAAAGGCCGTGTTTGGAGTTGTATTTGTGCCCGTTGAAGAGAATGGTCAGGCCGGTGTTCAGGAAGACGTAGTTCTTGACCATCGCTTCCAGGTAGTCCGATATGTAGTGGTAATTGCCGAAGATCTCCTTATCGGCTAAAAACGTGACCTTTGTCCCGTTGGGTTCTTTGGTCGGTTCAACCGCCCGCTCCTCTGTGATCTTTGCCCGACTGTAAGCGACGTATTTGGTTTCGCCGTCCCGGAAGGATTGTATCTCGAAAAACTCGGAAAGCGCGTTGACGGCTTTGATCCCGACCCCGTTCAGGCCAACCGACTTTTTAAAGGCTTCCGAATCGTATTTCGCACCGGTATTCATTTTGGAAGAGGCGTCGACTAACTTGCCGAGCGGAATCCCACGCCCGTAGTCCCGCACCGTCACTCTCCGCTCCTCCACCGTGATCACGATCTCCGTGCCGCACCCCATGGCAAATTCGTCTATGGAGTTGTCCACCACCTCTTTGATCAAAATGTAGATCCCATCGTCCGCCGCCGATCCGTCCCCCAATTTTCCGATGTACATACCGGGCCGCAGCCGGATGTGCTCCTGCCAATCTAATGTTTTAATGGAATCTTCCGAGTAATTTACAGGCATAGTACGAAGTTTTGCACGAAATTAGGTATTTTCAACCGAATTTTCCCGTACACACCGTTAAAAAAGAAAGAAAAAACACCTCAAGCGTGTTTTTACCGGAGGGGTGAAACCTCTCCGATCACTGCACGGTGATGGTAATAGCACCGTGGCTGGCCCGGACGCCATTTGACATGGAAGCATTCCGAAATACAATACCGCTGGAATGGGTCACACATCCGTTCATACCGGACACATAACCCGAACCGCCACCACCGCCACCACCGTTCCGGGGTGCGCCATATCCGCCATAGTACCCGCCGCCGCCACCACCACCACCGTGATACCCGCTTCCACCATAAGCTCCGGCACTACCGCTGCCCAAAGAGGCTCCACCTGTTTGCGACCCGCCACCACCACCGGCTCCGCCGCCATTAATCCCTCCACCAGACCCACCCGCACTGGTCCAACCACCACCGCCACCACCGCCGGCAACCATAATCCGGTTGGCTAAATTTCCATCTAAACGGATATCCGTTGCTCCGCCGCCACCGCCGGAGGCGTCATTATCAGAATCTCCACCACCGGAGGCTCCGCCATTCCAGCCTCCCGCTCCACCTGCAGTATTAGACGGATTGCCTGCCGCTCCTCCAACATAGAGATAAAAAATCCGGGAAGCTGAAAAGGTTATCTCTCCGTTGGCATATCCACCGTTTCCGTAATACTGAAGTGCACCGTCCGCACGGGCGGGAGAACCACAAGCCCCCCAACATTCCATTTTATAAGTACCCGGTAGTAAAGTAATGGATTGTGCCGCTCCGGCATATCCCCAAGACCTGTTGCTTTCCTTGATCACTTTGGTGTATATCCGGTCCGGAACAGCGGCGCAAACAGCCGTTACCGTTATGGATGAGCATATGGTCCCGGTCAGGCCGGCCAGCACGCCTGTCCCTTCTCCAATCGTCAGCGTCCCTTTATCACTATCAACTATTTGCCAGATCTGCCGATCCTGCCCTCCCCACAATCTGGGAACTGTGTAGGTATTTGTACCGGCATAGGTAAACGATTCCTGCGCCGCAGTAAAAGGATCGGTGGTGTGGCGCAGTGCGTTGACTCTTAGATTCCTCTTAAATTCACAACGTTCCGTTGACTTTATTTTTACCTGGATGGTGTAGCCCCCGCTGGGAAAATCTTCCTCCTGTGATTTAAAATCATCGGTCTTTAAATCGTAATGACTGGAAGTCGCCGTCGTAGAAGTCGGAACCAGAATCTTTCCGTTTTCCAAACACCCCCACTCGAAACTCGAAGGGAGAACCGTTGTTACCGAAAAACCCGGAGAGACCATACAGGGACGCAAATCATCTGTTAAACGGTCAAAGGCAATCCCGCCTCTTACCACAACCAAACCGACAACCCCGCTCTCTCCGTATCCGTCCGGGAAGGAGACCACCCGTTTGTAGTAAACCGTCCGGCGGCTATTCTCCGCCATCCCTTCTGTCAGATCTTTTAAAATAAGTGTATGATCCCCCTCTTTATCCAAACTTTTCCAATTTGTGTTATCGGCACTGGTATACCAGGTATATACACACGGCACGCCCTCCTTGCCGGCCACATCGCCCGTTATGTGGTAGAAGCTGTTTGCACATACCGTATCGTATACAATGGAACTGCCTGAAATACGACCGTTCTCCAGCACAATCTCTGCCGAAACTGTCTTCTGCACCCCACTGTATCCAAGCCGGAAACCCACCTCTGCCCTGCGATCGTCCAGATCCGTAAAGTACCTATCCATTTTGCTGCGATCGCTCAGGCGGAGTTCTTCTGTTCCCTCCGAATCGAAACTGCCGCCCCGCACCCCGAAGGCTTCCGGATCCAAGGGCCACTGTTTTATGTCGACATCACAATCTCCGATCTGGTCCAAATATCCGTTGCCGTGAATGGAATCCGTCAACTGAAGCCCCAATGCCGACGTATTGTAATAAATTTCCGCCAGGTTCCCGCTCAGATCCTCCACGCCCCAGAAGCTGACCCCGGCCGAACCTCCGGAAGCACTGTTTTTGAGAAAAGAACCGGCACGGACAGGTCCTTCAAGAACATTCAATGCATTGACATTCCCGGTACTAAAATGTTCCGCTTCCGTCGCGGCCGCCGTCAAGCCGCTTCCGGCCACGGCTTCCGCTGTTCCCCAAGCGTACTCTCCATCGCTCCAAGCAGGCCAGGGAGCGCGTCCCGCTTTTTCATATTCCAATTCGCTGAGCGGACGCAGACCGGTCCAATCCGCATAAGCCAACATATCTCTTATGCTCAAATAATTGCAGGCGACCGTGTGTCCTCCGCCGGCCGCTCCGGGCAACTCCCCAGCATTTAAATTACAGGCAAACTCAAAAGCAAGGCGATCTCTACCGGGCTTAGCCTGTAAAACGATCCCGTTCCGGAAGGAAGGAACCGTCCGGTCCGGTCCAAACACATACTCTCCTTCCCGAACTCCGTCCAGAATGCCGCCGATGGTCCGGGTATACTGCGCCGTATAACTCTGTTTGTTCAGGAAAGAGACGTACTGCTCCTGGGTAACCTCGTATTTCATGGTAAAAAAACCATCGTACCCGGAAGGATATGTTGGCGGCAACAGGTGGTTTTTATTGATCAATACCCCTTCCGCCTGTTCCGGATGCAACTCTTCTTCTGTCATGGCAACATTGGCAATACGGACATCTGTGTAGAACGGAGTTCTTTCGGGAGAGATAGACGGTATGTTGATCCGGTAATACTGGTAAGCGCCGGGAGAAGTGACCCGGATGGCGTGCTGCACCGGATAGGAGACCCGGCTACGGCTCCATTCGCTGCCATCCCCTTCCCACAGGGTGACCCAAGCAGGAGCATCCGGGGAAGAGCCCTGCAAAGTCCACTGTCCGCCGGGAACGGCGTCCGTTCCCCAGAGCGAAGAGATCCCGAAGTAACGAATCGTTTTCTTCGCTTTGAAATCGACCTGCCACCAAGAGGGGGTCGGCGCTCCATACCAACTGTTCGAAGTATTCAGGGAGTTGTCTCTCCGATCTGCCGGCGCTGGCACCGCAGTTCCTGCGGAGGCGGTATAGGCGTAACTGCTGTTGGTGCCGATAAGGTCTGCGGAGGCGGGAAGGATGCCCAGTGAAACCGAAGAAAAAGCATTCCGGGAGGATGCATCGCCGGCTGCAAAAGGAGCGGTAGGCACATAGACCATTTCAAGCCCTTCGAAGTGGATCAGCATCTCGCCCTGCTGCAAACGGATGATCTCTTCCGCCGGGAGTTGCCAGCAAAAGTGCAACGTCACTGCGGAAGAAGCTCCGGAAACCTCCCGGTCCGGAGCGACGAACAACCCGGCCTTCGCCTCAATGATCCGGTACCCCTCTGTCATCACCCGGTGGCCCGAAGAAGCAGGACTCACATGGCGCCAGGCACTCTCATCGCTGGCCCTGTACTTTCCGAACAGGTAAACCGCATCGAAGTTGTAGCGGTTGTGCCAGGAGTTGTCCCAGGAAACTGCCATCTCCAACAGAACCGTACCGCCCTGCACGCCGGCAATGACCGGTTGCGCCGTAATCTTCAGATTACTGCCTGCAGTATTTACGCAAACTCCCGCCAACAGGAGCATCACCAAAATAAACTGCTTCATGAGCTGTTCCTTAGACACAAGGATACGGATAAGTTCACCTCCAGCTCAAAAACGATCCGCTCTAAACTCACGATATCCCCGAATGCTCGTAAAGATACGAAAAAATCAGATAAAAGTACTCGAAGTGTATCATTTTCAGCGGACTTTTTCAAAATAGACCAATCTCTCTAACGGTATCTCCAAGGAGATGGTTTGCCCACCTTTGTACAATTTGCCTTGGTCGTCTTTCCACCGGCCTTTGGGAAGTTTGATACTCCTGCTGTTTTCTTTGGTGACTACCGGCGCCACCATGTAGCGCTCTCCCAGCATAAACTGGTCTTTACACGTTTCAAACCCTTCGCCCGGGAAGGTATAGGCCATGTGCCTGACAATGGGTTCTCCCGTTTCGGCAGCCACTTTGGCACATTCAACGATGTAGTTGCCGAACTGTTGGTGCAGAGCGGCCGCTTTACGCACCATAGTCAGACGCTCTTGGTCCAAAACACGCCATGGAGCTACCGAAAACTGCATCATCGGCATTAGGGCATGCACCTGCGCCGAACGTACGATCAGGTCCTGATCGAAATCTTTCACATCCAGATCTACAAAAGAGGCGATCTGCCCTCCGCCGATCATGTCGGGGCAGGTATAGGCGTACCCGAACAATCCGGCGGCGATCATCTCGGGGATCAGCGACTGCAATGCAGGATAGGTATAGTGCTTATCGCCGAGCCGTTGTACCAGAGCCTCTCCCCCCATCCGCCAGCCGGCACGGTATTCGTTGAACGGAAATTCCAATCCGATCTTCATCCACGCCATCGTATGCTCCACCGATGTCGCCCCTTGTTGGTAACTGTCCACATACGCGGGGTTGTAAAAAGAGTTGTCGCCGGCATCGAGTTTAAAGCCGTCTATCCCGTACTCCGCTTGCATTTTCTTAAGCGTTGAAACATAGTAACGGACCGCTTCGGGGTTCGTAAAATCGAAACAGGCGCTCTGTCCGTTCCACCAGTGGACGATGGCCGGGGTGTTGCTCCCTTTGCGTTTGAGGAAATAGCCCTTGGCCGACAACTCCCGGTATTCGGGACTGTCGGCGCTCACAAAGGGGCATATCCACAGCATCACTTTGAATCCCTTGTCGTGGAGCGCTTTGACCATCCCCTTGGGATCGGGGAATTTGTCCGGCTTGAACTCGAAATTCCCGTAATATTTCTGCCAGTTATCGTCGATCATCAGTACACCGACGGGAAAACCGTTTGCCAAGACAGCATCTGCATATTCCAGGATATCTTTCTGGTTCTGGTTATACATCAACTCAATCCAAGTGTTGTATTGCGGCACGGTAAAAAAGAGTTCGGGCGGCAATACGCCGGAAGGAGGAAAATGGTTCCGGGAAGCAGCCAGATAAGCCTCTCTCAAAGTCGATCCTGCCTGCCGAACCGCTATCTGTCCTTCTGCAGATTTCAGTTCCAATACACTGTCGTTGACAGTAAAACGGAAAGGCTGATCGCTCCAGATATACCTGCCCTTACTGGAAAGGAAGAGCGGCACCACCTGGTTGTTCCGGTTCTGAAGGGCCAGGTCGAACTCCTTTACCGGTTCCAAGTAAGGCATCCGCGCCCCGTAGGCGACCACGCCTCCCCACCAATACTCTCCTCGTTCCAACGGAACGGTCGTTGTCTGCATACTCTGTCCGAAAAGACCGGTAACACACCATGAAAATAGAATGAACAATGTAGATTTCATACGTCTTTACAGTTTTTGCAAAAATAGAAAAAATCATGTTATCAAGACACGAGAAACGAAGGCCTGCCGATTTGAAGAAGCGTTTTTTGCTTCTAAAAACAGCCGGCCGAAGTGGTAGTGGAAAATTTTTACGAGTTATTTGGAATCGTGTCGAAAAGTTTCTATATTTGCACCGTCAAACAGATTTGTTTGAATCATAGTGCGGGATGGAGCAGTGGTAGCTCNNTGGGCTCATAACCCAAAGGTCGTCGGTTCGAATCTGGCTCCCGCTACCAACCAAAGAGAATCGGAGAAATTCCGGTTCTCTTTTTTCATTTTTTGAAATCTTGGATCAATTTGAAAAGTTTATTCCGCAGGAATTTTGATTTCGGTTGTATGGACGCCTGTGGCAGCATAAGGGACATGTTTTTCTTTTGCTGTTCAGCCTATGGAACACCTACAGAATACCTACGGTATACGCAAGTATATTCTTTTTGCATCCGATGAAGGGTGGTTGTGAGGATACGGTAACAAAGCTACATAAAATCCGGAAGAATTTGTTAGGAATTCCATACTCTTTCGTGTAAATACGATCGGTTGGCTTCTTCAGCTGTAAGTTTCATTTTGGGTCATGATTTCTCACTCTGTATCCAAATACTCCTTTTTAAAGATCTTGACACACAGGGTAAAGATCGACAGGATCAGGGGGCCGAAAATGATCCCCATAAATCCGAAAAGCGAAAGACCGATAAAGACCCCGAAAATGGTGATCAGCGGATGTGTATCTGCTAAGCGTTTCTGAAGCATAAAACGGATCAGGTTGTCGGAATTGGAGACCAATACCAACGCATAGACCGCCAAACCGATCGCGCTTCCCCAGCTTCCGGAGATCCCAAGGTATAACGCCAACGGAATCCAGATCAATCCCACTCCGATGATCGGAATGATGGAGGCAAAAGCAGATAAAAATCCGAGGAGGACCGGAGAAGGGGCTCCGAACAGGTAGTATCCGGCCATTGCCACCAATCCCTGTATCAACGCCAGCAAAGGAACACCGATGGCATTGGCTTTGACCACCATGTAAAATTCGTGCAGGAGGCTCTGCTTGTTCCGGCGGCTAAAAGGCAACAGGGAGGCTATGTAATTCTCCATTTCATGTCCTCCTTTCAGCATAAAGAAAAGCACGAACAGCAAAACGAACACACTGATCACAAAGTTGGCTAAGCCGTTCATGATATATTGTCCCAGTTTCGGTACGAAAGAGATCACCGAACTCAGGTTGTCGGCACTCAGCATATCGTACCCGAACTGCTGGCGAACATAATCGAACACGCGTTGGATCGGCTGCATGATGGAGTGGGGATCCAGATTCACCTCCTCTATCTTGGACAACAGCAACCAGATCACCAAAAAAAGCGGGATCAGGAAACAGAGGATTGTTTCCACCAGCAGCAGGCTCGCCGCCAGACCGCGTTTCATCTTTTTCTGTTCTGTCAGGTAAAACATTTGTCCCCTCACCAGTACATAGACGGTCATGGCGCCCAGTATCCCTCCCAGAAAGGGGCGTAATTCGTAAAAAATCACACAGCCTAACACAAAAATGATGACCAACAGTGAGTATTTCCAGTACGTTTCTTTGATTGCCATAACTCTCTTCTTACATTTTACTCTTTTTGCCTCAAGGAATAGGTATAAACAATGTGGCTCCGCGAAAATAAATTCACGGGCCACATATGCTTTCACAAAACTGATTGCATTACTTCCTCTTGATCAACGATAAAATCCAGAGCAGCACTACCGCTCCGATCACAGACATTAAGAGCATGCCCAGAACACTGTGTATGCTGAATCCCAGCAATCCGTAAATCCAACCGCCCAAAACACCACCCACCAAACCGACGAGCAGGTTGACCAGGATACCGTATCCGCTGCCCTTCATAATCCAACCGGCGATAGCTCCTGCTGCAATACCGACAAGAATAGACCATAAAATTTCCATAATGAATTGGTTTTAGTTTGTATTTATGTATCGCATTATGCAATACATCAAAATGTACGATAAAAATAGAAAAAATGTTTGAATCATACACCACGCGACATATCTTTATTCACCAAATCTGCGTAATAGTTGCAAAAATCGATTATATGTCGCTCTCCCGTCTCTTTCGGAAAATCCAGCCTTATGTGAAGCCGTACCGTTGGTTGGTAGCGCTGACGTTGCTATTGACCCTGATCGGCTCCCTGACCGCACAAGTAAACGCCTGGGTGCTCCGCTACACGGTAGACCGGATCAGCGGCCTGTTGGACAAGGGAGAGGGATTGGCGGAAGGCGCCAGTATCCTGATATTGATCTCACTGATCCTGATTTCCAAAGAGTTGATCAATTCGTTTATCCAATTCGGTCAGAAATTTTACGGGGAAAAATTGCGGATCGTTGTCTCCCGGGACCTTGCCCAAAGTGTGATCGAAAAAGTACTCACCTATAAGATGGCTTTTTTCACGACCGGGGGCAATCAACCCGGCAAACTCCAAACCCGGATCGACCGGGGTATTGAGAGCCTGACCCGCCTGATCCAGAATTTTTTTATCGACATCCTGCCGCTGTTTGCCAATTCGATCGTCGCATTGGTATTGATGTTCAATGCCAATTTTTACGTCGGATCGGTCGGCCTGTGCATCGTGCCCATTTACTTTTATGTCAGCCGGATCCAAGCCGGGAAATTGAGCGGTTCCCGCCGGAAAATAAAAGAGTTGCGAGAGAATAAAAGCCAGGGGATATTGGGGATATTGGACTCCATTACGGTCATCAAGTCGTTTATCCGGGAAAACATCGAAGAGGAGAAACAGATGGGCTTGCAAAACAGCCTGACCGCCACCCAGATGAAAACCCGGCGGATCAGTTTTCTGTTCGACGGGATCAAAAGTTTTATCGAACAGATCGGCGTGGTGTTGATCATCATCCTGACCGCCTACTTTGTATTGAAGGGAGAGATGACTCTGGGAGCCATCATGTTCCACGTACTGCTGTTTAACAACGTTTCGGCTCCCATCCGGCAATTACACCGTATTTATGACCAGATGAACGACGCCCTGATCTACTCTGAAGCCTTTTTTGAGATTTTGGATGCCGAGTGTCAAACGGAGTTGTCCGGCGACTATAAACCTGAAAAGATCGAAGGCAAATTCGAACTGCGCAAGGTAAACTTCACTTACCCCGATAACCAGAAGCGTACGTTGGTCGACATTGACATGGATATCTCGCCCGGAAGGGTTACAGCATTGGTCGGGTTGTCCGGAGCCGGGAAAAGCACGTTGATCAATCTGTTGGACAAGTTTTACGAACCGGACAGTGGGGATATCCTGTTGGACGGCGTGTCGTTGAGTGAGTATGACACTACTTTCCTGCGGAGCCGGATCGGATTGGTGTTGCAAAAAAATCACATCTTTAACGGAACTATCGAAGAGAACATCCGGTACGGAAATCCGGAGGCCACGAAGGCAGAGATCGAGGATGCCGCCCGGAAATCCTACCTGCACGATCAGATACTGGCGTTTCCGGAGCAGTACGACAGCTCCGCTCTGTTGTTGTCGGGAGGGCAGCAGCAAAAGATCGCGATCGCCCGGATGTTTCTGAAAGATCCGCCGATTATTTTTTTGGATGAACCGACGGCCAGCCTGGATGCCATCTCCACGGAACAGATCAAACAGAGCTTGGATGCCATCAAAAAAGGACGGACAGTGGTCGTGATCTCACACAGCATCTCCCAGATCATCGACTCCAACTGCATCTATGTCATGGAAAACGGACACATCGCCGAATCCGGTCCGCACGACAGTATCTACCACCGGAACGGCTCTTACAAAAAGATCTTCGACGCCATGGCCCGCAGCCTGAACATTGATAAGATCACCCACACCCTGAGTTCCTGAAACGAAAATTTCTTCTCAAACAGGTGCTATTATAGCTTAAAATAACTCAAAATCAGTCGATTCCCGAAACGAACCGACAGGTGTTGCCGTACACGTAAATCCCCGCTGTTAAGAAAAAGAGGGGCGTATTGTCTATGGAGCAGAAAACCGTTTTGGTGACCGAGGCCGACAGCCTGTTAGGCACCCATGTTATCCGTTGTTTGCTGGCGTGCCAGTACCATGTACGGGGAATGACCCGGCGTCCACATAAATTCCGGCTGAAACCCCAGTACCGATTGGAGCTGGTAAAAGGGAACATACATGATGCGCGCAGCTTCTCCCGACACCTGGAGGGGTGTGATCAGGTGATCCATATCTCTCCCGGAGTTTCCCGGAACCTGATTCGATACTTTGATTATTACACCGAACATGTTCGCTCCGCACACCTGTTGGTGCAACAATCCATCCGATACCGGATCAAACGGTTTGTCTATGTCGGCGCTACCTGTTGTTTTGGTTTCGGTTCCCGCGAAACACCAGGAGACGAAAGCCGGACACCCCGCAAACCTTTTTCAGCCTCTCACTATACCAAAAGTAAACGGGAGGCGCAAGAGTTGGTATTGCATTACCGGAAAAGGATTGAGGTGGTGGTGGTCAATCCCACCTGTATGCTGGGCCCTTACGACAACGAACCCGCTTCGGGCCGGATTTTGCTGCGGGGATATCGGAAGAAGTGGATTTTCCATCCTCCGGGCGGAAAAAATTTCGTTCCAGTGACCGATGCGGCGAACGGAGTGGTCAAAGCGCTGGAAAAAGGAAAAAATGGGGAGTCCTATCTCCTGTGCGGAGAGAACCTTTCGTATCGGGAGTTTTTTGAAAAACTCTCCCGTGCAACCGGCAATACCCCCCGATACGTGCAAATTCCCCGCCAATTGCTGGTCGGCATCGGTATGTTGGGCGACGTGGTCCGTTTTCTGGGGATAGCAAACTCCTTTACATTGTACCGGATGCGCCTGCTGTGTACACACCGTTTTTATACCTCGCACAAAGCGACTGCAGAACTCGAATGGCAGGCGACACCGGTTGAACCCGCTATCCGGGAGGCTATTCACTGGTTTGAACACAACAGCATATTCGTCGGGAAAAGATACCGGCAATTAAGAACCGTATAAAGGCGGTATTTCATGAAAAAATTTCTGACAACGGCCATAACATTTGTGTGGTTGGCATCCGTGTACGGGCAAACCTCCGACAGCGACACCCTCCGACTGACCCTTGAAGCGTGTCTGGAGTACGCCTTCCGGAACAGTTATGGCCGGCAATCCCAAAAACTGAGCGAAACCGCTAAAGAGGAGCTCTACGAACAAGGCAAAATGGAGCGGTTTCCCAGCCTCTCAGCCTCTGTAGGGGAAAACCTGTCACACACCCGGGGCAGTTCGGCCGAGTGGAGCGGGAGTTACGGGATCAGTACAGGCATGACCCTGTATCAGGGGGGACAGATCAATCAAAGTATCCGGCAGAATAAACTGACGGCGGAACAGGCCGGCTACCAATCCACCCAATACGACAATAATTTAATTATCCAGATCCTGCAAAATTTTCTCACCGCCCTGGGGAACGAGGAGTTGCTGAAATACCAGCAGACCGTTCTGTGCACCAGCGCAGAGCAGGCCAAACAGGGAAGAGAATTTTTCCGGGTCGGCCAGATACTGGAAAGTGATTACCTGTTGCTGGAAGCCCAACTGGCAACCGACAGCAGCAACGTATTGGAAACCGGCATCAACCGGGACAACAACCTCTCTCTGCTGAAAGTCCTGCTCTCCATAGATCCCGGCATGCCGCTACGATTGGTATACCCGGATACCGCCCTCATCCGCACCCTGTTGGTGTTGCCGGAAGAGGGGTATGTACTGGAACGATCCCTGAATGCGTCGCCGGAACTCCAGATCAGCGCGTACGACGTTCGGATCGCGGAAACCGGCCTGAAAATCGTCCGATCGGCTTACTACCCCTCCCTCAATCTGAACGGAAGTATTGGGACGGGACACAACGATGATTTTTCGGGATTCGGAAACCAACTCCGGGACCGGCTGAACGAACAGATCGGAGCAACCCTCTCCATCCCTGTCTTTAATCGAAACCGTACCAGATCCAACGTCATCCAAAGCAAAATAGCACTGGAGCAGGCCGAATTGAATCGGAAACAGGTGGAATTAGATGTGCGGCAATCCATTCTTCAGGAGTATCGGGATGTAGTGGTATCCGCCGGAAAGTATCGTTCTTCCGAAATCCGGCAGGAAGCTTATTTTCGATCCTTTGAAGTCTACAAGGCGCTCTACCGGGCCGGATCCATCACCACGACCGACCTGCTCCAGCAGCAAAACAGTTACATCAATGCCATCAATGAATACATCCAGAACAAATACGGTTTTATCCTGAAACGCAAAATATTGGATGTCTATATGGGTGAGTACAGTAAGATATAAGAACATGAAGAAAAAGAAGCTTTTCACCATTACCACGATTATCGTCGTTGCCGCCGTTGCAATTGCCGCGTGGTTGCTTTATTCCGGGCGGAAAGAGCTGCAACTACACACCCGTATCCTCGCGGAGGGAACGGTAGAGAATACTGTCATGTCCACCGGGTATATCCAACCGGTCGAAGAGGTGGAGGTCGGGACACAGGTATCCGGGATCATCGATACGATCTATGTGGATTACAATACCACGGTGAAAAAAGGCCATTTGCTGGCAGTATTGGAGACCCAGACCCTGGAGGAGAGGGTAAGCCAGGCCAGAGCAACGGTTAACAGTGCCGAGAGTGAATTAAATTATGCCCGGCAAAACTACAACCGGATCAAGGAGTTGTATTATGTAAAAGCAGCCACTTTAGTCAGTTACGAAGATGCTGTCAATAAATTGACCCAGGCAGAGACCTCTTTGGAAAATGCCAACGCAAACCTCCACCAGGCAGAGGTCAACCTGTCGTACGCCTATATCTATTCGCCCATAAACGGGGTGATCCTGAACCGGGCCGTCAACATCGGCCAGACCGTTGCCGCCTCTTTCAACACGCCCACTTTGTTTACCATCGCCGAGGATCTGACCCGGATGCAGGTAGAGGCCGATGTGGACGAAGCGGATATCGGCCAGGTCAAATTGGGACAGCATGTGACCTTTACGGTAGACGCTTTCAACGACATGTTTTTTGAAGGAACCGTCAGTCAGATCCGTCTGCAACCGATCGTGACCAACAATGTGGTTACTTACACCGTTATTATCGAAGCGCCCAATCCGGAAAAAAAACTGTTCCCGGGCATGACGGCCAACATCACCATTATCACCGCTTCGGAAACCGGCCTGGTGATTCCTGTAGAGGCGCTGAATTTCCGTATGACACCGGAAATACGGAAAAAACTGCACGTAAACGAAGATGTTTCTCCCCTATCTTTGGAGGAGAGCAGCCATACGATCTGGGTAAAAACGGCGAACGGGGCCAAATCTGTACAGGTGACGACCGGCATCAGCGACGGTGTCAACACGTTGGTCGAATCGGGCGTTTCGGCCGGTGAGGAAGCGATCCTCTCGGCCTCCTACGAAAAGAAGAAGAAAGAGCAGGGTGCCGCGGCCAATCCGTTGATGCCGCAACGGCCGCGCAGAAGGTAATCTCTCAAAAGGCAAGGATGGAAGCGATTATAAAAGCGGAGAAATTGCGACGGGTGTTTGAAGTCGGCAGCGAAGAGGTACAGGCCCTGAAAGAGGTCTCCTTCGAGGTGCACACCGGGGAGTTCGTCAGCATTATGGGAACCAGCGGAAGCGGTAAGTCTACCCTGCTGAACATTTTGGGATGCCTGGACCGGCCCACATCGGGCGAGTATTACATAGACGGCACCGGTATCAGCCAAAGGACAAAAGACGAACTCTCCACGATCCGGAACCGGAAAATCGGTTTTGTTTTCCAATCCTACAACCTGTTGGCCCGGACTTCGGCGCTGGAAAATGTGGAACTGCCCCTGCTGTATAACAATACCGTATCCACGGAGGAGCGGCGGGAGCGGTCGTTGCATGCCCTGAAACTGGTGGGGCTGGAGGAGCGGATGGAACATACGCCCAACCAGCTCTCCGGCGGACAACAACAGCGGGTAGCCATCGCCCGGGCCCTGGTCAACGATCCCGTCATCCTGTTGGCGGACGAAGCCACCGGAAACTTGGATACACGCACCTCCTACGAGATCATGAAACTGTTTCAGGAGTTGCACAGCCAAGGCAAAACCATCGTCTTCGTAACCCACGAACCGGACATTGCCATTTTTACGGAACGCACCATTATGTTGCGGGACGGGCTCATCGTCAAAGACGAAAAGGTCGCCACCAGATCGGCCGGCGAATCCCTGGAAGCCTTACCTAAAAGCAGCGACTATTAAACCATATAGAGCAAGCCATGAGTTTCTTCAATCTTCTCAAAATAGCCGGTAAAGCGTTGCTCCTGAACAAAACCAGGGCGTTGCTTACGATGCTCGGGATCATCATCGGGATCGCTTCTGTCATTGCCATGGTCAGTCTGGGAAAAAGTTCCTCCCAAAGCATCAGTGAACAGATCTCATCCTCCGGAACCAACCTGATCATGGTCATGCGGGCCAGCCGGAGACAAGCCGGGGTCAACATCGGTTCGGGCAGCGTGCAGAGCCTGAGAGCTACAGATGTAGATGCCATCCTGAAACAGGCTCCGAAGATCAGCATGGCCTCTCCCTCCGTCAATGCCAGCGGACAGATCATTTACGGGCCCAACAACTGGCCCGGCAGCATACAGGGAGGAAATGCCGATTTTCTGACGATCCGGAGATACGAGATCGCTTCCGGCTCCAACTTCACGGCGCAGGATGTCAATAACTCCGCCAAGGTATGTTTGGTCGGACAAACCGTCGTAGAGAACATCTTTCCGGACGGAGAGGAACCACTCGGAAAGATCATCCGGTTTGGAAAAATTCCGTTGAAGATCGTCGGCATACTCGAAAGCAAAGGACAAAATCAGATGGGACAAGATCAGGACGATATTGTCATCGCCCCATACACCACCGTACAGAAACGGATCCTGGCCATTCCCTACATCCATTCGATCGTCGCCTCCGCTGTTTCCGAACCGGAGGTTGCCGCCGCTGTACGGGAGATCGAAGAGATCTTGCGAAAAACCCACAGGATCAAAGCGGGAGCCGCAGACGATTTTCAGGTTCGCACGCAGCAGGAGATGCTGCAAATGATGGATTCCGTCAGCGGGTTCCTTACAGTGCTGTTGGCGGCCATAGCCTCCATTTCGTTAGTAGTAGGGGGGATCGGGATCATGAACATCATGTACGTTACGGTCACCGAACGCACCCGTGAGATCGGCCTGCGGATGTCTATCGGAGCCAAAAACAAAGACATTCTTATGCAATTTTTGTTCGAAAGCACTATCCTAAGCCTGATCGGCGGCGTGATCGGGATCCTGTTGGGATTGGCCTTGTCGTATCTTGCTTCGTCCATGCTGCACTGGCCCTTTACCGTCGGTCTCGGCTCTGTTACGATCTCTTTTTTAGTCTGCGCTTTTACCGGCATCTTTTTCGGCTGGTACCCGGCCCGAAAAGCCGCCTCCCTGGATCCGATCAACGCCTTACACTACGAATAATCGTTTATCCGTCCGTTCTTTGCAAAAAAAATCTGTGAAAATCTCCCGGATCCGGTTATTCAAAAAAGCGGGGAGTGCGGTATTGACCGTCGCGGGCCGGATCTTTGGTGATGCGAATGCCGATGAACAATTCGTGGGTAGAGTTACCGTACCTTCGCAAGTCTCCGACATGTACATCATACGAATAGCCGATCCGGAGGAAATCCAAGACATCGGCTCCCACCATGGGCACCACTGATTCGCTCTCCCGTCCCGCATTGAAGCGGTAAGCAAGTCCGAACCAATAGCGGTCCCGGCAATACGCCAGACCACTCAGTTCCATGTGTGTCAGGTTCTTCACACTCTGGATATAAAAAGCCGGTTCTATCCGCCAGTTGTAACCCACCGGGATCTGGTAACGGGCAAATCCGTAAAGATGGCGGCCGGAAAAAAAGGTCTCTTTCTCCTGAGCGGAGTGTGTCAAGTGGGTAACAGAAGCCCCCAAGGTAAAGCGGTGGGTGTTAAATTCTAATCCGAAATCGAAATCCGCCAGCGTTTTCCTGTCCAAATCCGCCAAGATGAAATCCGGATCATTCGGATCTTCCGTCAGCAACCCGCCCCGGTCAAAATAGCGGAAAAGTACGCCGCCTCCCAACCCCAACGAAAGGTAGCTGTTTTCGGTAAGCTGGACATGGTATGCATACAGGAGTTTTACATTCAGCTGTTTCTCCAATCCCACTTCGTTGTGGATTATGTTCACGCCGGCGCCCGAACGGAGAGATTCAAAATAGTTGTGGACGCTCAGGATCCGGGCCTTGGGAGCACCTTCCCACCCGATCCACTGGTCCCGGATATTGGCGGTGATATTTACATATTGAGAAGCGCCTGTAACGGCCGGATTGTAGATTTGCCGGTTGAACATGTGCTGGCTGAGCTGCACGTCGCTTTGCGCCTCCGAACGGAGCGCGAACAACAACAGCCCTACGCCGATATACAAGCCCGCCGGTCTTCTCATATCACTCCGTTACCTGTTTAATAAAACAATCAAATCCGTTCTCTTTCAGCAGCGCAACGATCCGCCTCGCCTCCTGTTCTTCCGGATATACGCCAAGGTAGAAGCGCTTTCCGCGATCTGCTCCGCGATACCCAACCACCTGTTTCCCTGTTAATTCGAAGAGCCGTGTCATCCACTCTGCAGGAAGCGATTCCGATTCCCGCAACATCGCTACCTGTACCCACCATCCCTTCTCGGCGGTTCCATCCGTCAATTCTCCTTCCTTTACCTCCACCTCGTACGGCAAGCGAGCCGGATTCAATACCTGCTTCAATCCTGTTGACTGCCCATCCCGTACGGTCGACCGCTCTTCTGGAGGGGGCAACTCCTCCCACTTTTCCAACTCTGTCACCGCCGGGATTTTCGGTTCTTCCGGTTTCTGCACCGCAAGCGAATCGGGATACCGCTCTCCGGAAGGTTGCATAAAATAGGATCGCTCCAATCGGTTGTATTCCCGGTCAAATGGCCGTTCCCGGAAATTCTCCGCCTTTACCTCCTCCGTCAAGGGCTGGTAGCCGGGCGCCGTCACCGTCAAGCGATAGGTCACTCCGTGGGTCAGGTTGACAGAAAATCTGCCGGCAGCATTTACCGCCAGCGATTGCGCTGTTCCATCCAAGGACAACTCCACCGATGCCTGCTCCAACGGCTGTCCGGTCTCCAGATCCAAAATCGTCCCCCGCATCGCAATGACAAAGGCACGGATCTCAAACCGGAAAATATCATCACTCTGCCCGGGATCCCGGTTACTGACAAACAGTCCGCCTCGCCCGTCCCGGTGCATGATCAGGTTAAAATCATCGTACGACGTATTCATTCCGGCTCCCAGATTCTGCGCCCTCTTCCACAACTCTCCATCCGGATCCGCCCGGAACAGATCCAAGCCCCCGTAACCGACGTGTCCGTCCGAAGCAAAAAAGAGCGTACCTTCCCAGATATACGGAAATACCTCGTTCCCAGGTGTATTCACTTCAGGCCCCAGGTTCTCCGGATCGCTCCAGCGCCCGTCGGGGCTGCGGTCCATGTACCAGAGATCGGCACCGCCATACCCCCCTTCCATCGTGGAAGAGAAGTAGATGCGCGCCCCGTTGTACCCCACAAAAGGATGCGCCAGATTGAAATCCCCCTTTTTGATCTTTAAAACCCCTGTCTCCTCGAAATGAAATCCCTTTAACCGGGCTTTGATAATTTCGCAATTCATGGAGTTGTTCTCGCAACGGGTGCAAAAAAGCTGTTCGCTGCCAGCATCGTAGGCAAAACTTCCCTCTTCGGCATGTTTCCGGGAGATCCCTTTCAGCAAAATCCCCGGCTGGTACTCGCCCTCCTGCAAAAACGAAAGATAGGGCTTGGAATAGCCCAAGCCGGTACGCGGGGAGATATCCTGCTTCCGCTCCGGCACCCCATCCCCGGTGGATGAATAGAGAATACCGCCGTGCACAAACAAGATACCGTACTCGCTCCCGGAGGTATTCAGGTACGGGAAGGGCTCTATGAACAGGTCGGGATTGACCTTGGGTGCCTTCAGGGCGAAATCGCAGGAAGCGATCCGGTTCTCCAACCGTTCGTCGTCAGGATTCAGTCGCTGGTATTTCCGGAACGCCTCTTTGGCTTTCACATATTCGCCCAGGTAGAGATACGCCTCTCCCAAGCGGTTGTATACCTCGTCCTCCTCCAGATCCGCAACGACCGCTCTCTCCAGCCACTCCTGCGCTCCCCGGTAGTTTCCCATCCGCAAATGGCACACCCCCACCCGGTAAAAGATCCGGCCGTTCTCCGGATCGTCCGGATGACCGGCCAGCAGACTGCGGTACTCTTCGAGCGCCTTGTAATAAGCGCCCTGACCAAACCACTTATCCGCTTTTTTGGTGTTCAGCCCGTTGACCGCACAAGGGATCAAAAGCCACCAGACAAAGCACCAATATTTCATATAAATAGCTTATTTTAATTGTTCGTATCCACAAAAACGTGGAATTTCTTTATTACCCGTTCTCCTTCCGGGGTGTTGTAGGTGATGATATACAGATAGGTACCGGTCGGCACCAATTCTCCCCGGTAGGTTCCGTCCCATCCGTCTTTTCCCCGGTATACCAAGCCTCCGTTGGGATTGTAAACCTCTATATCGAATCCCTGGTACAACCGGTCGTTAATCCCGTCCCCGTTGGGTGTAAAGGCATTCAACAATCCCATCTGCGGACCGGACAGGGTCGTAGCGGCGGTATTTTCGCACCCGTTTTCGGCCACAACGGTCACCGACACATGGTTCTCTCCACCGACAATCCAGTCGTATACCAGCAATTCCGGATCCTGCTGTTCTTTCTTCTCTCCGTTAAAAATAAAGGAGTAATTATTATACCCGACCGGCCATGCTTCAATCTTGATCGGATTTCCCAATGGCACCACCGTATTCGGTTGCCATCCGTTCAGGGCAATTTCCGGCAATGCCTTTACGGTTACAACGGTCCGCTGCTCCGCGACACACCCGGCACCGTCTCCTTCAGGACGAATGGCGTACTCTACTGTCGCCGGCGCTCCGTCAAAATACAATACCTGATTGATCGCTTGTCCAACACCGTCTTCCATGCCGTAGGCCCCGGTTCCGGACACGCTCCACGTAAAATCGATCCCTTGGGGCAGCAGCACAATATCGGTTGTCTCTCCCGAACACAATGCGGGTTTCCGGTTTTCCACCGTGAAATGAATGACAGGCTTCACCGACACTACCAATGCATACTCCTCTATTATTTCTGTGTCGGTTTCCACTACGTAGTTGTACTGAACATCTACCGTTTCGTAAGTTGTATTGATCAACGTTTCCCGAATCCCTCCCGTTCCGGAAGCAGGGCTGCCGGGCACAAAAGAGATACCGGGCACTGCGCTTGCGCGGTACCAGCGGTAGGTTTTCCCGGGGGCTAAGGTCGGTTCATACTTCAACGTCTCTCCGCTGCACAACGGGTACCACTCCGTGCCCCCGCGCCGAAGCACCTCCACTTCCAAGGCGAGCGGATCCGACCAACAGATGGTTCCTCCTCCTTCAAAACCAATCGACACGTCCAACACGTAGACACCGGGGGCGACTCCCTGCGGCAGGGGGATCTCTTCCAGGTTTCCCGATACGGAAAAAGCGAAAGATCCGGTGTACTCCTCCGGTTGGAAGGTGTTCCATCTCCACCCGGCATCCTGTGCACGCAGTTTAAAACGGCTCCCGGCCGTTAAGCCGGAGAAAGGCACATTGAACGATTCGCTCCCCTCTGTCACCCGCACCCGGTATGGTTCCATACACATCCCCTCCGTTGCCGTCAGGGACAGCAACGTAAACAAGAGGAGGGCCAGCAGCCCTTTCGGGCCGCAGGCCAACTGCCTCTGCAGAAGGATATGTAGGTTTTTATTCATTTATATCTGTATACGTTTTTTGTATTTAAGGTGTGACAGGCGCTTCTCCCAATTTAAAGGTCGGTTTGGGATTCACGGTCAGCGCAACAGTTTTCGTAGCATTTGTACAACTTGCTCCTCCGGAAGTAGTATAGGAAGCCGTAGCTGTCAATGTAGCCGAAACAGTTTCCGCCGGATCCGCCACATTGGTCAATATAACGTTGCTTAAACTTCCGGATCCGGTTGCTGTCGGACCGGTCTGTGGATTATTGTTCACCGAAACAAGCAATTTATCGTCATCAAACGGAAGCGACCAGTTCAACGCAAATTTTCCGCTATTCTGCACGGCCTCTGCATTACCACTACCTATGGTTATGGCAGCGATCGGATCCGTACTACAAAGTTCAAAAGCCGCTTGGTTCACTGTTATATCTAACAGTGGAACAACCGTTACCGTAAAGGTCCGGGCAGTTCCCGGACAACTTCCGATGGTCGGTGTAACAGTATAAACAGCCGTTGCGTAGTCTTTGGTTCCACTCGTATTGGTCAACGCAGCCGTAGCCCAATCGGCGCCGCCCGTTGTTGCTGTTTCACCGCTCGGCAAAGTCTCTGTGACTGTCAAATCGATAAGAGATCCCCGTGTGATGTTATAAGTCACCGGTTGTCCGGCCAACGTAGTCGTCGTTGTTTTGATGTTTACGGTAGCTGTTGTTCCATTGCATATCTCAGCCGTTGCATCATCCGCTACGCTATTCAACTGAATAACCGGAGCCGGGTTAATATCCAATGTATAGGGCATTGGTGTACCCAGACAAGTTTCCACATACGGTGTTATCGTGTACAATAACTGTGCCGCTTTGTCTCCTGTCAGTTCAAATCCGGTTCCGGAACTCACGGTCAGGGCTAATTTCCCGTCTACTAACGCTGTTGTTCCATCGCTGTTCTCTTCGTTCGTTACATCAGCGTTGTCCGCAACAGTCCAACTGAATGTGATACCGGTTACGCTCGTGGTGATGGCGACCTCATCCAGGGTAGCGGCACAAACAATGCCGGTTGCAGAAACCAATGTCGCCTGCGGAAGCGGCCGTACATCCAGGTCGACCTCTCCCGTTGCAGTACAGCTTGCAGCACCGCTTGTATAGGTCTGCTTCACCGTATAGCTCGCGGTGATCTGACCATTCGTTGTGTTTGTCGGGGCCGGTGCAAAAGCTTCGGCGGTTACCGCAGCATACGTTCCATCGGCCGCATCCTTCACCTTCCATTGGTAGGTACTGCTTCCGTCCGTAGCAGTGGTGGCTACTGTGATCGCATCGGTACCCCCGCTGCAAATGGGATCAACCGACGGGGTCAGCGTCAATACCAATTCCGGCGCAACCGTAATGGTAACATTATCGGACACGCCGTCTATTGTGATCTCTCTTCCATCATCGGTAGTATATACCACGTACGGAGTTACAGTATAGATCCCGGACGCTAATGCGGTTCCCGTATTGGTGATGTCCAATGCGTCCGTAAACCCGTTTGCTGGGTAGTTTGTCTTGGCTTTTGACGCAGTACCGCCGATGCCGCTTCCTGTCCGCTCCCAGGCATATTGCAACTGGAGGTTGGATTCGTTGAATTGATCCTCGTTCGTGATCTCCCCGATCAGATTGATGGGAGTGTCGCCGAAACAGAATACGATATCGGACTTATCCAACTCAAGTACCGGTTTTGTCATGATCACGATCTGAAAAGGCAGTTCGTATTCACAAGCATGCTCCGAATACCCGGCGATCACCAAATCGTACACACCCGATAGTAAGTTTTGAGTACCTCCCGGCCGCTGTACGGAGAACGAAATGGAATTGCTTCCATCACCCGGAAACGACATTCCCGTCAAAACTTTGGTATTGCTGGGGGAAAATGTCAAAGTGGATCCATCGCTTATCGTCAGATCGTAAGTTTCTACCCCTACGGCTTCGTAATACGGAAGCGTCACCGTCAGGGTGGCAGCATCCGGATTAGTCATGATGATCTGATACGGTGTCGCCTGTGCCGACACGTTTTGCACTCCTGCAAAGAGGAGCGTTCCGAGCAGGAGCCCTGCCCACCTGTGTACCTTTCCGGCTCTGTTCATTGCGCCGGAAGCAGTACGTTCACTTACACTTTTCATAGTTGTCTGTTTTGTTGGTTATTGATTTGATTGTTCATTGTATATTACCGATCTCTGTATTACTGTCCTAATTTAAACGCCGGAAGCGGCTGGAGCGATATCTTCCCGGTGATGCGGGCGGACGAACACTCGTTTCCGCGGGTACGTACCGTATACTCAAAATCCCGGCCGGGAGTTCCCTCTATTGTTACGATAGGCTGATCCGGATCCCGCGTCAAGGTAATCCCCGGCGGAAGCGTCGGATTCAACACCGTCATGCCCGGTGCATATTGAAACCGGATGGGTTCCAGTTCGTCTCCCAAGCAGACCTCCTGGTCTTTTGCTCCCCCTCCCAGTAAGATCAAAGCGTCCGGATCGATGACGTCTAAATCTTCCACCTTTACAACCAAGCTGTTGGATTGACCGCCACTGCAGGCAGCCCCCGGTTTTTGGCTGGTCAGGTAGTATGTGTGATCGCCCACAGGCTCGTCCTCCAATTCAATCACGCCGGAAGTAATTCCAGACTGTATGGATGTACCGTCCCGAAACAATTCGTAGGTATATCCCGGTAAGGGTACGGGGGTAAAGGTCAGGGTCAACGGCGTTGCCCCGTCACCCGTACAGTAGAGCGACGGCCCTGTCAGGTCCGTTACGGCCGAAGCAGGCTCCACCTGCACCTGCACCGAAGCCATGTTGCTCCGGCAACCGGTGGCAATGTTTTCGTACACCACCGAATAGGTGACTTCTCCCACCTGGGACGCAAATACCCTGAGTTGCCGGGTTGTTCCGATGATGGTGCCGCCCTGGAACCAGAACACATTGTTCCCCACTACCGGAGCTACCTGCAACTCTACCACCGTATTCTGACATACCTGCGGGAAAGTGGCGGGAGAAACCGGCGTGATCGTCGGAGCGGGGCCCGGCGTTCCCGACAATTTCGATTCAAAAACACCGATATCGATAGTCCCGTTAAAGATACGGGCTTCGTTCATCAGGTCGTAAGCCGCATCGGGCAACATGGCAATAGCACCGGCTGTTCCCTTGTCGATCAAAACGGAAGCACACCCCGGCATGTACCCGACACCGGTGGGATCCACCGGATTTCGGAAGCGTACACCGCCGGTCCCGTAATTCTCCGCCGGGATCTCCATGTTTCCGGCGCCGGTAACCAACTCGCCCATAACGGCGCAATAGGTCATGGTGGTCGCCGGCGATATATTGTGCTGGAAAACGCCGTTCCCCCACAACACGGTATTCATCACGGTACTCTGCACGTCGGTTCTGCGCAACCGGAGTCCTCCTCCCTTGTTGTCTACGATGGTATTGTTGACAACTATTCCGGCTCCGGCATTTAAAGCGACGGTGTTGTTCGCATAAAAGAGAGTGTTATAACTCTCCACCGGACGGCGGGAAAAAACCGCCGCGCTAGTGTCCGGAAGTTGGACGCCGGCAGCCCCGTTGGCTGTAAAAAGGCAACGGTTCAATATCAATTTTTCGGCAGAGGTGCCGGCGTAAATCCCGGAGATCTTTCCTCCCCTTACGCTGACCCCGTCTATCTGCAAAACTCCCGGATTACCGTTTGCCGGCACATAGAGCACATGGTCGGAGCCGGCGCTCTCCCCGTTCAACACCGTTTCGTACTGAAGCGGTCGCCGGGCGCTTTTGCCCGGTCGGATACCTCCCCGGTGGTCGTCCGGAAAACCTCCGAAGATCTTTATACCGTTTCCGGAGAGCACGAACGAGCGGGAGCCCGGATCGTTGGGATCCCGTTTCTGCACCGG
This sequence comes from Odoribacter sp. UBA944, assembly GCA_002293375.1. Lineage (GTDB taxonomy): Bacteria > Bacteroidota > Bacteroidia > Bacteroidales > Marinifilaceae > UBA944. The sequence continues at coordinate 91,593 of DBDA01000003.1, forward strand.
TGCATATTCCCCCTGTGCGATCCAGATCTCCCGATTTCCAAACCGGCCGGGAGCCGATAATACGCGGATGGCCCCCTCCAGATCGGTCGTCGCTTTGTCCCAACTGGAACCGTCGCAATCTTCGTTGGGGTTTTCCCACGTGCGGACATAGAGCGTATCGCATTGTGTGTTCAGTTGAACGGGGATCCGTTCGTAGGTCCCGATGTCAATGGCATCCCCTTCTATCCGAGGCGCCGCCGTCCAATCCCCCGCCGGAGGTTTGATCAGGAAGCCCTCTCCTGTCGGGAAGAGTGTTTCCCATTTCGAGTTGTTCCCTCTGTCTGTCAACACGGAACCGGGGCCGGTTTTCCAACTGGCCGTCCAGGCGTATCCTGCAATCCCCGGAGAGTTGATGGGGCGGATGAAACGGGGACCGCCGGCTACACTGTTTTCCACCGGCAACCAGACGATGGAGGGATCCGTCAAACCGTTGGAGCTCCCTTTGACGCCGTTCTCCGGCAAAGCGCTGTAGAGAATGGTCCCGCCGTAGGCATTTACCTCTTTCCCGTCGCTCCCGGTCGCCAAGTTGTTCCACACGACCGTATTATATACTTCGCTATTCTCCATATCCAAACCGCTGCCGTCGCCGGCTTCGTTCTGAACGACGACCAGATTCAGCAGTTCGCTGTTCCTGGCCGCAATACCGCCGCCATTGCCATCCACAGCCGTATTGTTGAATACGTTGGAGTGGATCACCTGGCCACCGGCTATGTAAATGCCGCCGCCGTCGCCGATCTCGCTCCAGTTCCGCTCAATGCTGGAACGGTAGATACGTCCCCCTCCCTGTAAACAGACGGCTCCTCCGTTTCCCTCCGCTTCGTTGTATGTGAAGACACAGGCTTCTATCCGGACCGGAGCGGTCGCATACAAGCCGCCTCCGTGCCGTTTCCGTTCTACATAGGGTTGTTTGACGTTGCGCGCCTGCCCGTTCTTTACGGTTACTCCGTTCAGCACGATCTCGTTGGCCGGAAGGGTTTCCGGAGCGTAGTACAAAACGTGGTAACTGTTGGTCAAGAGGTTGTCCGGATTGATGGCTCCATCTAATGTTGTTGTATATTGAAATTCATACCGTTCGAGTACGCCGTTGTCGTTGTAGTCGTAGCACGGACGTTGCTCCGGGGCGGTTTCCGCCAGCAAGCCCAACCCCGCATCGGTATAGGGATCGCCTTTGAAGCCTCCGTACAGGCTCACATAAGGATTTAAGACAAAGGAGACCTCCCGTTCATCAACTGTTGTTTCGTCGATCTGTACCGTGGGGATGTAGGTGTTGCCTCCCTGTACCCACACCTCTCCGTGTTGTTCGTTTTCCCCGAACCAGTTCAGGGCGGACTGCAGGTCCCGCGTGGCATTGGCCCAGGAGGAGCCGTCCTGCCGACCCCGTCCCGTACGGGTTACGTAGATACGGGCGTTTGCGTCCGGATGCAACTCCACCTGCTGCTGCGTTTCGTAAGCACCGATGTCCATGATCCTGCGAGTCCCGTATGTACTGCGGATCCGTTCTCTCCCCCGGATATCCCAAGGGTGGAGCCGGTACCAGTGCAGGATCTGGGCAGAGGTAGTAAGGTTACCAATGCCCCGGAGGCCGGCATCGATGAGCGAAGAAGTGCTGTCCGGCGCCCATCCCCTGTTGAACAGAGTAGCGGTTTCCGGATCCGCAAAACCGGGCGTAGCTTCCGCCGCCTTGTTGTCGGAAGAGAGCAGGATATTGGAGGTTCCCAACAGTTGTTCTCCTTCGACAGCTGAAAAGTTCACGGGGTAATAGGGGATCGGCAAGACCCGGTCCAACGGGTAGTCGAAAGGGGTGTCTGTGTTTCCGGAAATGTTTCTGCGGACAGGCGCTTCGTTTCTCCACAGTACGGTGCTTTGTATGAGGGCGGGAGGATGCGAAAAGGCAACTCCTCCTCCCAGATCGGCTTTGTTCCGGACAATGGTATTTCCGGTTAGCATGGCGTAAGGGCCTGCGTAGACTCCACCGCCCGTACTCGCTTCGCAACGCTCCACCACCGAACTGTTCAGGCGAGCCACTGCAGGCGGATCCTGTATGGAGTTCGGAAACCTGTCGTTGTCCGTTCCGGCCAAGTAAACTCCCCCGCCTTCTATGGCAGCGTAACAATCGTAAATGTAACAGTTGTTTACCTGCCCTCCCGGATACACCAATATGCCTCCTCCTTTTCTAAGAGAGTCTACCAGGGGGTGGTTCGCGTTTCCGTTCCGGACGGCGAAGTTCTCCAACGTTGCCGGCCGGCCGGCAACGCCCGGATCGAATGTCACCACCCGGTAAACATCGTCCCTGCTGGCGGCAGTTCCGTTGATGTTCCCGTCCAATACTGTGATGCTGCGGCGGTTTATCCCCAATACCCGCTCGTGGGCGTACTGTTCGTCTCCCACAAAATGGCCCAACACATCTACGCCCGGACGCATGGTAAAGGTCTTAAAACGGTCGGAGAGTTCGGGACGCACCTTTTCCGTCGGATAAAAAACCGCTTCGAGTACCGGATAGTTCAGCCCCGTACCGACCCACACCTGTTTTACAGGCTTCGTTGAAGAGGTAGCGAGGTAATTGACGGCCAGTTGAAAAAGGTCGGCACACAGGGCGTCTTCCCACGAAGAGCCATCGCTCCGGCCGCTGCCGTAATAGGTTACATAGAGGCGGGCTGTGTCTCCGATGGTCTTAGGCTGTACCGCATTACCGCTGCCGTCCCCGTATTCGAAAGCGCCCATGTCCATGGCGCAATTTTTGAGGCGCGGCGTTCCGCCCAGATCCGTTTGCGGCAGGTAACGGTCGAAAGGATAGAGACCGCCTGCGTTGATACAGGGGGAACCCGCTGTTAATTGGTAAGTATCTCCGGCCAGTTGCGGATCTCCGGCTATGTTTCCGGTTCCAGCCCATGTTCTGCCGTATATACAACTGTAGGTCGGTATAAAATCACCGCTCGGCGTTGTGTTGATAACCGGCGGAGTGTCTATTCCGCCAATGGCAATGCTGTTGTAAAAATGGAGAGTGGATCCCGGTTGTACAAAAATATCGCTGGCTCCTGTGTTGTTGGCGATCGTCACGTTGAACAGCTCCGCTGTTCCATTGGTTGCGGCCGTTCTGCCGCCCACTGCCACAGCACTCCCCTCCCGACCGGTGGCGATATTATCGGCGATCACGCAGTTGTATAATGTACCGGATGTCATATATATACCGCCCCCACGTTGCGTCCCTCCGGCAGTCAACGTATTCCCTGTGATCAGACAGTTCTCCAAAATTCCTCCGTCGTTATAGACGCCCGCACCGGAATTAGCATCCGTATAGTTTGTAGCAGTCGCACTGCTTATGCGATTGTTAACAATTTCACAATTCACCAAACGTCCTCCGCTCTTCAAACTGACGCCTCCACGGTCATTATTATTTCCATATCCCCGAATCACAAAGCCGTCCCAAACAGCCTCCTCTTCCAACGAAAATGCTGCATCCTGCCGAAGTATTCTGTGGGCTCCATATTCCGGTTTGGTTAATATGGTCCGGTTCGTCCGTGGGTTACGGCTCTCCATGCCATCTCCCGTTTGCGCATTGGCCGGAAATCCCCCATATACCTTTACCCCTTTGGGCATCACTAAACCGCTCTGTACTGTATATGTTCCGGCTGCTACCCAAATCTGATCCCCTGCTTTTACAACTTTTTCACCACCTTCAGTCAGGTTAAGCAGATAGTCTAATCCCATAGGAGTACTCCAGGTGTTTGCAGGAGGTCCCCAACCGGTCCCTTTCACATACCAGATCCGGCCGGAAGTCCCCCCGCTGCCACAAACACTCTGATACGCTCCAAAGTCCGACACAGCTCCACTGGTTCTATTGATCCCGGTAATATCTACTAAAGGAATGAGATCAACACCCGGATTATTAGCTGTTTTTCCGATAAAAGGAACAGTGCATTGCGGCCGGAAAAGTGCCGGTTCTCCGTCTACCGTTCCATACCCCTGCATCACAATACCCGGTGTAATAGTCGGATTCATAAAATATTGTAATGCCGTTTCTTCATTCACAACATCCGTCAGCCCTGCTTCACCTTCTGAAGTTGGCCTTCCCGGAGCGGCGCAGTGAGTTGCTGACACCCCCGTATATTGCGTTGCGCTATTTCCCCACATCACACTGCGGTAGATATAAGTATTGTTTGCCCCCCGGATACCGCCCCCCGCATTCAATACAATCGTTACATTGACTAAATTGGTAGCATACACATCGACTGCATAACCGCTTGTCGATTCGTTGTTATTCACTACACAATTTTCCATGTTCAATCGCGATGCCCAATCTTGTTGATATAAATAAACGGCGGCTCCCGTCGCCGCTTTGTTGTTTTCAATAATACACCTCTGAATCCGATTACCACCCCCGCCAGCCAGCCATATCGCTCCTCCTTGTTGTGTATCGCCCATGGAGTTGGCGTACATCAGGTTCAAGCCGTCCAATACAGCGTTGGTGGTTCCGTCAAAAAAGACCAGGTGGTAGAGGTTGTCCGAGAGGTCTCCCTTTGTACCGACGTCCCCGCTCAATATGGTCCGGTACTCCACCGGATTCCGGAGAGAGCGGTCTGTTCCCGATAACTCAGGCGCATACCCCCCTTGCACCGTCACCCCGCTCCGCATGGCCAGCGAGTACTCCCTCGGCCCCTCCCCCGAAGCGGAACGAACCGGGTAGTAGACCCCCTGTTTGATGCAGACGGTACCTCCCCCCAAGGCCGCCAATCTGTCCAATGCCGGGCCGATAAAGCGCACCGGGGTGTCCCAGGAACTTCCGTTTCCCGGAGTGGGCGATGTGTTGTCGACAAAGACACACTGTACTCCGCCTACATTTGCCGGATTTATGGTGAATCCCTCTTTGTAGTACGGCCCTATCCCCGGCCGGGAGGGGATGGTTTTTCCGTCGATGGTGTGCAGCGGAATATGTACAGGCAAACCGGAGGCCATCTGTGGCGCTTCCAGTTCCGTGGCCCCGGCCCAGATGAAGGCGGAGTAGTCCTCTTTGTCCCAATCGGTTTCGTTCAGGTAGTCGGCAGGATCCAAGTACCCTTCGCGGATGCCGGAGATGCCGGGATCTTTTTTAAAACCGGCGGAACGGTAGGGGTCTGTGTTGTTTCCGGTAGCCAGGTCTATGATGTCCCGCACCGTTCCCAGTCCGAAGACCGAACTTTTTTGTTCCCAGACGGCCGAATGGATGAGCTGCAAGGAGGCGATCTCAGTTTCGGTCTGTTGAGTGGTGTGGAGGGAGTAGAACTGACAGATGCCGGAGTGGGATGTATTGCCGTAGAGCGCCGTATTGGTGACCACCATGTATAGGTCGCAAAAGACACCACCGGTTTTTCCGTAGTCTTGCAGGGAGATGCTTTGGGTGTTGTTGTACAGCACGTAGGAGGAGGTCAGTATCCCGGCCGAATCCGCATAGATTCCACCGGCTTCGTGGAGGGCTACGTTGTTGGTGATGATGGAGGTCTCCACTACGGCTTCGTAGGGTTTGTTGTTTTGGGCTTTGGAGAGGTAAATCCCGCCTCCCATGCGGGAGCTGTTGTTGATCACGAACGTGCGTTCTACGGTGCCTTTGCCCAGTATGTAAACGCCGCCACCAAAGCCGTGCAGATTGTTGTCGACTCCCGGACAGGCGTTGCT
>DBDA01000003.1:97369-108153 GCA_002293375.1 Odoribacter sp. UBA944
GTACCGAGTGGAGCTCCCGATGGTCCCGCCGCCGAATTCCAAGCCGTCCGCATAACCGCCTTCGATGGTGAAACCGTCCAACACCGCCGGGGTGTTCAGCGGGTTGGCGCGGGCGGGGTTGTCGCCCACGGCCGCCTGGAAGCCGTTGACGGCAAACCATACGACGTGCAGGGCGTTGTCGATGTATCCTACCGGGTTCCACCCGCGCTGCGGGTCGAATTCCCAGCTATCTTCCAAACCAAAGAGGTCCGGCGGAACGGAGCCTGTGAGAATGGAACGATTAGTCAGTTCCCACGTGTATTTGCCTGCGGGTTGTTTGGGGCGCAGCGCCGGGTCCGAGACGGAGCCGTTTACCGGAAAGCCACCGTAGACGCTTACGCCCTCTTTCATGACGAAGGAGTAGTAGCGTTCCGGGTGGGATTGTATCTGGTGTTCGTCTACGGCCAAGGCTCCCCGCCTTGCGTAGTAGGTGCCCGCGGCTACATAGACTGCATCGCCGGAAGCAGAGGCGTCGATCATGGCTTGCAAGTCGCCGGAAGCGTTAGCCCAACTGCTCCCGTTTCCGGTTCCAGTTGCCGCCGGTTTTACATAGCGAGTCACTCCATAAGTGCGGAAAATTGTCAAGAGAAATAACAGAAGCAACAGGGAGCTGCTCTTTGAAAAACGGTTGTATCGGAAACAATGTTTCATTTTAAGCAGAATACGAGCTTGTTAGGGTTCTTTTTTCTGTCTTCATATTCTGATGCAAAGATAATTCAATTTATCTGTTTTTCCCACTTGTACAACAATAAAGATCAACCGATTAGAAGTTTTTTTGGATACATCTGATTTGGGGTGGGAGTGTTTTTTATCGAAATATTCAAAAAACAATCTACTATTCAATAAGTTACATAACATAACATCGCCTGTTTGCTCGGTAAAAAGAATAATGATCATAGACGTGATTTAATATTTTTTAACTCTTTTTTGTACTAAAAAGGATTGGATTATTCATTTCTACATCGTTTGCGCTACTGTATTTTTCACCTCTTATACATAATCTAATGAAGTTTTGTATCTTTTTCAGTACGATTTTTCTGCATAAAACAACTATTTTGAACGATTTTTCTTATATTCGCAAAAAACAATATCGTTTGACTTCTATGCTGAAACGTTTTCTGAGCTACATTGATCTGCGCGGGCAGAAGGAAAAATTCGACGAGATCGACGAATATATTCGTGAGAGCGTCTCGTTCAGGGGTACCAACATCTGGATACTGGCCTGTGCGATCGTTATCGCATCGATAGGGTTGAACACGAACTCAACGGCAGTTGTTATAGGCGCAATGCTCATCTCACCACTGATGGGGCCGATCAACGGAATGGGTTATAGTATTGCGACCTATGATTTGACTCTATTAAGGCACTCCATCAAAAATTTCGCATTTGCCGTCGCGGCGAGCGTGGCTGTCTCCACAGCCTATTTCGCTATCACACCTGTCGATGCTGCCAATTCGGAACTGTTGGCTCGCACGAGCCCTACGATCTTCGACGTTCTGATAGCCTTGTTCGGCGGTTTTGCCGGCATCATTGCCGTCAGCAGTACGCAGAAAGGGAACATCATACCGGGCGTAGCAATTGCCACAGCACTGATGCCTCCGTTGTGTACAGCCGGTTTCGGTTTGGCGACGGGGCAGTTGACGTTGTTTTTGGGTGCATTCTACCTGTTTGCGATCAACACGGTCTGCATAGCCTTTGCAGCGACGATTGTGTCACGATTGCTGAAATTTCCCATACGCAGGAAAGGCATCAGTGAGGAACGAAAGAAAAGGATCGCCCGGATCATGTCGATCGTTATAGTCGTCACGATCATGCCAAGCATCTATTTGGGATATTTGCTTGTGCGTGAAGAGAAATTCAGGGCCAATGCCGGAGAGTATATTGAGGAGGTTGGTGTTTATAATGGTAATCACCTACTTAAAAGCAACATACATGTCAAACGACGGGATATCCTGCTAATCTACGGAGGCTCGCTCACCGAGGCTGACAAAGCCGGGATCCGGGCCCGGGCACAAAGCTTTTCCCTTGACGAGACGACCATCCGCATAGATCAGACAGACGAATACTAAGGACTAATCCCTACATTCAACAGCAGATGCTCAATAAAAAACAAAAATCCCCGCAATCTGTTGATATTGCGGGGATTGTCTTCCCTTCGTCGCCTTTTGGCTTTTTTATACTGTGATCCGCCCGGGGCTCTACAAGAACGTTTGGATCACCTTATTTGAATTGTAAATCAAGCTGTTACAAATACGACTTCATTCAAGTCCCATGATTTTACCCACCATCGGTTAGCACCATTCTACAGTAAATTGCGTGATAACTGAAAAGGTTGATACAAAAATAAGAATTTATTTCTATATCTGCAAAATGAATATCGTCCTCTTACAACCCATTCCCAGTTCCTCTCTCAATTCGACAGCAGACACTACGAAACTCTCCACAGCGTTTACCTGCTTTATCTGACACATCGTTATTTTCTAAGTTTATTATAGTACCTGTTTCGCTGCTTGAACATCCTGTCGAAATAATCAATTTTGGAATCCCTGTAATCAAAAATTACCGGAGGTTTACCGGAACGCTGTACCCTCCCTATTACTGTACCAACTTACCTTCAAATGTGAAGGGGTAAACAATAAACAAAGAGTCGATCAAAACTTGGTTCTTTTTCAAATTTAGAGATTATTCCGGACTGTAAAAGAAGTTGAAACATGATCTTCCTACTCTGAAAAGCCGGAATATTTTCCTCAAAAAACAGCCATAAATGTCCGCCATTGCCGGAGCGGGAACGTTCAATCACAGCAGGTAATTCAACATTCCAACAGACTTTGTGCAATTTGAGTATGGATTCCTGCCAATTAGCCTCATCAAAATCAGCAGCTATAAAAAACGAGGTATTATCTGGCAACAGGGGATAGATCCCGATGGTCGTTTTTCCAAGAAAATGTTCTTTTACTACGGTATCATTAAAAGGCAAGTATTCCTTTTTCGTATAGCCGGAAAAAGTTCCACCTGACGACTTATATCGGTTATAATCCTCCCAATCCACTTTATAAGCGGGCATATACCCGCTTCGCCCATCCTTTTCCCAACGAACAGCATATACATCTTCTCTTCCTCGAAAAAGAGATTTATAAACATCTATATGGGATTGGAGTATTTGCATTACTTATTAGCTCTGCACTGCTGCTTTCAGCAATTCGCCTTCGTCTAAAATGCTGTTGACAATGCCTTCTATTTGTTATTAGCCAACTCATTTGCAATTATCTCCGCTTGTTTTAATACGGTTTCTGTCGCCAACATTTGCATATCCGGCGGATAGCCGAATTTTCTGAGTAATCGTTTGACTGAAACTTTCAATTTAGCTTTTACACTCTCTTTTATGGTCCAGTCGATAGAAGCATTTTGACGTATGGTTTCCGTAAGAACAACGGCTAATTCCCTTAGTTTATCCTGTTGCATTAACTCTTTGGCACTGTCATTATCGGCAACTGCAGTATAGAACGCATATTCAAAATCGGTCAGGCCCATTGTTTTGGCCTCGTTGTCCATGGCGACGATGTCGCGGCTTAATTCAATCAGTTCTTCAATAACCTCTGCGGCAGTGAGTATTTTGTTGTGGTATTTCCGGATGGAATTTTCGAGCATCTCCATGAATGATTTACTCTTCACCAGATTTTTCTTTGCCCGATCCTTGATTTCGTCATGCAGCAATTTTTTTAGCACTTCAAGTGCAATATTTTTATGCTCCATACCTTTCAACTCCTGCAAAAACTCTTCCGACAAGATAGATATATCTGGTTTTTTCAATCCGGCAGCATCAAAAACGTCAATCACCTGTTCACTCACCAAAGCCTTATCTATGACCTGCCGAATGGTTGTTTCCAACTCCTCGTTAGATCGCCCGAAACCGGTATGGTCAAATTTTGCCAAACGGGCTTTTACCGCCTGAAAAAAAGCGATCTCGTCTTTCGCATCCATTGCCTGATCATGTGGAATCGCAATCGCAAAGGCTTTCGATAGGGCGGTAACTTCATTTATAAAACGCTTTTTACCGTCGTCTAAACCTAAAAGATACTCTTCGGCTGCAAGTATAGTATGCAACTTTTTTGATGTATCCCCCTCAAAATAATCTTCATACGAGAAATCGTGCAGCATATTGGATATAACCTCCAATTTTTCGAGCATTAACGAAACTGCCTGTTCCTGTGCGATAGCTGGATCGCCTTTACCTCCCGAATCGGAATAAAACGATAATGCTTTTTTCAAATCGGAAGCAATACCCAGGTAATCAACCACCAATCCTCCGGGCTTATCTTTATATACCCTATTCACACGAGCGATGGCTTGCATCAGATTGTGCCCTTTCATGGGTTTGTCGATATACAAAGTGTGCATGCTGGGAGCATCAAATCCGGTAAGCCACATATCCCTGACAATCACTAATTTCAGTTCATCATCCAGCGATTTCATTCGTTCTGCCAATTTGCGGCGTTGCTCTTTTGTAGTATGATGTTTGGCTATTTTAGGTCCATCCGAAGAACTTGTTGTCATCACCACTTTAACACCCCCTTTGTTCAATTCACCGGAATACCAGTCGGGTTTTATCGCTATAATGGCATCATACAATTCAGCAGCAATACGTCTGCTCATAGTAACAATCATCCCTTTCCCTTCAAAAACAGCCTGCCGTTCTTCAAAATGAGCAACAATGTCTCCGGCTATTTGCTTTATCCGGTTCTCACTTCCGACAAGCGCTTCCAACTGCGTCCATTTGGCAATGGCTTTTTGAGCCTCTGTCAAATCTTCCTGTTCCAGCTCCTCATCCAGGCCTTCAACCAATTTTCGTCCCTCTTCGCTCAGCTTGACCTTTGCCAGGCGACTTTCGTAATAGATACGAACGGTGGCGCCGTCCTCTATCGCTTGTGCTATATCATAAATATCCACATAATTTCCGAATACGGCCGGTGTATTTACATCCGTATTTTCGATGGGGGTACCCGTAAATCCCAAATAGGTCGCGTTGGGTAAGGCATCCCGCATATATTTTGCAAACCCATAGACTGTTTTTTTACCGATAACATCGCCCGTTTCACTCTTTGCATCTATCGTTTTCGCCTTAAAACCATATTGGGTGCGGTGGGCCTCATCCGCAATCACGATAATATTCTCACGCGCAGATAGCAAATCATAAACATTTCCTTCTTCGGGATTGAATTTTTGTATAGTAGTAAACACGATGCCTCCCGAACCCACTTTCAACAATTTTTTCAAATGAGAACGGTTTTCCGCTTGTACAGGCGTTTGACGCAACAACTGTTTGGAGGCGGCAAAAGTATCAAACAACTGATCGTCCAAGTCATTGCGATCGGTAATAAGCACAATGGTCGGATTGTCCATGGCGAGCACCAGCTTCCCGGTATAAAAGACCATTGACAAAGACTTCCCGCTGCCTTGCGTATGCCAAACTACCCCTCCTTTCCGGTCTCCAACGGGTTGATGATCTACACCCGGTAAACCGTAACTGGCTGGAGGTTCGCCCAAAATGTTTTCCTGCCCTTTCTTTATAAATCCTGCAGCCCTTAGCGTAGAATCAACGGCACGATTGACGGCATAATATTGGTGATAGGCAGCAATCTTTTTGACTGTATTAATGGTAATGACACCGGTTTGGGTATCTTCCTGTTTTGTCTTCTCAAATACAATGAAATAACGTATCAAATCAAGCAATGTTTCCTTATTCAACATCCCTCTAATCATCGTTTCAAGCTGGCTGATCAAATGAGAAGCTTCTCCTTTTCCGTCAGCCGATTTCCATACCAGAAAACGGCTCAAGCCGGCAGAAAGCGAACCGGCTTTTGCTTCCAATCCGTCCGATATGATTAACAACGCATTGTATGTAAACAGGGAGGGAGCTTGTACCTTGTAGGTTTCTATCTGCCGAAAGGCAGAATGTATGGTTGCATTTTCATCAGCAGGATTTTTCAATTCGACCAACACCAACGGTAAACCATTTACAAACAGCAAAATATCCGGGCGTTTGTTTTGGTTGTTTTCAATAACGGTAAATTGATTACTTACCACAAAGTCATTGTTCCTCGGATTGTGAAAATCAATCAACCAAACCAAATCTCCCCGCTCGTTGCCACTGTGTTGATAACTTACCGGAATCCCTTCTGTTAGATAGCTGTGGAATTTTTCATTGTTTGCTATCAGTTCCGGTGATGCTATACGCTGAATTTCACGGATGGCTTCTTCCTGTTGCTCGACAGGGATTTTCGGATTGATGCGACGTATTGCCCGCCGCAAACGTTCCACAAGCAAAACCTGCTCATAGCTTTCACGTTCGGGTGTTTCACCGTCAGGAGCTATTTCCGGGGCATAAATATATTCGTATCCTTGTTGTTCAAGTAACTCTATGGCAAACTCTTCGATATGGGATTCGGTGATTTTTGTCATGACGGAAGCTCTATTTTTTCAATCAGTTCGTTTCCCCATGAAAAAGATATCAGTTTTCTATGTTGTAGACGTCCTATGATACATGCCGGATGCGTATGGAATTTTTCGGCAAAAGCACGGATATTGAGAATACTCAAAGGAACATCAAGTATTTCTTGTTCTTCTCTTTCCGACAATAGATAATCTGCGGCGAAGTTGTCGGCCTGTTGTTCCTTTTCCATATCTTTTCCCTGATAATCCACCTCTTCTAAAAAAATATCCTTTTTCCCATGCAATAAAATATGTGCCAATTCATGGAATACGGTGAACCAAAATATATCATTCCGTTTATGCCTTCCCGATAATTGCACCAAAGGAGTATCATTGATCCAACGGGTTGCTCCGTTAATGGGAGCTTTGGGCAAACAAGGCGTATAGATAACCTTTACTCCAGCTCCCACACAAATAGCTTGCAAACGGCTAAAAAAATCTTCCGGCTGTGTTGCCACCAATGATTTGATTTCAGGTAACGACGATTCTAATTGCTTTTTATCAAACGCCTTGACCGGAAGTCGTTCTGCCTGTAATTCACCTCTACGCAACCAGGCTGAAATAGCATGGGCACCTTGTGTCTGAGCCAATGAGATACGGAAAGCCACTTTCAATTGTTGTTTATAGTAGTATTCTTCCCATGCCTGATGATCGGCAAAGCCGAAAAAACGCAATAGTTCGGTAGTCTTTTCCTGAATAGAAGTTACTCTCGCTATCCATCCGGATTTAATCATCTGTGTCAAAGGAAACAGCTGTGCCCATGCAGTAGCAGTATTGATCGTTTCTTCGTATTTTTTTCTTGCTAAAAATTCATCGTACTTTCGCTGGCTATTCATCCAAAAATGTGCAGGAATTTGAGTTACCTGTTCAAATTGGATAGCCATATCGGAAGTGATCGAGCTTTTACCATTCAGAACTGCACTGATTGTTTTCTCCGGTTTACGGGTACGCACAGCAAACTCTTTAGCCCCCATCCCCATTTCTTCCAGTTTCTCTGCAAGCGTGATCCCCGGATGAGGGCGTGATTGCGGAAAATATTGATTTTGCTTCGCCATGACTATTTTTCTTTGTGGTAATCGATGATTTCTATAATTTCCACTCCAACTATTTTGAGCCAAATGTATTGGCCATGCTCGTTAGTAGGAATGGGCTTCTCATGAGGTTCGAACACTAAACGATAGGGTTGATCAAGATCGCATGCCCATTGTCCTTTCCTATCGTTCGTAAGTTCGTGATAATTACCTGGTAAATACCGTACATCTTCCAACGTTTCTGCATCTTGCAATTGTGTAAGCCTGAGCCTGAGTTTCTCCGCCCTTGGCTTGCCGAGCTCTCTATCCATTTTCCGGTCATCATTGGCTATTTTGTTGAGTTTTTTATCGGAAAATGTGATCTTCATTGCAAAGATAGGTATTATTTTTATTAACAGGAAATGTTATCTGAAAATAATTCACATCGAATATGTTGATGGTCTTGCTTTTCAAGCCATTCTATGGTGAATGTTTCAATATGGGATATGCAGGTCATGACTCTATGCTGTTAATTTTTCTCTCTCTTCTGGTAAATAGCGCTGAGACCAAAGAATAGGAACAGCGCCTTTACTTTTGAGTGCATCAATATATTCTGATTTTAATTCTTTATCTGTATCATTTATTATCGCAATTCCATCTAATTTTTTTCCGGATATTCTTTCTCTAGATTCTTTTATGTCCTCCCAGCCAAACAGAAAATTGGGAACATTCATTTTATTGAGCGAATTAAATGATTTTACTACTAATTCCTTTTGCCTGCCGGCTATTTGAAAATCAAATGTAAACTCTATACCGGTAGTACCTTTTGCGATAAATTCAGGAGTATATATCATCTGTTGTTCGTCAAAAAAAGACCTAACATCTTCTTTAAATAGAGAAGAAACAGTATGCTTAGCCATCATTGCCATATCGGAAACTTCGGATATAGCTGATATCAGATTGAATTTCTTCTGCGGAAAATGACCTTCAGTAGTCACCGTTTGTAGTTCATTTTCAGTCGTTAATGTGATACCATAGTTTAATAAAATCATATCCAACCATTCTTTTCTTTTGGGAGAACGGGAAATCGGTGTCCCCGATAGCTCCAAATTGGCAAGAGTATGTCCATCGTCAGACAAAATTATTTGCCCATTTTCTAATTTAGCATAAATTTCTATTGTATCATTAAATAGCCCCACAAAAGGTGTCGTAATACTATACCATCCTGTTGTTTCATCTTTAATGAACTGCGTTTTGTCTCGAAACCACTTATGGTACTCGTTTATGCTGTTGTCAATCCAGTTACTCATATCAACAGAGGATTAATGGTTATATTTGTTTCTATATTTATCGCTTGGGCGAACTGGTATATAGAATTGATTAAACTGTTGTTAAAATTAGTCTCATCAAGTGTTTTCATTTTAAACGGATCATCAACTAAAGGTATCGCCCATGCGAGCGATTTATATCCTTCTACATGATAGTGTATATGATGATCATCATTTGAAAATTGCTTTCCGGCATAAACATGAAATCGCTTCGGTAACAAATCTGAAATCATTTCCGGATTCCTGTGTCCACTGTTAAAATCAACACGCATTAAACCGATATTACTATCGTTGTCTTGCACATGCAGACTAATTCGAATGGTATTTTTCGCACTTTGATTTATTTCCCACAGAAACACAAACTCATCATCCGTAGGAGATATTAACTCTATGCGTGTATGAAATGGAAATGTTTGATCCAACGAAAGTGTGTCTACAATTTCTTTATCACGCAAAACTTTCTTAGGTAATCCCAGCAAAGAATCTGCCTGCTCGTTAGTCAATATTCCAAGACTTTTCTGATTCATATTTTGCAGTTATTTTGGTACTTATTTGTTAATTTCGTATGAAATTGTGTCCGCATCAAAAAGGAAAATATTTTTCGTTGGGAATTTAGCTTTGGCCAATTCATATTGTTTCTCTTTCTCTTTAGACAATGTAGAAATATATACAGTGTTGACCCCTGAACTCTCTATCTTTTCAAAAATATGGTTGTCATTATCAGCCAACGAGCTTCCTATAATAACCATATTCCCGATTAATCCTCCCAATTTATTAAGGCAGTTCAAGAGGTATTCATTGTTATTAATCGCTTCAGCTTTATCTTTATGCTGAAATACACAAACAATGTCTTTTTTATTATCGTTAATTATTTCTTCCAATTTATCATACAATGCTTTATCTGATTGTTGTGTTATTTTCTTTATCCTGCGCCCATCTTTATATATGTGGAAGGCACCGTGGAGAAAAAATAAATTCTGAGTCTTACTATTTACAAAAACGAATTCCGGCTCACTACCAAACAAAGTTAGTTGCTTGCTTCCGTCATCAACTTTATTCAATAGCTTATTTCTTTGTTCTTCTTCAATTATTCTTTTAACGACTCTATCAACATCCTTTGGCTTCCAACCTTTCGTTTTTGAATATTCTTTGATTTCTGTCGTGAAATGACTTTTTGTTAATGTACTACATGATTTTTCCATGGAACGATTAGCTCCTAAATTGATTGTAAGTGTTCCATTATCCCGAGCCTCTTTAATTTCGGTGTAGATATCATTCTGTTTTGTATCAAAATCAGCTTCTATAAATTTAATTGATGGCTGGAAAGCTATTGAGTTTTTTTCCTCATCGCTTATGGACTTATATTTTAAGAGAAGTATGTATAAGAAAGAGTCATAGTTCAAAGAAAAGTAATTTGTGAAATTTTGAAGTAAGAGAAAAACACCCTCATTTTTTTCTGCGTAGATACTCTTTATTTCTGACTTAACAATCTCATGCGTCGCCTGCATAAAATCAAACTTGACTTTATTTCTTACATATTTTTTCAAAAATAGATTATTGTTGTCAATATCACCTTCCAATTTCCCAATAAATTCTTCCAAATCAAAGCAACATTCCTCCATCATTGACATCGCCTCTTTGTACATGTCTTGATTATTCTCAATCATTTTCTGGAAGATAGACTTATAACCAGTGTTTATTCCAAGACCATAATTAAAACCATTTCCAATTAACAAATGGTTGTCTTTGTCCTGAATATCCCGAAGAACTTCGTTATAATTTAACAATACTATATCTTCCATAGTCTCTTTAATTTAGATCCTTAGCTCCCCACTCATCAACTTTGGCAATAAAGTATTGCGTAATTGTGTAAGGGTGCGAATTTGGGATTGATTTATTTTTATTTTTTGGAAAATCG
>DBDA01000003.1:108207-108426 GCA_002293375.1 Odoribacter sp. UBA944
AAACAGAACCATTCCCTGAATTTTTTATTTCTTCCAGATTGAATTTACACCATAAATACATAAAATAATGTGAAACTATTTTATTGCAAACAATGGCTATATAACCTTGATTTATAGCTGTCGGTATCTCTGTTATTGCTAAATATCCAATAGGTGCACGAGAAGACAGAAGTACAGTCTCTTTAGGTAATAATCCGGAACTAATTTGTGATAATCCCT
>DBDA01000051.1 GCA_002293375.1 Odoribacter sp. UBA944
TCGGAGGTCGACCCGCTTTTGCGGCGCCAAAGCGTCCGCTCGCGGGGCAGCATATCGACGATGATTCCGCGCCCCTCGTCGAACGGCTGAAAGATCACCCAGTCGCCCGTGCAGGGCAACTCACCCTCACCCCGACCGTACATCATCGCGCCCGTGAGTTCGCATTGGAACAGTCCATCCCCGGCCACGACTTCGTAGCAGGTGCGGTGCACTACCGCCACCCGTCCGTAGGGCAGTGAGTTATGAATTGATTGTTGTTTAAGAAGGTTCAGAGGTCGCACCATCCGTAATTATATAATTCGAACATTGTTGTAATTGTAAGGTTTTGGAAATAAAAAACTCGCCTCCGGAAGAACATCCGGAGAAGGAACGAGAGTGCGATCCGCGCATCAAATGCGCCGACCGCTTACCTTACAATATCCGTAGAGTTACGTTTCACGGGGGCAAAGATAGTGCAAGCAGAGAGGAATGCAAAATTTATTTAACTTTGTTTTCCTCCTTCGCGCCTCAGGCAAGTTTGAGATAAGTATAATGATCGACAAAGAAATAATTACAATGAAAATAGTAGTTTTTACAGGAGCGGGCATCAGTCGTGAAAGTGGGATCGCGACGTTTCGCGATAGCGACGGGCTTTGGGCGAACTACCGCATCGAGGATGTCTGCACACCGGAGGCTTTGACGCGCAACCGCGAGGGCGTGATCTGCGCCCGAACACACCGCTCTACCTCATCGATCCCAACACGCCTGACCTGCACGCCAACAACCTGCACATCATCCGTGAAACAGCGACGGTGGGGGTGGTAGAACTTGTCGAAAAACTGATCAAACAACACACATGAAAACAGACCCAAAATATTTCAAGACGTGAGCCGAGTGGCGCAAGTGGTTGACCGGGAACTTCGAGGCCTCCGAGGGAATTTGCATAAGAAAGGTCTGTAAAATTCATATCACAAAATAGCCCATCTTTCCTGGATCAATGCTTTGTACTTTTCCTTCATTTCATCCGGAAGGAACGAAGAATTTATACATACAAACCACTCCGGTAGCACTTTACTGAATTTCTCATACACGTTTTCTATGGCCTTATCCTCCACCCTTATTGGTTTTAAAAGACTATCAAAATCGGCTTTCTTCAACTTGCGTTTTTTGCCATTCAGTGTCAGCGCCAGTTCTTCATTGTCATTTGGAATAACCAGTTTGGTTGATAAAAGGTCGTAAGCTGGAGCCAGTACGTATTCTCCCGCCTTTTTGTAAAGCGAAAAGTTTTTCAGGTGCATGTCTGCATTGCCGGTCAGGTAGCAGAATAACAGTACTTCGAAATAGTTGATGACATCTAATACCGGATAGGCCGAGAATTCTACTATCTTTTTGGCAATCTGCTCGTGGGAACCTTTGTATTTTTGTTCGGTCAGTTTCTCTGTTAGTTGACACATATCTTCCATCGGTATTTTACCGGCTTTCTTGTCGCGATCTATCCGCTTGGTAATGTATGCCAATGAATTATCCTGAAACCGTATCAGGGAATGAGGAACCGTTTTAATCCGGGCGAGTTCTGCCAGGTGCATGGTTAAATCCTCGTTTTCAGGAAGCGACGGATATTGTTCTGTTTGGGGTTTGAGGATGTATCCACCCCACAAACCTACTATGGTGAAACGCTTTTCGCCCCCTTTTTCTTTTACCAAGTCAACTGACAGTTTCGGCTGAACGCCTGTAATGGTAACCTGTGAGCGCACCACTTCCAACGCCAACGATTCCATGTCGGCTTTGGTATAAGGGAGTACGGGCGGAACGGCTGTTCCAAATATTTTTTTTGAACATGGTGGGTGAAAATCAACCTGTCCCTGTTCTAAGGGCTGGTAACAATATAAACATTTTTCCATGATCACTGCATTTGAATAGGTCGAACACTTACCGCCCCTATACAATCTTTGCAACAGGCAAGCAGCAAGGACATGCGGTCGCGATTATCGATTTTCCAATTCTTTTCGGCAATATCCAACAACCAACCTTCGGGAATAAGCCCGTCGAAGAAAGGATGCAGCACATTGCTGACACAGGGTTTATCGGTCAACGGTAAGGTGAGGCTTACCGGTGCGGCATTTTTTCTTGCCAAATAGGCAGGGTCATACACAAATGTATAGCCGTTCTCATCTTCTGTGAGCGTACCCGCCGGATCGTCGTATATGAATATTTTAGCCTGTTTCATTGCCCTATCAGATTATTTCTGTCCATGGGAACAACTCCCAATTGCATCCCGAACAATTTTAATACTTGGTTTACCTTGTCCATTTTCAGGGTTTCCTTACCCTGTTCCAGCTCACGCAGGAAACGCAACCCTACTCCTGCTTTCTGTGCAAACTCTTCACGTGAAAATCCAAGTGCTTTGCGCTTTGTTTTCACATATTCATTAAACGATAGATTATTCATATTCGATACCTCTTCGGGTACAAATATAGTAAATATTTTTGAAATGACACCTTTTCGGGTATTGTTTTATATGATCACTTTCAAATAACACCCGAAAGGGTATTCATTTAAAGGAGTGGGGGCAATCTTTCCCCCACAAAAACAGAGAGTGCCCCATTTAGGGACACTCTCCTTTTTACTGTCCGTTTTGTAAACGGAGCAAATAGCAAAGTTATTCGCCGTACTTCATGGCGGCGCGGCGTTTGTAGCCGTCGTAACGCCATTTGGCATTCTCTTCCGTGGTGGCGAACAGGCGTTCGGCATCGGCGGGAGCGGCTTTCAACAGCGAGTTGAAGCGTACTTCACCCATCAGGAAGGCGCGGAATTGGCTGTAATCCGGCTCTTTGGAATCCAGGGTGAACGGGTTCTTCCCTTCGTCTTCCAACTGCGGGTTGTAGCGGTACAGTTGCCAGTAGCCGCACTCAACGGCCTTCTTCTCCTCTTCTTGCGATTTGCCCATGCTGGCTTTCAGCCCGTGGTTGATACAGGGAGCGTACGCAATGATCAGAGAGGGGCCGGGATAGGCTTCGGCTTCTTTCAGCGCTTTCATGTACTGTGCCTGGTTTGCGCCCATAGCCACCTGTGCCACGTACACGTACCCGTAAGACATCGCCATGGCGCCCAGGTCTTTTTTGCGAACCCGCTTCCCGCCGGCGGCAAATTTAGCTACGGCCCCGGTCGGAGTGGATTTGGAGGACTGACCTCCGGTATTGGAGTACACCTCGGTGTCAACGACCAAAATGTTGACATCCTGTCCGCTGGCCAATACGTGGTCAACACCGCCGTAACCGATGTCATATCCCCAACCGTCACCGCCGAAAATCCACTGGGATTTCTTGGTGAAGTACTGTTTCAGGGAGAGGATCTCTTTCGCCGCGGCAGCGCCGTCTTTGGACAAGGCGGCAACCAACGCGTCGCTCAACGCAATGGTCTTGTCGCCGTCGGTGTACCCGGCCGCCCACGCTTTGGCGGCTGCATTGGTATCAGCGGAGAGTGAGGAGGTGTGTTCTTCCAACAGGCGTTTTACCCGTTCCCGCAGGCGGTTGGCCCCTTCGGCCATACCGAAACCGAACTCGGCGTTGTCCTCGAAGAGGGAGTTCGCCCAAGAAGGGCCGCGCCCGCTCTTGTAGTTGGTGCAGTAGGGAGTAGAGGGGGCGGAAGCGCCGTAGATGGAGGTACAGCCCGTGGCATTGGCCACCATCATCCGTTCTCCGAATAATTGGGTGATCAGTTTGATGTAAGGCGTCTCGCCGCAACCGGCGCACGCTCCGGAGAATTCAAATAAAGGTTGTACGAACTGTGAATTTTTCACGTTGTTGGGTTCTACCACCTGTTTGTAGCCGACTTTCTTGTCCAAATGGAGCCAACGGCCGATCTCCGCTTCCTGGCTTGCCAGCGGTTTCATCACCAACGCTTTGGTTTTGGAAGGACAAATGTCGGCGCAGTTCCCGCAACCCGTACAGTCGAGCGGGGAAACCTGCATGCGGAATTGATAGCCGGCCAACTCTTTGCCGGTGGCGGGTTTTACAACGGTCCCGGCGGGAGCGGCGGCCACCTCGGCATCCGTCATCAGGAAGGGGCGGATGGCAGCGTGAGGGCACACGTAGGCACACTGGTTGCACTGGATGCAGTTGTCCGCCTGCCACTCCGGCACGTGTACGGCAATACCGCGTTTTTCGTATTTGGAGGTTCCGCAGGGGAAGGTCCCGTCTTCAATGCCGTTGAAGGCACTCACCGGCAGGTCGTCCCCTTTCTGTGCGTTCATCACGTCTACCACTTTGCGGATAAATTCCGGCCGATCGGCGGCCTCTTTTTCCGCTTCAACCGGCAGGTTTTTCCAGTCGGCCGGAATGGCTACTTTTTGCAGGTTCTTGTCCAGACCGCCGGCGTCTACGGCGGCGTTGTTCATGTTGATAACCGCCTCGCCCTTGGTGCCGTAAGATTTCACAATGGCAGCCTTCATCTCTTTCACGGCCAGGTCATACGGGATGACGTTGGTGATCTTGAAGAAAGCGCTCTGCATGATGGTGTTGGTCCGGTTGCCCAATCCCAACTCCTGGCCGAGTTTGGTCCCGTTGACGATGTAGAAATTGATCTCGTTTTCGGCCATGTACCGCTTCATGCTGTTCGGCAGGTGTTTCACCGTCTCCTCCGCATCCCACAGGGAGTTCAGGAGGAAGGAGCCACCTTTTTTCAGACCTTTCAGCACATCGTACTGGTGGATATACGCCGGAACGTGGCAAGCCACAAAGTCGGGCGTGGTGATCAGGTAGGTGGAGCGGATCGGTTCGTCACCGAAACGGAGGTGGGAAGCTGTAAAACCGCCTGATTTTTTGGAGTCGTAAGCGAAATAGGCCTGACAGTATTTGTTGGTGGCTTCCCCGATGATCTTGATGGAGTTTTTGTTGGCGCCTACCGTACCGTCCGAACCCAATCCGTAGAATTTGGCTTCGTAGGTGGCGTCGGAAGTCACCTTCACCTCTTGTTCCATCGGCAGCGACTTAAAGGTCACATCGTCCACAATCCCTACGGTAAAGCCGGATTTCGGCTCGTTCATCGCCATGTTTTTGTAGATGCCGATAATCTGGCCCGGAGTAACGTCTTTCGACCCCATTCCGTAGCGTCCGCCGATGATCAACGGAGCATTCGCTTTTCCGTAGAAAATATCTTTTACATCCAAGTACAACGGGTCTCCGTTGGCGCCCGGTTCTTTGGTGCGGTCCAGCACAGTGATCCGTTTTACGGAGGCGGGCATGGCTTCCAGGAAGTATTTGGCGGAGAAGGGGCGGTACAGATGTACGGCGATCATCCCTACCTTTTCCCCGTTAGCCACTTTGTAGTCGATCACTTCGCGGATGGTGTCGGTAACGGAACCCATGGCGATGATAATGTTTTCGGCATCGGGCGCTCCGTAATAGTCAAACGGGCGGTATTTCCGTCCGGTGATCCGGGAAACTTCGTTCATGTAGTCGGATACGATCTCCGGCAGCGCTTCGTAGAATTTATTGCAGGCTTCACGTCCCTGGAAGTAGATGTCCGGGTTTTGCGCCGTACCTCTGGTGACGGGTGCGTCCGGGTTCAGGGAGCGGTGGCGGAAAGCTTCGATCGCTTTCATGTCTACCAAGCCTCTCAACTCTTCCATGTCCAACGCCTCAATTTTCTGAATTTCGTGAGAGGTACGGAAACCGTCAAAGAAACTCAGGAAGGGCACGCGTCCTTTGATGGCCGAAAGGTGTGAGACAGCAGAAAGGTCCATCACCTCCTGTACGGAACCGGCAGCCAGCATGGCGAAACCGGTCTGACGGGCTGCATATACGTCTGCATGGTCACCGAAAATATTCAGGGCGTGGGCGGCCAATGCACGGGCGCTTACGTGAAATACGCAGGGCAGCAGTTCACCGGCGATCTTGTACATGTTGGGGATCATCAGCAGCAATCCCTGGGAAGCGGTGTAGGTTGTCGTCAACGCACCTGCCTGCATGGAACCGTGTACGGCTCCGGCAGCTCCGGCTTCCGATTGCATCTCAATGACACGTACGGTCTCCCCGAACATGTTTTTACGGCCTTTCGCCGCCCACTCATCCACGTTTTCCGCCATGGGGGAAGAGGGGGTGATGGGGTAGATACAGGATACTTCGCTGAACATATACGCGATATGGGCAGCAGCGGCATTTCCGTCACAGGTAATGAATTTTTTCTCTTTTGCCATCTCTAAGTCTAATTAAATGAAGTAGTTATTGTACATTTTATGTTTTTTAAAGAATAGGGTCCGGATTACTCCATACCACAATCACACAACGACATACAAAAGTAATATTCTTTTGGTATTTTCCGAAGGGATACAAAAAAAGCTGCCTTTTCGGGCAGCTTTTTTCTATGGGTAGGTAAATGTTCAAATGCGTGCTTACTGGTCGTTCATCGAAATGAGGAACTCTTCGTTGGAGAAGGTCTTCCCCAGCCTGTCCTTGACAAATTCCATGGCTTCCACGGAGTTCATATCGGTGAGGTAGTTTCGCAGGATCCAGATGCGGTTCAGGACGTTGGCATCCAACAACAGGTCTTCGCGACGGGTGCTGGAAGCGGTGATGTCCACGGCCGGGTAGATGCGCTTGTTGGAGAGTTTGCGGTCGAGCTGCAACTCCATGTTACCGGTTCCTTTAAACTCTTCGAAAATCACATCGTCCATTTTGGAACCGGTCTCCGTCAGGGCGGTCGCCAGGATGGTCAGCGATCCGCCGTCTTCAATGTTGCGGGCCGCCCCGAAAAAGCGTTTGGGCTTGTGCAGGGCGTTAGCGTCCACCCCTCCGGAAAGCACCTTGCCGGAGGCCGGAGATACGGTGTTGTAAGCGCGCGCCAGGCGGGTAATGGAGTCCAGAAGGATCACGACGTCGTGGCCGCACTCTACCATGCGTTTGGCTTTTTCCAATACGATGTTGGCCACTTTTACGTGGCGTTCCGCCGGTTCGTCGAAGGTGGAGGAGATGACTTCTGCGTTGACGCTACGGGCCATGTCGGTTACCTCTTCGGGACGTTCGTCTATCAACAGGATGATCAGGTATACTTCCGGATGATTGGCAGCGATAGCGTTGGCAATCTCTTTGAGCAAGACGGTTTTACCGGTTTTCGGCTGGGCGACGATCAGGCCGCGCTGGCCTTTCCCAATCGGGGCGAACATGTCCACGACCCGGGTGGATATGGTGGATTTCCCGTTTCCGGTCAGATTGAATTTTTCATTGGGAAAGAGCGGGGTCAGGTGGTCGAACGGAATCCTGTCCCGGACAGCATCCGGTTTTTTTCCGTTGATCTTTTCTACTTTGATGAGCGGGAAATATTTCTCCCCTTCTTTGGGCGGACGCACTGTCCCTTCTACCGTATCTCCTGTTTGCAGGCCGAACAGTTTGATCTGGCTTTGGGAGACATAGATGTCGTCCGGAGAGTTGAGGTAGTTGTAGTCGGGAGAACGCAGGAACCCGTATCCGTCGGGCATCATTTCCAATACGCCCGAATTGAGGATGATCCCTTCGAATTCGTAGTATTTGTCCCGTTTGTCATAGCGCATTTTTCCGGGCGACGGTGTGTACGGATCGGGCTGTGATTCTTCTCTTCCGGTACGTACTTCTCCCTGTTCTTCGAAGAGCGATTCTTTGTCGGCAGTGTGTACGTAGGGTTCTTCGCGGAGGTATCCTGTCTGTTCGCGCACCGGCATGTCGGACGACTCTTCGGGGTTGATGTCCAACTCTTTTTCAAGGATGTCCTGGTGCGAGAAATGTTTTTTCCGTTCTTTTCCCCGTTCTGTAAATTTGTTGGTGTGCTGGTGGGGCCCTTTGCGGTTCTCTTCTGTCTGGGGTCTTCGCTGGGGCCGTTCGGCGGGTTGTGCGTTTTGCGACCTTTCGGGTTGTGCGGAGAATGGGTCACCGGGTTTTGCCTGAGGCCGGCCGACAGGCTGTATGTTTTCCTTCTCTTCTTCCTGTTTGGGGTATTTTTGCATGCCACCTCCTTTGGAGTCTCCGACTTTTTCTGCCGAACGCATGACACGTACCCGCGGTTTTCGTTCTTTTCTCCGGTCTTCGTGTTCCGTTCTTCTCCCGGTTCCGGCGGAACGTTCCACGGTGTCTGTGGCGACGATGGCTTGCTGATCTAATATTTTGTAGACAAGGTCCTGTTTTTTGTAAGACTCGACCCGTTTAATATTCAATTTTTTCGCAATTTGCCGCAACTCTGGCAGCAATTTGTCATTCAACTCTAAAATGTCGTACATAAAAAGATGTTACTTGATTTTTATTTGCAGTAAGTTTTGTAGTGAAAATCACCGGACAAGACTCCGGTGGAAATGAAATCGACACAAATTTACGATTTTTTATCCTTATAACAAAGGGGGGTGTTTATTTTTACGGGGGTGTTACTCTTTTCATGGGTAAAAAGAACGGCAGGTAGACGAGGAAGGCGATGACGGAGAAGAGCATCCCTCCCATCGTGCCGACGGCAAACGAGTACCAGAACTGGTCGTCCTTGCCGCCTACGATGAAGGGGATCAGGCCCAGTACGGTGGAGACGATGGTGAGGAGGATGGGCACGATTTTCCGGCTGTACGCTTTCAGATAGAGCGGCAGGGGCTCTCTGCGGGTGTAGTGCCGTGAGATGATGTTGTACTCGTTAACCACGTAAATACCGGCGTTGACCACCAACCCGCTGAGCAGGATAAAGGAAGCGAAACCTCCCTGGTCGAAGTTGAATCCGAACAGCCCGAACGTCAGGAACACTCCGATAAACGACACCGGGATCATTAAGATGATCACCAACGGTTTCTTCAGCGATTCGAAAAGGATGGAGCAAACAATGTAGATGATGGCGATTACCAACAGGACCAGCAGAAAAGAGTTATTCGACTCATTCTCTGAGTAAAAGTATCCACCCAACTCGCTCTTAGCCATGTAGCCGACGGGGAGTATCCCATCGTTCAACCGTTCCACCTGTGTCCTCATTATCCGGGAAGCCAATTCGCCCGGCCCGACAAAATCGAAAGCGACGATCAGTTGGTAGGATTGGTTGCGTTTGTAGATGCTCAGACCGGTGAATTGCCTGTCTATCGTTCCGAAATCCGCCAGCTTCACCCGGACCGAATCCACCGGCAGCGGGTCGTTCTTGACGCGCCACAGATCGAAACTGTTTTTCTTGGATGACGAAAGCAGCACCCGTTCGGGTTTCCCGTTCGTAAATACCGATCGAAGCGACCGTTCGTAAAGCAACTGGTTCAGCATACTGAAATAGGAACCCAGGCCCCCTCCTGTCATCAATGCTTTTTCGCGGTCGATGTCCACAAAAAATTCCTGTTTGCGGCGCGCAACATTCCAACTTACCTCGCCGTAGATACCCGGTTCGGACACGCGACGGTTCCGGAAGAGCGAATCCCTCAACCCCTCGGCGTATCGCATCAACTGCTCGTAACTGTACCCCGTGAGGATGATGCGGTATGGTTTGAACTGATTGGAGTAAATATTGTTACTGAAGTGCTTATCCGGAAGGCCGTAAATGCTCCACGTGGCTCCCCCGAACCTCAGGGCCTCCCTCTGGACATTTTCGTGGAGTTCGTATGGAAAGTTGCTTTTTTCATACTCCGGTTTGAACCGTACGGTGATAGTGGAGTTATCGTATGAATAGACCGTGGTGCGGAAACTTTCGATCTCCTTGAACCGGGCCAAGTAGTTCTCCATGTAGCGCACGATCTCGTTGAGCTGGTGTACTGTGTTGCCTTCCACCATGCCGGCCCGGATGGTCAGGGCGATCCGTTCCTGTTCCAGGTTCCTCCGGTAGGCAGGTGGCTTCCGGGTATCGAACAACCGGAAGGAGCCGCCCAGGATCTTCTCCACAACCGCTTTGTTGTCCTGATACAGTTTGCTGCCGATGGTTTTGTTGTACCACTTTTGCCACATTGCCGGTTCCTCGTTGCGTCCGGGTTTCGATTGCGAAGGCAACAGGTGGATGGGAAGTCCGAAGCCGAGGATCAGTATGGTAATGAACAGCCAGCGGTGCCGCCGCCCCCAGCCGGTAAAGGCAGCGTAGCGCCGGTTGTAACCGGTCACGAAGCGCTTCGTCCGCATTGTGGCCGCCGTCATCGGTTTTTTCAGCGGGAAACAGTCGAGCAGGGCGGGGATAAAGAGGAGCGATATCACCAGCGATACGGAGAGGTTGATGATGATCACCCAGGCAAAATCACCGAATATGAGTTGTTGCTGCGGGGGAAGCAGGAAGACCACCGTCAGGGAGGCGACGGTGGTAAGGACTGCTCCCAAAATGGCCAGGAATGCTCTCCGGTCGCGGTAGTAGCTGTAATGGTCGACCATGATGATGGAGGTGTCGATGATGATCCCCAACGACACGGTGATCCCGGCCAGGGAATAAAGGTGTATCTGCAATCCCAACAGGTAGTAGAAGATCAAAGCTACCAAAATATTGGCCAGAAGTGTCACAAGGATCATCAGCAGATACGCCCAATTTCGGCTGACGGCCAGTACGAACAGCATCAGGATGAGCACCGTCATCAGTGTGCGCAGGAAGATGGTATGCAGCTCTTTGTTGATGTAATCCGCTGCATCGTAGTTCATTTCGGCGGCAAATCCTTTGGGGAACGATTGTGCGAGTTGCGCCATGACGGCTTTTACTTCGGACGAGAGCTGGACTACATTGGTGTTTTTTTGCGCCAGGACCGACAGGTTGATGATGTTCAGCCCGTTGATCCGCGAATAGGAAAGCGGCAGGCGCTGCCGGTAGGCCACTGTTGCCAACTCGCCCAGCAAGACGATGCGTCCGCCGGCATGGGCAACCGGGATGGTGGAAAAATCGGTTGTCCGGTCGCTCATGCGCGCTTTGAGCAAGATCACATTGCCGTCACCATAGGTCACGTTACCGATGGTTGCCTCGCCGAAGTAGTCGTTGAAAGCCGCTGCGATCCGGTCCATCGAAATCCCCGCCGACAGTGCAGCGTCCGGATCTACCGTGATTTCGTATTCGTAAGGCTGGATGCCCCCGTACTGTACGCTATTCACCCCTTCCAGCCGGGAAAGCGCCGGCAACAGGTGGTCGACGATGTACCGCTCCGCTTCCTGTCCCGACAGGCTGGTATTGATGGTGTAACTGGCCACGAATGTCTCTCCGCCGCTCTCTCCGCCGGTGGAGACGCTCAGGCCGGGATACGACACCCCTTCCGGAAGCTGCGGATAGAGGGCCCGGATTTGCGAAGCAACCTCGAAACGGGCGACATCCATCTTTGTTCCCTCCTTAAATTGCAACGTCACTGTTCCGTATCCATAACCGGAAATCGACGTGATCTCCTCCACCCCGTCGAGCCGCGTCAGCACTCCTTCCAATTTGGAGATCACCTCTTTTTCAAGAATCGACGGGGAAGCCCCGCTCCAGGAACACCCCACCGACAGGCTCAGGGTCTTCTGCGCCGGTTGCAACTGTACTGACAGCAGGGGGATCATTGCCACGCCGACAATCATCAGCGCCACCATGATCAGGATGATGGAAAACGGGGATAGTGTGTGTCTGTGATCGGCCATCCGGGGTTACCTCTTCTTGTAAACGGAGTAATAGATCAGCGGTACAAAGAATATGCTTACGAGCGTTCCGGCCGTCATGCCCGCTATGGTAGCGACAGACAGCGGGTATTGCAGGTCGGAGCCCATGTCCCCGCGTGCCAGGAAGGGGGAGATGGCCAGGATGGTGGTCAGGGAGGTCATGATGATCGGTTTCAGGCGCCGTCGCCCGCCCTCCAAAATGGCGCGGATGATCGACATGCCTTCGTGTCTGCGGAGTTGGTTGATGGTGTCGACCTTCAGGATCGAGTCGTTGATCACAATGCCGCAGGTGACGACGACACCGATCAGGGACATGATGTTCAGGGAGACGTCCAATATCCAGAGCGCCAGCAGGGTAAAGAAGATATCGAGCACCAGCTCCGAAAGGATCACCACCGGCTGGAGCACGGATTCGAATTGCGCCGCCAAGATAAAGTAGAGCAACAGTACGGCCACGATTAAAACAACGAGAATCTCCCATACGAGGCCACGGTTGGTGAAATAGGATCCGCTGAAACCGACCTCAAAATCGCTGTTCCCGCGTACGATCCCGCGCACTTTTTCCACCGTTTTCGAAACTTCTTTGTCCTCCGCGTCAAATGTTAAGGGATAGAAGTTCCCTTCCGCCCCCGAGACAATGAACTTCAGGTCCTGCCGGCGGGTTTCGCGAAAAAAGGTGCTGAGCGGAATATCCAATCCGGATCGTCGGATCGATGCCTCTTCCAGTATCTCCGCGAGGCTCGACCGGTTATCGCCCACCACCACCGGTACGGGAAACTTACCCTGCATCAGGGTAAAGATCGTATTGTCGTTGAGCGAACTGCGGAGTACGCCGGTCAATTCGCCGAAGGAAACGTCGTACAGCGCCATGACGTCGGGCCGACCCACAAAGAGGATGTACTCCTCCCAGGCTACCGGGTCGATCTCTGTTCCGGGAAGCCCTGCCGCTATCACCGCCAGCAGGGAGTCGAGTTTCACAGGATCGGGCGCCTGTCCGTCGGTAGAGCGCAAACGCGCCACCAATTTTGACTCTTTATCGGCAAATACCACTTCGAAAATATTGCCCGAAGATTCGAAATCGTAAATCGCGTCGGGGTAACGGGTTTTCAAAAACTCCGACACGGCCATCCGGATCTCTTCGATGGTATGCCCCTCCCGGCTGTTGACATAAACGACAGCTTCCGAATTGCCGGTCTTGCGGGTGTGGGAAAGCACGAACTGCTGCACGCCGGCCATCTCGGTTATCTGCCGGGCCATCGGCTCCGCAACACCGGCCAATTGTCCCGTACGCCGGTCGTTCTCTTCCAGTGTGATCCGTTCGTTCCAATCCACGTGGATCAGCATATCGGTGTAGGTCATTTCGGGAAGCTTCTCTTTCCGGACCACGGCGAAGAGCAGCGGCATTCCCGCAAAAGCCACCAAAAAGGTCGCTCCGACAATCCAGCGCCGGCGGAAAAAGAAGATCAATATCCGTTCGTACCACCGCTCGAACCAGCCGAAGGAAAATTTTGCTAAAAAGCGATTGACCGTGAGTCTCTCCTGGCGCCGGCAAGTCAGGTAAAAATAGACCGGAATGACCGTCACGGTAGCGGCCAATGCACAGAACAGGGTGATGACGACTGCCATAGCCTGATCGTAAAAAAGCGCACCGGCAATTCCGCTCAGGAAGATCAGCGGAACGAATACCGCACAGGTCGTTAGTACGGAACTCAGCATGGGAGCGAAAACTTCGCCCGTGCCCTTGACGATCGCTTCTTTCAACGTATATCCCGTATTCCAGCGAAAAGTGATGTTGTCGATCACGATGATGGAGTTGTCGACCATCATGCCCACACCCAGTACCAGGCCCGAAAGCGAAATGATGTTGATGGAGATGCCGATCAGGTAGAAAAAGAGCATGGAGAGTATCAGGGCTATCGGCATGGTGAGCATGATCAGGAATGCCGACCGCAGGTTCTGCATGAATAAAAAGATGATCAGGCAGGCCAACAGGACGCCCAGCACAATGTTTTTGAACAGATTGTTGATGGAGTAGTCCAACAATTCGGTCTGGTCGCGCGTGAGGGTAAAAGTCACATCGGGATAGTCCGTTTCGAAGTAGTTCAGCAACTCGTTGATCCCCGCTTTCAGTTCGGACATGCGGGCGTCGGATTGTTTGATCACGGCCAGCGTGATGGCATGCCGGCCGTCGGAACGGACCACGGTCGCCCGTTTTTGCGGATGTTCCACCACCCGGGCCAGGTCCCCGACCCGGAAAACCCGGCCGTCGGCTTTCAGGTAAGCGTTCTCTATGTCGGTGATGTCCCGGGCCTCCCGCTGTACCTTGATGTTGAACTGGTATTCGCCGTCACGGATGGTGAGGTTGCCCAAGGAGATGTTGATGTTCCGGAGCGCATTCTCCAGCGTTGCCGTTGTCAGGCCCATCTGCGTTAATTTCTCCCGGTCGGGAATGATCAGGATCTCCTGCGAAACATATCCGTTCACGTCTACCATGGCTACCTCGGGCAACTGCTCGATACGCTTCACGATGACGTTGCCCGCAAAGTCGCTCAATTGCGCAAAACGGTCGGAAACGGGGAAAAGCGGATCGATGGGGGTGAACTTCTCATCGTCTTCGATGGTCATGTTGATGTAGAAGGCCGGTATATCGGCCGCTCCGGCCTTTAGGACATAGGGCCGCTCCATGTCTTTGGGCATGCCGGCCATCGCCCGGTCGATCTTTTCGTTGACTTCGATAAAGAGGTAATCGCTGCCGGAACCGTGCTCAAAACTCAACGAAATGGTGCCGCTGCCGTCTTTGGTTTCGCTCCGGATGTCCTGCAAGCCGGCGATCTGCATCAATTGCTGCCTGAGCGGGCCAACCACCGACTCCTCCAATTCGCGGGCCGACTGTTGCGGATAGGAGACCTGTACGGTGATGTAGGGAATGTCTACGGCGGGGATCAATGAGATCGGCAGCAGGTGAATGCTCACCAATCCCAACACCAGCACCATGATCAGGAACATGGTCACGGCAATTGGCCGTTCTATCAGTTTTCGCAGCATACCCCGGCGGAGTTTAAGGTTTGATCTCTACAACCGTTTCGTTGGCCAGGTTCAGGTTGCCTGAGAAAATGATCAGGTCGCCAACGGCCAAGTCTGCCCCGCGCTCCGTGTTGGGCGCCACCACGTATTCGGAACTGTTGTCCATCACGGTATGCACGTAGGTCCAGTAAGCTTTGCCGTCGCGGTAGCGGAACAGCACTTCGAGGTTGTCGCGCATCACTACGGCGCTTTTGGGTACCACCAACTGTCCGGGCACCACTTTCTCCACCAACAGTTTTACGTTCATTCCGTCGATGAAGGTGCCGTTGTTGGTGATCTCCGCCTCCACCAATACCTGCCCGTTGTTGTCTACCAACGGATTGACGCTGGTGATGTGGCCGTTTATGTAATTTTCCGGGTCGAAGAAGGAAGCGACCTTCACGACATTCCCTTTTTGTACAAAATCGAGTTCTGTCTCCAGTACGCTGAAGGCGACCACCAACCGGGCATCGTCCACCAATGTACAAAATTCGGCGTCGCTGCGTTCGTACGGGCGGCCTTTGACCGTAGCCACCTTACCGGCGAACGGTGCTTTCAATGTGCAGGCTTCCAAGGTGTTCCGCGCATTCGCCAGATTCAGTTCGGCAACGTTGTATCCCGACCGGATCTTGGCTAACTCCATCGTCCGTTCCGGCACCAGGGGGTCTTCCATGTTTTCGTAACCGAAACCGATGATTGCGTCGTTCAGGTCTATCTTGGCTTTTTCAAAATTTTGCAGGGCAGAGGTCAGTGCGTTCTGCACTTCGGTCCGGTCTAATTCGGCCAGTATTGTTCCGGCTCCGACCCGGTCCCCGTTGGAAACATATATTTTGTCGATGGTACCCGGTGTCTTGAACGCAAGTACGCTTTTGTTCCCGGCCCTCAATTTGCCGTTGGTGGCGATTTGCCTCCGGAACGGCCTTGTCTGCAGTTCCATGACTTTTACTTCCACACGGTTGTCCGCGTACTCCTGGCGCGCCAGTTCCGCCGTCTCTTTTTTCTCTTTCCCGCCGCAACCGCCGAGGGCAACGGCAAAGACAGCAGCCATCAATACTGCCGGTATGCGTTGTATCATATTGTATTTCGGATTAATCAACCAATTTGTCATATTCTGCAGAGATGTCCGTATTCGTCATAAAGTCGTAAAGTGTCATTTTCCGGAGGGTGAAATAGTAGATCCAGAAGTTCGACAACTCTGTCAGGTAGTTCATGTTTGCGGCATCTTTTTCCGATTGTGCGGTGTTGAGGTCGGTCACCGAGATCGATCCCGCGGCAAAATCTTTCATGGCCAATTCGTAGCGCTCTTCGGCGATCCGGTCAGCGCGCCGAGCCATCCGGAGTTTGTCACGCTGGGCATTGAATTGCACCACCTCTAAGTAGACATTCTGCTCCAGATCTATGGAGGCCTGTTCCAAGTGAGCCAATGTGATCTTCTGTTGCGCCTGCGCCATTTTCACCCGGCCTTTGCCCATGCCCCAGTCTACGATGGGCACGCGCAGGTTGACACCGAATATTTCGTGGTTCAACAGGTGGGAATAGGCCCCCGGCAATTCGTCGGCGTTGTTGGAAAGTCCGAATTGGGTACTCACCGATAGCGAGATGCCCCGGTTGGCTTTTGCCTGCGCTACGCTCCGGTCACTCTCCAGGCGGGAGACCTCCTGATCGATCCGGAAGGGGCCGTTCTGCCATGTTTTCTCCAATACAAAATCGACTTCCATCCGCAACTCCGGTACCTCATCGCTCTGCTCCAGGCGCAAGTCCACTTTATCGTTGTAGCCAAGGAAGGAGCGGAATTCCATCAAACGGGCTTTGTAGTCGTTCTCCCGGGTGGAGATGGCGAGGCTGTCGTTGACCATGCGTAATTCCAATTGCAACAATTCCGAGCGCGTCACCGATCCGGTCTGTTCGTGCCTCCGGGAGGCAATGCCGTACATGGTTTTCATCTGGCTGTAGTTCCCTGCAGCAATGGTGTAGTGGAGCTGCGCCATCGCCAGGTTGTAGAAATACCGGACGGCTTTGAGGGTTACCTCTTCCATGGATTCCAGGTACTCTTTTTTGGAGCGTTCAAACTTTTCCGGCTCGATTTTCCGGTCCCATTTGAGGCGGTTGTAGTTGAAGAGGGGTTGGAGGTAGGAAAGGGTTACGGGTTGTGAATAGTAGGTGATGTCCCGGATGGGACGGTACTGGTCCAACCGGTTCAGGCTGGAGGAGAGCGACAGGATCCCTCCGGTAACGGCAACCTGTTGGTCAATGGAGACCGTGGCGGAGTTGTTCATGTTGTAGTTGGTGCGGTAGTAGATCTCCCCAGTGGCTGCATCCTGCAAGGCGCGCTGCGAGCGGTCGAAGTTGGCTATGCCGGCGGAGAAGTTGAGGGAGGGCAGCAGTTCGGCCCGGTGGGAGCGAAAATTCCAGTAGTCACCTAAAAAGGTGTTCCGCACGATCATTGCATCAATGGACTGTTCTTGTGCCAAGCGTATAGTTTCTTCCAAATCCAAGGAGATTGCCTGCTGTCCGAAAGCGCCCAGCCCTGCCGGGAAATATAAGAGGAACAGCACAACTGTTTTTTTGAATCCCATACCGGATATGCTCAATTGAAAAATATTCCGCAATGTTAGTAAAAAAAAATGATCTTTTCAACCCTTGCTCCGCCTGCGGGTTTGTATTTGTGTTGACCGGCTGTTGCGGTGTATGGAGCCTCTTCCCCCACCCTTTCCCATCCTTTTACATTTGCTTTGCACATGCTTTTCCATTCTCTTTCCATTCTTTTTCCCGCTTGTTGTGTGCTGTTGTAAAGTTGTGAAGAATTTGTACGCAGGATTTGTGCAAAAAATGGATTCATCTGTTTGCAGATTTAAAATGTTTTAACAATATTTGCAAGCATAATAATTAGTAAACTAAAACTATGCTCTACTTGATCCCTGTATTTTTCACTAAACTACTCCGTTTAGAGTGGTGTATTGTAACGGTTGCCGTTTTTGTTGTTTCGCTCTCTTCGTGCCAACGGGATGCGGTCATTCTGTATGGGCAGACATTTGAACAGGTGCGGAACAGCGCCCAAAAGGCTGGCGCCGGTTTTTGTGTGGTACTTTCCAGCCCGGACTGTCCGCCTTGCAAGGCTTTCATTGAAAACGTGGGAGTCGACAGTCGGAACGGACTTTTCCGGAATACCATCTTTAATATCGTTGACGTTTCGCTGCCTGAGAACAGGTGGTACGCGCAGTGGATTTGCGCTTCCGGTACTCCGGCAACGTGTGTGTTTTCCCCTGCCGGTGAGTTGACGGCCGTGGTGGCCGGCGCTTCCGCTCCTTCGTTGCAGTGTATCCAATCCGCCCTCAACGATGATGCACAGTGCGCCTCTTATTTTTACGACCGCCACTACCCGGTAACGGGCAGAAGTTATCTCTCTCTGCTCAATACCCTGCTCAATTGCAAGCTGGATCTGGACAGGGGCGTCGACGTTGGTGAGGCACTGAACGCCTGCCTGGAGCAAACCGATTACCCCTGGCCGGTTTACCTGAAATGTTTGAACGAGGAGAAGCAGGGGCGGCGCGATGAGGCGGTCTATTGGGCGGAACGTCTGTTGGAGTTTGATGATGTTCTCTATTCCTATCTCTACAGCGATCTCTATACTGCGGCCAAGTTTATCGTTGATCCGAACTATGCGCCCGAAGAGGATGCGGCGCTGTCGGTGGTGGAGAAGGTGCGGCTGGATGGTTGCAAGGTCGGGCAACCAAAACCTTTTGCGGTGGAGATTACGAATACGGGAAAGGTGCGGTTGCAGGTACGGGATGTCCGTGTCAGTTGTACGTGTGTGGAGTTGCTTGGGGCGAAGCAATTGATGTTGGAGCCGGGGGAGGCCCGAACGATGGAGTTTGAGTTTACGGCGGAGAAATCGGGGGTGGTACACCGGGAGATTACGTTTGTTTCCAACGGGGTGGAGGCGGTGAAGCAGGTAAAGGTGGAGGCGTATGTACAATAAACGCCTGTAAGTAAATTAGACACAAAGGAATGATTATCACTATTGATATACTGCCGTTGCCATGCGCCAAACACTCTGCCCGCGATGCAGTAAGGCGTTGGCTCCTGAATAGTAATGAAGGGGGCCACGAATACGGGTTTGCTGCTGATGCGGCGGGAAAATTCTTATAAACTTTAAATTGTAATGCGATGAAAAATTTATTTAAAAAGATGATTCTGCTGTTGGCAGTGTCGATGGCGGTTACTCTGTTCAGTTCGGCTGAACCTTGTCCGAAGGAGGATCCGCCGGGCCACACAGTGCTTATAGCCGATCCCTCTGATTGTACGGCATTTTTTGTATGCGTCAATGGCGTTCCCATTAAGATGCATTGTCCGGACGGGCTCCACTTCAGTGATAAGTTAAAGGTATGCGAATGGCCAAAGAATGCCGAATGTGAAAAAACAGGAGGAGAAGCAAAACCCCATTTTTATTCCTGTACTACTGAGATTCTTGTTAGTGAAGATGGTAAAACAGTGGCGTTTATAGATATGCGCGAGCGGGGAACTATGTGTGACGGAAGTAGTACAGCAAGTTGTACTCCTAATCATCCATGTCCTTGATAGCTGTTTTTATCCTTAAATCGGTAGTATAAATTGCGGCCCGGAGTTGCGGCGTATGGCTCCGGGCTTTTCATCCGTACAATTAAAATGTTAAATATGAAAAAAATAATGCCCTTTTTAATACTTGCAGGTATGCTGTTTGCCTGTGGGAAGTCAAAATCTTCGCACTCAACCATAGACATATCGGAGATGAAAGAGATTGTGCTTACCAACGACAGCACAATGTTTGTTAAAGATTGGGTACAGGATGTGGAGGTGATTCCGCTGGAAACTTCGGATAAAGCTTTAGTGGGTATTGTAGATGGAGTGATCGCAACGGATTCAAACATCATTATTTATGATTGGCGGCAAACCCACCGTGTCTTTATCTTTAATCGGGACGGAACGCACCGGGCAACCATTAATCGGCGTGGGCGCGGCCCGCAGGAGTACATGCGCCTGGGCCACGTGGCCATACTTCCCGACAATCAAACCCTTGCCATACGTGATAACGGGGGACAAAAGGTGCTCTATTTTTCATTGGATGGACATTTTATCTCCAGCATGCCTAAGGGATTTCGTTTTTCTTCTATGGAATACCTGGATGAGAATAATGTAGTGTGCGCAACTTACGGAGGAGGAGAATCGGACCCCGGATTGCAAGAGTATGAAAATCGCACCGACCTGCTCTATTTTACTGATAAAGAGTTCGAGATCAAGGGCAGTACCATGCCGACGCGATACAAAAACAGCGGCGTGATGATAAAACCTTATATTCGGGAACAAGGTATATGTAAACCGCCCTTTCAGCGATACCATTTACCAGGCCCTGTCGAACGGCTTAAAAGCAATGTACAGCGTGGATATGAAACAAATCGGCGGGATCTCCAATCTGGATGCGGACATAACCAGCGAGCAGTTTGATCTGTTAACAGAAGAAAAGGCTATTTTAACCGAGGTTTTTACAGAAAATGATACGCATCTATTACTATCTCTCAGAATGCCTCCCAGAGGACAAGCAAAATATTACATCTATTCCAAGCAATCGGGGAAAGCATACGCAGTCGACAACGCTATAAATAAAGATGATGTACTCCTTTTGAATTTAGTTTCATCTTCGATGACATCTGTTAAAGACAGATTTGTCACTGTCATTCCAGTCTACTATCTTCTTAACTCGGGTTATATAGATAAAAAAGCAGGAAAATTGATAAACGCTACCATGCAGCGCCCTGAGTTAGCCAACCTGACGGAGGACAGCAACCCTGTTGTTGTTATCTACAGCTTTAAAGGGGGGCTGTAAGTACAAGCGAAAACCAATCAGAAACAGATGCGACACAAACAGATCCATTACGCAACCGGAGCAGTCATTCTGTTGCTGCTTGCCGCCAATATTTTCCAATGGCGTCGCTCAGCCGCCTGCCGGAACGACGTCCGGGTAAAGGAACAACTCATTGCCGACATCGGTGTCAACACACAATCCGTTTCGTTTTTGGAAAGTAACTGGCAGTGGAACCTCACGGCCGAACGAAGTGACCTGGCGCAACTACACGTTGCGGACACGATGGGGAGCTACATCCCGCTGGGGAAGATTGTACGGGAACCGATGCTGGTATTCCGGTTCCGTGAGGTCGACTGCCAGGAGTGTGTCTCTTTTGGTTTGCGGAAATTGGGAACATTTGCGGGGAACGATCCCCTCCTCCTGGCACAATACTATGACAACTACCCATTTAAAAAGTGGGTGCGGATGAACAGAATCCGCTTTACCGCTTTGAACGCATCGGAAGCGTTGCCATACGCCGAACACTCTGCCCGCGATGCAGTAAGGCGTTGGCTCCTGAATAGTAATGAAGGGGGGCCACGAATACGGGTTTGCTGCTGATGCGGCGGGAAAATTCTTATAAACTTTAAATTGTAATGCGATGAAAAATTTATTTAAAAAGATGATTCTGCTGTTGGCAGTGTCGATGGCGGTTACTCTGTTCAGTTCGGCTGAACCTTGTCCGAAGGAGGATCCGCCGGGCCACACAGTGCTTATAGCCGATCCCTCTGATTGTACGGCATTTTTTGTATGCGTCAATGGCGTTCCCATTAAGATGCATTGTCCGGACGGGCTGCATTTTAGCGACGAATTGGACGTATGTGAATGGCCCAGGGATGCCAAGTGTGAATTGAGAGGTGTCTCAAAGCTACATTATTATCCTTGTAAAGGTGAGATCTATATTATTGATGAGTACGGAACAGTGCAGATTGTGACAACATACGTACGGGGAACTATATGTGACGCTAGTACTGAAGAAGCCTGCATCCCTTACAATCCCTGCGATCCCATTATAATTGTCTGATCTTAAATCGATAATGTGAATTGCCGCCCGGAGTTGCGGCGTATGGCTCCGGGCTTTTTACCCGTACAATTAAAATGTTGAATATGAAAAAAATAATACTCTTTTCAATACTTGCAGGTATGCTGTTTGCATGTAAAGAATCAAAACCTTCGCGGGCGGCTGTTGACGATTCGGAGATGAAAGAGATCGTGCTCTCTAACGACAGCATCATGTATATTGAGGACTGGGTGCAAGATGTGGAGGTGATTCCGCTGGAAACTTCGGATAAAGCTTTAGTGGGTATTGTAGATGGAGTGATTGCAACGGATTCAAACATCATTATTTATGATTGGCAGCAAACCCACCGTGTCTTTATCTTCAACCAGGACGGAACGCACCGGGCAACCATTAATCGGCGTGGGCGCGGCCCGCAGGAGTACATGCACCTGGGCCACGTGGCCATACTTCCCGACAATCAAACCCTTGCCATACGTGATAACAGGGGAAAGAAGGTGCTCTATTTTTCATTGGACGGACATTTTCTATCGTCTGCTCCTACCGGATTCTGGTTTTCAAAAATGGAATACATAGATGAAAACCGTGTCGTATGTGCTACATACGGGGTAGGGAAAGATGATCCCGGATTGCAGGAGTACGAAAACCGTACAGACCTGCTCTATTTTACCGACAAAGCGTTCGGGATTATAGAAAGTACCCTACCGCCACGATACAAAAACAGCGGTATGGCGATAGAACCTTATATTCGGAAATTTGGGGATAAAGTATATGTAAACCGCCCGTACAGCGATACCATTTACCAAGCACTGCCGAACGGCTTAAAAGCAGAATACAGGGTGAATATGGAGCAAATCAACGGGATGGCCAATATGGACCCGGACATAACAAGCGATAATTTTATCCTGTTATCAGAAAAAAAGGCTATTTTAACCGAGTATTTCACAGAAAACGATAAATATCTATTACTATCTTTCATAACACCTCCCAGAGGAATAGCAAAAACCTACATCTATTCCAAACAATCGGGGAAAGCATACGTGGTAAACAACACTATAAATAAAGATGATGTGCTTCTTTTGAATGTCGTTCAATCTATAATGACATCTGTTAAGGACAAATTTGTTACTGTTATTCCGGCCTATTATCTT
Source organism: Odoribacter sp. UBA944 (assembly GCA_002293375.1). Taxonomy (GTDB): domain Bacteria; phylum Bacteroidota; class Bacteroidia; order Bacteroidales; family Marinifilaceae; genus UBA944. Next base: position 22,654 of record DBDA01000051.1, read on the forward strand.
CTTAACGCGGGTTATATAGATAAAAAAGCAGGAAAATTGATTAACGCTACCATGCAACGTCCCGAATTGGCCCATATAACGGAAGAGAGCAATCCGGTTGTTGTTATCTACAGCTTTAAAGAGGGGTTGTAAATTCCAATTATCAAATAAAACGCTGAGTTATGAAATTGATACTCTTTTTAATACTTGCAGGTATGTTGTTTTCCTGCGGGAAATCAAAACCTTCACACTCAACTGTGGATGCCTCTGAGATAAAAGAGATCGTGCTCTCCAACAACAGCACGATATACATTCAGGATTGGGTGACAAACGTAGAAGTGGTTCCATTGGAAACCACGGACAAGGCTTTGGTGGGGATTATAGACGGGGTCATTGTGACTGATTCCAACATCATCATTTACGATACCCGACAAACCCACTGTATTTTTATTTTCGGACGGAACGGCAAACACCGGACAACCATCAACCGGCGCGGACGCGGGCCTCAGGAATACTCAGATCTTTACCATGTGGCCATGCTCCCCGACCATCGAACCCTTGCCATCCACGGCCAAAGAGGAAAAATACTCTATTTTTCGTTGGACGGCCGCCTCATCTCCTCTGCTCCCGCCGGATTCTTGTTTTCTGCCATGGAATACATTGACGGGGAAAATGTGGTGTGCGCTGCCTATGGAATCGGAGAGTCAGATCCCGGATTGCAGGGGTACAAAAATCGCACCGATCTGCTTTATTTTACCGACGATACATTTGGGATTAAAGGCAGTACCTTTCCTCCACGATATAACCGGAAAGAAATTGCCATCACACCCAATATCCGGAAATTCGGGGAGCGGGTATATGTACACCGCCCGTACAGCGATACCATTTACCAGGCCCTGTCGAACGGCTTAAAAGCATTATACAGGATAAATATGGAAAAAATAGACGGTGCTGCAAACCTGAACTCCGGCATTACACGGGAAGAGCGGAATTTGTTGCAAGAAAAACACCCTACATTCTACGGTTTTTTCGCAGACTGCAACAATTATTTAAACCTAGATATTTCTATTCCCCCACGACAAACCGCGCAAAATTATGTATACTCTAAACGAACGGGGAAAGCATACCGAGTGGAAAGGGATAGCGATCGTCAGGATTATCTTCTTTGGCAATTGACCTCCTTCCCTCCTCAAACATCCGCTCAAGACAGGTTTGTTACGATCCTCCCTGCCTATAATATCTTTGGAATAGGTACTTTTAATCCCAAAACAGGCGTTCGAAAAAACGCTGCTACCCAACGTCCCGAATTGGCCCATTTGACGGAGAACAGCAATCCTGTTGTTGTTCTCTACGGATTTAAAGAGGGATTGTAAAACGAGCGCAAACGTAAAACCATGAATAAATACATTTTTTTATCCGTTGTAACAATGGTCTTAATTTCATGCGGGAAATCGAAACCGACCCGGTCAACCGTGGATGCCTCGGAGATGAAAGAGATCGTGCTCTCTAACGACAGCATCATGTATATTGAGGACTGGGTGCGAGATGTGGAGGTGATCCCGTTGGAAACTTCGGACAAGGCTTTAGTGAGCACAGTAGACGGAGTGATTGTAACGGATTCAAACATCATTGTTTATGATACCCGTCAGGCTCATCGTGTATCCATTTTCGACCGGAACGGTAAACACTGGGCAAACATCAACCGGCGTGGGCGTGGCCCGCAGGAATATATGCGCCTTGACCACGTGACCATGCTTCCCGATAATCAAGCCCTTGCCATATATGACAACGGGGGAACGAAAGTACTCTATTTTTCATTGGACGGCCATTTCATTTCATCTGTTCCTACCGGATTCTGGTTTTCTACCATGGAATACCTTGACGAGAAAAACGTGCTGTGCGCCACGTATGGTGCCGGCGGGCAGGATCCCGGATTGGAGGAGTATGAAAACCGCACCAATCTGCTTTATTTCACCGACAGGAAGTTTGGAATTAAGGGAAGCACCATGCCTACCCGGTACAAAAACAGAATTCCAATAGTTCCTTACATCCGGAAATTTGAGGATAAGGTATACATAAACCGCCCCTTCAGCGATACGATTTACCAGGCAATACCCGGCGGATTAAAGGCTGTCTACCGGATAGATATGGAAAAAATTAATGGTATCGCCAATTTGGATCCGGGCATAACCCACAAAGATTACAGACTGTTATTGGAAAAAAAAGCTTCTCTCACCGGCCGTTTTACAGCAAGCGATGGGTATATGTCGCTGTCTTTCAGAATACCTCCCGAAGGAGAGGGAAAGAATTATTTCTACTCCAAACAGACAGGAAAAGCGTATGCTGTTGAACGTGATTACCGAAAAACAGAAGATATACTCCTTTGGCATTTACATGACTCTCCGATAACATCTGTTAAAGACAGGTTTGTTTCTGTCATTCCGGCCCATCATTGTTTTACGACAGGGATTTTCGACCCCAAAACAGGCATCCGGACAACAGCTGCCACTCAACGTCCCGAGTTAGCCGGCCTGACAGAGGACAGTAACCCTGTTGTTATTCTGTACAGCTTTAAAGAGGGGTTGTAAATTTAGTACACACTGCATTTTTTACCCCGTTGTCAGGTGGATCAGTTTTTTGGTTTCGAAGAAGGGTTCCGGGAAAAAATCGGAGAGGGAAAAGAGGGTGACACGGCCGGCAAATGGTTTTAACTCTTCTGCAAAGTCTCCTCCTTTGAGGTAAAGTATGCCGTTGGCCAGGGTATTGAAAGACTCCGCACGGATCTTTCCCTGCACCAATCGAACAAAATCCGGGAAGGCCGTGACTGCCCGGCTTACGATGAAGTCGTATTTTCCGGAAAGTGTTTCGGCCCGGGCCTGTTCCGCCCGTACGTTTTTCAATCCCAATGCACCGGCCACCTCACGGACTACCCGGATTTTTTTGCCGATGGAGTCCACCAGGTGAAATTCCGTTTTGGGAAATAGAATGGCCAGCGGAATACCGGGAAAACCGCCTCCCGTCCCCACATCCATGACCCGGGTCCCCGGAGAAAAAGAGAGCGCTTTGGCAATGGTCAGCGAGTGCAGTACGTGGTGCAGGCAGAAGGAATCCATGTCTTTCCGGGAGATGACGTTGATCTTTCCGTTCCACTCCCGGTATAACGCCTCCAAATGCTCCAGGCGCTCCCGTTGTTCCTGTTCCAGATCGGGGAAATGGTTGAAGATGAGTTCCATGTTATGGTTTTAGACCAGAAAATGGGAACTGAGCGGTTATAATAGGAATTGTGTGGGAGAATTTTTGAAAATCCGAATCATCTGTTACAATTTTCCATTGCCCTATATTAGCTAATTCTATATAGTAGCTGTCGTTAAAATCTATTTGAGGCAACGAGTTATAAATACGAGATAAATCAATGGCTGTAAAGTTATCCGTGCTTTTTTCACAACACGACACAATATCACTTAAACTTACTTTAACATTTTCTGCCGCCCGCTTGTATCGTTCTGTCGGAATATAATCGTTCTTATAATCAGCATTGTATTTTTTTTCCTGATCTTTCCACAATTTATAATCCAGACGAAAATAGGCATTAGCAAATTCCGATAATATCAAACTATTAACAAAAATAGTAGCATTAACTGTTTGAATATTTTTAAGAAACGTAGAGTAAAGTTCTTGTTTTTGAGGCTTATAATTACCCAGTGGACAAAATAAAAACATCCACACATTATTGTCAAAAAAGAAGATGTCAGATGATTTCGGTTGATAGGTCTTTATGTCAAAAATGCTATTCGCCATATATCGCCCTATTTGCAGATTCTTCAAATCCTTTTTTATTAGCAAAATACTCTTTAGCTCGTTCAACAACCTGCCTTACACGGACTTTATTTTCGGGAGAAAGGTTTTTAAAAACAAGCAGCCTGTTCAGTTGTTCTCCTTCATAGGCGCTATATAGTTGACCAATTGCAGCATTCAAAAATGCAGTAGTCATGATCGTGATTTTTGAAAAATCCAATTCAACCGTACTATTATTTTTCAACAACTGATCTATTGCCTGAAAAATTTTTTCGCCATCGTCTGTGGATACTGCCATATCCACACCTATCATTTCACTTACTACAAGTTGTTCTGATTTCATACCGCAAAGATATTAAAAAATATCGTCTAAGGGAATATCTCTTTCTTGCTTTAACGAATAATAAGCAGGATCATCCAAGTTAAATTCAATATTCACAATTGTACCGGGAAAGGAGTGGTCACAGATTCTGGTTTCTGTTTGGGGCTTTTTATACTCCCAAAATCCATCTGCAGAAACGATCTGCACCTTCCCCTGATTCAATTGAATAAACTCAAACATAATATTCAAACCCAATCCTCCCGGAATATTGTCTACTTTAGTAGTGTTACCATTCTTCAATGCCCATTCAATCGCTTCTACACCGGAAAGTCCCTGCTTGAGATATTCATTGACGTTTGTTTTGATCGTCTTACCCATATCCACAATCGTAATATCCAATATTTTAGGCGTCTTGTTGGGATAATATTGACCACATGTGTATATATGCTCGCAACGGCCATGTGTCCTGGCATTTTCATAAAGTTCAAAAATACTTTCGGCTATCTTGTCTCCCAATTTTTGAGTGTGTTTAGGAAAATCAGGCTTGTTTAACAACTCCTCTTTTATGTATCGTATAAAATCTTGATCTGCTAAAGGAGAAAATTTTTTATACGGAATAATCGTTTGATTCGAATCCACCCTCCGTTCGTGATTAAATTCTGTTGAAAGGAATTGATTACGAGAAAATAAATCTGTATGATTTGGTTTTAATCCTTCAATCGTAATTTTTTTACTCTTCTTATGAATAGATAAAATAGCCCCTATCACAGCCATGAGATTTGCTTCGATCCATTTTACATGACTAAAATTTAACTCTACATCGTGACTGTGGCTATTGCTTAAATTTTCGTGCAATTGCATCAGGTGTAAATAACCTGTGTAATCACTATTGATGTTCTCCGGAAGCTGTATTTTCATTCGTCTATTCTTCATTCAATTGCAGAAATTCTCTGCTCTATATGCTCTTGGATTTGCTATCAGGCAGGTCTTATTATACGGTCCCTTTTGTTTCGCTGCGCATTGTACAAAGGAAGCACCAGGAAGCAGATCCCCCCGATGACAATGTACGACAATGTCATTACGGCGTGTGTCAAGATGGCGAAAACACCGGACATCTCCCGGTACTCCGAGGCAGGGAGGTAGATGGCCAGGGCGGCGATCACCATAAAATGCCAGGCGCCGATCCCTCCCTGTACGGGGGCGATCATTCCGTAGCTGCTGATGACAAAAACAGCGAGCCCGGACAACGGCCCTAAGTGGGAGGTAAATTCAAAACAGAAAAAGCAGGCGTAAAAGGAGAGGTAGAACATGGCCCAGATAAAGAGCGAATAAAAAATAAACCACCCTTTCCGGCGGACATCTTTGACAGAGAGTATCCCTGCTTTGAGGCCGGAGGAGAATCCCCTGATCCGTTCGTAAAAAGCAGAGCGCCGGAGGAGTTTCCACCCCACGTATCCCACCAACAGCAAGGCGGCCGGTACCATCCACACCCAACCGGAATGCAGAAACCCGGACACCTTCTCCCCGATCTCCCCGTTCTGGTCCAGGAACTGCATGATCTGTCCGAACTGGGTGATCAATACCAGCAAGGTCATCAAAAGCATCAACACAAGGTCGATGATCCGCTCCGTGACCACGCTCCCCAACAAATTGGGAAAGGGGACTTTTTCGTATTTTGAAACGATAGCGCAACGGGTGAACTCCCCCATGCGCGGCAAGGCAATGTTGCTCAGATAGCCGGTCATCACTCCCATAAAGCTGTTCCAGAAAGAGATCCGGTACCCCATGCTTGCGGCCAGCAATACCCAACGGAGGGAGCGGGCAACGTGGCTGATCAATCCCAGCACAACAGCTACCCAGACCCAGCCATAATCTACCTCTTTCTTCAACACATTTCTCATCTCCTGCCAGTCCTGGTCCCGGAAGACGAGCCAGAATAGCACCGCCGAAACGATGCAAAAGAGGAAGATCCGAACAATCCGTTTGGCTATTTTCGACACAGTTCCCTGTTTTGTTTTTGACCCGCGAATATAGTGAATTTACCTCAAATTTGTCTACTTTTGCCGTATGAGTATCGTAAGAGCCAAAAAGAGCTTGGGGCAACACTTCCTGAAAGACCTGAATATCGCCGCTAAGATCACCGGCAGTTTGTTACCGGTTACCGCCGAGGTATTGGAGGTCGGGCCGGGGATGGGTGTGTTGACCCGCCTGCTGTTGGAGAACAACGATATTTCACTACGGGCCATCGATGTCGACCGGGAGTCGGTGGAGTATCTGCACCGGGAGTTTCCGGAACACCGGGAGCGGATTGTGCACGGCGATTTTTTGCATACCGACCTCTCTCTTTGGTACTCCGGCCCGTTTTCCGTTATCGGGAACCTGCCCTACAACATCTCTTCGCAGATCTTTTTCCGGATCATTGCGAACCGGCAGCTGGTGAAGCAGGCGGTGTGCATGATCCAGAAGGAGGTGGCGGAGCGGATCAGCGCCGGGCATGGCAACAAAACCTATGGCATCCTGAGTGTTTTTTTGCAGACTTTTTACCGCATTGAATATCTTTTTACGGTCAGCGAACAGGTTTTCGACCCGCCTCCCAAAGTGAAATCGGCTGTTATCCGGCTGGTCCGCAATGAGCGGGAGCAGTTGGATTGCGGCGAAAAGTTGTTTTTCCGGATCGTCAAAGCGGGCTTTAACCAGCGCCGGAAGACCCTCCGGAATTCGTTGAAAAAAGAGCTCCCGGAAGGGTTTGCCTCTGGGTATCTGGAACTCCGCCCCGAGCAGCTCAGTCCGGACGACTTTATCCGGTTGTGCCGGGAAATTGAAACACATACCCTTTAATTTCAAACCTCCATGAGCCAATTTGAACTGACCCACGACTTTCTCAGTCAATTAGAAGAGCTGATCGACAACGGCGACAGCCAACAGGTAGCTGCGGCACTGAGGGACCTGCACCCGGCGGATATTGCCGAGATCATGGAGGAGTTGAACAACGAGCGGGCCAAGTTCGCTTTCCTCTTGTTGGACGATGAAAAAGGGGGTGACGTGCTGGCCGGGCTTGACGAGGAGGAACGGAACCGGTTCCTGGAAACACTTCCGCCGGAGGTGATCGCCAAGCGTTTCCTTGACAACATGGATTCGGACGATGCGGCGGATATTGTCGGCAGCATGCCGGACGAGCAGCAGCAGGAGGTGTTGTCGCACCTGGACGACCTGGAACAGGCCGGGGATATCGTGGACCTGTTGCATTACGATGAAGATACGGCGGGAGGATTGATGGCCAAAGAGCTGGTGACGGTGAACGAAAACTGGACGGTGCTGAACTGCCTGCGGGAGGTGAGCCGCCAGGCGGAGAACATCGATGAAATTTACAACATCTATGTCGTAGACGACGATAACAAACTGAAAGGGAGGCTTTCGCTGAAAAAGATGCTGACCTCCCCCACCTCCGCCAAGATCGACAATCTCTTCTATCGGGACATTATCTCGGTAAAAACGGATGAACCGGCAGCCTCGGTGGCCCTGATCATGGGAAAATACGACCTGGTATCCATTCCGGTGGTGGACTCTATTGAGAGATTGGTGGGCCGGATCACCATCGACGACGTGGTAGACGTGATCCGGGAAGAGGCGGAAAAGGACTATCAGATGATGTCCGGTATTACCCAGGACGTAGAGACCTCCGACAGTATCTGGTCGCAAACCAAAGCGCGCCTCCCCTGGCTGATCATCGCTCTTTTCGGGGGAATGGTCTCCGCTTACATGATCTCCCGGTACGAAGCGGAGATCGCCCTCTTTCCGCTCACCGCCATGTTTATTCCTGTTATTACGGCCATGGGCGGAAATGTCGGTATCCAATCCTCCGCCATTGTGGTACAAGGGCTTGCCTCCAACTCCCTCAACCTGAAAAACGGTTTCCGCAACATCGGTAAGGAGGTGGGGGTCGCCCTGCTGAATGCCGGGATCTGTTCGGTTGGGATCTTCCTGCTGACCCTCTGTTTCAACTTCAGTTCATTGGCCATGCCTGTCACGGTGACGCTCTCGCTGTTTGTGGTCATTCTGTTCGCTTCGATCTTCGGAACAGCGTTCCCTCTGTTGTTGAACCGGCTGAAAATAGACCCCGCCCTGGCAACCGGCCCGTTCATTACACTGACCAACGACATCATCGGACTGAATATATACCTGCTGACAGGAAACGCTATACTGGGAAGTTTTTAATCTGCGCCCGAATATTGTCTTACAGTCTTTTAATTTGTAACGCTATGAAAAAATGTTGTATGTCGCTATGCCTGTTGGCTGTTGCCCTTTTCTCCTATGCCGGAGAAGCCAGGCTGCTCAGGTTCCCCCATGTCCACGGGAACAAAGTGGTGTTCTCTTATGCCGGCGATCTGTATACGGCGGATACGGAGGGAGGTATTGCCCGCAGGATCACCTCCCACATCGGGTATGAAATGTTTCCCCGTTTCTCGCCGGACGGAACACAGATCGCTTTTACGGGACAATACGACGGCAATACCGAAATTTTTGTAATTCCGTCCGAGGGCGGTATTCCCAAACGGCTCACCTATACCGCCACCCTGGGCCGCGATGACCTAGGAGACCGTATGGGGCCTAATAATGTGGTGATGGACTGGACGCCGGACAGTAAACATATTCTTTTCCGCTCCCGCCGGTATACCTTTAATGATTTTACGGGACAGTTGTTCACGGTATCTGTTGACGGAGGAGAACCGGTAGAGGTCCCCCTGAAAAACGGCGGTTTCTCTTCGTACTCCCCGGACGGCAAAAAATTGGCCTACAATTATATTTTCCGTGAATTCAGGACCTGGAAAAGATACGAAGGGGGGATGGCGGACGATGTGCGTGTCTATGATTTTGAAAGCGGCAAGTCCGAAAAGATAACGGACGATAAACGGCAGAGTATCCACCCGATGTGGTCGACTGACGGAAAAGAGATCTATTTTATTTCGGACCGGGACGGCGTGATGAACCTTTTTGTGTATCAAGTAGCGGAGCGCTCTACCCGCAAGGTGACGGAGTATGCGGAGTATGATATTAAATTTCCGGCCATCGGAGGGGAAAAGATCGTGTATGAGAACGGCGGTTATCTCTATTTGTTCGACACCCGAACCAAGCAGGAAAAGAAATTGACCATCACCATTGACAACGACCAAGTATACAGCCGGGAAGAGTTGAAGGATGTGAGCAGACAGGCGCGCGGTTTCGAGGTTTCCCCCAACGGGGAACGTTTATTGGTGAGCGCCCGGGGAGATATTTTTTCTGTTCCTTCCAAAGAGGGGATTACCTACAACCTGACCAACTCCTCCAACGCCAATGATTTCGGGGCTTCGTGGTCGCCGGATGGAAAGTCGATAGCGTATATATCCGATAAAAGCGGAGAGTTCCACATCTGGTTGAGAAATAGTGCGGACGGCAAGGAGCGGCAACTGACCCAAGATATAAAAACGTATATTTGGGGGTTTGAGTGGTCGCCGGATTCCAAAAAAATTCTCTGGTCGGAGAAGAAAAACACCTTGAATATCACCGATGTGGGCACCGGGCATACCGATGTGGTGGAGCAATCCGGATACAACAGCATCCGTTCCTACGGCTGGTCACCGGACGGGAACTACATCACTTATGTTCGCCCCGGAAAGACGGTCGGGCATATCCTGGTGTACCAGGTATCGACCCAACAGAAATACCAAATAACGGACGATTGGTTCAATGTTTCCGCCCCCCGTTTTAGCAAGGACGGAAAGTATCTGCTTTTTGTCTCTTCCCGGACGTTTGTTCCTACGTATGGGCAGACGGAATGGAACCATGTCTACAACAATATGCAGAAGATCTACATTCTTCCGTTGGCAAAGAATGCCGACATTCCGTTTGCCCTCCGGAACGATGTTGTAAAAACGGAAGAGCCGAAAACGGCAGAACCTGCAGGTAAAAAGAGCGACAAGGCGGCGCCTTCTAAATCCGGAGCGTTGGTGTATGATTTTGAAAACATAGCCGGCCGCATCATTGAACTTCCCGTAATGGCTTCTACTTACGGGGGTGTCGATATGATCGGCAAAAACGTTTACTATTCGCGTGGAGGGCAAAGTTTTTTATTCGATTTGGACAAGGAGAAGGAGTCCTCTTTAGATGCGACGGTCTCTTTCGGGCCCGGGTATAAAAAGGCGATCGCCCGCAAAGGAAGAAGCGTAAAGATCATAGACGTGCCGACCTCGAAAGTCAACATGGATGATCCGATCTCCCTGGCAGGAGTAAAGAAAAAGATCAATTACCACGAGGAGTGGATACAGATCTACGGTGAAAGTTGGCGACAGATGCGCGATTTCTTTTATGCGAAAAATATGCACGGAGTAGATTGGGACGCGGTGTACGAAAAGTACAAGGTGTTGGTGCCCCATGTCAATCACCGGACGGACCTGACCTATATTATCGGGGAGATGATCGCAGAGTTGAGTGTGGGACACGCCTACTCGGCCAACGGCGAACACCCTGCTCCCGAAAGAATTCCGATGGGGTTGTTGGGGGCCAAATTTGAAAAGGACGGTTCCGGCTATTTCAAAGTGAAAGAGATCATTGACGGCGCCAACTGGAATGCCTCCACTCGCTCTCCGCTGACCATGCCGGAGGTAAATGTGAAAGAGGGCGATTATATCATCTCCGTCAACGGGTGTTCACTGAAGGATGCGGACAATCTTTTTGAATACCTGATCGATATGGCCGGCAAGACGGTTGAATTGGAGGTGAATACGGCCGGAGACGCCAAAGGGGCCCGCAAAGTATTGGTGCAACCCTTGTCCAACGAAAGCGATCTCTATTATTACCAGTGGGTACAGAATAACATCCGGAAAGTAAACGAGGCCACCAACGGAGAGGTGGGCTATATCCACATTCCGGACATGGGGGTGCCGGGGTTGAATGAATTTGTGAAGCACTACTACCCCCAGTTAAACAAAAAGGCCCTCATTATAGACGACCGGGGAAACGGAGGCGGCAATGTCTCCCCGATGATCGCGGAGCGTTTGTTGAGGACCCCGGCTTTCTATACCATGCACACCAACCAGACGGAGGGTTCCGTGAATCCCGTGGGTACGTTCACGGGGCCGAAAGTATTGTTGATCAATGAGTATTCCGCATCGGACGGCGACCTGTTCCCATACCGGTTCAAACACTATCGCCTGGGGACGGTGATCGGCAAGCGGACCTGGGGTGGCACGGTGGGTTACAGCGGGACGGTACCGGTCGTGGACGGCGGTTCGATTGTAACACCTTCCTATGCACCTTTTGCCGCTGACGGAAGCGGGTATATCATCGAAGGTGAAGGCGTCCATCCGGACATCATGGTGGAAAACGATCCCCATAAGGAGTATTTGGGAGAGGATGAGCAGTTGAATAGAGCCATTGAGGTAATCCTCCAAAAATTGAAAGAACATCCACACCGCGATCCCAAAATACCAGTTTTTCCTAACAAGTCTAAATAAAATAAAACAAGAGCCGGCCTGAATTCAAGCCGGCTCTTTGTTTTTTTCGGATTAAATACCTATTTTCGTCGATTCAATCTTATCAAACCGCTACAATCATGGAAAACGAGAACACGTTACTGAGTGAAGAGACGGAGAACTCTTCCGAAGTACCAGCACAAGTGACAGAGGAACCGGCGCAGGAACCCGGTATGGAAACCAATATGGAAACCGGCATGGAAACCGGCATGCCGGAAGAATCCCCTATTACGGAATCTCCTGTTACCGAACCTGTCGAACCGAATATTCCGGACACTTCTGAAGCCTCAGATGCCTCGAATGCCTCTGAAACGCTTCCGGAAGCAGATACGGATGCTATTGTGGAAACAGGTGCGGAAGCGGGCACAGATACGGTTGCAGACACAGACGCGGGAACGGAAGAAACAAGCGCGGAGGAGCAAAAATCGCCGGAAGAGCGGGAAAAACAGGTCCTCACAGCCAAGCAATTGGAAGCGGAAAGGGAGAAAAACCTGCAACTCAAACTGCAATTGATTGAAGAGTTGAAGGAGTTGATACAGAAAGAGGAGTCGCTGAACAAGACTTTTCAGGAATTCAAAGAGATACAAGAGCGTTGGAGAAATACCGGACAGGTCCCGCAAAGCCGGGTAAACGATCTGTGGGAGACCTGGCACCACCACATGGAGAATTTCTACAACTACATTAAAATAAACAAGGAGTTGCGGGACCTGGACCTGAAACGCAATTTAGATGTCAAAACCGGACTGTGCGAAGAGGCCGAGAAATTGAACGAAGAGCAGGACATCAACGCCGCATTCAAACAGTTACAACAACTGCACACCCGTTGGAAAGAGACCGGTCCCATTCCAAAGGAGCAGCAGGATTCGGTTTGGGAGCGGTTCAAAGGGGCTACCGGGCAGATCAACGACAGGCACCACCGCTTCTTCGAGTCCCTGAAACAGGAACAAGCGGAGAACCTGAAAATAAAAGAGGAGATCTGCGCAAAGGCGGCGGCGATCGCCGCTGCGGAATACAGCACCATCACCGAATGGAACAACGCTGCCAAAGCCCTCATCGACTTGCAGGAAGAGTGGCGGCAATCCGGAACGGTCCCGCAAAAAGAGCGGAACCGGATCTTCAAGAATTTCCGTTCCTCCTGCGACGCTTTCTTCGATAAAAAGAGAGCGGTTCACAAAGAGATGCTGGGAGAACAAGAGAAAAACCTGGAACTGAAGATACAACTGTGCGAAAAGGTGGAAGCCGTTAAAGACAGCACCGACTGGAAAGTCACCACCGACAAGATCATCTCCTACCAGAAAGAGTGGAAAAAAATCGGCCCCGCCCCCCGGAAACACTCCAACAAAGTATGGCAACGGTTCCGGGCTGCCTGCGATGCCTTTTTTGACAACAAAAACGCTCACTTCAAAAACAAGGATTCCGAACAGGAGAAGAACTTGGAACGAAAACAGGCGTTATTGGAAGAGGTAAAACAGTACACGCTCTCCCCGGACAGCGAAGAGAACATCCGTCAACTGAAAGAGTTCCAGAAACGGTGGTCTGAGATCGGGTTTGTTCCGATCAAACAGAAAGACAAATTGCAGGAGGAGTTCCGGAATGCTCTCAACGTTCTGTTCGATCAATTGAATCTGGATGAGTTCGACAAAGATCTGGTAAAGTTCCGCTCCAAGATAAACACCCTGGAGTCAGGCGAAAACAAAGAGTTCAAGATCATCAACGAACGGGACAAATTGACGGCCAAGATCCGGCAACTGGAAAACGACATCCACACCTGGGAGAACAACATCGGATTTATCTCCAAATCCAATAAATCGGAGGGATTGATCCAAGAACTGAACAGCCGGATCGACAAGAACCGGCAGCAGTTGAGCCTGTTTAAAGAGAAACTGAAAGCATTGGATAGCATTATCTAATTCCAAAGTTCCCATACCAAAGAAGAGAGCCGTCCATTTTTGAACGGCTCTCTTCTTTGGTAGTTCTCAAACCCGATCACTGTTTGGGTTTAAAGATCAGATCAACCTCCTCCGCATTCGTAAACATCTTTTTCGAAAACTCCCGTAGCAATGTCGGTGTTGTATTTTTGATCACATCTTCGTAGTTTTCCGGATCGTCTGGGTTGTATCCCATCTGGTACCAGGTAGCGAGCGCATTCAACCAATATTCATTGTTCTGTCTGGCCGTTTCCCGTTCCTTCAACATATTGGAGGTCACTTTATTTAACTCTTCCTGTGTAGGCCCATTCTTCATCATATCCTCCATTTCCTTGTGTACCAGCGATTGGAGATGAGAAGCCTTTTCGGGATCGCAATCAAAAATAACGCTCAGGGTGTATTGTGCAAACGGTTCTTTGTTTGCCCCCGGCGATACATTTACTCCGTATGTACCTCCCTCTTTTTCCCGGATATTTTCAGTATACCTGATCCGGAGCACTCCGGCCAGGATAGATTGGTAAATATTGTTCTGCGGGGTATAGGGAATGACCGTTTGTGTACATACCGTCACAGAGGTGGCTTTGGGGGTTTCGAAAACGATCCCGATCTCCTTATTTATTTTTTTAGGCCCACGCACCCCGTTGTCTCTCCAATTTTCTTTCCTGTATGCCGAAGGGATGGAACCAATGTATTTGGTGATCAGTGGTTTTGCTGTTTCCGCATCCATGTCTCCCACAACGATAAAGGTGAAATCGGAGGCATCCTGAAACCGCTCCCTGTAAACTTGCTCTATTTTTTCCATGCTGATGCTGTTCAGGAATTTTTCGTCTATCGGCGTGACCCTCGGATGGTAATTGCTCAAAATGATCTGCATGGAATCCTGCAGGATCTTATTCGGGTTGTTTTTTGCATTCCGTATGGATTCGCGCAACCTGCTCAGGCAGGCATTGTGCGCTTCCCGGTCGAACCGGGGGTGCTGGAATTGCAGATAGAGCAACTCCAACAGGCTTGTAAAATCCTTGGGAGAAGAAAAACCGCTTATATTTTCGTAAAGGCCGGAAAGGCTCACTCCGATGGATAATTTCATGCCGACAAGCGCCCTTTGCAGATCCATCGCAGTGAAATTACCAACACCGTACGCGTCTACAAAATTGGAAAGCATGATGGCCGAAGGCAGCAGGTCAGCATTGTACAGGGAAATGCCTCCTTTGCTGAAAGCGAACAGGAGAAGTTGATCCTTGTTGTAATCCACTTGCTTGAACACCACTTTTGCTCCGTTGGAGAGCGTCCACTCTTCTGCGCCGAGTGCAGGGATCTGTTTGGTCTCCGTAATGGTACCGCCCGGCAGTTCTTCACGGATCAGATCGGATTCAACCGAACTGTCTTCGTATGGTTGTATGTCGGATCTTTTTACCTCGTCGATGCTCTTTAAAACCTCTTGTTCTGTCAGGTGTTTTGCATCTTCGGAAGGACCGGTAACGACGATAACCATATTCTTATATGTATTCCACTCCTTTGCTTTGGCCCAAATTTCCCCGGCGGTTATGCCGGGCAATTCGCTTTTCACAAAATGGTAGTAATACTCTATATCGATGATCGGCCTGTCTTCAAGAAAATTATTTTTGATCTGGCCGATAAAATATTCGTTGGTTCTTTTATCCCGTTGTTTGTAGGAAGATTCGACACTGGTCAGTACATTTTTTTTCATCCGTTCCAATTCGGATTCGGTGAAGCCGTATCTGACAACCCTTTCATTTTCCGTCAGGATGCTTTTCAGGGCCAGCTCTTCTTCGTTGTTTCTGGCAGTGACATGAATATAATAGGCTCCGTACCCACGCACTATTTTACCGTACACAATGCTTCCGTCCATAAAAGGCGGAATGCCCTTTTGGAGGATTTCGGAAATACGTGCCCGGATCATGTTTGTGTAAAGGGAGTTGACCAATTCGTCCCGGAGGTTTCCATACCGGTCTCCCGGTTTCCGGTCTTCGCGTTTCATGTAAATGGAGACAGAGGATTCCTGTGCTTCGGGGTCAGTAGCCAATACATAATATACTTCATCGTGCTCCGGAATTTCAAAAAAGGGCCTCGGTTTTGCATGCTCTATCGCCGGTATGGGAGAAAACAATTCGATTATCTTCTTTTCCATCTCGTCCACATCGAAATCTCCGACAACGGCAATTGCCTGTAAATCGGTACGGTACCAATCGTGATAGAAATCCCGGATCGTTTGGTAATCAAAATTTTGGATGACGGCCAAATCACCGATCATATCCCGCTTGGCATATTGCGAACCTTTATAGAGTACCGGATTCGTTTGGTTCAGGATCCGTAATTCGGAGTCCCTACGCGTACGCCACTCTTCCGAGATTACCCCCCGTTCGTTGTCGATCTCCTTCTCTTCCAGCAACAAATAATTAGCCCAATCGTGAAGGATCAGTAAACAACTGTCCATGAGCGGAAGATTCGTAGTCGGAACATTGTTGATGCTGTACACGGTTTCATTCTGACCCGTAGATGCATTCAAATCCCTGCCGAAAGCAATTCCGTTCCGTGCCAGCATCTCCCTTAGACTGGTTCCCGGAAAGTGTTTCGTCCCGTTGAAAGCCATGTGTTCCAGAAAATGGGCCAAACCGTTTTGATCGTCATTTTCAAGCAAGGCGCCTACATTCTGGATGATGTAAAAACCGGCACGCTCTTTGGGTTCGCTGTTTTTACGAATGTAGTAGGTCATTCCGTTTTCCAACTTCCCTGTTTTTATAGCCGGATCCATTGGAATTTTTGCATCCGGATCCCGCTGGCAAGACACGCATCCTGTCAGTACTAAAAAAAACAGAAACACTCTGCCTATCCATGTTTTCATACTCTGCTTATTTTATGTATTTAGGTCATTTACCCTCTTATTTCCGGTTTCTGCGGATCAGTACAAAACCTCCGAAGGCCAGCAATAGACCGGGAAGGGCCCATTCGTATATCCATTTGTACCAAACCGCACCGGCCTGGGAAATGTGTATGGCGGTATCGGTAGGCGACGGGCGACGGAGTTCCATCGGAGCGACCCCGTAGGTCAGCCACCTGAACAGGTAATAGACCACCTGCGACGGCCGGCTCGTAAATCCCTGCCGCCCGTTCTGCACCTCGCGGTTGTCCATCCAGTCGGCATCCCCGGCGATCAGGATCCGCTGTTCCTTGTCACCGACGGTACGGGTGAGTGCAACAGCCGGTACAAATGTTCCCGTCCGTTCCCCTCTCCGCTCTACGGGTTGCAGGTTTCCCTGTATCCAGTCCACCGGGCCAATCTTGTTCCAGGCATCATTCCGCGTCGCCAGCAAAGGGCGCGCCGTATACCCGGTAGAAACGCCCGGATGGAGTGCGGCAACACCCGGCATAGCTACCATCGGAATTCCGAATTTTGCGCCACTGACGAGATCCCAGGTTTTGATCCCCTCTTCGGTGAAATACCCCCCAACTACATTTGCAAGTTCTATGACCGGCTTCTCAGCCAAACATCCCGGCTCCAATTCCACTCCAAAACGCTCCAAAAGCGGCGACGTAACCGGGTGGCTATCGGGTTCTACCAACAATATCAGGTTGCCGCCCCGGGCCAGATAAGCATCGAGCGCCGCCAATTCCTCCGCAGCATACGCCGACTGCGGATCGGCAATGACCAATACATCCACGGATTCCGGAACACCCGCCGTTCCGAGCCGGACTTCCACACCGTCCAAGCCTTGGTTCAGCAGCGAGAAACGGTTGAAAATATTTGAAACGATCCGCTCGTATCCTTCCCCACGCCTATCATATATGGAACGCTCCCCGTGCCCGGTGACAAAGCCCACCTGCGGCATATCGACCGCTAAGCGCTTGAAAGCCACGGCTATCTCCTCATCAAAGGGCATTGGAGGTGTTTCGTCATACATACGCAGCACACTCCGGCGACCGTTTTCCAGCTCGAAAAAGCGGACAAAACGGTACCGTTCCGGCGAGAGATCGACGATCTCATCCATCTCCTCCTTCGTTTTGAACAGCCGGAAAGGCACGCGGTTGAGCCGGGCTATTTCACTCGCCGTCTCCTCAAACGTAAGGTCCGGTTTTATCCGCTCTACACCGGTAGGTTTATCTGTCGGTGCATAGTAGTAAACATACCTGAACCGGATATCGGGCTTGAAGCGCAGATAGCGCTCGTAACCGGCCTTGTCCTTCGAGATGCTCCTTGGCAAGCCCAATGTCCGGTAACGATCCATCAGGTTTACGTAGGTCGTTATGGTAAGCGGCCCCCGGTCTTTTAACTGTTCTATGATCTTGCGGCTCTGCGGATGCAAAGTATTGAGCTGCGTCTCCGTCACGTCGGCATACAGACGCAATGCGGGGCGCGACACCAGCCATCCCACGCCTACTACGGCAAGTGCCACCGAAAGGTAACGTACCGCCTGGCGCCACAGGGGATAGTGATAATGGGCCAAATGCAACTTGAGTATCGTAAAAGCGATGAACATAGCGATGATACTCAGGAAATAGACAACCGGACTGCTGGCCAGCATTCCCTTCATAAATATGCTTGTCTTACCCGAGAGGGAGAGCCATGTCGTCACGTCCCGTACAGTGTCCCACTGCTGGCCATACTGTCCGATCCGGTCTAATACCATAAAAACAGCGAACGACCCGATGGCCGCTACTACGGGATAGCGCGTCAACGAAGAGAGGAACAACCCTATCGCAGAGTAGGCGAGCATTGTAAGCAGTATTCCCAGCAGCGCCACGAATACCAAGGACCAATTGAAATGGGGGGTGATCAGGGAGGTAGGTACAACGAACAGCAGAAGCACCCCGATCAACAGCAGCGAATAGGCCGCCATACTGAAAAATTTACCCCAGACGACCTGCGATGGTTTGACAGGCGAAGAGTCCAAGAGCCGGATCGACCCGTTGGCTAATTCGCGACTGATCAGCCCCATCGTCAACAGGGGGTAAAAAATGTACAGATATTTTACCGCCGACTGGAACACGCTTACTCCCCAGCGTCCGCGCATCTCGATCGTAAAAAACCAATCGGTCAGTCCGGGCAGGTTCGTTCCCAATGCCGCCTCCTTTGCTATCAAAACCATCGTATCGCAGTAAGCCACAGCACACTGTATGGTAAAGATGATCAGTATCAGCCATGCGATGGGCGAATAAAAAAACGATTGTAATTCAGCCCTGGCAATCGTATAAATTTGTTTCATACGTTGTATTTTTCTCTCTCAATTTTTACCTTCCTTTTAGCGACTGTTACGCCTGTAGTAGAGCACGCCCCCTGCTACGGCCATGATCGCGGGCAGGATCCAGATATACAGATAATAGAGCCAACCGAGATCGGCATCGACAAAATTTATCTTTCCATCCCGGGTCTTCCCGCGGCTTATCTGCACCGGCACTTTGTGATCCACCAACCAGCTGAAACAGGAGATCCCCAGGCTCACCGTAGCTGCATCCACACCGGCGTAATTGGTCGCCACCCCTGCGTTGTTCAGCCACTCGGCGTCGGACGAAACAAGAATCCGCTGCTCCCGTCCGTTGATCCGACGCTCTATGGCGGCCAGGGTTACATGCGCTCCCCGGTATTCCCCCAGCGATGCATCCGGTTCAAGTACCCCGTCGAGCAGGTTTGCCTTCTCTTTTTTCAACCAGCCGTGGGACGACGAGGCGAACAACGGGATATATCCTTCCCTCTCAGGCAACTCTATCGCTGTCGCCATCCGCATCGGTTGGCTGAGCCCCCACTCCGTCCAATGACGGAAAGCCGGATCGATCCGGGCGGCGCCCTCTACGGCTCGACTCAACACGATGTGCGGATAAAGATCCATCGATTCGGAATGATTCTGTACCAAATAGCCCAAAGCGAAAGAAATACCTAACGAAGCAGCTATTTTATTCATGTTCTGTTCATTGCCCGCATCGGCCAGCAACAGCATATTGCCACCGTTCTCCAGGTACCCAGTGATCATACCGAGCTCTTCGGGTGTCAACTCTTCCGTGGGATTAGCCACCACAAGCAGATCGGCGCCTTCGGAAAGGATACCGTTCGTAATATCCGCCTGTTCGACGCGGAATCCCTGATTAATAAGCGACATGCGCACAGAGGGGGTGTTCATCAGAACATCGTATCCCTCCATACTGCCGGACGTGATGTCGGCCATTCCGCGCCCCGTCAGATAAACCACCAACGGAGGGGCGGAAGTCACTCCTTTGAAAGCCACCGCGATCTCTCGCTCATCGGGCAATATCCGGTTATCGTCGTAAAGCCGCAACGGACGTGGTTCTCTCCCCGCGGCTTCAATCGTACGCACCACAGGATTCCCCTCCCATGCGAGGTTCAGCGGGCAATGTTCCCGTACCTGTTCGGGGGTGAGCAAGCGACCGGGATCAATCCCATTGACCGTACAAAAATGGCGGGCCATGGAATCGAGCGTAAGGCCATTACTCAAAGCATGCCTGGCAAAATTTCCCGGCAGGTCCGGCTGTCCGTAATAATAGAGATACTCCAATTCCATGTTGGGGTGGAAACGCATGTAAGGCTCAAAACGCTCCCTGTCCTGATTGATACTGACCGGCAACATCAGCTCTGCGTTTTTGTGCAGTACATTGACATACGAAGTGACCGTGACCCTGCCCTCCAGATCCTCCATGATCTGCCGGCTGGCTGCGGAGATGGTATTGCGCTGATCAGCCGTATTGTCGGCATACATGCGCAAGGCGGGACGCGAGGTGACATACCCCAATGCCAACATCCCCAACACAACACCGGCATACACACCGGCCTTCTTCCACACGGCAAGGGAGATCTTCCTGAAACCCAATCTGAATCCTGTGAACAGCAGACACATTCCGATCACAAGCAAATAGTAGATCGCGTCCGCACTGGATATGATCCCTGCTAAAAAACTCCCTATTCTCTTATTGATGGCTAACCACCAAGTTATCTCCCGCACAAAATTCACGTCTTGCCAGATCCCTCCCACATAGGTAAGTCCGGCCAGTACGCCCAGCGTTCCGGCTGCGGACACGATGGGATACGAGCTCAGCGACGACATAAAAAGCCCCACGGCCGCGTAGGTACACATCAAAAGATAGATACCTGCAAGGGCGGTCAGTATAGCCGGTATCTCAAGGTGCGGAACGGTGAAAACACCCGCTACGACGGTCAGCAGCAATATCACAATAAGCAGCAACGAGAAAATGCACATCGAGAGGTATTTGCCCGCAACCACCTGTCGTATCGTGACCGGCGAAGAATCCAACAGTTTAATCCCCCCGGTGTTTATCTCGCGGCAGATCAGTCCCATGGTCAGCATCGGAAAAAAAAGGTACAACTCATTCAGGATAGATGCCAAAACCCCGGTCTGCAACAGATCATGCCCCGTGTAAAGACGGCGCGTGGCGCTCCCGACAGATTCGCCGATCTCCTGAGACCTGACAGCCAGATCAAAAATATCGTAAAACCGCCCAAAGACAAGGATGCCGAACAGCACCAGCATCAACCAGGCGAATGGCGAGTAGAAAAGCGTTTGCAATTCGGCCTTTGCGATTTTCCAGGTTGTAAACATACCGCTACGATTTTACTGTTTTACCCGACAGGTAGGCGAAGACCTCATCTAACGAGCCTTTCTCCAGGGCAATTTCCTGTATGCCCCAATTGCCTTCCACCGATAAGCGTACCATACGTTCTACTATGCCCGACGGGTCGGAAAAGAAGATCCGGAACCGTTTTTCGGTGAGCTTGTCTACGCTCTCTACCGCCGGGATCGCCTTCAATGTGTCGAGCCCCGGCGCCGCGTTGAACACCACCAAGAGAGAACGCGGGGCGATGTAATTGTCGAACTGTTCGATGGTTCCGGAAAAAACCAATTTACCTTGGTTAATCATTACGATATCGTCGCAACTCAACTGCACCTCGGGCAATATATGGGTCGAAAGGATCACGGAACGGTCTACGGCGATCTCCTTGATCAAATGGCGGATCTCCACGATCTGAATCGGATCCAGTCCGTTGGTCGGCTCGTCGAATACCACCACTTCAGGCCCGTGCACGATCGCCTGGGCAATGCCCACACGCTGTTGGTAACCGCCCGACAGGTTCCGGAGCAAGCGTTTGCTGAAATGGTCAATACCGCAACGTTCCTTGGCGGCCTGCACGGCTTTTTTCACTGCGGGCCCCCGCATCCTGCGCAGGTTGGCGCAAAATGTCAAGTACTCGTCCACGGTCATGTCCGGATTCAACGGCGGTTTTTGGGGAAGAAAACCAATGTGCTGTTTGGCTCCGATGGGATCTTTACGCAAGTCGATGCCATTTATATATATACTCCCCGACGTCTGGTTAAGCACTCCGCAGATGATATTCATTGTAGTGGACTTTCCGGCCCCATTGGCTCCCAGAAGCCCGAGCACTCCGCGCCCTTTCACATCAAAACTCAAATCCTGCACAGCCCATTGCGTGGTGTACCGGTGATAGAGGTTCTCTACCCGAACAATTGCTTCTGACATATTTTACTATTTTATAATTTCCGGACAAATTTCAGGAACCTGCAGTCCCATGTCGTGGAGCAGAGCAACCCTGAAAGCAAACTTTCAGAGTCACTCTGTCTTATGTGATCACGAAAGAAAAGGATTAATTCCCTCCACGCAACGCGCTCAGATCGAGTCCAGCTTCAAGAATGGTAGCTTTTAACAGCCGGAAACGTTCCATCACGTACGGATAGGCTCCGTACTGAGCCTCGAACTCCGCATCGGACATCTCGATTATCGCGTTTATATATAGGGCAATGTCCTCTTCCTGGAAAGGCAAATAACCGTCCCAGTAAGGATGGAACCCCAAAAATCCCAAATCCTGTGGAGTAATCCCCGGAAACTGGGTCTGGTGTACCCATGAACTCCACATCGTCTGTCCGGTCGACAAATAAGGTGCCAGTAAACGTTCCGGGATCTCCCAGTACTTCTGCATATTCTCCTTTTTTCCGAAATTCGCTATGAGAAGTTGCGCTGCAAAATCCACACAGTAAGCCCTTACCACTTCGGGATCTTCGGCATCGTAATAACCCGCCTGGAGCGCTACATAGTTGACGCCGCCCCGGTAGGCATAATAATCGCCACCGTCTATGCTCAACTGATCAGTCACAATGATGCAGGTCGGATGCGCACTCCCGATAAACGGCAACAGCTTGGTATCGAGCAGTTCAAGCAGGGGCAGGATCCTGACCTTCTCCTCCGGGTTCCACCATTCGATCCGGGTCCATTGCACCAGCACCGTCTGGTCAGTTGTCTCCCTAAGCGTCATGTCGTAATTGAGGTCCAGTACCTCATAATAATAGGCTTTCTTACCGTTTGTATCGACCCGTCCGCGGTCTTCGGAACCGATCGTATCGCTGTAAAACACCGGTACTCCATATTCCTGCCAAATCTCGTAGATCTTCCGGTCAACGGCATCCGCACCGGTACCGGGATCCTCGATCTCGTACCAGTTCTTAACCTCTGTCGGGGTCAAGCTCTCTTCCTTGGCGCACCCGGTCGCGATCGCGGCCAGCACCAATCCGGTTATAACTATATTTTTCATACACATGTCAATAGATGGTTTGGGTTACTCCGGCCTCGCGGTCGAAGTTGGTTATGTTCGGAAAATTGTAATCCAGTACCTCCGATGGAAGCGGCAGCAACCAACCTCCGCGTGTCGCCGCGGAGTACGGCCTGAGTGTGTAGCAACCGGCCACGGCATTCATGGCCGGATCGGCGTATTCGTGCACGACGGTTGTGGCGACAGGGGCCACACTGTTCACCGCATAGCGGCGCAGGTCAAACCAGCGGTGTCCTTCGAAACAGAGCTCTTTCTGCCGCTCCTTGCGGATAAACGCAATGAGATCCATTTGCCCGGCAGGAACAGCCGGTGCAGCCACATACCGGGTATTCAGCAGCTCCCGGATGGCGGCGGTAGCCGGCCCGATCTCATTCAGGCAGGCCAGCGCTTCGGCTTTGTTAAGCAAAACCTCGGCGTACCGGATCGAAATACATTCGCCGAACGATTCGCTCGAACCGACATCGGTCGTGTATACATTCTGTCCGGTGATCGGGTCTGTTTCGTAAAGATTGCTTCCGCTCCCCACCTTTCGGCACATAAATATGTCGCTTCCGTAGGTACGTGCAAAAAACGCGCTGGAACGTATGTCGTTCGCGTCAAACAGTTGCTGCAATTCCTCCGCAACGCCATAACAATCGGCATAGATAAGAGGCGTGGGAGGAGGGGAGTAGAGAAAGAAACTCCCTTTATGCAACCTGGCAATTCCACCGTATGCCCCCTGAATAAATATCACCTCGGGGGAAGCTGTGTTGAGGAACGATTTGCCGCTGCCGGGAACATAGTTGACCGCCAAGTTGAAAAGGGCGTACCCCTCCACCTCGTCGGCGGCTTCGACGGCCAGGCTGTACTCCTCCATATAGAGGTAAACACGGCTCAGCAGCGCCCAGGCTGCCGAAGCGTTCGCGCGGTATTGGGCATCTTTTGTATCGCCGCCGGCAAAATGGGCGACAGCCTCCTTCAAATCGCTGACGATCTGCCGGTATACATCGCCGGTGTGGTCCCTGAAAGCTTTATCAAAAACCACCTGTGGCGTCAATTTCAGAATAACGCTGGCGCCATCTTCGGGATTGGATTTGTCGTAAGCGGCTCCATACAGGTTCGCCAACATAAAATAGTTCCACGCACGCAGGAAGTACGCTTCGCCCGTCACCCGCGCAAGCGTCTGCGCGTCCCTGTCCGAAAGGTCGGTGAAACCTTTGGCTTCGTCGAGGATGTTGTTCAGACACGCAATGCGCACATAGAACGGCTGCCAGTAAGGATCTCCGGCAACCGTGCCGATTACGTTCGTGAACGGCTCCTGCGCCCACGACCAGAATCCCCTGTTAGCAACATATACTTTATCTCCGCCGGGGGGATTCAGTCCATAACTGTTGCGCAGGATCACCTCCCGGGATTCGTCGCTCAACAGGTGCAGGAATTCAAAGAGATTCCTGCCGGGGTAGTCGCTCAGATTGACATCACTCGCTAAGATGTAGCCATCGCCGAGTAACAGTTCGTCGAGATCGCTGACACTGTTCACATAGGTCTTGTTCTGGGAGTATTCGTCTAAGAAATCTCCACACGAGGCACAGAATACAGCCAGCGCCACTCCGATCATCAAATATGCTTTTCTCATCGCTCTCTGGTTTAAAAGTTAAGATTCAGGCTGAAAGTGTATTGCGGGCGCAACGCTATGCTGATCATGTCGTCCGTTGTAAACTGCTCCGGATTCTGGCCTTTCAGCTTTTTGTCACAGATGGTAAAAAGATTCTGGCCCGAAAGCGAAACGCTTGCGTTCGCAATACCCAAATTTTGGAGGAACTTGTCGCCGAGCGTATAGGTGAACACCAACGACTGCATGCGCAGGTAATCGCCACTGACTACGCGCAGGTCGGAGTAGTCGTACATGGAATATTTAGACAGCGATCTGTTGGTCATTACATCCGGAGCCCAGTTGGTTTTGTTGTACCACCAACCGTAAGAGGCCATGATCTTTTCCTGATCGCCCGCTCCGACTACCTCAGTAGCGATCCCGGGGATATCGGTGTGCTTTTCATCGCCCGGCCCGCGCCACCGGTCCACAAACTCCTTGCGCAGGTTGTTGTGCGGATAGGGGTTCACAGCACTGTAATCGCTGGAACAGAGTTTAAACATTCTGATCTTGTTACCCAAGCTGTACGTCAGGTTGACCGACAGGCTGAAATTGCGGTAGGCAACGTAGTTGCGCAAACTGCCCTGTAAAACCGGAACGCGCGTTCCCGATTCCGAGAGAAGCTCCATCCAGACGTTCTTTTTGTCGAGCGCCGCCAATTCGGCGTACTTCTCGTTCAATTCGTCCACACGGTCGGCTTCCAACCCGTAGAACGTCGGGCGGCCCGTGTTGTCCAACGCCTTGTAACGGAACGAATAGAACGTATTGAGGGCGGTTCCCGGTATGTAGGCAGCTCCATTGATCATATCCATAAATGTCAGGTCGTCCTGCAGATAGTCGTTGTGCCGGTTGATAGCCCGGTTGACCAATTGATTCACCGCCTGCCCGATCTGTGGATCAAACCTCCACACAAACCCCCTCTTGCCGTTTACGATCCCCTGGTCAATGGGGGTAAAACTAAGGGCGATCTCGACACCGTGGTTTTCGATGTCTCCTGCGTTCACCGTATAGGTGGTCACACCGTTCTGGCTGCCTACGCGCCTGTCCAAAAACGCATCGGTGGTCTTCTTGTAGTAGTAGGCAAACGATCCCCTCACCTTGTTGTTGAACAGGCTGAAATCGATCCCGGCGTTGTAAGAGTTGGTCTTTTCCCACCTGAGATCCGGGTTTGCATAATGCACAATGTTCGCATACTCATCGCCGGTAACGCCCAGGGGATTTTTCTGTATGACGAGGCGGGACGGTTGGTTGTTGAGCATATTCCCCTGCAAGCCGTAAGAAAGGCGCAACGCCAAGTTGTCGACCCAACTCGCGTTCTGCATAAATTTTTCGTCGCTGATGTTCCACCTGCCCGAAACCGACCACACCGGGAATAATTTCTCGTTGCTCCGGCTGCCGAAGGCATTCGACCAGTCCGCGCGTCCGTTCACGTTTAGGATGTACCTGTCGGCGTAGGAGTAGGTAAAGGTCGCATAAGCCGAAAGCATATTGGTCAGGCTCTCTGTATATGTGGGATGGTTGTTGATCAACCAATGGTAATACATCTGGTAATGCGAGAAATTGACATTGGGGCCGAGGGTATAGATCGGAGGCGGCGCAACGGTCTGTCCCCTGTCCTTGAAATACCCCCGCTGTAAGGAGTTCTCACTGTTGTACTTGGAGGAAGAGAGTTCATACCCCGCCATCGCATTGATAAAATGCTTGTTGTCGGCATCCAGCCAGGTGTTGTAGTCGGCCTGCAGGCGGAAGGTATAGGCGTTGTTCCTGGTCGTACTCTGCTTGAGTTCACCGCCGAACGGACACAAGTAGTTAAAATAGGGGTAAGCGGCATTGGTGGTGCGCAGATTCAGGCTCTTCACATGCCAGCTCTCCTCGCCGAACCACTCCGAGTCATCGGTGTAGCTGAACTGATAGGAAGCCACGCCGCGGAGACTGAACCGGTCGTTGAATTTATAGCGTACCTGCCCCGTGAGGTTTACCCCGTACTGGTTGATATCCCACGACGAGTGATCCATTTCGTTGCGGATGTTGAACGGAAATTTCTCACTTGGCCCCCTGTTATAATACCACAATTCGCCGTCCTCACCGTACAACGGCAGGGCGCGGTTCATCGAGTGGGCATAGCTCATCACGTTCAGTTCCGTGGGACTGTATCTTTTCTCGGTAATGTCGCCTATGACACCGAACTCGGCCGTGAGTTTATCGTAGTTCAGCGTAGTCTTCAGGGTTGCCGTATAACGATCGTTCTTTTCGCCGCGCACATTGCCCTTCTGGTCTGCAAACCCCACCGATGCGTAGTAGCGGATGTTTTCCGATCCTCCGTTCAGGCTTACGGTGTGGTTGTGCGAGAAAACATCTTTGGTCAAAAGTTTCAACCAGTCGGTGTTCATCGTTTCGTAGTATTTCGACCGGCGGCTGAATTCGTTGAAATCGATCGTTCCCTCCTGAAAATAATCCAGGTAGGCCCTTTCGTAACCAACCCAATCATCGACACCGGGGTAATATCCCGAATAACGCACGTCTCTTTCCATCAACTCGCGCGAAACGTCTATACGCTCCTTGGAGTTCATCATGTGAAATGCACGGTCGGTGTAGCGGGGGCGCGGAGTGAACGTTCCCGACATGGAGTAAGAGATCTTCGGCGGTCCGGCCTGGCCTTTTTTGGTGGTCACCACAATGACGCCGTTGGCCGCCCGGGCACCGTAAAGTGCCGTAGCCGCCGCGTCCTTGAGTACGTCTATCTGCTCAATATCGGCCGGGTTCAGCCCCGAGATGGCGTTCCCGAGCAGGTTCACAAAGTCGAGGTCGTTCAGTTGCACCGGGTCTATGTTGACTTTGTCCTGTACGATGATCCCGTCCACGACCCAAAGAGGTTCCTGGTTGCCGAGGATCGAGGAGGAACCCCGGATACGCAATTTGGGAGCGGCTCCCACCTGCCCGGTGCTCTGCATAAAGATCAGCCCCGGCACATTCCCTTCGAGCGCCTTGTCGATGGACAGAACGCCCGGTATCTCGATGTCCGACATTTTCATGCTGGTAACGGCGCTCGTCAGGTGGCGCCTGTCGATCTGTTGGTAGCCCGTTACGACCACTTCGCCAACCTCTTGCTGCGCTTCTTCCATCACCACGTTGACGGCTTCTTTTCCCGTCACGGGCACGATCTGATTTTTCATCCCCACGAACGAAAAGTAAAAAACAGGATTGGTCGCATCCGCCGGCACGGTGATAACATACCGCCCCTGTACGTCGGTAGAGACACCAATGAATTTATCCTCAGTAGCAGATTTATAGACCAGCCGGACGGTCACTCCCGGCAGTGGTTGCCCGTTGACGTCGGTAACAGTTCCGGCTATTCTGGTCGGTTCCCCCTGCCGCTGTGTGTTTTGTTGCGGAACGAGCATTACTACATCATCTTCCAGAACAAAGGTCAGGTTAGTTCCCCGGAGAATATCCGTAAATACTTCTTCAACGTCCTTGTTTTCCGCTTGCACGTCAACGGTCTTTTGAGACCTGAGCTGGTCGGTATTATACACAAAGCGCAAACCGGTCTGTCTGTGTATTTCATCGAACACCTGGAAAAAAGTAACGTTTCTAAGGTTCAGGCTCACCGAGCGGCTTTGCAATGCCGACGAGTGGGCGGAAAGAACAAATAACAGCATGAACGCAGAGGTGAACTGTACGATCGTCCACGCTTTTCTGTACTCTTTTTTTAACAATAGAGTAACCGGACCATTTTTTTTCATACATTTGTTGTTACGTTAATACATAGTGGATAACTATTGATTATTATCGGATCCAATAGCGGAAAGGCCCTAACTTTCCGCTATTTTCTTTTGTCGACGTGAACGGTTCTTCCTTCTATAAAAAACCGTACGTCGGATATTTTTTCCATGTAATAGAACAGGGATGTAATGTTGTCATAACGGGGTACATTGATGTCGAAACGGAGCTTCTTCACCGCCTCGTTCTTGTAAACCATTTTGAGATCGTACCGCCGTTCTAATTTTTTCAGGATCGACTCAAGCGGTTCGTCGGCAAAGATCAGGTCACTGCCTTTCCACGCTATGTAAGGCAATGTATACACATCGGATACTTCGGACTCTCCCGTATGGCCGTCGACCACCGCCAATTGATCCGGAGCAAGTATCTTTTCCTCCATACCCGGTTTACCCGTAAAACCGACCGAACCTTCGACCAATACCAATTCGAGTCTCTGCTCTTCGTAGGTGTTCAAATTAAACTCCGTACCGTAAACACGTAACGAAAATTCTCCCGAACGGACGGAGAATGATCTCTCCTGATCCCGGCGTACACGGAAGTATGCCTCACCGCGCAGCAGTTTCACATCGCGCTTCTTACCGGAAAACCTGACAGGATATTCCAATTCACTGTCGGAATTGAGCCATACTTCGGTGCCGTCATCCAACTTGAGGTAGTACTCTCCGCCACGTGGCACCCGGATCTTATTATAAATCGGCATCGCTTCCACCGCAACTGTTCCTTTCGCCTGTTCATAGTCCAATTTCCCGTCCGCCTTTACCGTTATTTTCCAACCGTTTTTCTCCTCGATCCGGGTATCAAGTCCTCCGACCTCCACCTCGCTACCATCGGAAAGGACAAGCATGGCGCGCGGCAGTATCTCTCCTGCTGCGGCATCAGCGAGCATGGCAACAGGCCGGTCATTACTCCTTAGAAGAGAAGACCACACAAGAACCAATGCAACAACGGCAGCGCAGGCAACTCCACTGTAATACCACATATGCCTGCGCCGGATGCGCCTCTTTATACCGTCCCGAATGGCTTTTTCAGAGGTCGCCGGATCTACGGCTCCCTCCTCCTGCGCCCACCGCACATAAAGGCACTCCTCCAACAGACCATCATATTCAAGGCGATGGGCAGGCTCCTCCTGCAGCCACTCCTCCAGTTTCCGGTGTTCCGCATCCGTAGCGCTTTCGTTAAGCAAAGCGTAGACTATTTCTCTGATCTCTTTATCCATGATTGGGGTGATGTATAGCCTAAAAACAAAAAAAGCAAGAAAAAGTCTACACATTTTCTTACTTTTTTCGCAAAAAAAATGAAATAATCTGAATTCAGTGTCTGTTTAGTTTATCCCTCAGACCATCGAGCGCACGGGACATAAGTGTTTTTACAGTCGATTCCGATATGCCGTACTGCTCGGCCACTTCGCGGTATTTCATTCCGTCCAGGTATACTGCCCGCAAGATCTCCCGTGAACGGGGAGAAAGAGAGTCGATCTCACGGATGACCACCTCCATGATCCGGTCGTGGCTGTCGTCGTAATGTTCCAATGCAAGGGATACTTTTTCCATCTCCCAGGCCGAATATAGCACTCCCCGCTTGTTCTTGCGGTTCAGGCAACGGTTGCGCACAATCAGGCGCAAAAAAGCAAACAACACCTCGTACCTGAACTTGAGGTATATTTTTTTTGTCCAGATATCAATAAACAACTCCTGTACAAGATCCTCCGCAACAGCGATGTCATCCAGGAAGGTGTTGGCCCACAACACGAGCCGCCGGTAATAGGCGTCATACAATAACTTCATCCCACTCTGGTCGTGACGACGGAGCATTTCGCAAATCTGTCGATCCACATTTTTTCCGTTATCCGAACCATTTTCTCCTCCGGTTTTCGGATACATAACTCTATGAGCTTAAAAAAAAATTCCAAGGCATTCGTATTGTAAAATTAGTAAAGAATTTCGATTTGCCAAAAAACGGAGGTAAATTTTCAACCGGCCGGTTTCTCCTTTGTGCTTTAATTGCTATCTTTGTCTCTTCAAAATTCAACTATCGACTAAATTTTAGTATTGTGTCTACAAAATACGTGTTCGTGACCGGTGGTGTAGCCTCCTCCCTGGGGAAAGGCATTATTGCCTCTTCCCTGGCAAAATTACTTCAATCCCGGGGATACCGGGTAGCCAACCAAAAATTGGACCCGTACATCAACATCGACCCGGGCACCCTGAACCCTTACGAACACGGAGAGTGTTATGTGACCGACGATGGGGCGGAAACAGACCTGGACCTGGGGCATTACGAACGCTTTACCGGCTGTCCGACCTCGAAAGCCAACAACATTACGACCGGACGGATCTACCAGAACGTGATCAACAAGGAGCGCAAGGGCGACTATTTGGGGAAAACGGTACAGATCGTTCCCCACATCACCGACGAGATCAAACGCAACATCAAACTGTTGGGCAGCAAGGGCGAATACGATGTGGTGATCACCGAGATCGGCGGCACCGTCGGCGACATCGAATCGCTGCCCTTTTTGGAAGCGGTCCGGCAGCTCCGGTGGGAGTTGGGAGAGAAATCGGTGCTGATCCACCTGACGTTGGTCCCGTTCCTTTCGGCCGCCGGCGAACTGAAAACCAAACCGACCCAGCATTCGGTGAAATCATTGCTGGAGATCGGGGTACAGCCCGATATATTGGTGTTGCGCACCGAGCATCCGCTCAGCAACGACTTGAAACGGAAAGTGGCCCTCTTCTGCAACGTACAGCCGGAAGCGGTGGTGGAATCCCGGGATGTCTCCACCATTTACGAAGTGCCGGTGAGAATGGAGGAGGAAAAACTGGACAAGACCGTATTGGAAATGCTGGGGTTACCCCTGAACAGCGGGCCGGATTTGGAGCAGTGGAAACAATTTCTGTACAAACTGAACAACTACCGGGAAGAGATACAGGTCGGCCTGGTAGGCAAATACGTGGAGTTGCACGACGCCTACAAATCGATCGTAGAATCTTTTATACACGCCGGCGCGGTCAACGACTGTAAGGTCAATATCCACTGGATACACAGCGAAGAACTGACGGAAGAGAATGCGGAAGAGGTATTGAAGAACCTGCACGGCATATTGGTGGCGCCCGGATTCGGGCACAGAGGCATCACCGGAAAACTGGCCGCCATCCGGTACGCCCGTACCCGCAACATTCCGTTCTTCGGGATCTGCCTGGGGATGCAGATGGCCGTCATTGAATTTGCCCGGAATGTACTGCATTGGGAAGGCGCCGACTCCACAGAGATCTCTTCCAAAACCAAATACCCGGTCATTGACCTGATGAACGATCAGAAAGAGGTTACGGAAAAAGGCGGGACCATGCGGTTGGGCGCCTACAAATGCGAATTGAAGGAGGGCTCCAAAGCCTGGGAAGCCTACGGACAAAAGATCATCGAAGAGCGGCACCGGCACCGGTACGAATTCAACAACCGGTTCAAGGCGCAATTCGAAGCCGCAGGAATGATCACCACCGGGATCAATCCGGAAACCGGCCTCACGGAGATCATTGAGATACCGGAACACAAATGGTTTGTCGGCACCCAGTTCCATCCGGAGTACAAAAGCTCCGTCGCCAGGCCGCACCCGTTGTTCGTGGCTTTTGTCAAGGCTTGCCTTTCGTAACGGGTAACAATTAAATAACTTACTATTAGCAACAAATACATGGACAAAAATACGCTTATCGGGCTTGTACTGATCTTTTTGATTTTGATCGGATTTTCCTATTTTTCGAAACCGGGTAAAGAGGAGGTGATGCGGAGGCAGGAGATGCGCGACTCCCTCGCCCGGGTGGAATTGGAAAGAAGGGTTTTGGAAGAGCGGGAACAGGCCGCATACGCTGCAAACGAGGCCCGGAACGAAGCGGATTCCCTGAAAAAAACGGCCGGCGTATTCGCTCAGGACAGTTTAACGGAAGAGTTGATCACGTTGGAAAACAACAAGGTCCGTATGCAGATCAGCACCCTCGGCGCCCGGATCGTCCGGGTGGAACTGAAAGAGTATGTCACCCACGACTCCTTGCCTTTGGTACTCTGGGAAGCGGAGAAGAGCGCCTTCGGCCTCTCTTTCTATGCGCGCAACCAGCAGGTAAATACCGAAAAGATGCTTTTTGTTCCCGCCACGTCGCAACGGAATTTTGTAGCCGATACGCAGGAGGAACAACTCTCCCTGAAACTCTTTACAGAAGAGAACAAATACATTGAATTCCGCTATACGCTGGCCCCTGATTCCTACAAAGCCGGATTTACCATTCTGGCCCGGAACATGGACGATGTGATCGCTTCCAACACCTCCTTCCTCTCCCTCTTCTGGGGCGCTCATTTGCCCCAATTGGAGAAAAGCAAGGATTTTGAAAACCGCTATACCGGTTTGTACTACAACTTCCTGAGCAACGATGTGGAGCAGTTGTCCGAATCTTCGGACGACGAAGAGAGCCTGTCCAACAAAGTAAAGTGGATCGCCTTTAAGCAGCAGTTCTTCTCCTCCGTGCTGATCGCGGAAGAGTCGTTCAGCGACGTCAGGGTGCTCAGCCAGTTAAACAACGATCCTGGTTACCTGAAAAATCTTTTTACAGAGATCTCCCTCCCCTATTCGGGCGCCGACGATGAAACATTCCGCATGGAGTTTTATTTCGGCCCGAACTCGTACCCGGTCCTGAAGGAGTACGGAGACGATATCGAGTTGGAAAAATTAGTGAATTTAGGATGGAAGTGGCTCGCGTGGTTTAACCGGTATGTGGTGATCCCCATTTTCCACTTTTTGGAAAACAACGTGACCCGGAACTACGGGCTGATCATTTTTCTGCTGACGCTGATCATCAAACTGGTCCTCTTTCCGATGACCTACAAATCGTACCTGTCGCAAGCCAGGATGCGGATCCTGAAACCGCAGATCGACGAGATCACAAAAAAAATACCGGCCGACAAAGCGCTGGAACGCCAGCAGGCCACCATGGCCCTGTACAAGAAAGCAGGCGTCAACCCCATGGGCGGCTGCCTGCCGATGTTGTTGCAGATGCCGATCCTGATCGCGCTCTTCTGGTTCTTCCCGGGCGCTATTGAGCTGCGGCAGAAAAGTTTCCTGTGGGCCTCCGACCTGGCGTCGTACGACTCCATTGCCACCCTGCCCTTCTCCATTCCGTTTTACGGTAACCACGTCAGCCTTTTCTGTCTGCTGATGACCGCAGTAAACATCATTTACATGCGGATGAGCAACAAAAACCAGCCGCAGAACGACCAGATGAAAAGCATGCAGCTTATGATGTACATCATGCCGGTGATGTTCCTGTTCATTTTCAACAGTTATTCCGCCGGATTGAGTTACTACTATTTGGTCATGACACTGATCACCATTGTCCAGACCTGGCTGATCCGCCGGTTTGTAAGCGACGAGAAATTGTTGCAGCAAATCGAAGCCGCCAAGGCGCGTCCGGTAGTCAAGTCCAAATTCCAGCAACGTTTGGAACAGATGCAGCGGATGCAGGAACAAAACAAACGCAACGGCCGGAAGAAATAGGAGGAAATCAGATACCCGCGTAGGTGGAGAAAAACCAAGCGGTGGTATCGAAGACTTTTTGAACAACCTCTTCCAGGGTGGCCCCTTCGCATTGGCCACCGGCGGCATTCAGGTGCCCGCCGCCGTTGAAATGCACCCGGGCCCATTCGTTGACCGGTATGGCCCCCTTGGAACGGAACGAAAGTTTGATGCGCTCTTTCCGCTGAGTAATCTGCACCGAAACATAGATCTCTTCTATGGATAGCGGAATGTTGACCACCCCCTCCAGATCCCCTTCCTGATAGTTGTATGCCTCCAATTCCTGCAGGGTGACGGGCAGTACGACAACCGGGTATTCCGGATGAACCGTCAATTTATTCAACAAAATGTTCCCGATCAGCCGCAGGCGCGACAATTTATTGGTTTCGTAGATGTAGCGGTGTACAACCTCTTTGTCCAATCCCAATTCCAACAGATCGGCCACCACCCGGTAGGTTTCGGGACGCGAAGAGTTGTGGCTGAGTCCGCCGGTATCCGTATTGATGCCGGTGTAAAGGGCGTTGGCCATATCCGGGGTCAGGAACTCCCGGCCCCAAATCCCGGTGATGACGGAAAAGAGCAATTCACAGGTGGAAGAGACCCTGGTGTCGGAGATACGTATGTCAGCCTCCTCCGGGTCCGGGTGGTGGTCAATCATCACTTTGACGGCTTTCGACTCCCGTACCCACGGCTCCAGGTCCCCTTCCCGCTTCACCGTATTGTGGTCCAGCATACAGATGATATCCGCTTCCTGCAACAGTTGTTTGCACCGGCCAGCCTTCTCCTGAAAAGAGACGGCCTGCGGTATGTGGGGCAACCACCGCAGATAATCCGGAATGGAATCGCAGGTAACAATATAACATTTGATGCCGGCCTTGGTCAATGCGCCGGAAAACGCCGAGCAGGAACCGGCCGCATCCCCGTCCACGGAAATGTGCGGGATGATGACCACCCTCAATCCGGATTTCCCCAGGAGGGCCTTCAATTGCGCTATACCTTCGGATACACTCATGTAGTAAAAAAGAGATTTCCGTTTATACGCTTATTCCCACTCGATCGTTGCAGGCGGTTTGGAACTGATGTCGTAGACAACGCGGTTGATGCCGCGGACGTTGTTGATGATCCGGTTGGATACTTTGGCCAGAAATTCGTAAGGCAAATGGCACCAGTCGGCCGTCATTCCGTCAGTTGATTCCACCGCGCGCAGTGCCACCACATTCTCGTAAGTGCGTTCATCGCCCATGACCCCCACGCTCTGCACAGGCAACAGGATGACACCGGCTTGCCACACCCGGTGGTACAACCCCTCCTCCTGCAACAGGGAGATGAAAATATGGTCCGCTTCCTGCAACAGCCTGACCTTCTCCCGGGTGATCTCTCCGAGAATACGGATGGCCAGTCCCGGCCCCGGGAACGGGTGCCTTTGCAGGAATTTATCGGACAATCCGAGGCTTTTGCCCACCCGCCGCACTTCGTCTTTAAAAAGCAGGCGCAACGGCTCCACCAGTTTCAATTTCATGTAATCGGGCAGGCCGCCGACATTGTGGTGGGACTTAATAGTTTGGGAAGGACCGTTGACGGAGAGCGATTCAATCACGTCCGGATAGATAGTCCCCTGCCCCAACCACTTGGCTCCCGTGATCCGGGAAGCCTCCTGATCAAAAACATCTATAAAAGTGTTGCCGATGATCTTCCGTTTCTGTTCGGGCTCTTCCACCCCCTCCAAACGGTCTAAAAAGAGATCGCCGGCGTTGGCTCCCACCACATTCAACCCCAGTTCCCGGTAGTTGTCCAATACGGTGGTAAATTCGTCTTTCCGCAACAGGCCGTTGTCAACAAAGATACAGGTCAGGTTCTTCCCCACGGCACGATGCAACAACATGGCCGCTACGGTGGAGTCCACCCCGCCGGAGAGGCCGAGGATCACCTTGTCGTCCCCCAGTTTCTCCTTCAACTCTTTGACCGTACTCTCCACAAAAGAGTCCGGTGTCCACTCCTGTTTGCACCCGCAAATATCCACCACAAAATTCTGCAACAGGCGGGTTCCCTCCGTGCTATGGTAAACTTCCGGGTGGAACTGGATCCCGTAGGTTGTTTCGTTCTCTATTTTAAAAGCCGCGTTTTGCACATCCCCGGTACTGGCAATAACGGTATAACCGGCCGGCAACCGTTCAATGGTATCCCCGTGGGACATCCATACCTGGGAGTGATCGCTGATCCCGGCGAACAGGATGCTTTTTTTATCTATGTAAGTCAAATTGGCCCGGCCATACTCCCGCTTGTTGGAAGCCTGCACCTCTCCTCCAAAATGGTGGGCCAGGTACTGGGCACCGAAACAGACTCCCAGAAGGGGCAACTTTCCCTTTACGGCAGAGAGGTCCGGCCGGGGGGCACGCGCATCCCGTACCGAAAAAGGGCTTCCCGACAGGATCACCCCCTTTACGGAAGCGTCCGGGCCGGCCCAGTTGTTGTAAGGATAGATCTCGCAATACACATGTA
Organism: Odoribacter sp. UBA944; assembly: GCA_002293375.1. Taxonomy (GTDB): domain Bacteria; phylum Bacteroidota; class Bacteroidia; order Bacteroidales; family Marinifilaceae; genus UBA944. The sequence goes on from DBDA01000051.1 coordinate 59,253, forward strand.
GTTCCCGGACTCTTCTCGCTATCAACTGCGTATATTGGGAGCCGAAGTCCAATATCACTATTTTTTCCTGCATGGCGGTATGTTTTTACTAAAGCGTTTGCAAATATACGCTTTTTATCGAAACGTAATAAGTGACAGAAAAATCTTGGCAGCACATTTTAAACGATGTGAAAATTACGATATGTTCCACGAAAGCTAAACACTTAACAATCGCTGTAAAACAAGATTGATTTGGAATGTTAAAAAATAAATTATATCTTCGGAGCAAATAGTATATCACTGCGTCACCGAAAAATTGGACGGAGACCAAACATTCCGCTGCCAATTCCGTTTCAATAAAAACAAAACTAAAATGTTACTCGAATGGATTGGATTGTTAAACTTTTACAGAACACTCCGGAGCTGGCTATCTTCCTGACTCTGGCGCTGGGATTCGTGATCGGCCGGATCAAGATCGGGCACTTCAGCCTGGGAAATGTCACCGGCGTGCTTTTAATGGGAGTCGTAGTCGGGCAGTTGAACATCCCTGTCGCCCCGGTGGTGAAATCGACCTTTTTTCTCGTTTTCTTGTTCGCCGTAGGGTACAGTGTCGGGCCGCAATTTGTACACGGATTGAAAAAAGACGGTTTGCCGCAGATCCTGTTCGCTGCCATTATCTGCGTATGTTGCCTGATCGTTCCCTGGGTGTGCGCAGTGATCGCCGGTTTTGACATCGGCAACTCCGCCGGCCTGTTGTCGGGGGGGAACACAATATCGGCTGTTATCGGCGTAGCGACAGATACCATCAATCAGTTGGGTATCGACGACGCCGACAAACAAAAGTACATCAACGAGATCCCTGTGGCATACGCCGTGACCTACATTTTCGGAACAGCCGGAACAGCCTGGTTCCTGGCCTCTATCGGTCCGAAGATCCTGGGCGGGGATATTGTCAAGTTGAGTAAAGAGTACGAAGCATCGCTCGGCGGTTCCATTGAAGACGACGATCCGACATTGGAATCTGCCTACAACGGCACCACGTTCCGGGTTTTCAAACTCAGCGACACCTTCTTTAAAGGGGGGAAGAGCATCCGGGAGTTTGAAGATATGCTGGTGAAAAAAGGGTGGCCGCTCTTTGTAGAACGGCTCCGGACAGAAAAGGGGGAGATCGTTTCCGACCCGGAGGAGGGTCGGAAGATGTATCCCGGCGATATCGTTGTGCTGAACGGCCCGATAGACTCGCTGTTGAACGATGAAAACCTCATCGGAGAAGAGGTGGCGGATCTGGAATTGCTGGATTTCCGGGTGGAGGTGCTCAAAGTCGTTGTAACCGGCAAATCCTGCATCGGGACCACCCTGGCCAAACTGAAACACGACAAAAAAAGACACGGGGTTGTCATCCGGAAAATCACCCGGGGACATACGGAAGTCCCGTTGTTGAAGAATGTCAAACTGTTGCGGGGAGATTTGGTCGAATTAGAGGGCCGGAAAAGCGATGTCGATCGGTTTGCCGCTTACCTGGGGTATGCCGAACGGCCCACACAGGTCACAGATCTGCTTTACGTAGCCGTCGGTATCTTTATCGGCGGTATCATCGGATCGCTCACCGTACACGCCGGGAACGTTCCCATCAGCCTGAGCGCCAGCGGCGGCGTTCTGATCCTGGGGATCATTTTCGGCTGGTTGCGTTCGAAACACACCACCTTTGGCGCAATTCCCGAACCGGCTATCTGGCTGATGAACAACCTGGGATTGAACGTATTTATCGCCGTGGTAGGGATCACCGCAGGTCCCAACTTTATTGCAGGGTTAAAAGAGGCCGGCATTCCGCTTTTCATCAGTGGGATCTTTGTCAGCCTCATCCCGATGCTGATCGGGCTGCTGCTCGGCAAGTATGTCTTTAAATTTCACCCGACCATCACCCTGGGGGCCTGCGCCGGTTCGCGCACCACTACCGCCGCATTGGGAGCCATTCAGGAATCCACCCAAAGCAAAGTACCCGCCCTCTCCTACACCACTACGTATGCCGTCGGGAACACCCTGCTGATCATCTGGGGAGTCGTGATCGTCCTGTTAATGCACTAAAAACGAACAAACTAAAAAAATTACAAGATGGAACATATCGATAAATTAAAAACCACCCGGAAAAAGGAGCAGGAACTGGAACAGCTCAGCCCTTTCGAGTTGAAGGATAATCTGATCAAATTAGCGGCCGAAAAAGACAAAAAACCGGCACGCACCATGTTAAACGCCGGCCGGGGAAACCCGAACTGGATCGCCACCACTCCACGCGAAGCCTTTTTCCTGCTGGGACAATTCGGGATCTCCGAATGCCGCCTGCCGATGGATAAGCCGGAAGGGGTAGCAGGTATCCCCCAGACCAAAGGGATCGCCAAACGGTTCGAAGCCTTTCTGGAAAAATCCCAGGGAAAACCCGGAGCCGATCTGCTGAAGCAACTCTATCACTACGGCATGAACAAACACCATTTTACAGCCGACGACTGGGTACACGAATTGGCGGAAGGGATCGTTGGAGATCAATACCCCGATCCCGTCCGGATGCTAAAACACAGCGAGGTCGTTGTACACGACTACCTGTTGCAGGAGATGTGCGCCAACCAGCCTCCCCAGGGAACCTTCGACCTGTTTGCCGTAGAGGGGGGAACCGCCGCCATGTGTTACATTTTCGATTCATTGGTACAGAACGGATTGCTGAAAAAAGGAGACAAGATCGCCTTGGGCGTGCCCGTTTTTACACCCTATCTGGAAATTCCGGAGTTAGACCGTTACAAATTCAAGATCATCCGGGTATACGCTTCCGGAAAAAACGAGAACGGAGAGTCCGATTTTCAGTATCCGGAAACAGAGTTGGACAAATTGGGGGACAAATCCATCAAAGCGTTCTTTGTGGTCAACCCGAGCAACCCGCCCTCTGTCTCCATAGGCGAAAAGTGTAAAAAGTACCTGGAGAAGGTGATCAAAAACCTGAATCCGAACCTGATGATCCTGACGGATGACGTTTACGGCACCTTTGTGGAGGGGTTCGGCTCCCTGATGAAAGACCTGCCGCACAACACACTCTGCGTCTATTCATTCTCCAAATACTTCGGCGCAACCGGCTGGCGGCTCGGCGTGATCGCATTGCACGAACACAACATTTTCGATCAGATGCTGACCGCTATTCCGCAAAAAGAGAAAGAGCGGCTGTCCAAACGGTACGAAAGCCTGACGCTCCATCCCGAAAAATTGAAATTCATCGACCGGTTGGTCGCCGACAGCCGGCAAATCGCCCTGAACCACACCGCCGGGCTCTCTACCCCCCAGCAGATCCAAATGGTGCTATTTGCCGCTTTCGCCCTGTTGGACAAGAAAAACAGCTACAAAAAGAGCTGCATCCAGTTGCTGCACCACCGCTACGATCTGTTGTGGGAGGGGATGAACATGAAAATTGTTCCCGACCCGAACCGGGCTTGTTACTATTGCGAGATCGACATGAAAGAGTGGGGGATAAAAAACTACGGGAAGGAGTTTATTGCCTACCTGGAGAAAAACTTCGAACCGGTGGATATCGTCTTCCGGTTGGCCGAAAAATCCTCCGTCGTTTTGCTGAACGGAGGCGGATTTGCCGGTCCCGAATGGTCTGTACGGGTATCCCTGGCCAACTTGAACGACGAGAGCTACCGCACCATCGGGAAAGACCTGGCAGAGACCATGCAGGAGTATGTCGACGCTTGGAAACAATCGTAAATCCATGTCGATCAAACGAAAAATTCCGGGTCTATCAACCCGGAATTTTCTATATGAATTTAGCCGATTATGAAAAAAAGCACAAAAATCGCCGTTATCGGAGGAAGCATTTTGGTCTTCATTCTGTTAGTCGTCTGGATCGGCGGGATCGTCATCCGCTGCCAGATCGAAAAAAGATTGTCTGATATGCAGATAGAGAACTTGCGGATCACTTGCGAGGAAGTAGAGGTGAATCTTTTCCGCAGATCATTGACATTGAACGGAATCGAGATAAAAAGTGACGAACAGAACCACTCCGCTCATTCACCCATAGCCTATCTCGACGCCCGGATCCGGCAGATATCCGGGAGCGGGATCAGTCTGAGAAAGTTGATAAACAAGGTGTTCGATTTCAAGAAGCTACTTGTCGATTCGCCGCACGCTACGGTTGTCATGCGCTCTGGTGCGACCGGCTCGGAAAAGGAAAACAGCCCGGAAAAAAAGGGATTTCCACCCATCGCGATCGGCGATTTCCGCCTGATCGACGGATCTTTTGACTGGAAGTTAATCTCCGGGAGCGACACACTGCAATGCCGCATCGCAGGGGTAAACACCGGCATGCAGAGGTTTGCTCTGGATTCCCTGCAGCGGGTGACGCTCGGCGCAAAGAGTGCGGCCGGGGTCGATTCCATCCGGTATACATTTGCAAACCGATCCTATCTGCTTGCCGTGAATTCCATACGCTGGAACGGCGCAGAACAGTACCTGTCCGTATCCGACCTGGCCCTGATCCCCCAATATTCCAAGTGGGAGTTTCCCCGGAAATCGGCCCGGAAGGCAGATTACATGGAGCTTGGCGCCCAAAATCTCACCATCTCCGGCCTCCACACAGACCGGTTGTGGAACGACAAAACGGTGGAAGCCGACAGCCTCCACCTGAGCGCCGGTCATTTAACCAGCAGCAAAGACCGGAATGCCGACGTGCCGGTTCGTGTAAAACCCATGATCCACACCCTCATCCAACAGTTGGGGATCCCGATCGACATACGCAGGATCAAGGTCGACGATTTCGATGCCACATACGAAGAGACCGCCCCGGGGCGGACCGCCCCGGGCCAGGTCACGTTCGAACAGATCGATGCCACATTCACCGGCTTCACGAACATCGTCAAAGGCCCGGATCAATACATCGGATTGCAGGCCACTGCGCTGTTAATGGGGAAGGGAAAGATGAGCGCGGAAATTTCCCTGCCGATCGATCCGGCAAACGACCGGTTCGACGTAAAGACAACATCGCACGCCACCTCCCTGCCGTCTCTGAACCGGATCATCCGGCCCTTGACCGGCATAGAGATCCAAAGCGGAAACCTCGACCGGCTGGATTTCCACCTGGCGGGAAACAGTATATCGGCCGATGCGGCGATGACGATGCGTTACCACGACCTGAAAATCGAATTGCTTAAAATGAAAGAGGGAGAGTGGAAAGAGCGCGACGGACTATCAAATCTGGCCAACTGGGCGCTGATCCGGGAGGAGAATCCGGACCGGAACGGCACGCGGAAGGTACAGACGACCGTGCAGCGCGACCCGCACCGCTCGGCATTTAACTACCTCTGGAAAGGGGTTTCGGCCGGCGCTCTCGAAACGGTTGAAAGCGGTGTGGTGAAAACCGTACGGGGAAACTGACCGGCCGGGTTACCAGACAATGTCGGTCCGGTTCACCGGCAGGCTCATACACCGGGCTCCGCCGCCGCCCCGCGGCAGTTCCGAACCGTCTATAGTAATGACATACTTGTCCTTGTCGGATACACCGACTTTCCCGTCAATGAAATCGTTGGCTTTGATGATCTCAAAACCGGCATTGTGCATGGCTTCAATGGTATAGTTGTTCCGGGCGTACCCCAGCACCTGCCCGGGCCCGATGCAGAAAAAGTTAGCGCCGCTGTGCCACTGTTCCCGCTCCTGGTTCCAATCATCGGTTCCGCCGCACAACACCGGTTCCAGTTCCATGCCCAATTTCTTCAACGCCACAAGCAGGTTTTTCTCGTTCCGGATGCCCAGCAACTTTCCGTTCTGCAACTTAATGTGAACGGTCTGGTAGTTGCCCGGATGCAGGATCAGGGGTTCGAACACCATGCATTTGTCCCGGTCCAAAAGGGTAAATACCATGTCCAGGTGAATAAACGAATCCGGCGTGTGGGGCAATTGCTGGATCAGGATGTGCTGCACTTTTTCGCTTTTCCGGCGGAGCATTTCGTACACCAGCAAATCAATGGCCTGCGTGCTGGTACGCGCCCCGTTCCCGATGATCAGCAAATCCTCCCGGGCAACCAATACATCCCCACCCTCGATGGTACGGATGCGAGTGGCCGATTTCGGACTGGTTTTCAGCGAAAGGGTCGTCGTGCGGAATTCGGGTGTAAAATCGAAGATCGAGCGCATGATCACCGACTCCCGGTCCCGGATGGAGTTGGCCATCCGGCCGATCAGTACCTCATTATTGATACTCATAGCCGCATCCCGGGTAAACAGGAAATTGTGCATGGGCCGCAGGGCGTACCAATCCTTGCTGAGGTATTTGGTGAGGTTGTCCTTCACCATCTCCACCCCTTCAATCAGCATGCGGGCCAGATCCTCTGCACTCTCTTCCCGGAGCCGCTCTTTCAAGCTTCCACAGGGCGCCTCCTCCCCGATAAAAGGTTCAATGGCTTCGATCCGGTCCAGCACCTCCTCTTTGACGGCGTCATCTTTCAGGATATTGCCAAGCAACTCCTTCACTTCGTAAGTGCGGGTCAATCTGGAGAGCACCCCCTGGATCTGTTTGTATTCGTCCCGGGCGATGGAGAGGTTGATAATGTCACTGTACAGCGCCCGCTCCGCATTTCCGGGAGTCATATTCTCCACCTCTTCCCCCGGCGTGTGTATAATGACACCGTTCAGTTTGCCTATTTCCGACCGGACATTGATTTCAGTGATCTGTTCCATAGTGTGAGACGCTAAAATAACAGTGCAAAAATAGCCGATAAAAGGCGGATAACCTTGAATTTACAGGGTATAATTATGCAATATCCGAAAATAGATATGCAACGCTTCCGGCTAAAGATTATAACCGATCCGTTCCGAAAATTCCTTTCAAAACCGTATCTTTGACATATTCGGTGCCGTGGCATCCCCAGAGAATCCATAAGATCTGTATAGAATCATGCAACCTACTGATCTGTTTCACGACATAGCGTACCATTTTGCGACGCTCACGAACCGTTCGCTGTTCCTGACCGGAAAGGCCGGAACGGGAAAAACCACGTTTTTGAAAAAGCTCAAAGAGGAAAGCCGGAAGGAGATGGCGATCGTTGCTCCGACCGGAGTGGCCGCCATCAATGCCGGGGGCGTTACCATCCACTCCTTCTTTCAACTGCCTTTCCACCCTTTTATCCCGACAACCGATGGGCAGAAAGACCTGATCGGCAAACTGAAAATCAACAGTGCCCGCCGGAAGGTGCTGTATGAACTGGAATTGTTGATAATTGACGAGATCAGCATGGTGCGCGCCGATGTGCTGGATGCTATCGATACGGTACTCCGGCATTTCCGGTACAGGCGGAACGAACCTTTCGGCGGCGTACAGGTAATCTTTATCGGCGACATGTACCAGCTTTCGCCCGTTTACAAAGAGGAGGAGTGGCAACTGTTATCCCCCTATTATCCGGGCATCTATTTCTTTGACAGCCTCGCGGTCCGGGAACAACCGCCTGTTCACATCGAATTCGACAAAATATACCGCCAAAACGATCCGGACTTTATCCGGCTGTTGAACGAGGTGCGGAACAACCGGATCTCCCAGGAGGGCTTTGCGTTGTTGCAACAACTGTACAAGCCCGATTTTAAAGCGCCCAAAAACGATACCTATATTACATTGACCACGCACAACTACAAGGCCGACAGCATAAATGCCGGGGAGTTGGAGATACTGCCGGGCCGTTCCCGGAAATTTAAAGCGGTTGTCGCAGGCGATTACCCCGAAAAAAGTTATCCGACGGAAGAGGAGTTGGAATTTAAAACGGGCGCCAAAGTCATGTTCCTGAAAAACGACAAAGGGGATCCCCGCCGCTACTACAACGGGAAGATCGGAGAAATAACCGCGTTCGGAGAAAATGTTATCTATGTAAAATGCGCCGGAGATGATGAGGCGATAGAAGTGGTTCCGGAAGTGTGGAGAAATGTCTCGTACAGCGCCAATCCACAAACCAAGCAGATAGAGGAGACGCAATTGGGTACGTTCACCCAGTTCCCGTTGCGGTTGGCATGGGCCATCACCATTCATAAAAGCCAGGGGCTTACATTCGACAAAGCCATCATAGACGCCGGGCAGGCTTTTGCCCCCGGACAGGTCTACGTGGCGTTGAGCCGCTGCCGTTCACTGGAAGGCCTGGTGTTGCTGAGCAAGATCGATCGTACGAATTTACAGGCGGACCAAAACATTGTAGCGCATGGCAAACAAAAGTTGCCTGCAGAGACGCTGCACCACCAATTGGACAGCTCCAAAAGGGAGTACAGAAAGCAGATCCTGCTGACGGTCTTTGATCTTAAAATGGGTATCGGCCAGCTCAACCGCCTCATCGGGTTTGTAAAAGAGAAAACCGCTTCTTTCAACGAAGAGACAGGGACTTTTTTGGCCGCTGTGCAGGAAGAGGTTACAAAAATTCAGGCCGTCGCCATCCGTTTTCAGCACGAATTGCAAAACATCCTGTCGGCGGAACCCGTGGACGAACAAAAATTGCAGGAACGGACCGCTTCCGCATCTACCTATTTTACCGGCCGGTTGCAGGCAGTGGTGGAAGAGCTGAAGAGATCGCCCGCCCGCACAGACAGCAAAGCGAATGCCGCGGAATACAACGATGATCTGAAAACCATTTATGCTTTCCTGGAAGAAAAATTGCATATCTTCAAGCAGATAAAAGACGAATGTACCGTACAGCGGTATTACCAGGCTAAACGTACGCTTCTGCTACCGCCTTTTTCCGTAAATGCATACTCCGGAAGCGATCCCGGAAAACAAACAGAGGCACGTTATCCGGTCCTATACTACAAACTGGCCGATCTGAGGAGAAAAATATGCGAACCGACGAACTTGCCGGTCTACCTGGTTTCAAGCACCAAAGGACTGACCGAACTGGCTACCTATTTACCACATACACCGGAAGACCTGAAACAGATCAGCGGGTTCGGGCCGGCTACCATCGCCAAATACGGGCAACTGTTCCTCGACGCGGTGACAACATTCTGCCAACAACACAACCTGGGGTCGCACATGGACGAAATAGAGAACAAGAAAGGCAAAAAAGCCGGCAAGAAAAAACCGAAATCGGAAAAAGGGAAAAAATCAGAGCGGCCAACATGACGTCAGCCGCTCTGCTATCAATTTAAAAAATGCTGTCGATTTTCATAACTTTCAATAATTTCTTTAATGTGTATTTTTACCTCTTCCGGGCTGACGACTTCGGTCGTATCGCCGTGTCCCAGTACCCAGCGGGCCATCGTCTCGACATTATAGCTCATATAGGTCTGCTCCATGCGCCCATCCGCCAACCCATGCTCTTCAACGAGGCCCATAAAATAGTTAACGTCACGGTTCCGTCGGGCAGTCTCCGCGCTGGTACGGATCACCACCCTTGTCAGGCAGGCGGCATCGTCATGCCCGGCAAGCGACTCCAAAGGCGGATGTTCCTCAATGGTATGCCTTCTGCCGGTAGCCGTCAAACCATCGATACGGTCGAGCCGGAACGTGCGGTACTCGCCCCGCAGGTGACACCAGGCCGTCAGGTACCAAAAGGGAGCTGAAAACGTAACGCCCACCGCCTCAATCTCGCGCCGGCTGATCCCCCCGTCGGCATTGGTATAATCCATTTGCAACATTTCGCGATCGTTCACACTACAAAGGATCGTCTGCAACGCCCCCGATGGCTGCACCTCGGGCGCACGACGGCTCCGATACACTGCAATCGAATCGCCGAGGCCGGCCATCTCGTTCCTGTCCACGCCCCGCATCACCGCCCTGATCTTATCCATCCCCAAGCGGAAATGGTGGCTGTTGTGACTATCGGTCATTTGCTCAATAAACTTTTCGGCAGTCAGGAACGCCAATGCCTCCTCCTTCGTAAACATCAACGGCGGCAACCGGTAGCCTTCGACCAAAGCATACCCCACTCCCGCATCACCGCAAACCGGTACACCGGCCTCCTCCAGTGTCCGGATATCCCGGTAGATGGTGCGAACACTCACACCGAAACGTTCGGCCATCTGCCCGGCCGTCACAACAGAACGCGACTGAAGCTGGATGAGAATAGCGGATATGCGGTCAAGACGGTTCATGGCAGCCGGCTACTCTTCGTACATCACTGCCCAAAGTATACCGTAGCGGTCAACCACCTCACCGTAACGTTTGGCATAAAATGTTTCGCACAACTCACAAGCGATCTTTTGCGCTCCCTGGGTTAATTTGGCAAAAACCGTTTCCGCCTGTGCAATGGAGTCGCACGAAAGAGACAACATGTGTCCGCCATTGCCAAAAGTACGCGGGTCACTCGGCAGGGTGTCTGCAACGGCTATGGATCCCCCCGGAAATGGAACACAGCAATGCATCACTTTGTCTTTGTAATTCTCCGGAACAGGAGGCATACCTTCCGTAAGCGGCATCTGGCCATAACGGTAAAGGTCCCCGATCTTTCCGCCAAGCAGATCGGCATAAAACTTGGCCGCCTCCTCGGCTTGGCCGTTGAAAATCAGATAAGATGTAATTTTCATATGGAATAATTTTTGGTTAACATGACAAAGATACCCCCCTGCTGTGACAACAGTATGTCAGTAGAACACGGTGGCCGTAAAATAGTTGATCAAGCCCACAAATTTCTATCTCAAAAATACAACATCTTACAATCATTACAAACCAAAAGCAATAAGATATTGATAGTCAAGAGCACCATCATTTCTTTAACAGATCCGCTCCCGTCTGTCCCGGATCGTTTATCTTCTTTTAGCTGTTGTGAATTGCTTTCAAGATTGTATCTTTGACAAGGCTTTGAAACACCTTATAATTAAATCCATACTTATGAAGACACTAAAATTAGTACTACTATCTATTCTCTTCTCCGGAAGCCTCCTGGCCAATCCGTTGTGGATGCGCTATCCTTCCATATCTCCGGATGGGAAGACCGTCGCTTTCAGTTACAAAGGAGATATCTATACCGTCCCCGCTTCCGGCGGCGAAGCAAAACAGATCACCATGCACGAAGCGTATGACTATATGCCGGTTTGGAGTTTCGATTCAAAACAAATTGCCTTTGCAAGCAACCGGTTCGGTAACTTTGGCGTGTTTTTGGTTGCTGCCGAAGGCGGTAATGTCAGTCGGGTAACGACATATTCCGGAGCCGAATATCCTTATGCCTTCACCCCTGATGGGAAACACATTCTTTACGGGGCCAACATCCAGTTGCCTGCCGGGAGTGCGGCATACCCCTACGGAGGCTTCAACCAGCTATATAAAATCCCTGTAGAGGGAGGACGTCCCGAGCAATTACTGTCGACTCCCGTAGAAAATGTGGCCATCTCGAAAGATGGAAAAAAAATCCTCTACCAGGACGATAAAGGGCCTGAGAACCAATGGCGGAAACACCACACCTCCTCCATCACCCGTGATATATGGATGTATGACTTTGCGTCCCGAAAATTTACACAATTGATTACAACGCCGGGTGAAGACACCGATCCCGTTTGGGGCCCGGATCACTCCACCGTTTACTTTTTGAGCGAACGTTCCGGCTCATTTAATGTACACTCCTTTCCTGTAGACAACCCTCAACAGGTAAAGCAAATCACTGAATTCAAGCAAAATCCGGTTCGTTTCTTATCCATTGCCAACAACGGCACACTGTGTTTCGGTTACGACGGGGAAATCTACACAGTAGCTTCCGAAGGGAAACCGGTAAAACTGAACGTAACAATCAAAGAAGAAAATAAGAAAAACGACGAATTACGTATAGGCGGCCGAAGCGCCTATTGCGTATCTCCCGACGGCAAACAGGTCGCATCTGTCATTCGTGGCGAAATCTTCATTTCATCCACCGATTATAAATACACCAAACGGATCACCCATTCAGCCGCCCAGGAAAACATGCCTTGCTTCTCTCCGGATGGAAAAACATTGATCTACGCTTCTCAAAAAACAGGCGTGTGGAGCCTGTACAAAGCCACCCTTTCCCGGGAGGAAGAAAACTACTTCTTTAATTCAACACTCATCAACGAAGAACCGTTATTCAAAGATATGTCAACAGAACGGATGTATCCGAAATACGCTCCCGATGGAAAAGAGATTGCCTTCGTTGAAGGCCGCAACAAATTAATGGTATACACCATCGACAACAAAAAAACACGTCAGATCACAGACGGTTCATACCATCCCGCAACCACAGGATATATAGATTACCAATGGTCCCCTGACAGCAAGTGGTTTACGTTAACCTATAATCCCAATAAACATGACCCGTATAGCGACGTCGGCTTGGTAAGCGCCCAGGGAGGAGAGATCACCAACCTGACCAATAGCGGATACTTTGACCAGAATCCCCGGTTCGTACTGGACGGAAATGCCGTCTTATTCTCTTCTGAGCGTTATGGCATGCGCAATCACGCCTCGTGGGGATCACTCAACGATGCCATGATCATCTTCCTCAACCCAAAAGCGTACGACAAATACAGACTGAGTGCAGACGATTATAAACTGTTGCAGGAAGAAGAAAAGCTGAACAAAAAGAAAGAAACCGACGCCAAGAAAGACAAAGAAAGTTCAAAAGAGAAAAAAGAAGCCGGTGAAGAGAAAAAAGCCGAAAACAAAGACATCGTTGTCGAGTTGAAAAACATCGAAGACCGAATACTTCGTATCACACCCAACTCCATGCGTCTTGGCGATGCAATACTCAACAAAGAAGGGGATAAACTGTATTGCCTGGCGGCCTTTGAAAGTGGGTACGACCTGTGGTCTGTCAACACCCGCACCCGGGAAACAAAGATAGAGATCAAAGGCGCAGGATCCGGTTCGTTGGAATTGGATAAAGAGGGTAAAATTCTATTCATGCTGGGAGGAAATCCGCAAAAAATAACATTGGCCGGCAACAAAAAAGAACCGATCTCTGTGTCGGCGCAATTTGATATGGACCTGTTGGCTGAAAGAGAATACATGTTCGACCATGTTTGGACGGAAGAACAAAAACGCTTCTACGTAGAGTCAATGCATGGAGTAAACTGGCCATTGATAAAAAAGACCTACAGGAAATATTTGCCTTACATCAACAACAACTACGACTTTTCGGAAATGTTGAGTGAAATGCTGGGAGAATTAAACGTTTCGCACACCGGAAGCGGTTATTCCGGCACCTCTTCCAACCCGGATATAACGGCAACATTCGGCATCCTATTCTCATGGAAACACCAAGGAGACGGACTGCTGATCGATGAAGTATTGGAAAAAGGCCCGTTCGACAATGCGAACAGCAAAGTAGAAAAAGGAGTCATCATAGAAGCCGTCAACGGAGAAAAAATACTGGCAGGCAAAGACTTTTTCCCATTGCTGGACAAAATAGCAGGAAAAAACACACTGATCTCATTCCACAACCCTCAGACCAAAGAACGCTGGGAGGAAGTGATCAAACCGATAACAATAGCTGCCCAAAACGAACTACTCTACAATCGTTGGATTAAATTGCGCGAAGCAGAAGTCGATCGTCTGTCGAACGGAAGGCTTGGTTACGTACACATACCGAGCATGGGCGATCCGAGCTTCCGCTCCGTTTATTCCGACATTCTTGGTAAATACAACACCCGGGAAGCAATTGTTATCGATACCCGATTCAACGGTGGCGGCCGCCTGCACGAAGACGTTGAAGTATTATTCAGTGGTAAAAAATACTTCACCCAGGTAATCCGTGGCGTTGAAGCATGCGACATGCCGAGCCGGAGATGGAACAAACCATCCATCATGGTCATAGGAGAAGCAAACTATTCAAACGCACACGGCACACCGTGGGTGTATAAACATACCGGCATCGGTAAATTAGTAGGCATGCCGGTACCGGGAACCATGACAAGCGTGAACTGGGTAACATTGCAAGACCCCTCTCTTTACTTTGGTATCCCGATCGTCGGTTACCGGCTGCCCGACGGCTCCTATCTTGAAAACACACAACTGGAACCGGATTATAAAATTGCCAACGACCCGGAAATTATCACAACCGGACGGGACCAGCAACTCGAAAAAGCAGTCGAAGTAATGCTGAAAGATCTATAAAAGAGGCATCGCTTCACAGAATCGTGACACCCTAAATGGAGGGGGCCGGGAAACCGCAAATGAAACGGTGTCAGGTAAAGTTAAAGATTTTACCTGACACCGTTTCATTTACGGCCTCTATGTTTCAACCGAATAAGCATCGCTACCGTGAATAACCCGATCCCAAACGCCAATACCGCCCACCCGAACGGATTGTCGGGCATAAACCAGGCGGCGAGAATACCGTCGGCCAGAGCGAACATCCCTATAACAACGAGCGGCGCCACAAGGAATTCGTGCCTTTCGACTCCTCCCAACAGCATCAGGAACAACACCCCGCAAAGAATCAGCAGGCCACCGCATCCGAGGCTGAAGTAGGTAAACGTCTGTTGCCATACCGATTCGAGTCCCGTAAACCCTTCGGCGATCATCGGGTGGAACGTCATCACCTCATGGACGATGCCGATGAGGATGGTCAGGATGGCCAGTATGCGGCCTATGGTGATGTATCTATTCATTATCAATCACTTGTGTTATGTTTGTTAAAGAAACCAATCTTCTGGCAAAACTACTTTAGTGTACAGTTTTTGTCCTTTGTTTAGCACCACTTCGGTTGGCTTCGATAAAGAATCGATTTTGGGATCATTCGGATTCTTTGCGTTTCTTAAAACGAATTCTGTGCAACCCATCATTAAACATATTGGTTCGATGTTTTCGCTCGTTAGTGTTTTTCCATCAAAAGGTATCATTCGGGCTGGGAACCCGTATTTTAGCTGTACTGCTAAAGAACTCTCGGTACTTGAATAATTCGGCCTGTGTCGAACGAATTCAATTTTTTCTTCCAATGTGGATAGTTTATTCATTTCCTCTAAAAGTGGTCTGCCAAAGTGATGAATAATGTCTTGAATATGATCCATATCATAAGCTCCTCCGTTCGCTAAGTATTCTTTATGCTCGGGCGTATCACTAAATATGAACTCCGAATTAATAATTCCGATAGATTCAGACGCTCCCATCACAACACATATTGCCTCAATATTATTGGTAGAAATCTCTTTGTTAGTAAATGAAATCTTATCATTAGGGAAGACCTGTTCAATAATCTCGTGAGAAACACCCACAAGACTCGGCCTATCCAATAGGAACTTCTTCTGTTCTTCAAACGTTTTTAAGGCGTTCATCTTGTTCAATAGAGGTCTTCCTAAGCATTGCCAAACGATATGTGCATTCTCATTCTTAAGAACCCCTCCTTTCTCAAGCCATTCTTTAAGTTCAGGTCTTTTTGTTAGAATATCTTTTGCCTTCTTAAATCGTTCTTTTTGTGGCTCATACCATTCATTTACCAAATCCTGAATAGAATTATCAGTATATTTCCGTATATAAACTGCTTCTGGGAATGACCTCCCTGTTCTTCGTGGGACATTTGACCCCATTTGCGTGAATTGACGCACGCTCAATGAGAATACTTCAGAATTAAAAGATACGATATTATCATTATCAAAAGGAGCCATGTTGCCGAACCTTCTACCCAAACGATATAGTGTCTCTTCGTCTCTATAGTAGATATTAAGCACATATAGAGCAGCCATCGCATGAATCAGATTTCGTACAGTGGCTTTATTCATACTCGTAGCACGGTAATGTTTAACAGCTTGATACGCTTCATTCCACAAACAACCATTTTTACTGTACACCCCCTTCAAGGGCGTAATCACTTTGTTTTCAGGCTTTGTAAAAAAGAAGTTGGCAGAACTTACCGATACTTGTTTGCTGCAAATTTGCCAAGCATCATCCAAAAACTTCAAGCAGTCAAAATCAAACTTTGGTTCAATTTCTTCGCCTTTGCGATTGCTTTTTCTTTCTCCTCCATTAAGATAGTACAAGTCTTTCGATATGGACTCTATCTCAGTAGCACAGCGCAACAAGAGCTCAGATACTTTGGGAGAGTATGTGTCCAACTGATGAGACCCTTCGGCATCATCGAACATAATAGAATTTGAAAGAGCGATAAGCTCTTTCTCCAGATTCATGTATATCGGCCAGTATAAATTTTGCTTTACCATAAAATATCTTTATTTAAGAATTATCTCTTTAGGCGATTTATGGAGTGTTCGTCTGCTCAACCTCGTTCACCCATTCCCAATACGGTATCCGGTGGAATAGGCTTATCTCACGTTGAACCTTACCTTCGTCCACCTTGTAGTTGTTGCACCGATACGCCAACTGTTTCTCTTCGAGTTGGTCGATAGAGAGGGTGCGAACGAAAACTCGTTTCTGAAGAACAGCAGGACGGTTAGGGAGTGGACGCTGTACTGGCTGTTCCTCTGTGTAATAACAACTACGATAGTTTCTGCACAGGAAACAGTGCTTCACTCCAACACCTCGTTTGTGAGCCAGTGCAATTCCCAAACAATACAGGCGGCCATATTGCTGCTTCTGAATTTTGTCATCCGCAATCGTTACCTCGAAGTTGGCATATTCCTCGTGCTCAGAGTCCGCATTATGGCAAGTAAGGGATTTGGTTCTGATTCCGGCACGATATGTCCCACTTTCTGACTGAATGAGGATAAAACGGCAGAATTTATATTCGGGTAC
>DBDA01000035.1 GCA_002293375.1 Odoribacter sp. UBA944
GTCCCTGACAGCCTGCACCTCTCCGGCAAAGTAAAGGTCTTTTCCGGCCAGCGGGTGGTTGAAGTCAATCCGTACTTCGTCCGCACGAATCTCCACGATTTTCCCTTGCAGGCGGCGTCCGATGCTGTCCATCATCGGCAAGACAGTGCCAATTTTCATCTGCTCGGCCGGCGTCTCTTTAAAGATCTCCGCGGGCAGGTCCACGATCATCTCCGGATTCACCGTCCCGTATGCCTGGGCCGCAGGGATCTTAAAATCAAACCGGTCGTGCGCCTTTTTTCCCAGCAGGTTCATTTCAAAGTACTCCAATATTTGCCCCTGGCCGCAGATAAACTCCAAAGGCGCCGCAGCGTCCGCCTTCTCCAATACATCCGATATGTTGTCTTCCGTGCCGGTCTTGAGGTCGTAACTCACCGATACCATCTTATTTTTTGTGATCATCGTTTCAATTTCTTTATTCTCGTTTACAATCTTGCAAAAATAAAGAAAATTACTACTTTCGCACTAATTTTAGGATCGAAAAATGCACCGATACGATTATATCATTGCGGGGAGTGGATTGGCCGGGCTTTATGTTGCATACCATGCGGCGGCGTACGGAAAAGTGGCGCTGCTGACCAAATGCGGCATTACGGAGAGCAATTCGTATTTTGCCCAGGGCGGGATTGCCGCCGTGACGGACGAGGACGATGCCCCCGGGCTTCATTTTGAAGATACGATCATAGCGGGGCGGGGGTTGTGCGACTATCCGGCGGTGCACATTCTGGTCAACGAAGGGCCGCAACGGATCCAGGAGCTGATCGACCTCGGCATGCACTTCGATATGGAGGACGGCAGCCTGGCGCTCGGCCTGGAGGGCGGACACCACCGGAAAAGGATCCTGCACGCCGGCGGGGATGCGACCGGACGGATGATCACTCATTTTATGATCGAGAAGGTGATCGGGCATCCGGCGATCGATATCTTTGAAAACCACTCCGTGATCGGTATCCTGAAAGAGAACGGGCAGTGTTATGGGGTACGTTCCTGGAGTTTTGCGGAGGGGAAAGAGGTGTTGTTTCCGGGCGCTAATACCATTCTGACCTTGGGCGGAGCGTCCGCCATTTACAAACGCACCACCAATCCCCACACGACCATCGGGGACGGGTTGGCTTTGGCTTACAACGCCGGTTGCGAAATTGCAGACATGGAGTTTGTCCAGTTCCATCCTTCCGCCCTGTACCGGGATGCCGAAGAGGCGTTCCTGATCAGCGAAGCGGTGCGCGGCGAAGGAGCACACCTGATCAACCTGCGGGGGGAACGCTTTATGCCGGCGATACACGAATTGGCCGAACTGGCCCCGAGAGATGTCGTGACACAAGCCATCTACCGGCAAATGCAGGAGTACGGAGATACACACGTCTGGCTCTCTTTGCAACACCTGGACCCCGAGCGGATAAAAAGCCGCTTTCCCAATATTTACGAAAAGTGCCGAGAGTATGGGCACGATCTCTGTGACCGGATCCCTGTGGCTCCCGCCGCACACTATACGGTAGGCGGCGTCCGGACCGACCTGAACGGCCAGACCAATCTTTCCCGGCTCTTTGTATGCGGCGAGTTGGCCTCTACCGGGATCATGGGTGCCAATCGATTGGCATCCAACTCTTTGATCGAGTGTTTGGTCTTCGGAAAAAGAGCCGTGGAGTTCTCCCGGCGGCACCAACCGGATGCCCGCCAGCCGGAGTTCCGGCCGGTGTACCGCTGCGATGGGCGCAAAGTCTCTTCCTACGTGGAGTTGAAGAGGAGTGTTGCGGAGATCATGACCCGGTACGCCGGTATTATCCGGGAGAAGCACCTGTTGCTGGAAGGGATGGAACGGTTGGACGGATTGGAGCGGAACATCCCGGAGGTCTACGACGAGTATTACACCGTGATCAGCCGCAATCTGATCACGGTCGCCAAACTGATCATCTACTCCGCCCTGTACCGGCAAGAGAGCCGCGGAGGGCATTTCCGGAGCGATTATCCGGCGGAGGACCCTGATTTTCTTTTTCACATCATCCAACAGGCCGGAAACGAGATCCGGACCGTTCCGGTTGACACCGGCCTATAAACAGAGCACATGGAATACCAAGAACTAATCGACCAATTGATTGACCTGGCGGTGGAGGAAGATGTCTCCACGGGCGACCTGACCACTGATTTTATCATTCCCGCCAACTCCCGCGCCACAGCGGAGATGAAGATGAAGGCGGACGGCGTGATTTCCGGCCTGGAGATTGCCCGGCAGGTGTATGAACGTTTTGAAAAAGGGGTGGTGTTTACTCCGTTTGTCAAAGACGGCGATTGCGTGAAGAAAGGAGATATTATCCTCCGGATAGAGGCCAGCTACCGCTGCCTGCTGTTGGGGGAGCGGCTTTCGCTGAACATTTTGCAGCGCATGAGCGGAATTGCCACCGAAACGGCCCGGTATGTACGGGAGTTGGCAGGTACCCGCACCCGGCTGTTGGACACCCGGAAAACCGCCCCCGGCTTGCGGGTATTGGATAAGATGGCCGTGAAACAGGGAGGAGGCACCAATCACCGGATGGGGTTGTTTGACATGGTGATGATCAAGGACAACCACATCAAGGTGGCCGGCGGCATCTCCAATGCCGTACGGGCGGTCCGCGCCCGTATTCCGGCCGGTATCCGGGTGGAAGTGGAGACGACGAACGTAGCCGAGGTGCGCGAGGCGCTGGCAGCCGGTGCGGACATCATTATGTTTGACAACATGGATACGGCTACCATGGCGGAAGCGGTAAAAATAATCGGCGGAAAAGCCGAAACAGAAGCGTCCGGTAACATGACTATACCCCGTTTGAAGGAGGTGGCCGCCACCGGGGTGGATTACATCAGCGTAGGGGCGCTTACACATTCCGTCACGGCTTTGGATATCAGCATGAACATTAAAAACCTGTAAGCGTATGCCGACACCGTCCGAAATCATTGACAACATCAACCGGCTGAGAAAGGAGAAAAACGCCGTTATTCTGGCCCATTATTATACGTGGCCGGAGGTGCAGGACCTGGCCGATTATGTAGGCGATTCGCTCGGATTGTCCCAGGAGGCCGGCAAAACAGATGCGGAGATCATCGTCTTCTGCGGGGTGCATTTTATGGCCGAAACCGCAGCGATCATCTCTCCCCGCAAGAGAGTGTTGATCCCGGTCCGGAACGCCGGCTGTTCGCTGGCCGAAAGTGTCAACGGATATGAGTTGCAGCAGTGGAAGGAGGAGCATCCGGAAGGGACGGTGGTCAGTTATGTAAATACGACGGCTGAAGTGAAGGCGTGGACGGACATCTGTTGTACCTCCGCCAATGCTTTGCGGGTGGTGGAGAGCCTGCCCGAAAAGAGCCGCATCCTGTTTGTCCCGGATAAAAACCTCGGGGCGTGGATCTGCAAAAAAACAGGTCGGGAGATGGAGTTGTGGGCGGGGGATTGTTGCGTACACCAACGGATCACGGCCCAAATGATCCTGGACAAGGCGGCGGAGTACCCGGAAGCCGATATATTGATCCATCCCGAAGCGAGCTGTTCGGCCGACGACCGGATCCTCTCCCTGCCGCAAGCGTACTTTTACTCTACTGCTGGCATGATCGCCCACGCAAAAAAATCTGCAAAAAAACAGTTTGTGGTCGCTACGGAAATGGATACGATCCACCAATTGCAAAAAGACAGCCCGAAGAAGGAGTTTGTTCCGGTTGCCGACCGGATCGTATGCGGGCAAATGAAAAAGATCACCTTGGAAAGCGTATGGGAAGCGCTGGAAAAAGAGCAGTACGAAGTAACTGTTCCCGCAGAGGTCCGGGAAAAAGCGTGGTTGCCCATTCAGCGGATGCTGGAACTGTAATGATACTAAATTTGATTTAACCGTACTTGTATGAATATCTCGTTAAACTGGCTGAAAGAGTATCTGAAAATTGATTTGGATGTAGAGAACATATGCGAAATCCTGACGGCTATCGGCCTGGAAGTCGGCGGATATAAAAAATTCGAATCCATCAAAGGCGGCCTGAAGGGCTTGGTGGTCGGAGAGGTTAAAACTTGCGCCCCGCATCCGGATTCCGATCACCTGCACATCACCACGGTCGACTTGGGCAACAACACGCTGGCCCCTGTCGTGTGCGGCGCCCCGAATGTGGCAGCCGGACAGAAGGTGGTGGTGGCAACTATCGGTACTGTGCTGTACGACGGAGAGAAGGAGTTTGTCATCAAGAAGTCTAAAATCCGCGGCCAGGAGTCGGAAGGGATGATCTGTTCGGAGATCGAGATCGGCATCGGGAGTGATTCCGATGGCATCATCGTGCTGCCGGCGGGTGCTCCTGCCGGAATGCCGGCCGCCGAATATTACAGTATAACGGAGGACTATGTCATTGAAGTGGATATTACCCCCAACCGGATCGACGGCGCTTCCCATTTGGGAGTGGCCCGCGACCTGGCCGCCTACCTGAAACAGTCGGAGGATATCTCCTACACCCTCCCCCCGGTGGAGGCATTCAAACCGGACAGCAACAGCGCCGGAGTAACTGTGGAGGTGTTGCGCCCGGAAGCTTGTCACCGGTATGCCGGCCTCTGCATTGAAGGGTTGAAGGTGAAACCCTCTCCGGAGTGGCTGCAAACGAGGTTGCGGGCCATCGGGCTGCACCCCGTCAACAACGTAGTGGACGTCACCAATTATATTTTGTTTGAGCTGGGGCAACCGCTCCATGCTTTTGACAAAGCGAAGATCGAAGGCGGGAAAGTGCTGGTACAGACTCTGCCCCAAGGGACCCGCTTCACGACATTGGACGGCGTGGAACGCACGTTGGACGGGGAGGACCTGATGATTTGCAACGCCGAGGCCCCGATGTGCATCGCCGGTGTTTTCGGCGGATTGGAGAGCGGGATTACTGCAAGCACCACCTCTGTTTTTTTGGAGAGCGCCTGTTTTGATTCCGTGTACATCCGTAAAACGGCGAAACGCCATGGGTTGAGCACCGATGCCTCTTTCCGTTTTGAACGGGGAACCGATCCCAATATGGTTATTTATGCCCTGAAAAGAGCGGCGCTGCTGATCCGGGAAGTTGCCGGCGGCCGGATCACCTCCGAGATTACGGATGTCTATCCGGAACCGGTACCGGATTTTGAAGTGGCGTTGCAATACGCACACATCGACCGATTGATCGGCAAGCCGTTGGGGAAAGCGCGCATCCGGAAAATCGCGGAGGCGTTGGAGATGAAGATTGTCCGGGAGACGGAAACCGGCCTGTTGCTGCACGTTCCACCTTACCGGGTGGATGTGCGCCGCGAAGCGGATGTGATCGAGGACATTCTCCGGATTTACGGCTTTAATAACATCGAGGTGCCTGCCAAGGTTAGTTCCACGCTCAGTTATTCCCACAAACCGGATGACCACCGCCTGAAAAACCGGACCGGTGACCTGCTGGCTGCAAACGGGTTCAACGAGATCATGAACAATTCGCTGACCCGGTCGGCCTATTACGAACAGAGGGAGAGTTTCCGCCCGGAAGAGACCGTGCTGTTGCTCAATCCGCTTAGCAGCGACCTGAACGCCTTGCGGCAAAGTTTGCTGTTCGGCGGATTGGAGACGATCGCTTACAACATCAACCGGAAGAATCCGGACCTGCGTTTGTTTGAGTTCGGAAAAACTTATACGTTTCACGCCAAACCGGAGGGCGATGCGCTGAAACAGTACCGGGAAGAGACCAAGCTCGCGCTTTGGCTGACGGGCAACAAAAATACCGCTTCGTGGAACGCCCCGGAGGAGAAAACCGGTTTCTTCACTGTCAAGGCATACGGGGAGTTGGTCCTCTCCAACCTCGGTTTCCGGCCGGATGCAGTGGCGACGGAAGAGCACCGTTCGGAGCTGTTCCGGGAAGGCCTCTCTTACCGCCTGAACGGGCAGCACCTGGTGACGATCGGTATCCTCAGCCGCCGCATTTTGAAAGCGTTTGATATTGACCAGGAGGTGTATTATGCGGACCTCTCCTGGGAGAATTTGCTGAAGGCCTTGAAAAGTCATACGATCACCTTCCGGCCGCTGCCCAAATATCCCTCCGTGAAACGCGACCTGGCCCTGTTGTTGGATAAGAAGGTCAGCTTCAAGGAGGTGAAAGAGATCGCTTTGCGCACCGAAAAAAGCCTGCTGAAAGCTGTGACCCTGTTTGATGTATACGAAGGAGAGAAGTTGGGGGCCGGGAAGAAATCATACGCGGTCAGCTTCACGTTGCTGGACGAGGAAAAGACATTGACAGACAAGCAAATCGATAAAATCATGAGCAAACTGATCGGCGCCTATCAACACCAGCTCGGCGCCGAGATCCGCTGACCGCTCCGGTATCGGTTTTTCGAACGCATCAAACAGACTTTAACCGCAATACTTTTTTGCAGAGTTCAATTTCATCGGGGAAGCCTATCTCTTTTCCCTCTGCGTCCGATAATTTCACGGTCGGAACGAAGCATGGGCTCCCTGCAGGTTTTGCTTCGAAAAGTTTGATGACGATGTTCAGCGGAGTGGCGCCTACATCGTTTGTAAGGTAAGTGCCTACGCCGTAAACGTCGTGGATCCGTCCATCTGCAAATGTTTTGATGCGCTTGATTTCTTCCAGGTCTAAACCGTCGCTGTAAACAATTGTTTTGGAACGGGGATCGATCCGGTGCTTCCGGTAATGTTCCAATGCTTTCTCGGTAAAGCGGAAAGGATCGCCGCTGTCCCACCGCAATCCGTCGAACAGTTTGGCATACAGGGTCGAAAAGTTATCGAAAAAATCATCGGTGGTGTAGGTGTCGCTCAACGCGATCCCCAAATAACCGCCGTATACATCCACCCAATTCTCCATGGCCTGGGCATTGGCGGAACGATACCCGTAGTGCGCTCCGTGGTACATAAACCACTCGTGCGGGTGGGTTCCCATCGGGGTCAGCCCGTATTTCATCGCCAAATAGATGTTGCTGGTCCCATTCAATAATTTCCCCATCCTCCTTTTCAACACTTCCACTACTTTCTCCTGCACATCGAACGAAAACCGGCGCCGGGTGCCGAATTCCGACAATTCCACTCCGGCTTCCCGGAAGGCATCTGCTTTTTGCAGAGCGATCTCTGTTACGGCTACCGCCTGGCGGCCGGCCATCCGGTAATACAATTCCGAAACAATGGCCATCAATGGGACTTCCCACAAAACCGTGCGGTACCACATCCCCCGGATCTCTATTTCCAACTCCCCTCCCTTTTGCGTCACGCGTACTTCGTCCGGGTCAAACCGGAATCCCTTTAATAGATCGAAGTACACTGCATCAAAGTAGTAGCATTTTTTTTGCATGAAAGCGAGCTCCTCAGCGGTCAGTGCAAGAAGTTCCATCCCCTCCACCTCTTTCCGCACCGCATCGGCAAACCCGGCCGGGAACTGCGTACCTCCCCGATTCACAAAGCGATAAGAGACCTCTGCATCCGGAAATTTTTTCCGGATCGCATTCATGGTCGTGAATTTATAGAGGTCGTTGTCGGTAAAATGGTTTATGATCATAGTTCTGTTTACTGTTTATCTGTTCATAAGGTTTCGTTGTCGGAACTTAACTGATGTCCTTAAAATATTCTTTGTAAAAACAGTATTTTTACAAAGTATCTTAAACTAAATTTTTATATACTATGCCACAGAATAAATTTGCATTAGCGAGGTATCAAATCATTGATTACTTACTCCGGAAAAAAACGTATGTTAAAACATCGGAAATGCGGGAAGCCTGCCTGGCAAAAACAGGCTTCTCTGTTTCCAAGAGAACCATCCAATTGGATATCGAGGCGATGAAACACGATGATTTTCTCGGAGTGTATGCCTCCATCGGATACAATACCCGCCTGAAAGCCTACTATTACGAGACGGAGAGCGAACCGCTGAGCGCCCCCGTGCGCTTCACGCCGGAAGAACTCCGGATCATCAACCACCTCTTTGAGCTGTGCAAAGAGCGGATCTCTTCGGAATATTGCCTGATTTTTAGAAATATCGTCGTAAAGATGGAATTAATGGCCGGATTGTAACAAAAATCGGATGGCGAAATAAAACTTCGCCATGATGCACTAAACTTGCAAATATAAATCCGGCACATTGTATGTTATACGCAACTTTACGGACACTCACGGACACGCTCTCTTCTCATCTCAAACTCTCTCTGGGGTTGAAAGATGAGATTGTGTCGCTAAGCCCGTTAGACAACACAAGCGTCGCTTCTCCGCCCAACAAGGTATTTGTAACGCTCGCCAATATTGAGCGGGAAACTTCAGCAGGCATTTCGTTCCACTACCGGAGCACCTCGGGCGACCGCCTCCAAAAAAACGCACCGGCCTGGCAACTGAATGTCTACGTGATCTTTGCCGCGGTTTTCGCCGCCAAACAGTATGAAGACGGGGTAAGGGTACTCTCTTCTGTCTTCCGGTTTTTGCAAAACAACGCTTTGTTTTCCGTTCAATCGGCTGATCGCCAGCTCAGCATAGAACCTGTAAATCTTCCCTTTAGTGAACTCTCCCACATCTGGGGAATTTACGGCGGCACCTACTTCCCGTCCGTACTGTGCAAGATCCGGATGGTACATATTGACAGCCGGGAAATCAAAGGAACAGCCACTCCCATTACACAAAGCCAATCATGAAGATCACCCTGAATACACAGTACGAGAAACAACTCCTGTTCCGGATCCGACATGCCTATTTCGACAACGACGAGGTGGCAGTTGCACTCTCCGCCACAAAGGAAACCGATACCTGGTTGCGGCGCAACAAAGCGGTATTCCGGCGCGATGCCCCCGGAAACTGGTCTGTGTGTGTTCCGTCCGGGCAATTGCTCCACCGGGAAGAGGCGTTGCGTTTTGAGATCCGGCCCCAGACGAAGGATTTTCCTTACTATTCGATCCTGGACGAAGAGGTGTATGACGGTTGGCGTATTGCTCCCGGCGACAGCCCGGGTGTGTGGAAAGTGATCGAGATCCCGGCCGGCGATTTCGCTGTCCGGGAGGTGGAGATAGCGATACAAACGGTGGAAAAGTACCTGGAGTTCCTGTTGATACCCAAATACAATCCGCCCGGTATCCGCCTGCGGTTGGCCGAACAGAGAGGGGAGCTCCGGTTCGGCGAGCCGGAAAAGGTCCGGTTGTGGAACCACGAAGAGGTACAACGGATCGTTTCCGTGTGGCCGCTGCAGATGCGTTATCCGCGGCCGGCCCAAGTAAGACTCTGGGAGATCCGGCCCGGTGGCGAACGATTACTCTCGGAGGCCGTACCGTTGCCGGCGTGCAACAGCCCCTCCCCGTTCCATCCGAATAATACCATCACCACTTATTTTTATTATTAACCTAAAACCTATTGCTTATGGGAGCTATGAAAACACCCGGGGTATACATCGTCGAAAAGAACGCTTTCCCCAGTTCGGTCGTAGAGGTCGCTACCGCCGTACCCGCTTTTATCGGGTATACGCAAACAGCCGCCAACGGGAACAAATCGCTGTTGAACAAACCGTGGAGAATTACTTCCATGTCTGAGTTCCGCTCTTACTTCGGAGGGCCGCCAAAGCCGGCATTCAGTGTCAAGGAAGAGGCAGAGGCTCCCTCCGGGATCTCTTTTAATGAAAAAATCTATGCCGTTTCCAGAGAGGACCGGTATACGTTTTATTACAACATGTTGCTTTTTTTTGCCAACGGCGGCGGCCCTTGCTACATTATTTCGGTAGGGAATTACGGGGAGCCGATCGATAAAGCGAAATTGGAAGCAGGCATCACTCCGTTATTGAAGGAGCAGGAACCTACCATGGTCGTGATCCCGGAAGCGGCATGCCTGGAAAAAGCAGCGGATTGCTATGCTTTGCAACAGGCCGTTCTGAAGCATTGCGGGTATGAAATGAAAAACCGGTTTGCCGTGCTGGACATTTACAACGGATACAAGGACCGCAAGGATCCGGAAGGCGATACAGTGAACACTTTCCGGGAAGCCATCGGCAGTGAATTCCTGGATTACGGCGCCGTCTACTATCCCTGGCTCAACACCTCCATTGTACAGGAGAACGAGCTCAGTTTTGCCAATCTGAAGATCGAAGAGATCCAACCGCTCCTGGAGGAGGAGAACAAAAGTCTTCCCGAAGAGAAGCAGGAGATGGCGCTGACGTATATCAAGCAATTGGGAACGGAACTTTCGGAGGTGGACGCCATGACGCTGCACAAAGTGCTTGCACAGCTAAGCCCTCTGTACCGTAACCTGATAAAAGAGATGTGCAATTCGCTCAACTTGCTTCCGGTATCGGCCGCCATGGCCGGCGTCTATACGATGGTGGACAATACCAAAGGGGTCTGGAAGGCGCCGGCAAACACCGGCATCGCCACAGCTGTAAGTCCGGCCGTAAATATTACACACGGGGAGCAGGAAGACCTCAACGTACCCTTGAGCGGGAAAGCGGTGAATGCCATCCGAACCTTTCCCGGTGAGGGTATAAAGGTGTGGGGAGCACGTACAATGGACGGGAATTCGCTTGATTGGCGTTACATCAATGTCCGCCGTACGATGATCATGCTGGAAGAGTCTATCCGGAATGCCGCCCGCGCATATGTTTTCGATCCGAATATCTCCAATACGTGGGTCAGTGTCAAGGGAATGATCAACAATTTTTTGAACGGGATCTGGAAACGCGGCGGATTGGCGGGAGCGATTCCGGACGATGCTTTCAATGTGTTCGTAGGCCTCGGGGAGACGATGACCCCCGAAGATATCCTGGAAGGGATTATGCGCGTGACGGTTTTGGTGGCGTTGGTACGGCCAGCCGAGTTCATCGAAATCACCTTCCAGCAACAAATGCAGAAAAGTTAACTATTTACTAATAACTCTTTAAAAACAAACAGTTATGGCAGGAGAAGCGCAAGATAAAGTATGGCCTTTGCCTAAATTTTATTTCAAGGTAAAGATTGCCGATCAGGAAGTTTCGTTTCAGGAAGTGAGCGGATTGGATATCGAGGCACAGGTGATTGAATATCGCCACGGAAACAGCCCCGAATTTTCTACGATCAAGATGCCCGGGATCAAAAAGTCGAGTAATGTCACCCTGAAAAAAGGGGTGTTCAAAAGCGACAATGCCTTCTGGAATTGGTTTAACCAGATCAAGATGAACACGATCGAGCGAAAAGCTGTAATAATCAGTCTATTAGACGAAGCAGGGAACGATACGATGGTGTGGACGTTGAAGAATGCCTGGCCCACCAAGATCACTGCAACCGATCTGAAATCGGACGGGAACGAAGTGGCCGTGGAAACGCTGGAAATTGCACACGAAGGGATCACTATTGCCAATGCATAATGGCTAATTCCACACTGATCAGGAGGTTTCTTCCGGTTGCTTTTTACTTCCAGGTAGAGTTTCTGGGAGATCCTCCTATCGGTATCGTGGCGTTTAAGGAGGTTTCGGGCCTCTCGACAGAGATGGACCTTGAAACCGTACGCGAAGGCGGGGAAAACAATTACGAGATCAAGCTTCCCAATGGGATCCGGCATGGCAACCTTGTCCTGAAAAGAGTGGTCAGTCCGGCCGATGCGAATCTGGGCTTGTGGATCAAGGATGCACTTGAAGGAGGGTTCGTGAAACCGATCCAACCGCGCAGCATATTGATCTACCTGATGAACGAGAACAAGGACCCGATACACATCTGGTTCTGCGAAAACAGTTATCCCGTCAAGTGGGAGACCGAGGGGTTCGATGCAGAGAAAAATTCGGTGGCTATTGAGTCGCTGGAATTGGCATACACCAAATTGACAAGAGAATTGTAATGGCGATAACGATCAAGGAGATCTATGTTAAAACGACAGTGATCCGCCATCCCGGGACAATAAGGTTACCGGACGAGGTGGTCGGGCAACTCCGGGAAA
The DNA here is from genome assembly GCA_002293375.1 of Odoribacter sp. UBA944. Taxonomy (GTDB): domain Bacteria; phylum Bacteroidota; class Bacteroidia; order Bacteroidales; family Marinifilaceae; genus UBA944. Next base: position 11,916 of record DBDA01000035.1, read on the forward strand.
GCATCCTGCGCGAGTTACAGGAAGAGGAACGGAAAAAAATAAAACGAAAAAATGAGCGATAGCGGTGAATTGGTGAAAATGAAGGTCACCGGATACAGTGACAATACCTTCTCTTCAGAGGTCGATCACCTGGAGGTACAGATCAATCCGGCTTCGCTGAAGTACCAAAAAGGGATCTCTTATTCCGAGAACAAGACAATGGGAACGCAAACGCCCGCCAAAGAATTTGACAAAGCGAAAGCGACTAATCTGAGTTTTGATTGTCTGTTCGACGAGACCGGAGTGTTGCCGTTGGAAGGCGGCATTATCGGGGTGATCAATCACCTTGAACAGGTCGCCTATACCATCAACGGCGAAATCCATCGCCCCAATTTTGTGGTGGTCAGTTGGGGCAGTTTTATTTTCAAAGGCCAACTCTCCTCGGTCAGTTACGACTATTCCCTGTTCCGGCCGGACGGCTCGCCGCTGCGGGTAAAAGTCAGTATATCTATTGAAGGGTATATGGACCCGCTGACCGAGCGGAAAAAGGCGGGGCTGAAATCGCCCGACCTGACACGCTTCCTCTCCCTCCGTGCGGGAGAGAACATTCCTTTGTTGTGTGCCCGGATATACGGCGATGCCTCCTATTGCACCGATATCGCCCGGATCAATCGCCTGAAAGGGTTTCGCGATGTGAAGCCCGGAACAAAGCTCATTTTCCCTCCTTTGCAAAGAAATGACTGACAGGAAGACAAAAGCGGCGGATGCCGCAGAGAGCAGATCGTATCTGGGAACAGGGTGGAATTTTCCGCCCGGTTTTATAAAGGGTATCGGAGCGGAATTGGTTTCCGGAGAGGCGGACATTCGACAGAGCCTCGTGTTGCTTTTTTCGACGAGAGTGGCCGAACGGCTCATGCGTTTCGACTACGGGTGCTCGGTTTCACAATGGGTCTTTTCCGGCATGACATTGTCAGAAAAAACGTTGATAGCCGATGCCGTTGAACAGGCTATTCTCTACCACGAACCGCGCATCCGGGTGGAATCGGTCCGGGTGGAATTGAAAGAGCCGTCAGAAGGGGTCGTGTGGATCGAAGTATCTTACCGGATCCTTCAAACCAACAGCCGCAGCAACATGGTATATCCTTTTTATTTCCGGGAAGGAACAAATTTATAGACCATGAGAAACGGCGACGGATTGAGCAGAAAAAAACGGTTGGAGCGGCTCTCCGTTCCAAGGCTTTTTACGGTTATTGAAGCCGACATGCTCTCCCTGTTGCAGCAGGCGGAAGTGATTGCCGGTTTTATCCGGTACTACAATCTGAATAACGAACAGGAGGGGCATTTTGATCAATTGTTGCCACACCTGCACGAATGGATCCGATTGTACAGTCAGGGCAAACGCCCCGTTTTCGATGGGACAACAGAACCTTCGCAGGCGCTGCTGTTTACATTTTTACAGCAGTTGCACAGGATGGCAGATCGGTTCAACAAACGGTGGGAACAGTTGCCTTATTGGTATCTGAACGAGACGCTCGGCATAGAAAACCTGCCGGCCCGGCCGGATTCGCTTTGGGTGGCTTTCCGAAGTGAACTCTGTCCGGGAGTGGTCCTGCCTAAAGAGACGAAATTTATTTTCGGAACCACCGAAGGGGCCGGTTCGGTTTATCACCTGAAAGATGAGACAGTCGTGGAACAAACCACTGTCTACCGGCTACTTTCCTGGCAATACAAAAAAGAGAAAAAGAGGTATCCCGCATCGGCATTGGATTGTGTTACGTCGGTGGAGTCCGGTCACGGGCAACCCGGTTTTATCCTCTCTTCCGTATCTTTGCTACTGCGTAAAGGCCGGCGGAGCGTAACCATCCGCTTCGAATCGGAGACTCCGGCCCTGACGGATTTTATCAGGCAAGCCAAAAGTGTACCGGAATCGCCTTTTGACGGATGGACGGACGAGGAGATCGCAGATAAACTCCTGACAGGCATCTTCCGCCTGCAGATCAGTACGGCGGACGGGTGGAAAGAGATCGAACATTATCACCTGACAAACGAGCAGGAGGCTGGCTGCGACCACTTTGTACTGAAGTTTACCCTGTCGGAAAACTTTCCTCCCACTTCGGGTTGTATGGCAGAGGTGCACGGATTGGACACCCGGCACTCCTCGCTGAAAGTGGAATTGAACTGCGACGCCTGGTTGTACCCCTACTCCTGGATCCGGAACGTGCAATTGAAACGCATCGGGATCTATACGGAGGTCGAAGGGATCTCTGATTTTCCGGTTTACAACGACCTGGGCCGTATCGACAATTCCAAACCGTTTGCTCCTTTCGGCATCAACACCGAACAGGGCGCCTGGTTGGTAGTGGGAAATTACGAGATGGCCACAAAGAATGCCCATTCCATTGATCTGCACATTCAGTGGGGAGAGTTGCCCGATATGGAGACAGGATTGTACGGCTACTACCAAGGGTATGGAAGCGACATTGACAACTGTTCTTTTTGGGTGAAAACCGAATTTCTCCGGGAACACCAATGGCAAACCGATGCGGATAGCCCGCTCCTGCCTCTGTTTGACACCGTCGGAAAATCTGCGGACGGGATGCCGCTGAAGCAGGCCCGGTTAGCCGGAAAAAGCGTTCTGAAACGAATTGATATCAATCAGATGCCGCCTATAATTATCGATGAAGAGTTCTATGAGTACGACATCCGCACACGCAGCGGATTCGCCCGTTTGGTACTGGAAGATCCACCGATGGGTTTCGGGGAAAAACGCTACCGGCAATTGTTTACCGGCCAAATGTTGCATAAAGCCGCCCGGAAAAAAAGCGGCGCTCTCCTGAATCCGCCAATGACACCCCGGATTGAGCGAATGACCTTGAGTTACCGTGCACAGGATTGGATAGAGCTTCCCAAAATAAACAAGGACGATCGGCACGAGTTGTGGCACCTCTCTCCGCTCGGATATAAGAAAGTCTACCCGCAAAGCGGATCCCGGGAAATACCCCTGATCTATTCCGTAGATCACAATATGCATATTTTGCTGGGATTGGAAAATATCCGGGGAGGGGAGCTACTGCATTTTTATTTCGATTTTGTCCCCATGCGCTTGGAAGTAGAAGGGGAAAATGATCCGGCTTTGGCATGGTATTGGGGGGACGGATATACGTGGGAAGCGATCCCGGATGGAGTGATTACCCGGGATTCGACCCGGAATTTTTTTGTCAGCGGAGAGATGGTGTTCAGTATGCCGGAGAAGTTCCCGGACTGCTTGTACGATAAAGAAGGGGTATTCTGGCTCCGGGCAGCCGTGGTCAAAGGCCAGGAGTTTATTGCGGAACCCTCCAGGATCTATATCAATGCAACAGAATTGATCCGGGATCAGGACGAACAGGCATTTGTTCCGGGATTGGAAGGGGGGGGGGTACAGCCAGTAAATGAAATCAGCGGATTGAGTGAGATTTATATTATTTCGGCCCCCCACAGGGAGCATACGGCAGAGGATGACCGGCATAAATTAATGCGGGTATCGGAGTATGCGACCCACCGGGGAAAAGCCGTCACGCCGAGGGATTTCGAGCGGATTGTATTGCAGGCTTTCCCACAGGTAGGAAAAGTCAAATGCCTGCCGGCCTTTGACGCCAAAGGGGGATGGCGGAAAGGAGTGGTTACGCTTGTCGTCGTGCCGCGACAGACAATTCCCGGGGAGAATAAGGCCTGGATACCTCAGGCATCGTCCGGTCTGCTGGCGGAGATAGAAGCATACCTGAAAGAACGTTGCAGCGCTACGATCTCCAAAGTAGATGCTCTCAACCCGCTGTACGAAGAGGTGTTCCTGCGGTGCCGCCTGAAATTCGCTTCGGGATACTCGTTGGGAGGCTGCCGTTCGGCACTTTGGAAGGTGTGCAACGATATCATTGCTCCCTGGCAAAAGAGCCGGAGGCTCCCGGTTTTCGATTACCGGCTGCAATTGTCGAAATTCCGGACTGTAATCGAAAAAAAGGAGTTCGTGGAGAAATTGGAGTTCCTTTCGTTGGTCCGGATAGCCAAAACGGGCGATGACGAGTACCGGATCGACGAATACTATCAGGACGAGGAGGTGATCGCTCCTGGGACCCCTTATTCGGTCTTTATCCCCACCCGGCACATCTTCAATTGCGGGGAGACAGATACATTCGGATTCGGAGAGATGACGATCGGAGAAACGTGTATTATCGACCGTATGGAGAGCGGTAATTAAAGAAACAGAAGTATGCCCAAACGCAATAGACAGACGCTCCGGGAGAGGTACAAGCCCGGATACCGAATCTCGGTAGAAGACATGTACGATTTGATCGATTCGACGATCAATATTTTAGACGACGGATTTTCCAAACAACCGGAAACAGGCATAGCGCTTACTCCGACCGGAGGAAACAACAGCGTACTCTCTATTTTCCGGAAAACAGGGGACGATCTTCCCGAATGGCAGATCACGATCCACCACGATACAGGCGACTTGTGCGTCAGAAATCCTTGTCCGGAAGGGAACATACCAGTAGCTGTGTTGAAACGCGACGGTCTTGTGGAACTGGGGAGCGAAATGGGCGGATTGACGGTGAAAGGAAAATTGAAGATGCCGGAACGCATAGGAACGTTTCTCTGCGGAGAGGTACCTGCAGACGGTCGCTGGCACGATATTACCGATCCGCTGGAGGGATGTTGGGCGTTGGAAGTGGTGGCAGGCTGCGGAAGGAGAGATCGCGGAAAATATGCCTTGACGGTAGCGACTGCTATTCACTGTTTCGGAGCCCGCCGGATCACTCAAACTTCCTCCCACCGGGGATTCGGCAGCCGGATCCGCCTGAAATGGGTAAAAAAGAGAGGCGCTTGCCGGTTGCGGATCAAAACCCGTTTCCGGTACGGCAAGGAGGCTCTGATCCGGTATCATATCTCCAAACTCTGGGATTCACCGTTTATGGAAACAAAACAGGAGCATGTTCATACCTCGGAGAGAAAAAAAGGATAATTTCTATATCCGTTTACAGGAGCGATCCATAGAGATGCTCCAGCAATTGAGCGGCGCGGTGTGGAGTGACTACAATCCCCACGATCCGGGTGTAACGATGCTCGATTTGCTGAATTATGCCCTGCTGGAACTGGAATATAAATTGAATTTTCCGTTCGAAGAATATTTGGGGGGAAAAGAGGGCGGTGAACTTCATACGCAACGTCTCGGTGTGCCCGTTCCGGACGATTTTTTCTCAGATGCTGTCGTCACTCCGGCCGATTACGAACAACTGATCCTGGAGCAAAAGATTGAGGGGATCAAAGATTGCCGGGTTACCTTGGACGAACGCGGCCTCTACCGGATCGTAGTAGAAACGATTGACGGATCCGATCTGTACGGCATCCGGAGGGCGGTAGAAAAACTGTACCACGCCCACCGCAATCTCTGTGAAAATCTGGGAGAGATCGGTTTCGGAAAAATAAGTGGAAGAAGGAAGCGGACACCGGACGAACGGCCTTCGATCCGACCCGGCCTCTCTCCCATCCTCTCCTACGGGATGGCTACCGGAACGTACCGTTCGGTGCAATTGGATTTTCCCGATTGTTATGGCATCAACGAAAATGGTATTCCGGTCGGAGCAACCGCAGAACACCACGCCCGGATCCGCCAGTTAAAGGGCTATCTGCTGATCTTTGATTACCTGATGAAACATGCTACCGGACAAGCGGCGGCCGCCTCCGGACTCTTTGAACTGTCGGGTCGAACGCCTTATTACAAAGTACCGGCTATTCAGATCCCGGGCATAAGAGAGTTTATCGACCGGGAGCGCATCTCCGCCGCCCGCATAGATCGAAGTGATTTCAGAAAGGTGCAAAAATCCCGCTATTTAGATATGCTGGATGTGATCTACGGCGAAGATACTTCCACCCTTTTTACCCGCCATTTCCGAACGCTTTCCGAAGTAAACCGCTTGCGGGCGGAACTGCTTGCACAATTGCCCAGGTTACACGCCGAACGGTTCCGGTCCTTCGACTTGTCGGACGAAAATCCGGGTGCCGTCCCGGGGGTTAAGAGGTTCCTGTCCGCTTTCCTCGGCTTTCTGTTAACCGAAGAAAAGCCCCTGACACACATTTTCAGTCACCACCACCTGAAATTGATCCGCGACAGTCGTTTTTTCGACCGGCAAAGCATCCTTCCCAATCTCGAATTCCTCTTCCGGGAAGCCGGTCACAATTGGGACCCGGCTGATGTCGAAACGATTCCGCATACAGAGATCGTTTACAACGAACAGGCGGTGCATCGATTACGCAAGCGGATCAATCTGTTGTGGCACAATATTATATTTGAAAGTTTCTTGGTATACGGACAGGAATCTGATTACTACCGGATCGTACATTTGAAGAAAGAGGAAGAGTATTTGTTGGTATTTAAACACCCGCAAATGGAGCGGTGGATCAACTTAGGTGCATTCCGCTCCAGAGAGGGGCTGATCGAAACCGCCAATATCCTGTGGCAATTCCTGACCCAATTGGTTTACGAATGTTCTTCGTTTTATCTGCTGGAGCATATTCTTTTAAACGACGGCGCCGGCGAAACGGCGAATCCGGACGAAAATCACACATTATCGGTTCTTATACCTTACTGGGTGCAAAAGTTGTATCATCCTGCACAGTATGAAAGTTTGCTTACGGAACGGTTGCCCGCACACCTTGAGGTGCGCTTCCTGTGGTTGCACGCCGATCGGCTTTATAGTTTCGAACATCTCTATTTTTCGTGGAAGAAAGCATTATCGAGCCGCCAATCGGCACTGGCGGGCAGGCTGGCTATCGAAATCAGGCAGTTTTTGGAAAATACCCCGGCTTATGAACACGGTTACGAAAATAACGCTTGATCTTCAAACGGATCACCAGCCGTTCGCACACTCGCTGTACGGATCGTGGGACTCTTTCTTTACCCGTAGCATCGAACGTACCGTCGACGAAATTCTGGCTCACTACGATCAGCCCGGAGAACACCTGGCGGTTGAACTGCTCCGGTTAGACCTGGGCGTCATTGAAGAGGAGAAATTCTACGAAGACTTTCCCCGCCTGTTGAGGGAGAAGTTAGACGAAGCTTTATCGCAGTTGGAACACAGCGTCCGGTCTGGAGAGGTACAGGCCGTCAAAGCCACCCTCACGGAGGATGCCTATACACTGCTGACACTCTTTCTGTTGCATGGAAGGATCGATCCGGTACAGTTAGGTAAGTATGGAAATCTGAACGCCCTATTTTTGTTGGTAGTCCGGCAAAGCGGCAAACGTTTCACCGCTTTTCTCCGAACATACGGACACTACACCGGCCTGCAGGAACGGATCGTCCGGCAGTTCGACGAAGAGTCTTTAGAAACGGGCGTACGCCTGCTCCAACCGGGAGGAGGCACTTTTATCTGTTCGTACATACGATTCCTGCACAAGCGTTACCCCCAATTGGAACGTCCGGCCGTCAGCCGGGGCGATTACCGCTATGCGGTCTGGAGCGTCGTGTACGGCTACCTATTGAGTAACAGAAGCTCGTATTTCAACCGCAAAAGTTTTCTCATACAGACGTTGGTTGCATTGGCTGCCCGGCTGAACCGCACGTTCGGATACCTGACCGCTTTGCTGGCCGACGAGATCCCCGAATCGCCGGACGAATCGGCTGCTTTGCCGGAACTGCTCGCCCTGTTACGGGAAATTAACCGGGAAAATTGGAGGAAAGAGATGCACCGGGCCGCATTCGATCCGAAATCTTTTTACCGCTTTCTCGGCGAAGCCTGGAAACAGGAGGTGGTTACCCGGACCGGACCGGAGATAGCCCACAGCCTGCTGGAGATACTCTCCCGGAAAGAGAGTTGCCGGGCTTTTATCGGGTTGTTGAAAGAGGAGGAGGTGATCCGGTTGGTACCATTGGTGGTGCCGGAGGAACATCTCTTTGTCACCGCTTACGCCCGGGAATTAGAGCGGCATAAGGAGAAAGGTGCCTTTGAAGGACGGGCCGGCGGGGAGTTTTCCAAACTGAAATGGTTCGTCATTTTTCCGATTTTACTTGAAAACCAGGGAAGTGCGTTTAATCGAAAATCTTTTATCCGACAGGTACTGAAGGAGTTGGTTGCACATTACAACCTCTCGTGGAAGGGCATTCTCCTGTTTTTAACGGGAAAAACATACATCCACCTGCTCGGCCGCGAATTGGGGGAGATTTTCCGTTCGTTGGTGGCCGAACTGGAACGAAGCACGGCTCCGAAAGAGCATAAACAATATCGGGATACTATTGAAAAAGCCGTCGTGCTGATCGGGCAGAGCAAGCCGAATGCTGCTACCGGCGAACAAAGACAGTTTTTACAGGAGATACTGTCGAATGAATGGAGTCGCAAAGAGCTCCTTGAGCGGATAACAGAACAGGAGCGGGAGAAACTTTTAACGCTTCTAATCCCAAAAGAGAAGGAGTATATTCTGACTTACTCCCGAAGCTTGATCGCGTCCGTCGGCCGGCACTCCGAAATTTCCGGTAAAACGGCCGGAGGATTCGACCGGTTGGTGTGGTTTTTTATTTTCGGGTTATTGGCGGAGAAAACGACAAACCGGTTCAACCGCCGCGCTTTTGCCCGCCGAACACTGACCGGCCTTTCGTCCCATTACAATCTTTCTTATGCCGATCTGCTGACGCTGTTGTATCGTTACTCGGAATCTACCCGCTTACCGGAAGTGATCGCAGGGGTGATTCACGAATTGTACGACGAGGAGCGACAGGTTTGGCTTACCCATGCCTTGTCGGTTCCGGGAGAGAAGGCAAAAGAGAAATTAGTGCAACAACTCTCTCCCGAGGCAGCTGATTTCGCGCCGGAGTTTTTCCGGTTGCTCGAATGGCTCTTCCGGAGCGGAAACGGGTATCCGGCCAGCACATCCGATTTGAACGGCGTACCGGAGTGGCAAACCTTTTTGCCCCGGTTTCAAAACGACAAATGGGAATGGCTGTTCCAGTGGATCTTCACAAACTCCCGACCGGTATTCGAAGCGAAAGCATTTGTCCAGGAGATGTTGCTATTGATCAGCCGGCACTACCGGATCAACCGGACGCTTCTGGAACAGGGTGTCCGAAGAGCGTTGAAACAGATGCCCGGAAAATGGTCTTCCGGTGTAGCAACAACGATCTATCGCCTCTTTCCCGCCCGGGAAGAACAAAACAACCCGCCTGATTTACCGGTTCCTGCAACGTTTACGCATCCTTCCGCCCTACCCGATATCCCCCGGGAAGCAATTTTTGTAGAGAATGCCGGGATCGTTTTGCTGACTCCTTTTTTGCCGCGCCTTTTTGACCTGTTCCAACTCATCGAAAAGGGCGATTTTCCAAACGAAGCGTGCCGAATCCGGGCGATATTCCTGATGCAGTATGCAGTATACGGAAAGGAACGAACAACATTTGGCGAGCACGAATTGTTCCTGAACAAAGTGCTGACTGGTTTCCCAAACAGAAAAAGTGCGCCCGTTTCCTGTGAAACAACGGAAGAGGAGTGCGAAACGGCTACATCACTGATTCAAAGTGCGTTACAACACTGGAAAAAATTAAACAACACATCGATCGCCGCCTTTCGGGAGGCTTTTCTCCGGCGCGAAGGGAAATGCGAAGAGAAAGAGGGTATGTTCCTATTGACCGTCGAAGAAAAAGCATACGACCTGTTGTTGGATTCGATTCCCTGGAATTTCAGAACTGTCAAATTTCCCTGGATGGAAAAATACATAGAGGTGAGGTGGAGATGAATCAGATCGTAAGAAATAAAATGCATGAGGTGACGAAAAGCGGAGGAATGAGCGATCTATTTTTCTGGTTTCAACAGGAATGCAGGAATTCTCTTGCTCATTTCATGAGACAGGAAGCCATTCCGGAGCAACAAGCATATTACCCGGATGCCGGAGCGTGGTTATTGGGCCAAAAATTGGATAAAAACGAAACAATCGTTTTCCTGCTTGCTCTGATGCCGCATATCCATCCCCCTTCACTGAATTTGTTCTTTATGCAGAACAAGGATCTCGATCGCCCCTACACCGAATTCGGAGGTTGGCGGGCCACTACGCACAACGGATTCCTGCCGACTGGAGAAACAGCGGTATTCCTGGTGTCAGGCGGGCGGACGGACGACTGGAAGACACGCCAGGAAGTGGTGCGTATACTCAATAAAACCCATTGGTTTTACAAAGAGAATATTTTGCGGTGCGAAGGGCAAGACGATGGGGAGCCCTTTCTGAGCGGGCGTTTAACAGTGTCGGACGAAGTACTCGCTCAAGTGTTCGAGACAGAGTACGAAGCAGCCTACAACGCATCGTTCCCGGCCCAACGCATCACCACACCGCTTGGGTGGAACGACTTGGTATTGCCATACAACCTGCACGAAGAGTTGGAGGATATTGTAAATTGGTTGGCGCACCAACAGGAGATCCGGAAAACCGGCCGGCTCGACCGATTCATCAAACCGGGTTATCGTTGCCTGTTTTACGGCCCTCCGGGTACGGGAAAAACATTGACTGCCACGCTGCTTGGACAACGAAGCAGAATGGATGTTTACCGGGTCGACCTCTCTATGATCGTCTCCAAATACATTGGCGAAACGGAAAAAAACCTCGCCAAGGTATTTGACAAAGCGCAACATCACCACTGGATCCTGTTTTTTGACGAAGCGGACGCCTTGTTCGGCCAACGCACAGAAACAAATAGTTCCAACGATCGCCATGCCAACCAGGAAGTAGCCTATCTGTTGCAACGAATAGAGAATTTTCCGGGGATGGTAATCCTTGCGACCAACCAGAAAGAACAGATCGATGAGGCGTTTTTTCGTCGCTTTCAGACGGCACTCTACTTTCCGATGCCCGACGAACAACTCCGCTATCAACTGTGGAACCAGATGCTGCCGGAGGAATGGTTGCCCGAAAAACCGGACGAATTGATCCGCGAAGCAGCTTCCTGTAAATTAACCGGCGGCAGCATGATCAACGTCCTTCAATTTTGCGCTGTCAAACTGTACGGCAACCCCACCGGCAAACTCACCCTTCATCTGCTTCGGCAAGCCATCGCCCGCGAACAGGAAAAGGAAGGAAAAATCCCCTAAATGTGCAAGCCCTCCGTTTCTTTCTTTTTGATCGAAACGAAGGGCTTTGAAATTCGGCGTCTTCCTACTCTC
>DBDA01000032.1 GCA_002293375.1 Odoribacter sp. UBA944
ATATTTAGTTGTTGATTCTCTGCAAATGAATACTTGCTGGGCAAGCATGTGGCAATTCCATAAAATCAACAAACTAACCGGCGGGGACAGGGGGAGCAGATTCTAATTGAATTCTTTTTGAAAAATTTTAAAAGACAGTAGAGTCTGTTTGAGAATGCATTTTCTTTGAAAAAAATTGTCGGAAAATTTGGGAAAATGATAGCAATATTGCTACATTCGTGATATCATAATTGAGCAAGCACTCATGAAATACTCAGAAGTAAAAAGAATATTAAGCAAAGCAGGATGTTATTTTCTTTCTTATATTAGCGAACAGTCAGGGGTCAAATTTTAACCCAAAAGCTGTTGATCAGTAAAACTATAAAAATGAAGTCATGAAAGTACAGGTAATTATTGAGCGCGGAATAGATGGTAGTTTTGATGCAAATATGGAATTTATTAAAAATATTCCATTTGGCATCTTAGGGCAAGGAGCGACTGTATCAGAGGCCATTTCAGATTTTCATAATTCATATACCGAAATGAAAGCTATGTATCGGGCGGAGGGGAAAGAGTGTCCCGTCCTGGAGTTTGTATTCAAATACGATATGCCCTCCTTTCTGCAATATTACGCATATGCTTTTACCTTAGCCGGATTAGAACGGATTACTGGTGTAAATCAGAAACAGTTAAGTCACTATATCGGCGGCAGACGAAGTCCAAGCGAAAAAACGATAAAAAAAATCGAGGAGCGTATACACATTTTCGGTAAAGAAATAGCTTCCGTCAGCTTTGTTTGATTTAGTACGAATCTGACTTCTTCCGGTAGCCTCCGCTAAGCGGGGGCTTTTTTGTCCACACTATTTTTTATCATTTCTCACCCTCGTTTTTGCAACGAAAGAGGAAGAGGCCGATGGCGGTGAGGAGGCCGTTGACCAACAGGATTTCAAAGCCGAAGCGGTAGCCGGCCAAGAGCTGTTCGGAGAAGGTGTCGATAAGCACGGTGAGGAGGATGGAGAGGGCGGCGATGTAGGGGACGGCGCGGTCGTGTACCCGGTATTTCAGACAGATTCCGGTAAAGAAGAGGCCGAGCAGCGGCCCGTAGGTGTAGCCGGCGAATTTGAAGATGGCGCGGACAACGCTGTCGTTGTGGAAGGCATTGAATAGCAGCAGGATCAGCGCGAGGAGAGCGGCAATGGCCAGGTGCGCATAGAAGCGGATGCGCTTTTGTTGCGCTTCGCTTTTGCCGGACACGCCGTAGATGTCCACCGTAAAGGAGGTGGTCATGGCGACGAGGGCGGAGTTGGCGCTGGAGAAAGCGGCGGCGATGACCCCGAGCATAAAGAAGATACCCGTGGCGGCCGGCAAATAGCGGGTGGCGAGCAGCGGATAGATGCTGTCCGTTTGGGCGGGAACAGCGATGCCCAGAGTCTGCATGTAGATAAAAAAGAGCACGCCCAGGCAGAGGAAGATAAAGTTGACGGGGACAAAAGCGAGGCTGAACGAAAGAAAGTTCTTTTTGGCCTCCCGGATGTTTTTCAGGCTCAGGTTTTTCTGCATCATGTCCTGNNGTCCTGGTCCAGGCCGTTCATGACGATGGCGATGAAGATCCCCGCGATGAACTGTTTCCAGAAGCAGTGGGGGTTCGACCACGCTTCGTCGAGGTCGAAGATCAGGGAGCGGGGGCTGTCGGCAATGGCGGCGCACATCTCCCCGAAGGAGAAGCCGAGCGCCTCCCGGATGGAGAAGATGGTGAAGATAGCGGCGAAGATCAGGAAAAAGGTTTGCACCAGATCGGTCCAGATGATGGCTTTTATGCCTCCCCGGAAGGTGTAGGCCCAGATGACCGCCACGGAGAGGAGCGCGTTGCACGCAAAAGGAATGCCGAGCGGCCCGAACACGGTAAGTTGCAGCACCAATGCAACGATAAAGAGCCGGAAACCGGCGCCGATGACTTTGGAGAGCAGGAAGAGCCAGGCGCCGGTTTTGTAGGCACGGTAGCCGAACCGTTTTTCGATGTAGGTGTAGATGGAGGTCAGGTTGAGTTTGTAGTAGAGCGGCAAAAGCAGTTGGGCGATGAGGAGGTAACCGATAAAGTTTCCCAGAATGACGGCGAAGTAGGTCATTTTGGCGGGCGAGGAGACCATGCCCGGCACGGAAATAAAGGTGACGCCGGAGAGGGTTGTTCCGATCATGCCGAACGCTACTGCCCACCAAGGGGATTTGCTGCCGCCTTTGTAGAAGTCGGCAGTGGTGCTTTTACGGGCAATCCACCAGGAGAGCGCCAGGAGCAGGCCGAAATAGAGGACGATGATGGAGAGGAAGAGCCAGGGTGTCATGGGGTGTTGGGTTGGGGAATACAGATAAAACGGACAGCTAAAAAGGAGGGGATGGTACACACTGCCACCCACAGGAAAAAATGGAAGTAACCAACCTGCTCCTGCATCCATCCGGAGAACATGCCCGGCAACATCATGCCCGCCGCCATGACGCCGGTGCAGAGTGCGTAGTGGGCTGTTTTGTGTTCTCCGGCGCTGAAGAGGATGAGGAAGAAGGTGTAAGCAGTGAAACCGAAGCCGTACCCGAATTGTTCCAGCACTACGCAGGCGGTGATGAGCGCCGTGTTTTCCGGTTGCAGGAAGGCCAACAGCACATAGAGCAGGTTGGGAAGGTTCAGGGCGAGCGTCATCACCCATATCCACTGTTTCAGGCCGTTCCGCGCGACTAAGATGCCGCCCAGGATGCCGCCCGCCGTCAGGGCGATGACGCCGGCGGTACCGTAGATAAAGCCCACCTCCGCAGTGCCCAGCCCCAAGCCGCCGGCGTCGCGGCCGTCCAACAGAAAGGGGGCGGCCAATTTTACCAATTGCGACTCCGCAAACCGGAACAGCAGCATAAAAGCCAGCGCCGGAAGGATCTGTTTTTTCCTAAAGAACGAAACGAACACGGCAAAGAAGGCCCTCCAACCCGGCGGTTGGGGATGGCTGCCGGTCACCGTTTCCCGTTTCGGCAACATGCAGAGGTGGTAGAGCGCCAAGAGGAGGAAAAGCCCAGCGACCACCCCAAAGGTGACCGCCCAGGCGTGGGCGATGGAGAGGCGCAGTTCCAACATACCGGCCAGCAGAACGATCCCCCCCTGTCCGAGGATCACGGCCAACCGGTAGAAGGTGGTGCGGATGCCGATAAAGCAGGCTTGCTGCCGGGTATTCAACCCGATCATGTAGAAGCCGTCCGCAGCGATGTCGTGGGTGGCGGAACTGAAGGCCAGCAGCCAGAAAAAGGCCAGGGAGTAGCGGAGGAAATCGCCGCCCGGCAGGCTCAGGGCCACACCCGCCAACGCCGCTCCGATCAGGAATTGCATGCCGATGATCCACTGCCGTTTGGCGCCGAACAGGTCGACCAGCGGGCTCCNNGGCAGGTAGAGCCAACTGGTGTATAAGGCAATGTCGCTGTTGGACAACTCCAATCGTTTATAGAGGATCACGGCCACCGTCATCACTACTACGTAAGGGATGCCCTCGGCCAGATAGAGGGTGGGGATCCAGCCCCACGGGCGGTTGTTCGCTTTTTTGTCCGGCATGGTTTATTGGTATTTTTTTTCGATGCGGCTGCCCGGAAAGTAGTGCGCCAGTATCTCCCGGTAGGAGTAACCCCGGCTGCTCATTACGGCCGCACCGATCTGGCAGAGGCCCACTCCGTGCCCCCAACCGGCCCCGCGAAGGCGAAATCCTTCCGCCGTTTGCTCCACGGTAAAAGCGGAGCTGTAGAGGTGGGAACGGGAGAGCGCTTTCCGAATCAGCAATTCCTTCCCGATCACCAGGTTCCTTTTCGTCCCCTCAATTTTCAACCGGATGATCCGGCCGGACGCGCCCCGCTCCAACGGGATCAGTCCGGTCACCTCCCCAAAATCCACCTCTAAGCGTTCCCTTAGCAGGGCCGAAAGCTCTTCCCGGCCGTAACAGACTTCCCAGCGGAAGAAGTCGGGGGTTTCCCGGTCGTAATCGTTCAACACTTCGGAGAGGATCCGGGTGTCCCGGGTGTTGCAAAATACCTCCGGCCGGCTTTGGACCCAACGCGCGCTGTTCGCTTCTGTGGTCAGGTCCGCCGGCAGCGCCGGTCCGGGCGCATCGTACACTGCTTGCAGGTAGGGGTGGCACACCGGCTCCCAGACGTTTTCAAAATATTCGCTCACGCCGCCGCAGCACTTGGAAAAGCGGGCGTCGCAAATGTGTTCTCCGTACATCAGCACTTCGCCCCGGGTGGCCTGCACGGCGTTGTACACCGGGCGGGCCGTTGCTTTTTGGATCCCCTGGTAGCGCTGGCAATGGTCGTCCGCACAAACATCGTAATGCAGGTGGTCTTCCCGGTCGAACCAGCGGATGTACTCCTCTCCGATCCGGAAGAGCGACCGGTATGTCTGCCGTTCCTCTTTCAAAGCGCGGGATTTTTGCTGTTGTGCGATCAGCCAGCTCCGGGAGATCACTGCGTGCGCCTTGAGCAACTCCTCCGACGACGTGGCGCTCATTTCCGACGAGATGACGCTTAACAGGTACTCCTCCAAGGGCAAGCGGTTGACGGCGGTTACCCCTCCCCCCTCTCCGATCAATTGCAACGCCCCCCGGAAGCGTTGGTCCTCTTTCCGCTCCCAATGAAAATCGATCCCGATGGTGACGTCCGCCAACTCGAATTCCGCCGCTTCCGGTTCTACCGGCACAAACTCTACCGGCAGGAGCAGTGGTACCTCTTCCGCACCGGAAGCGAGTGTGCAACCGGTGTGGTTCCGGGTAACGGTGAACGCCCCCGTATACCGTTTCCCTTCCCCCCCGAGGCGGTATTCTCCGTGCAGGAAGAAACGGATCTCTGCGCCCGATAGAATGCCGACCGTGATGTTCATCTGGGGTGATTTTGGGCGTTTAGCTCTGCGGACAGCTTTTTTCGGGCGTACCATTCAATGGTACGGAGCGTGTCTTTGTAGCTGTTGTTGGCGTTTTCCTGTTCCACGGAGAGGGCGGCATCGGAGTTGCCTTCCCACCGGCGGCACAGGTAAAGCGGGTCGTAGATCCGGGCAATTTTGTACAGGCCGGAGACGGCCAGCATCACGGCGTAATCCTCGCCGTAACTGGTATTGGGGAATTTCAGCGCCCGCACAACGGGGGTGTAGAAGGCCCGGGGAGCACCGAAACCATTGATCCGCAAGGCGTTGTTGTGTCCGTTCTCCGGGGTCCATTCCCGGTGGTCTACCACGCCCGGCGGCAGGGGCTGCAACGCAAAATCCACCATCCGGTAGGAACCGACCACTGCGGCGCACCGCTCGCGACGGAAGGTGTCCACCACCCGTTGCAAAACAGTTGTATCGACGTACAGGTCGTCGCTGTCCAATTGTATGCAGAAACGGCCGCAACGCCTGTCTGCTATCGCCGCATTCCAACACCCGCCAATGCCCAGATCGCTCCGCTCCGGAAGGATGTGGAGCAGACGGGGATCTGTTTGCGCTATTTTCCGCAGGATTGGGGTGGTGTCGTCGTCGGAGTGATTGTCCACCACCAGGACATTGAAGGGGAAGTCGCACACCTGCCCCAAGGCCGACCGGACCGCTTCGGCAATGGTCTTTTCCCGGTTTTTCACCGGAATGACGACACTTGCTTCCACCGGGAACTTTCCGTCAAATATTACTTTTTCTGTACGGGGCGGAAGCCAGGCGCCGCTCTTTTTCAGGAAGCGGGTACACGCCCGCTCCATCTCTGCCTGTACCTCCCGGTTGCGCGGGTCGACGTAGTCGAACTGCCGCTCTCCGGAGAAGCGCAGGTCTGTTTCCACTTCCGTATATAAAAATTCCGGGAGCCGCAGGATTTTTCCCGATAGGGAAAGGGTGAGCCGCATGTGGTACAGGGCGGCAAAGCGGTACTCTTCTTCCGTGTGGAGCACTGCTTCCCTGAAGCGTCCGGTGTGCAGCAAAAGCAGTGAGCCGAACTGAAAGTCGTCCCGCAGGCTGCCCGGCCGGTAGTCGATCAGGGGGCGCCGGTGGGTTTGTCCTCCTTTTTGTTCGTAGTAATCTGTATAGAGCCAAGCCGAATCGGTGTTTTCGGCTACGGAAAGCAGGCGTTCTAATGCATCGGCCCCTACTTGCAGGGCGTGCGGTTTGGTGTAAAGGAGTAACCAAGGGGTGTTGCAGGAAGCGGCTATGGCCCGGAGGGTTGTGGTGTTCCCGAACCCCTCGGAGGGCAAGGATTCGACTCCGGCCGACATGATCCCGTCCGGGGAGAGCGCGTATATTTTTTTTACAGCCGGACAGGAGGAGAGTTCCCGGACTGTTTTTTCCAGGCAATCGGGCGCACTGCCGGCTATGTAACAGGTAATATTCTTTTGCATGGCGTTTTTCGCAGAGTTTCAAAGATAGCGTTTTTTCCGATGCAAAAATCCTTTTGCACTCCGCCATTCAGGGCAAACCTTGAAATTTTCTACTTTGCAATAGTGGTTCCTTGTACCGCTCCGGAGTATTGTCCTTTGGGAGCGTGTCTCCACAACGGTTGTCTATCCCTTTTCGTTCGCTGGAATCCTAACCGCCTTCTTCCCTTCGGTCATTCGGCGCCCTTGCAGGGAGCCGGATTCCGGTCGCTCCGCAAAGGCAAGACAACAATCGTTGTTCCCGCCAATGCTCCAAAAGGCTCAATACCCCTGCGCTCATGCAAGGCTGTCTGTCGTTCAAGCGAAAAAATAGCCTGTTGTTTCCGAATATTTTCCCGGAGAGATGGTGTTGCCTTAACGCACTAAGCGAAGGCGTGTTGATTTCCGAAAGCGTGGTCGGGAACGGCGAATTGTTTACTTGCTCCGGATGAGCGCCCGGAATCCGCTCTGCTCGACGAAGGAGCGAAGCGACTGAGAAGGTTGCGGATTCCAGCGAAAGCCGGGGCTTAGTAAACCGCCGTGGAGACCGCTTTTCGGAAACAACAGGCCGAAGCGATAGCGGAAAAAGAGAAAAGATTCAGGTTTGCCCTGCTCCACCATTGCTTCGGGAAAACGACAACTTTAAGAAATACGAAACGCACCTAATTTGTCGGATATATCCCGAATGGCAAAATTCAGCGTATCCAACTCCTCTTGCGTAAATTTTGCCGGTTTTCCGTTTACGTCAAATTCGTTCACTCGTTGGCTGAACCAACTTTTGGATTTGTTGAAATAGTGCTTGGCAATGTAACTCATCGAAATCATGGAGGAAATTTGCGCCATTTGTTCTTTTATTTTTAGCGCTTTAGCGTCTGCAAGTGTCTGCCCGGCACATGCCAACACAGCAGCTTCGAAACCTTCGGGATCGCTCTCCGCCAATTGTTCCAATTCGGCGTGGATCTTCTCCGCTTCTGCATCGGATTCGGAAACAATCTCACGATCTCTTAATTTTTCATATTGTTCTTTTGTCGTCATGCTTATTGATCTTTTCGGTTCCCTGGAAAATTTTAATAGTTAAATATCTGATTTTAATTCATGTACAATTTGATCGACAATGGCTTCCAGATTTTCAATGCGTTTGAATCTCGCTGCGAAAAATCGCCAGTTTCGGAGATAATTCAACAACTCGTGTTCCAATCTTTTTCTTTCTTCTGATACGTACCGTCCCATTTTTTTCTCGTTTTCCAAAGATAATATACTTTTGTTTATACTGCAACTGTTTTAACAGGAATTTTTAAACAGACTCTGATAATCAAACACCTGCATATCCAAAACTACGGGAAAAATTTGGAAAACAGAAGAGGATTCTATTTGATAGTCCCTATACACCCGCGCGGCCCCTTGCAACAAAATACAATCTTTCACTATATTTGCAGTAAAAGCGGTACGTATGGAAAAAGGAGTGCTGATCGCGGACAGCGGTTCGACCAAAACAGCCTGGTGCCTGATCCGGACGGATGGTGGCAAAGAATACCGGCATACGTCGGGGATCAATCCGGTTTATCTGTCGCGGGAGGAGATTATCCGCCTCATCCGGGAGGAGTTCCAGCCCCTTTCGCAACCGGTGGGAGCTATCCGGTTTTACGGGGCCGGATGCGCATTCGCAGAGAAGAACCGACAGGTGGCTGAAGCCCTGGAGTACTGTTTCGGGACATCAGATATTGAAGTCCACCCGGATCTGCTGGCTGCGGCCCGGGCGCTGTGCGGACGGGAACCGGGCATCGCTTGCATCCTGGGAACCGGATCCAACTCCTGCTACTACGACGGGAAACAGATTGTGCAGAACGTACCGCCGCTGGGCTTTATCCTCGGAGACGAAGGAAGCGGCGCTTACATCGGGAAACGACTGTTGGCCGATGCCCTGAAAGGAGTATTGCCAGCCGACCTGGCAGAACAGCTGTTGAAAGAGATGGCTCTGACCTATCCGGAGATCATTGACCGGGTGTACCGGCAACCGCTGCCGAACCGCTTCTTAGCCGGATCGGCCCGCTTTGCAGCCGCCCACATCGCCCGGCCGGAGATCCGCCGGATCGTACAGGAGGCCCTGGAGGCATTTATCCGGAGAAACGTGTTGCTATACGAAAAAGCCCGGGAGTTACCGGTCTCCTTTACCGGAAGCGTAGCCTGGGCCTTCCGGGAACTGCTGCAGGAGACACTGGCGGCCCATGCCTTGCAGGCGGGACATTTTTCCCCCGATCCGATGGAGGGATTGTTACGGTTCCATTGCTCGTTGTAACGGTTTCCGTTCCCATCGACACGCTTAAAATTAGAACTTGCCTGAAAGAAAGAGGGGGCTATTTGCCCTTGTAAAGAGCAACCTTTCGGAAAGTCTGTACGTAATACTATCCGAAATTGGTTCCTATTCACCCGCAAGCAATAGACAGGGTAATCTTTCCTGGATAATTTTAGATTGGTCCAAATTCATATAAGTATGAAAGCACCGATTGGAAGTACTGTCTCAACCGGACAGGAATGTCCCGAAAGCGGCGTTTGGAAAGTTGTCGGTTGTGAATCAACAACTGCTCCGATAGCCAAAGGTAACATTATGCCGCCTTACAAGGATGAAGCCGTTACCTGGAAACTCATCAAGTACGCTTAATGTATTTAAAATGAGGGTGGATCAGAGCGATTTCACCCTCATTTCGTATGCTGTCTTCCCACTCACGAATACCGGCTGCAAAGAGGGATATGTTTGGACGGAGAGTGCAGAAAATTGTTCGGGAGATACCCAATAAGCCGCTTCGATCCCTTCCTCCGTCTGGGGTACCGGTTCCTGGTCCGGCGGGCAGGACATGAGGAACCAACAGGTGTGTTTCAGGCTCCACCGGCCTTCCCGGAAGTAAAGGTGGCGGGTACCGGGAAGGGGATCAATCACCTGCAATCCGCCGATGCCACACTCTTCCTCCACCTCCCGCATGGCCCCGGTCTCCGGCGATTCGCCCACTTCCAGGTGTCCTTTGGGCAGGTCGACCTTTCCGAAACGCCGGATGACCAACAAGCGGTCACCGTCGGTTACAACTCCTCCGGCCGCTTCAACTTCCTGAAAATAAGAAGAGAAATCCTTTTGTAATTGCATCAGGTCCGGGGAGTAGATCACTTGCCGGAAGGGGGCGCCGCTCTCCAACAGGTGAAATACCTCCGCCCGGGTCGCCTGCGAATCCCGGTGGACCCAAACGGCGGGGCCGGTTGCCAACGAAGAGGCATCGTCGCTCAGCCGGAAAAAACTCTCGTTGAAAAATATCATGGAAAAATTTACGTCAGTTCGGGCAACTCAATGCCTTTGATCTTCCGGTACAGGTTCAGGGCGTAGGAGTCGGTCATGCCGGAAACGTAGTCCACTACCGTCTGTATTTTGGTGTACATGGAGTCCTCTTTGCTCACCTGGTACTGCCCCGGCATCACGGCAAGCAGGTTGCGGGCGTAGTAGGTCTCCGGCTTCAGCACGGCGTCCGTATACTCTTTCAGGATGGTACCGAGGATCTTAAAACCGGCTATCTGGATCTGGGTGACGATGTCGGTGTGGTAAATGCGTTCGTAGGCCAGGTCCGTGCATTTGTCGTAGGCCACTTTGTTGGCGCCACTCAGGTTTTTGATCAGCCCGCTCCCGAAGTCGCCGCTCAGAATGGCGTCATAATTTTCGCAGAAGATGGCGGAGCAGGCATGGATCAGTTTGTTGATGATGCCGGCCCGGAGAAAGGCGATGCGTTCGTTTTTATCGGTCACTGTCCGGAAGGTGCGGTTGATGATTTTCAGATCCTCCTTGTCTTCGTTTTTGTCGTAGAAGTTCTCCAGAATGGCGACGGTTTCGTCGTACGAGAGGATCCGCATTTTGTGGGAATCTTCGATGTCCATGATCTGGTAGCAGATGTCGTCGGCCGCTTCTACCAACAACACCAGCGGATGGCGGGCGTAGTGCAGGGGGGCGTTGCTGATCTGTTTCAGTCCAAGCGCTTCCGCCACTTCCCGGAAAATCTTCTTTTCGCTCTGAAAAAAGCCGTATTTTTTGCCGCGGGCAGCAACTTTGGATTCATAGGGGTACTTGACGATGGATGCCAGGGTGGTGTAGGTCATGGTGTAACCGCCCGGCCGACGGCCGTGGAAGCTGTGGGTCAACAGGCGGAAGGCGTTGGCATTGCCTTCGAAGTGGCTAAGGTCCGCCCACTCTTCGTCGGAGAGCAATTTTTTGAAGTAAAGCCCCTCCCCTTCGCTGAAAAAGTAGGAGATCGCCTCTTCTCCGGAGTGGCCGAAGGGCGGATTTCCGAGGTCGTGGGCCAGACAGGCGCTGCTGACGATGGTGCCGATCTCTTCGATCAGTTCGGGGTGTTCCAGGTGCGTCTCTTTTTGCCGGATAAACTGGGCGATCTTGGAGCCAAGGGAACGGCCTACGCTGGCAACCTCCAAGCTGTGGGTGAGGCGATTGTGTACAAAGATATTGCCCGGAAGGGGAAATACCTGTGTTTTGTTCTGCAGGCGGCGGAACGGGGAAGAGAAGACCAACCGGTCGTAGTCCCGCTGAAATTGCGAACGGTCGTGCGAACGGAACAGGGAGGCAGGGCTGCCCGGCTGGTAGCGGCTAACCGAAAGTAATTGGTTCCAATCCATAGGGTCTGTTTAAGACAGGTGCGGCACATCACCGCACCTGCCCGAAGTGGTTGTTATTTGCTGACAAAGTGGAAGTGGCTGCCAAAGCGCTCAAAAGCGGCTTGGTCCAATTCCGCCCGGTGGTCGGGGTGTGCAATGCCGATAATGGCTTTGGCCCGCTCCTGCAACGTTTTTCCGTAGAGGTCTGCCGCCCCGAATTCCGTTACTACGTAGTGCACGTCGAAACGGGTGGTCACTACGCCGGCGCCGTTGAGCAGGGTGGGCGTGATTTTGCTGACCCCTTTGGCCGTTACGGCCGGCATGGCGATGATCGGTTTTCCACCCACGCTGGCAGCCGCTCCCCGGATAAAATCGAGCTGCCCGCCGCATCCGCTGTAAAATTTACACCCGATGGAGTCGGCGTTCACCTGTCCGGTGAGGTCGATGGAGAGGGCGGAATTGATCGCCGTCATTTTGGGTTGTTGGGCAATGATGAACGGGTCGTTGGTGTACCCTACATCCATCATGGCGACGGCCGGATTGTCGTCGATAAAGTCGTATACCTCTTTGGAGCCCATCAGGAAGGTGGAAACCAGTTTCCCTTTGTCGAATTTTTTGTTCAGGTTGTTCACGACCCCTTTGTAGTAGAGGGGAAGAACCCCGTCGGCGAACATTTCGGTGTGGATTCCGAGGTTTTTGTGGTTGCCCAGTTGGGAGAGTACGGCGTTGGGGATGGCCCCGATGCCCATTTGCAGGGTGGCCCCGTCCTCGATCAATTCAGCGCAGTGCTTCCCGATCCGGATGTCCTGTTCCGAGAGGTGGGCCTGGTGCGCTTCGATGAGCGGCGTGTTGTCTTCGCAAAAGATGTCGATGTCCGACAGTTTGATCATGGCGTCGCCCCACGCCCTTGGAACGTTGGGGTTGATCACGGCGATGACGGTCTTAGCCGTCTGTACGGCCGCCAGGGTGGCGTCCACGGAGGTTCCCATGGATACGTATCCGTGTTTGTCCGGCGGGCACACTTGTATCATGGCCACGTCTACCGGGGTCACGCCGCTGCGGACCAGTTTCTGGGTTTCGCTCAAGTGTACGGGGATGTAGTCCGCCCACCCTTCCTGGGTCGGTTTGCGGACATTTCCGCCTACGAAAAAGGATTCCAACTGGAATACGCCTTCAAATTCCTGTTCGGCATAGGGAGCGCTCCCTTCTGTGTGCAGGTGTTGCACTTTGACATTTTTCAGTTCCCCGGTCCTTCCCCGGGCGCAGAGCGCCTGGATCAAGCCCTGCGGAGCGCAGGCAACGCTGTGTAAATGGATCCGGTTCCCGGATTTTACCACTTTGACGGCTTCTTCGAATGATACTGTTTTAATACCTTGGTACATAGCTGTTTTATTTGTCTTTCTGTTGTTATAAAATGAGTTATCGGATGAAAACATGCGAAGGTACACAAATTTTTAGTATTTTAGTTGCTTTGAAAAACGGAACAACAGATGGAGCAGGAAATTTTAGGGATCGGATCCCGTGTGAAGCACCGGGAGTATGGTGCCGGTGTCGTGATACAGGTGAAAACCAAAAGCTACCTGATCACTTTTATGGAGTACGGGAACAGAGAGATCCTGAAAAGTTACGACGGTCTGGAGATCATCGACCTGCTGGAGGATCCGGACGATCTGGTCAGTTTTGAAGCGATGGAACACACCCTGGTCAAGATCCTCCGCCAATTTTCGGACATTACCGAAACCGTTCCCATCGCGGAAAAATGGTCCGGCGGTATGCTGATCCTGAAACCTTCGAATCCGGAACTGAAGCCGTACGAAATGCCGATCGCCACCTTTTTCAATAAGATCATCCTGATCCGCGACCGACTGCGGGTATTGGAACAGAAGGTTAATACCAGCAGCATCAGCAACGAGGAGAAGCTGGTTTTGCAGCAGTACATCACCCGTTCCTACGGCAGCCTGACTTCTTTTAATATTCTGTTCAAGAACAAGTCGGAAGGTTTTACGGGTGAGGGGGGAAAATGACAGAACCCAGGCGGGAATGCCTGAGTCCTGTTGTTTTAAGTGTCCGGAGAGGAAGGATTATTTCTTTGTCTCTTCGTCTTTTTTGATGCGGGTGACCTCTTTGTGACCGTCTTCTTTGACTTTGATCACTTCTTCGTTCTTTTTCTCTTTGTCTTTTAATACTTCTTTGTGACCGTCCACTTTGGTTTTCAGCACCTCTTTGTGTTCGTTCTCTTTTTCTTTGATGAAGTCCCGGATCCCCTCTTCATGGGCTTTCAGCACTTCTTTGTGCGGACTCTCTTTCAGTTTCAGCACTTCCCGGGTTCCTTCGGCCGTTCTTCTGCGCATTACCTCTCTTTCGTGGCCCCCTGTGCCAAGTCTCCAGGCATCGTCCACTTTTACCAGGTCGTAATCCATGTGCTCCACATCTCCGTTGTTGTAGGTCGTTTTTACGGAAACCTGCGCGTTCTTCCCGTCGGCGGTTACTTTTTCGGTAGCAACTGCCACATCTTTCACACCACCTTTGGCCTTCACCACCGGTTCTATGTGTTTTTTAACGGCAGCAGCGTGTTGCACTTTCTGTTCCCGGGGGAGGGGCGCAGGCTTGGCCGTTTTCACCGTTCCCGAAACGGGTTCTACAAAAACGATCCCTTCCACAAAACGATCGTAATCCCCTTTTACCAGACTTTCGGTATGGGCTTTAGCCACCTCTCCGGGCGATGAACTCTTATCCGATTTGCAATTTGCAAACAATACAAGTGCGAGTGCACAGGTTCCTAAATAGATCAATTTTCTCATTTTCTTTTGATGTTTAGTTGTAAGTTAATAATACCAACTAAACGAAAATAGAGGGATATGGTTACTCCCGTACACAAAAGAGACGTAAAAATGCAATTGTATTTTGAAATATTTAAGATTTATATCGTTTCTGTTCCAGTAGAGGCTTTGTCGGTTTTCCGCAGTCGTTCCGCCTCTCTCTGCAGGGTTGCTTTGTTAAAACCACATTTCTCCGCGATCCCTTCTCCGCATTGCGGATCGCACAGGTAGAAACGGGCAGCTACCCGCAACCGGACCGGCTCCGGAACCCCAGCCATCTCGTCCACGATGTTCTGAACGGTACGCTGCTTTTCGTCTTCGGGGAGCAGCCGGAACAGGTCTCCGGGTTGTGTATAGTAATCCGGATCCACCCGGTGGTCGTATATGCCGGCGGCTCCTTCCAAAGCCAACGGCGGCTCTTTGTAATTCCGGTCTTCCACCGGACCGCCAAGACTGTTCGGTTCGTAGTTTACCGCTCCGCCCCCGTTGCCGTCCGTCCGCATCAAACCGTCCCGGTGGTAGTTGTGTGCCGGAATTTTCGGCCGGTTCACGGGAATGTTTTCAAAATTGATCCCTAAGCGGTAACGGTGGGCGTCACCGTAAGCAAACAGGCGTCCCTGCAACATCCTGTCGGGCGAAAAACCGATCCCCGGAACGTGGTTGGCCGGATTAAAGGCGGCCTGTTCGATGTCGGCAAAATAGTTCTCCGGATTCCGGTTCAGCTCCATCACTCCTACTTCGATCAGCGGATAATCTTTGTGGCTCCACACTTTTGTCAGGTCAAAAGGGTTGAAACGGTATTTGGGAGCATCCTTTTCCGACATGATTTGAATGAACAGTTTCCATTTCGGGTACGCTCCTTTCTCAATGTGTTCGTACAGATCCCGCTGTGAATATTCCCGATCTTTTCCGACAATTTCCGCTGCTTCGGCGCTTGTAAAGTTGGCTATTCCCTGCTGGGTCCTAAAATGAAATTTTACCCAATGCCGCTTGTTTTTGGAATTGATAAAGCTGTAAGTATGGCTGCCGAATCCGTGCATCTGTCGCAGGTTTTTCGGAATGCCCCGGTCGCTCATCAGGATCATCACCTGGTGCAAGGATTCGGGACTCAATGACCAGAAATCCCACTTAGCCGTGTTGCTGCGCATGTTGTCCCTGGGATCCCGCTTCTGCGTGTGGATAAAATCGGGAAATTTCAAGGGATCCCGGATAAAAAATACCGGTGTGTTGTTTCCGACCAGATCCCAGTTCCCTTCGTCCGTATAAAACTTGAGGGCAAATCCTCGCACATCCCGTTCGGTATCGGCGGCTCCCCGTTCGCCTGCCACCGTCGAAAAACGGGCCAGCATTTCGGTCTTTTTTCCTATTTTCGAAAAAATGGAGGCTTTGGTGTAACGGGTAATATCGTGGGTAACAGTAAAGGTCCCGAAAGCGCCGGAACCTTTGGCATGTACGACCCGTTCCGGTATCCTCTCCCGGTTAAAATGGCCAAGTTTTTCCAGGAACCACACGTTTTGCAACAAAGCCGGCCCCCGTTCACCCGCCGTTTGGATATTCTGGTTATCTTCTACCGGTTTGCCCGCGTCTGTCGTTAAGCGTTTTTTATTCTTTTCCATAAAAATCGTAAAATTTAATCCTTTATAAACAGGAAACGACATTTCGGCAAAAAGGTTCCAAACCTGCAGAAAAATCTACAAAAATACCCGGATCGGCCGATCCGGGTATTTTTGTTCCATTATCCGGGAGAGGGTTTAACGGGAAACGACAGCTTGTTCGAGCGCTCTGTATACTGCTATGCGGTTCAGCACGGGAGCTGCCAATGCTTCGTCGATCCGCACCCGTACCCCGGAAGCGGTTACGGCCGGAAAACGGAGGATCCGTTTGTAGCCGATGGTGGTTGCTTCGGTCAGTTTTTCCCAAGCTCCCGCCGCCCCGCGTATTTCTACGGTGAAACGGGCCACCCGCTGGCCGAGCGGGATGTACTCCTGCAACAGGAGCCGGTTGAAGGTCTGTTCGGAAGGGAGGGAGAGTTCCAGCCACGCCGTCTGCTCGCCGTCGTCCGTGGCCCAATAGGTATCGTAATCGTCGCTAAGGACATTGGCCGCCCGGTAACGGGAGGAGTTCCCCCGCACGGAAGAGGCGGAAGCCCCGGCCCCCTGCGCCAGATCTGTTTGAAACGAAGCGGCGATGTGATCCCGGAACTCCATCAGCCGGGCGGAGTCGTTGGGGTGGATCCGGCCCCGCCGGTCGGGCGGCACATTCAGCAACAGATTGGAGTTTCTGCCAATGGATGTATAGTAGATATCTGTCAGCTGCTCTAAACTTTTCACCCGGTCGTCGGTGGAGGGGCTGTAAAACCAGCCCGGACGTATCGATACGTCCGTTTCTGCCGGCACCCAAGCCTGTCCGCCCCGGTTACCGCTGTTCAGTACATGCGACGAAGGCGCTCCCAGCCCGGGCGTAAATCCGGCTGTATCCAGGGTGGACCAGTTGGTCTCCCCGGCAACTCCCCGCTCGTTCCCCATCCAGCGACATCCGGGGCCGACATCGCTGAAAATAACCAACTCCGGATTGAACGACAAAACGGTTTGGCGGAACAGCTCCCAATCGTACTCCTGTTTGCGTCCGGCCGGCCCCTCCCCGCACGCTCCGTCGAACCACTGTTCAAAGATCTCGTTCCCGCCATATTGGGTATAGACCTCTTGCAAGGTGCCGGCAAATATCCGGTTGTATCCGGGGGTTCCGTAGGCCGGATGGTTCCGGTCCCAAGGCGACAGGTAGACCCCGAATTTCAGGCCGTACTCCCGGCAGGCGTCGCTCAACTCCCGGAGTACATCCCCCTTCCCCTCTTTCCAGCCGCTCTCCCGGACGGTGTGAGTGCTGTATTGGCTGGGCCACAGGCAAAAGCCGTCGTGGTGCTTGGCGGTGAGGATGATCCCTTTCATCCCTGCATTCCGGGCAGTTTCGACCCATTGCCGGCAATCCAATGCCGTCGGCCGGAATACCTGCGGATCCTCTTTGCCGTCCCCCCACTCCACGTCGGTAAAGGTATTGGGGCCGAAATGGACAAACATGTAGTACTCCATCTTTTGCCACTCCAACTGCGCGGGAGTCGGCACAGGCCCGTAAGGCGACGGGGGAGCTACGGCGGTACAGGCGCCGAACAAAGCACCGAACAACAAACTTCCGGCCAAAAGCGTTAGAACCATCTCTTTTTTCATCTCATCTATTCTTTGTCAATCAGTATTTCATCGGTAAACAGCATGCCCATCTTCCCCGCTCCGGGATGCCACTCCGGATTCGGCCCGGGGTGGACAGCTACCATCCGGACGTACCGCCCCTTTTTGTTTACGCCGCGCACCCACAGGTCCCGGCTCTGCGGCTTTCTCTCTTCCCGCGCCACTTCGTTGATCGCCCGGCCGGCGTATTCAAAATGTTCTCCGTCCTCCGAAACGAAGAAATCCACGTAAGCAGGCATCCAGATCCAGTGGTCCGCATCTTGGTGAAAGCCGGCGCCTACGCTGCGGAGGATCCGGATGTTGCCCAGATCGACCACGGCCTCGATATTGGTGGCGGAGTATCCCTGCCACGCTCCCAGGCGGAAGTTATCGCTTCCCCGAATGCCGTCCACCAGCGCCTCCGGGCCTCCGGCGTCGTACCGGGGGCTGTATCTGGAGAAGAGGGTGATCTTTTTGTCCATATTCATTTTGTTGAAACGGGCCACCGACGGAAAGCTCTCCCGGCCGGAGGAGTCCCGGCAATAGGCATACACCCACATGCTTTCATCTACATCGAAAGGAGCCGTGTACAATGTGTAGGCCTCCCGGGCGGGCATCCGCTCTTCTCCACCGGAAACCTGTACATAATAGACCGGAAGTCCCTGTGGCGAAACGATCCGGACGGAGACCGGCTCTTTGAAAACGGTGGTCGCCATCTCAAAAAAAGGATTGACCACAATCGGCTCATCGGTGATGCGGGAAACAGGACGGTCCGCCGGCGCCGTCCCGTAGCTGTAATTGGGGATGGCCCCCAACACAAATTCCAACGTGCCGCCCGCCTCTATCACGGGATGGGCGAACCAACTCCGGGTATAGGGGGTACCGTTCAAGGCGGCCGAACGGATGTACTGCATCTTTTCCGTCTGCGCGCGACGCGGCGCCCGTATTGTAAAGTGTTTGCCGTTCTCCAACGAAATCACGACCTTTTCGAACAACGGGGCCCCGATCACGTAGGTGTCGCTGCCGGGTGTCACCGGGTAAAATCCCAGACTGCTCAGCACGTACCAGGCCGACATCTGCCCGCAATCATCGTTCCCGCACAAGCCATCGGGGGCGGAGGTGTAAAGGGTTTTCAGTATCTTGTGTACCACTTCCTGGGTTTTCCAGTGGGCGCCGGCATACGCATAGAGGTAAGCTGCGTGGTGGCTGGGTTCGTTGCCGTGGGCGTACTGCCCGATCAGACCGGTAATGTCCGGCTGTTCCCTTCCGGAAACCCGGGCGGTCGTGTTGAAAAGTTCGTCCAATTTGGCAATATAAGCGACCTCTCCGCCCAGCATCCGGATGTGAGTCTCTATGTCCTGCGGTACGTAAAAACTGTATTGCCAGGAGTTTGCTTCTGTAAAGTGGTTGCCGACTTCCGCCGGATCAAAGGGTTCCAGCCACTTTCCCCACACTTTGGGACGCATAAAGCCGGTTGGGGGGTCAAATACATTTTTGTAGTACTGCGCCCGGCGGATATGGGTTTTATAGAGTTCTTCCCGCCCCAGCATCCGGGCCATGACGGCGATGGCCCAACTGTCGTAAGCGTATTCCAGGGTTTTGGAAACGGATTCCTGTTCCTGATCGGCGCGCACCAATCCGTGCGCCCGGAATCCCTCCAAGCCCGCACCGTCTTTGCCGGAGGTGGCCACCATCGCCTCTAAGAGTTTCGCAGGGTCCACCCCCCGGATCCCTTTGCTCCAGGCGTCTGCTATCACGGAAACGGCGTGGTACCCGATCATGCAGTTGGTTTCGTTGCCGGCCAGTTCCCAGACCGGGAGTTTTCCGCTCTGTTCGTAAATGGAGAGGAGGGAGCGGAGAAAATCTTGCGTGCGTTCCCGTTCGATGATGGTAAAGAGCGGGTGCAAGGCCCGGTAGGTGTCCCACAGGGAAAATACCGTATATTGTTCGTATCCGTCCGTCCGGTGTATTTTGCGGTCCATCCCCCGGTACTCTCCGTTCACATCCGAATAGATATTCGGGGCTAATCCGGTGTGGTACATAGCCGTGTAAAAGACTTTTTTCTCCTCCGGGTCTGCAGTGGTGATCCGGATCTTTTTCAGATAGCTGTTCCAGGCATTTTCCGTGCGGTTTCGCAGCTTGTCGAACTCCCATCCTGTTACCTCGCTCTCCAGATTCATCCGGGCATTCTGCGCCGATACGGAGGAGAGGCCGATCCGGGCTGTTACGACGTTTGGAGAGCCCTTCCCGAATGTGATCAGGATTTTCGCCGCACGCTTCCCGGCGTGGGTCTGCGCCTGTTCGATGCGGTATTCCGTGATCGGTTCGGAAAATTCGATGTAGAAGTGGAACTCTTTGTCCTGCGCCCACTGTTTGGAACGCCGGAAGCCGCTTAACGCCCGGTCGCCCGATATCTCTAACGCCGCATCCAGCAACTCGTTCCGGTGTGTCAGATCGAGGATCAATTGCGGCGCTTCACCTGCCGGCCAGGTATAGCGGTGCATGCCCACCCGTCTTCCCACTGTCAGTTCGGCCGTCACGTTCCATCGGTCTAACTGTACGCGGTAATAGCCCGGCTCCGCCTGTTCGTTCCCGTGCAAAAAGGGGGATCTGTAGTGTTCGTTCCCGATCACCGGCACAGCGTATCCTGTTACCGGCATTACCAGGATGTCGCAGTAATCCTCGCACCCGGTCCCGTTCAGGTGGGTATGGCTGAACCCGTATATCTCCCGGTGGGAGTAGTGGTAACCGGAGCAAACTTCCCACCCTTTCAAGCCGGTATCGGGGCCAAGCTGCACCATCCCGAACGGATAAGCAGCTCCGGGAAAGGTGTGGCCGGTGAAATCGGTTCCCACCATCGGGCGGACATAACGGGTAAGCCGCTCTTCCGCAAAGGAGGTGTCCGGCAGCAACAGCAGGAACAAGGGCAGTAAAAAGGGGTAAAATATTGGTCGCATAATACGTAGTGTAAGGGTTCAAAGATTTCAAAAGTACAAAAATTTCCTGTTTTTCGCCCGAAAACAAATTAGATAATTTCACAAATTACCGGGATACAAAGCATTAAATCGTAATATCATACAATGTTATGTAAATTAATCTAAAAAGAAAAACTACCTGAAAAACAGCCACGTAATAGCTCAAAAAACACTGCGATATGCCCTACAGAACTTTTCGCATATATACGTTCAGACTGTTGTTCCTTTTACAGGTGGCGTTTCTTTTCTCTTCTTGTGTAAAAGAGGATATGGAGGAGTGCACTTCCGATTTCCAACTTATCGTGAACATTCTCGATAAAGAGTACAGCAACGCCGATGAACTCCCTGAAATTGTTACAAGAGCGATAGCGCCATCGTTCGATGATTATGTAGACCATTTCGGCTATGAACTGGTATGCGTCAACACCGCCCGGACTCTCCCATATTCCACCCAGTCGAACATTTCTGTTGACGACAGTTCCCTGAGTATCCCGATCAATGACTGGTACGAAGGATCGTACCGGATAACTGCATGGGGTAACTATCCCTCCAATACGCAAGCACCTTTGGGATGTTCCCTCAATTCGGAGGAACTGGCAGATGAAGATATTTATTTTTGTCTGGATACCATCCAGTTTTCCCAGGATACCTCTTCTGCAGAGTGCTTTCTCTATCGTACTAAAGGAAAACTGATCATATTCGTTGAAAACCTGACCGATTCCGTTTATGCGATAACGGCAAATATCTCTTCCGTCTATGGATATGTGAACCAGAATTTTGAGTATGGACAGGCAACCGACATCTCCAAAACCAGTTATTCCAGTTTTCAGAATCTGACAGTGATAGAAAGTAAAGTATCCCCGACTCCGGAAGGTCAGTTTTCCGCCGTATCGCTTACCTTTTACTCACGAAATACCGGCGAGCCTTTTTATACCAGCCCACCTATAGAGGTCACGATTCGCCGGAACGAGATAACCTTGCTCGGGGTTGCTTTAATCGAAGGGGGCACAGCCAGCGAAATAAAGGTATGGATTGAAAATCGATGGGAAACCGTACAATACATAGATATTACAGAATAAATAAAACCTATCTATTAACCTAAAAATGACGATTATGAAACAATGGATTTTTTTATCAGTATGCGGTTGCATGTTGATGGCGGCCTGTGCCAAAGAGGAGGGCCTGAAAGTGAACAACGAAGCGCCCGGAGAGGGCCGGGTGGTTTTTGATGTGTCCGTAATGAATCAAGCCGGCGACGGTTTCGGATCGCGGGCGCGGGATCTGTACAGCCAGGAAGGGCTGCAGGAGGTGACACGGGTCCAGGTGCATGCCTTCCAGAAGAATGGGGACAATTACCTTTTCTACAAGACATTTAACGTGGACAAGTGGGGGATCGAATTGGATACGGCAACCTATCTGGTTCCTGAAATCGATGAACTTCCGCCCAATGACTATCGTTTTATCGGGCTGGGACAGGAAGCCTCCGACAATTATGCGATCACTGCCCTGTCAAACGGTGTCACTAATTTTAATGATGTCACCGCTTCCATAACGAACCTGGGCGATGAGCAGGAGTTTTTTGCCGGTACCGCAACAGCGAACATTGCTTCCGAAGGCGCCCGGGTAAGAATAGAATTGACCCGGAAGATCTCCGGAGTGCTGGCCTATTTTAAAAATGTTCCGGTGGAGATCGCAGGGGATACGGTCCGCTACCTCCGCCTTTCGGTTTCCAATGCCAACAAGTCGGTTTCTTTGGTGGACGGTACGGGCAGCGCACCGACCGGCACGCCATACAATGTGATCGATCTCGATCTGTCGGGCCAGGGAATTGCAAACGGCGTATATACCGGGAACGATCCGGCAGCCGGTGTGGAACAGTTGACCAACTCTCAGTTGGCCGGGGAATTTGTGATGCCGGTTAACGATATTACCATGACGTTGGGATTGTATGACAAAAACGGTGTTGCGTTGAAGACCTGGAATATTGTCAGCTCTGTATCGGGAACAACCACATTTAGCCTGACTCCCAATAACTTCTACTCTCTCGGACGGAAGGTATTCGCAGGCAGCACGGACGGTACTGATCCGGATGGTGAGACTGATCCGTCCAAAGCAGACGATGCCGTGGATCTGCTGACCGACCAACAGATCATCGTTACGATCGATACCGACTGGGGCGTTATTGACCAATTAACCTTGCAGCCATAAACCCTGGATAAAGAAGCGGATCGTACCTATTCGGGCAATCGGTCGGGTACGATCCGCTCTAACAAC
This sequence comes from Odoribacter sp. UBA944, assembly GCA_002293375.1. Lineage (GTDB taxonomy): Bacteria > Bacteroidota > Bacteroidia > Bacteroidales > Marinifilaceae > UBA944. Next base: position 22,291 of record DBDA01000032.1, read on the forward strand.
AACACGTATGAAACCCGCATGCTGCAGGCACCAAAGAGGATGTTGTTGCAAAGGGTTCCATGCGACCATCATGAGATAAAATACAACGTATGAAAATTGCTTTCTGGATAGGAATAACAGGCATTATGCTGTGGGCGGGATGTCAACGGGAGCGTCCGGAACCATCCGGTGCGGATGAAGTTGCTTTTTCGGTAACCTATAGCCGGAATCTCTCTGTTGCGGCAAGTTCCGTAAACCCCGTCGACCGGATACTGGTCTTGCCGTTCCGGAAAATAAACGATGCATTGCCCGACAACGACCGGAGCAACTTTATACCGGACTATGCACATGCTTTTCAATGGGACGTCACCTCTTTTCCAACGGGAACCAAATTTCTGGAACTGCAACCGGAAGCTCGGTACAAAGTGTTGGTTATCGGCTACAAAAGCACGGATTATGATTTTTCCGGAGAGGCTGTCACACCCGCAACCTTTTCGCTCGGAGCGGATGATGTTCCTGAAAATCTGGAAAATTTCCGGATCCGGCTGAACGATCTGGGACAAATTCCCGAACTGTTCCTGTCCAAATGCCAGGCTTACGCCGACGGTGTGCCGCAAGGAGAAGTATTTACCGTCACACCCGGTCAGATGATCCGGCTGACCGCCGAACTTAACCGCATCGTCAGCGGTCTCTCTGTTGAAATTTCCGATGTACCGGATTTTGTCGACTCTGTTACCTTATCGGCCGGAATGGTCACCCGGGCGCTTTTGCTGGACGATACGATCCCGTCCGTCGTGGACGACTCCGCGGCTGTGGGTTCGGTGGTTCAATTGCTGCAAAAAGCGCCGGAAGCAGGTTCTCTGCTGATGAATACATTTCTGCTGCCTGTTACAAGCGCAGACACCTGGTTGTATTTGGATATAAAGTACGGAACAAACCGGGAACGGTACACGGTCAAGGTGAACGACTCCGAAGTTTCCGAAAATAACAAGATCCTGTTCCTGGCCAACCGGCAGGTGGTCATTACGGGGAGTTACAACACCATTGACATTGGATTTATACTAACCTATTATATCGATCTGGACGACAATATCTGGGACGGGATCGACGGAGGTCCCGGAGTCAGGCCGACAAATCCCATCAATCTGGACGACGACGCCTGGGATGGAATTGACGGCAGAGACTCGGATATCAGGCCGACAAATCCCATCAACTTAGACGACAATACCTGGGACGGAATAAAAACAAACTAAGATACGACGTATGAAATCAATTTATTGCTACACCATCGCCGCTCTCCTGCTCCTGGCAGGATGCAGCCGGGAAGAGGAAATGGAGATGAAACCGGAACTGCCTGCTCCGATCGAAGAGGAACAGAATATTCCCGAAGGCTACTTTGTAGCCACGTTTTCCGGCTTTTTTGCCGGAGATAGCAGAGCGCCCGTTACGGGTACGGACAACCGGATCGGCAACATCCGCTATTTGGTATACAAATCTACCGGAGAATTTGTCAAGGAGCGCGTACTGCTGAGTGCTACCGACGAGACGCCTAACTGGCCTTTCGGCGCCGTACGCGATACCCTGCCGAAAGGTTCGTACAAAGCTGTTTTCTTAGGAAACGTAGAGAAAACCCTGTTCCCCTATCAGTGGAACAGCAGTACCGCACACCAGGAGGTACTGACCAATTACACCGAAACCTACGAACAGGCCCGCATTCAACTGCCTGCTGCGGAATTCAGCGATAGCACAGAATATTACTGGGACCATGTAGAGTTTTCGGACGCCCTGCCCAATCCAACCGTCCTCTTGCAACGCATCATCGGTTTGCTGAACGTACACCGCAATTCGATAGATGCACAGACGGCGCTCGATACGTTGGTTTACAATATTGTCACCCAGTTGCACTTCAAAGATCTGATCAGTACCACCGTAAGCGGACTTCTTGGCGAAAAAGTGGAAAACGCAATCGGCGGGATACTATTCGTTACCGATGCTGTCGTGAATGAGGTTACAGCAACACTGTTAACGCCGGTGATAGACGCCCTGTATGAGTTGCTGCTACAACAGTTGGTGCACCAAATCGGTACGACGTTGGCCGGGAACGAAGATCAGGAAGGCCTCCTCGGCGTACTCGGGGAGTTACTGAATCCGTGGGCGCTCAGCGATGCTTCCGCAGCCGTTGTGTACATCACCAACTTTCCGAGAGCCATCGATTTTGATCTGAATGTTACCGACTATTACACGGGCACGCGCGCATTCCGGTATAATTTCACCGAAGATGCGTTTTTTGCTCAAAAATGTTTCCACATCCGGGGCTTCTCCGGAGAGTACCGGATCGATAGCATCAACGTATACCGGGAAGGATTGGTCGGAGGAGTCGTAGTGGACGGCATCCTCGACAACGAATTGCTGTTTGGGGGCGCCTTTGTGGATATCATCGACTCGCTGAAAAATACCACCGGGTATAACTACCGGTACAAGGCCGATTACTCTTTGCTGGACCTCGGCTTAAAATCGTACACTGCTCAAACAGATGGGAATCATGACTTAGACCTGAGTATCCGGTTGGGAGATGTCTTGAACCTGGACGATCTTTTGGGAGGAGTTCCCATTGTAAGTGACTTTATCCATCTATTATTAACCCCGCTTGAAAACATCTCCATCGGGCTTCCTATCAACCTTCCGCTCTTAGGCATCGACAACCTTACCGTGTCCGGCGGCTGGAGTGTCCCGCACACCTACTAAACCGACCTATATACTTAAATAGTCCTCAAAAGTTTTATCCAACTTTTGAGGGCTATCTCTTTATCCCTACCCCTGATCTTTCAGGATCACATCGTGCGCGCCCCCTTCAATGATGCTGGTGGAAGAGACCAGCGTGATCTTGGCGCATTGCTGCAACTCCGGAATAGAGACAGCGCCGCAACTGCACATCGTCGCTTTGATCTTGCCCAGTGTCACTTCAAGGTTATCTTTCATTTTACCGGCATACGGCACATAACTGTCCACACCCTCCTCGAACTTCAAAGACTCGCTTCCCCCCATGTCGTAACGCTGCCAATTCTTGGCCCGGTTGGAGCCCTCACCCCAATACTCTTTCACAAAGTTATTGCCGATCTTCAATCGCTTCGTCGGTGATTCGTCAAAACGGGCAAAGTAGCGCCCCATCATCAGAAAATCCGCCCCCATCGCCAATGCCAGCACCATGTGGTAATCGTGCACCAGGCCGCCGTCGCTGCAAATCGGCACGTATATGCCGGTCTCCTTAAAATAGGCATTCCGGGCCGCCGCCACGTCGATCAGCGCCGTAGCCTGTCCCCGTCCGATCCCCTTCTGTTCCCGGGTGATACAGATGGAACCGCCGCCGATCCCCACCTTCACAAAATCGGCACCGGCTTCCACCAGATAGCGGAAGCCCTCCGGATCTACGATATTCCCGGCTCCCACCAGCACGCGGGAACCATACGTTTCCCGGATCCAGCGGAGCGTTTCGCATTGCCACTCCGAATAACCGTCCGAAGAGTCGATGCAGAGCACATCCACCCCCGCCTCCACGAGGGCCGGCACCCGCTCCCTGTAATCGCGGGTATTGATGCCGGCGCCTACCAGCAACTTTTTATCCGGGCCGGAAAGCTCGTTGGGATTCTCCTTGTGGTTGTCGTAGTCCTTCCGGAATACGAAATAGTGCAAATGTTGTTGGTTATCAATAATAGGAAGGGTGTTCAATTTATGTTCCCAAATGATCTGGTTGGCTTCGGAGAGGGAGATCCCCTGTTTCCCGACGATCAGTTTTTCAAAAGGGGTCATGAACTCCTTTACCTTTTTATCGTTCTCGTCCCGGCTGACCCGGTAATCCCGGGTCGTTACGATCCCCAATAATTTGCCGTTGGGGGTGCCGTCGTGCGTGATCCCGATGGTGGAGTGTCCGGTGCGCTGTTTCAGTTCCACCACGTCCGCTAAAGTATGTTCCGGCGTCAGATTGGAGTCGCTCACCACAAAACCGGATTTGAATTTCTTTACCTTTCGCACCATTTCCGCCTGACTCTCGATGGGCTGGGAACCGAAAATAAACGAGATCCCCCCGTTCCGGGCCAGCGCGATGGAGAGTTCCGGGCCGGAGACGGATTGCATGATGGCAGAGACGACCGGTATGTTCAGTTCGATGGCCGGCGCCTCCCCTTTTTTGTACTTGACAAGCGGAGATTTCAAACTCACATTGGTCGGGACGCACACTTTGGTGGTCAATCCGGGAATCAACAGATACTCCCCGAAGGTTCTGGACGGTTCGTTTAAAAAGACGGCCATAATTCCGATTTTTTACTTGGTTTAAAAATAAATGTGCGAATTTACGAAATACTTTTGACTTCTTTCTACGTATACCCGGTAAAATTACACTAAAAACAACCTGATATGAAGACTTTGAAACCCTTTTTTTACGGCTTGCTCCTCTTTGCAGCGGCCGGTTGCGGTACCACTGCCCGGGTCACCTCCTCCTGGAGCCTGCCCGAACCTCCGGCAAACGCCATGAACAAAGTATTGGTGCTCGGCGTGTTCCAAAACATGGAGCAAAAACAGCAGATCGAAGAGGCGATGGCCTCCACGTTGAACCAGACGGGAATCCGGGCGCAATCGGCTTTCTCCCTGTTCGGTCCGGCAGGATTCCGGGGATTGGGCGAAGAAGAGATCATCACCCGCCTGAAAGGTTCGGATTTCACCTCCGTCATGATCGTTTCCCTGATCGACAGGGAACAGACGCAAAATTACATCCCAGGCAACTACTATGCCTCTCCCCACGTGCTTGGATACAACCGGTTCTACCGGAGGTATGTCATGGTGAACGACTGGATGTATACACCGGGCTACTACACCACCAATACGACCTATGTGCTGCAAGCCGAGATCTACACCATTGAGGGGGACGAACTGGTCTACTCCGCACAGACCCAAAGTTACGACCCAGCCAATTACCGGGATCTGGCCGTGGCATTCAGCCGGTCCATTATTGCGGAACTGCAGGCGAAAAGATTGATCCCGGCCACTTAATTTGATACTGATAAGCCTTCCCGGAACCTGTTTACCGGTCTTCCTGCGCAGCAGCGATGCCGGTGTATTGGAATACCCGCAGGTTGAACAAAGGCATGATGGCAAACAGGTGGTCGAAAATATCCGCCTGCACCCGTTCGTATTGCACCCAGGCCTGACGGGCCGAAAAACAGTATATCTCTAACGGAATACCCGTCGGGCCCGGTTGTAATTGCCGCACCATGTGCGTCATCTCCTGATTAATGTCCGGATTGGAAGAGAGCCAGGATTCCATGTACTCCCGGAAGGTCCCGATATTGGTCAGCCTCCGCTCGTCCAAGAGATTGCCTCTGTTGGCGTTGTACTCCCGGATCTCGGCAATCTTCCGCTCTATGTAGTCCCGCAACAATTGCGACTGTTTCAGCCGCTCCAATTCCGCCTCCGTCAGGTAGTGGACAGAGAAAATGTCGATGTTTACCGACCGCTTGATCCGGCGCCCCTCGGACTCCTGCATGCCCCGCCAATTGGTAAACGACTCCGAAACCAACTTGTAGGTCGGGATCGTCGTGATGGTCTTGTCCCAGTTCTGCACCTTGACCGTTGTCAGGTTGATCTCCAGTACATCCCCGTCCGCCCGGCTGCTGGGCATCTCGATCCAATCCCCGATCCGGACCATGTTGTGGGCGCTCAACTGTACGCCGGCCACCAAGCCGAGTATCGAATCCTTGAAAACCAGCATCAGCACCGCCGCAAAAGCCCCCAAACCGACCAGCAGGTTCTGCGGGTCTTTGTCCAACAGGATGCTGAAAAGAATGATGGCCAGGGCGCAGTACAGAAAGATCTCGATCACCTGAACAAAAACCTTGATGGGTTTGCTCCTGGAAATCGTATAACTTTCGTAAATACGGTTTATGCCTCCCAGGATCGTTGTAACGAACAGGACAATCGCCACTGCTATCCACATATCCAACAATTTCGTCAGCCAGGAGATATCGTTCCAGCCCGAATGCAATACGATCACGCGGATGGCCGCCGGAGCGATCAAAATTCCCAACCGGTTGAAGAAACGCTGATCAAACAGCAGATCGTCCCACCGGGTGGCCGTCTGCCCGGCTATGCGCCGGACAAGGCGGGAAAGCCATTTTTTGGACGCTAAGTAGATCAACCACGCCAACAGCAATACACCGGCAATCTGAATGATATTCAGTACCCATTCATTCCAGCCGTTGAAAACACTCATCCATTCTTTCCAGGTGGCAGCTATATCCATATGTTATTTTTTAAAGCCTGTTTTCTGTTAATGCATCTCCAAAGATAGTGGATTCTTACCAATTTTCCACACCGTCCGAAAAGGTGTTTTTATATTTTTTAACTTAAATCCGCCGGTTTTTCCTGCACCAAACAAAGAGAAATTAAGTTACAATGCGTACTTTTACAACGTTATTTCCTACTAATTATTTACTTTAAACAACTTTATATGAAGAATTTGTTATTTTCCGTTTGCCTGGTACTGTTATTTGGAAGTTGTACCCCGACGGAAACACTCTCTATTATTGACGGAACCTGGGAACGGGGAAAAACCGTCAACGTAAAGCTCTATCAAACCGAAAACGGCCAGATGAAGGAGATCAGTTCTTACCAACCGGACGAATCCGGAAAATTCTATTTCGCTTTTGCCCCGGCCAAAGGATCCTTTTACACCATCGGTGTAGCCAACCAAAACGCACACTCCTATGTGTTCTACTTCAAACCGGGCGACCGCCTCTCTGTCACCATCAACGACAGCAGCTATACACTGACCGGAAAAAACACCCCGGAAAATGTAGAGATGGAGCGCTGGCACAATCACATACTCCCGTTGGAAAGGAAATCATTCTATTTCCTGCATGGCGTTAGCAGCACGTACGTGGATTTTTTTCCCGAATTGGAGGCAAAAGATGGCAAGTACAAGCAGGAGTACACCTCCGATGCCACTTTCAATAAGGCTTTCCAAAACCTGCAGCAGTATGACATGGCGCTGTTGGCTACGAATTACCTCTTTACTCCCCGAAGCGCTCACCCCTCTTTTGAGGAGTATCCCGATCTTTACAACCGGATCGATATCCCGGCACTGACAACAGCCGACCTGTTGGAGTATCCGAGCGGCACCCGGCTCCTGCGTACGTTGCGGATGTTCAACACACAACGGGTGATGAAAGATCTGTCTCCGGAAGAGAAGAGAGCCCAGGGGGCGCAGATCAATTCAATGGATACCTTTCTGGCACTGATCACCGACGAAACCCTGAAGGGAGAGTTCGTGCTGGACAATGCTTCCGGCCTAAGAAGTTATCCCGGAGTCTTGGCGTTCGAAGAACAGTACGGCAAATTTTTTGTTACCGAAAGCCAGAAAAAACGGTTTGAAAACATCCGGAATTCCTTGGTAAGTTTTGCTGCCGGACAACCGGCTGTTAACTTTACCTTCCCGGATGCCAACGGGAAACAGGTTTCGCTCTCCGACTTTAAAGGAAAGATCGTATACGTAGATGTATGGGCGACCTGGTGCGCTCCCTGCAGAGCCGAAATTCCCCACCTGAAAAAATTGGAAAAGGAGTACCACAACAAAGACGTTGTTTTCCTGAGTGTCTCCACAGATAAAGACAAGGACAAACAGAAGTGGCTGGATTTTTTGAAAAACGAGGCGTTGACGGGTGTGCAGATCTTCGGTGGGGACAAAGCCCAAACCGACCTTCTGGCCCCTTACAAGATCACGGGAATACCACGGTTCATGCTGTTTGACAGATCCGGAAATATTATTGCAACAGATGCTGTAAGGCCCTCTTCACCAGAAATCAGGCCTGTATTGGAAGCCGCCTTAAAACAGAAATAAGTTCGGAAAGTTTTCCTGCAAGATCCCGGAGCCGTTTCAATACGCTCCGGGATTTTTTTCGCAGTATTTTTCCAAAAGTCCGTACAACTATCGACACCGAATCCCGTATAACAAGTCTATAACTGTTTAAATAGTTCATTATGGGAAAAGAAAATCTAAAAATCGTAAAAGGCTTAGATGCCAAAGAACTCGTTAAAATGCTCAACTCTGCCTTGAGCGAAGAGTGGATGGCCTACTATCAATACTGGATCGGCTCGCGTGTCATCGAAGGCGCCATGCGCCCTTCCGTGGAAAAAGAGTTTATCGTACATGCGCAGGAAGAGCTGGGACACGCCGAGAAATTGGTGACCCGCATCATTCAGTTGGACGGAACTCCGGTGCTTTCACCCGCCGAATGGTTCAAACTGGCCAAATGCAACTATTTAGCTCCTACAAATCCGGACATTGAGGTTGTATTGGGGCAAAATCTGAGCGCCGAAAGGTGCGCCATTGAAACGTACCAAAAGTTGGCCGATCATACATTCGGCAAAGACCACACGACGTATCGCATTGCTTCGGAAATCTTGGAAGATGAGTTGGATCACGAACAGGAGATCGAGGATTGGTTGAACGACATGGCGCAATTCAAAACCCACCTCGCAAAGAAATAATTCCCAAAAAGAGGGCATTTAACCGGTGAACTGTCCCCCCCAGAATAGGCCAAATGGGGGGTACAGTTCATTCTTGCTTTTAAATTTGATCGTTTTACGTAATTTTCATAGCTTTGGAAACAAAATAAACCCGATTTCAAAGCCTTGATATGTCCTCCCTGCCGCTCATATCTGTCGTTATGGCCGTATACAACGCTTCCGCCTTTGTGCGGGAAGCGATTGAAAGCACCCTGTCGCAAACATTAAGTGACTTTGAATTTATCATTGTAGACGATGGTTCCACGACAATTCCCCTGAAATTATCGCCTCTTTCGCCGACCAAAGGATCCAACTCATTCGAAACAAACACGATTTTATCAGAAGTCTGAACAAAGGGCTCAAAGCGGCTAAGGGAAAATACATTGCCCGGATGGACAGTGACGACATCATGTATCCGCACAGACTGGAACAGCAGTTTCTGTTTATGGAGGCACACCCGGAAATAACAGTCTGCGCCGCGCAGGTCTGTTGCTTCGGAAAGATCTACGAAGAAGCTTCTATGCTCACAGGAACGATAGATATTCCACTTGTTTACATGTTACAAGCCAATATCGTCGCCAACCCGACAACAATGATCCGAAGTGCTTTTTTGCACGAACACCGACTAAATTACAAACCGTACGACTATGCCGAAGATTATAAATTGTGGAGTGAAATAGCCCAAAGGGGCGGGAAATTTCACGTTCTCCCGAAAGTTTTGTTAAAATACCGGATTTCCGACGAACAAATTTCCAACAAGCATCGCATGGAACAACGGGAAACTGCTTTGCGGATCAAAAACGAAATTCTTCATTTTCTTATTAGTCAGAACAAAAAAATCAATCGATTAGAAGATCTTTATGAAACATTGACATACATGTGTGAACAGAGGTTGATGCTTCCGGAACAACTTTTCGGCATTTTCAGTTCCATTTTTTACAACGAATACCGATTAAGCACCCGAATGGAATGAAACACGCGTGACAACAATTATTGGGTATTCAGACCTGCTCTCCTGGCAAGCATATTTCCGAACAATTGAAAAATTTCGTCGGAGGAAACGACACCCTCTTTTTCAAGCACATGCATTTCCTGATACAGGTTCAACAACGTTTCGTAATGCTCCGTTTCGTGTAACAGATAGCGTAAAATTTCTCTCCTGACAGCAAGCGTCGACTCATGAATGGATTTACTCTTTCGGGGGGCAACCGGTACATCCGCCACTCTGAAATTTAACAACAACTGCGGTTCCACAAAAATTTTTCCTCCGGCTTTAGCCACTTCAAACCATAATTTGTAATCCTCAGCCTGCGTGTAATTTTGATACCGTAATTCGTGACGGTCGAAAAACGATTTCCTCAACATAACGGAAGGGTGTATCAACAAGTTCCCTTTCAGCATCCGCAAGATGAAATGGGGAACATAACCGCTTCCGTATTGAAAAGGAGGAAGCAAAGAGCCATCTTCCCGAAATGGCTTTGTCCATGTAGCACATATACTTATATCAGGGTTTTGCCTCATCCTTTTGTGCTGTATGCGGATTCGTTCGCTGTGCATAACCGCATCCGCACCCATTTGTGCAATAAATTCCCCCTTGGACACAGCCAATCCGGTATTCAAGGCTTCTACAACATCAGACTTCTGTTCCATCAGGCGTATGCGGGCATCCACATAACATCGTATAATAGAAACGGTTCTATCCGTAGAACCATAGTCTACTATCAGAAATTCCCAATCTTCAAACGATTGCCGCAACACGCTGTCGATGGCTTCTTTTACATATTTTTCCCCGTTTTTTACAGGCATTAATACAGTGACTTCTGGCATAATACTCAAACTAACCGGTTATAGATATTCAAGGTTTGGTCAATCATCTTTTCTAAGGTGAAAGAGGCTTGATAGTGCTTGTATGCATTGGTACTCAAACGATTTCTCAACTTTTCATCCACCATCATTCGTATAATATTGTCTGCAAATTTGGCTGTGTCTGCCTTGATTCCAAAATCAGCATCAAAAACCAACGGAGTCAACAGAGCCGTAACTTCGTGCCTGAACATTTCAGCCAACGCATCCACATTCGAAACGATTATCGGCAAGCCGAACAGGGACATTTCAAGCGCGACATAACTACATTGCTCGTGTAAAGAAGGAATCACGCCGAAGGAAGCAGTGCTGTACAGCTCTTTTAGTTTATCAAAAGAAACTTGTCCGAGATAATCGATGTCCAAATCCTTGTATTCTGTATGTATTTCAGATCTGAGCGCCCCCGGACAACATCCGGCTATCCTGAATCTAAATTCATACCCCCTCTCTTTTACAATCCGCAAAGCCTCCAACAGTTCAAAAATCCCCTTATCTTTGCTGACCTTGCCTACATAAAGTATTTCCGCTGTCGTTGCTTCTCTCCTTTGGGGAACAGAAGACCGGAGGTTCAACCCATTGTGCACAATTTCAATCTTATCTTCTGCCACCTGATGGACATGGGTCAGGTACTCTTTGGCCACACGGGACAAACAGATCACAAAATCGGATAGATTGTACCTGATTTCAGATTTTTCTTCCTTTTTAAATTCGTTGTACGCCTTGTTGTCATACAAGTGGTACAGCCTATTAAATTGGGCGGTATCTTTCTCGTAGTTGTATTTCCAGGGCAGACAGTGCAAATGAGTGATCATCTTCCCCCCGAATGTACTTTTCAATTCTTTGGCCAAATCCGATAAGAATAAATTGTGGTATTGAAAAATCAGGTTCTTTTTTTCAGAAAAGAACGGTGTCAATATCTCAGATATGACTTTCATATACCTGGTTTTCCAGAAAGCGTCCTTAAAAATGAGTTTTTGCCCTTGAGGCAATGGAATAATAGCCGATATCTCTCCGTTTTTCGCACGCTTTATTTTAGGAAAAAGAACACTTTTATCATCTGTACAGTATATTCTGTGCATCCTGATCTGATCGTACTCATTTCGAGATCTTATCCCTTCCCGAAACATTTCCAAATACCTGTCCACTCCCGTATAATAGTTGCGGTACAATACATGAAGATGAACAATATGTAAAACTTTCTCCATGCACTTTTCAGTTAAATAGTCCGACAACATTTTTAGACGGATGTCCCGCGCGAATCTCATCCCAATATACGGCCATCAACACAAGTCTGCTTACTCCGGCGGCAATTCCAATCCCGGTGTTGTTTTTGGAAGATCTAACTATGTGGTTATATAATTTCTGTTCCAACACGGCCATATCATCATCTATTACCGTACGGAGCATATCATCGGCTCTATTTCTGAAATCCAATTCGGAGTTCAAACCGTACAGTCGATATATGTTGAGTGCCAAATCTGTTTTTTGGCGGAAATGGAGGGCCGGGACACATACGTTTTTCGTAGTTTCATGGATCAACTCCACGGTTTTGGTTGAAAGATCCCGTTTCCCCTGTCTTTTACTGCAAATAAAAACAAGGAGCGGGAACGAGAAATGGGTGCACACACCATCCAACGCCAACAGTTTTTGACTGGTCCTCTCTACTCTATACAAAATCTGATCCGAAACAACATCTGGAAGGGTTGTAGAGCAACATATGCTTAGCAGTTTGGATGCATAATCGTAGAAAAGAATTCCGGTTTCCAAACGCACCTTTTCATGCAGTCTGTCCAATTCCTTGTAGATGTTCGTCAACAGAACGTCCAGGCATTCGGTGTAATTTTTCGGGGAAATAACCGTTGAAAGAGAGGAAACAAAGAACAAGTCATACAGGTATTTATACGGATTCCGTTCTTCCTGTTGGGACAAAACGATATTTTTCACGATACACTCGTGCTGTTCTTCGTACAACTCCAAATAATCGGCATCCAGATAGCGGTTATTTATGAGATGATGGAGTACATAGGCAATTCCTGCTCTCCCATTCGGGAAGTCATTGTTATTTAGTTCCTGCGCTAAAACTTCTTGCAATAAATCGAAAGCATGGTTCTCCAAAGAATCGTCATCAAGATAGCGCGCCAATTCAAAAAGTGTTAATGCAATCCCCGCCTTTCCCCGGGCATAGCCCAATGCTTCTACAGTGTATGCATTCAGCAACAAAACCTCTTTCAGTTTGCCTATTGCCTTTTTAGAAAATAACAGCATGAAGTATTCACTTTATTCCTCCTTTTTATCGTTGAATCACAGAATTTTCGAAAATTCTGTCAGGTAGCGATCAAAGTTGTCCCTACTCTTTTCGGTCATAAAAATAGATAAAAATACCCAAATCGTTCTTTCTGCTAACGGTACCTCACCCGATATCGCTTACCTGTGAAAAGGCTCTATGTTATCTATCAAAATTAATCTAACAACCCATCATGCTCAATCAAAGAGGAGGTCTTATCAGTCAATTTGAACGTGTATGAGGGCTTGTATCCATCCGCAAGAATACTCAATATAACCATGGGGATGTACCCCACCTTTATCCCTTGCTTCAAAAGAGCCATCTTGTCCGCTGGTATCGTTTCTGTCCGGTCTATCCTTGCCTGTTAATATTATGGACGCCCCTGCAATGGGTTCCCCATCTTCGTTGAACAAGTAACCGCCCTTTATGCCGTAACGAGGCCCGAGAAACACCATCTTTGTTATGGGATTAGGCTCCATATAAATATCCAAATCATCTTCGTAATCCCTTGGCAATTTTTTTCATAGGCAGATAACCAATAAATTGCACAGATAACCATAGCACACCACAACAAGCAAAAATGCAAGCTATTGTAAGTTTTTCTAAAAATGCAACTACGTTCATCACCAAATAATTTATGACGAAAAGTTTTCCAGTTATCGCCGACAGCACTTAACAGCGGAAAAGCCTCTATCTTATTCAATAAAAAGTCAATACAATGAACAGTCCATCATGTTCAATCAAAGAGGATGTCTTATCGGTCGATTGGAAAGTGTATTCAAAGGGTTCGTGCCTGTCTACAAGAATACTTAATTCGGTGTAGCCATCGGAGAATATTTGACTACCTTTATCTCTTGTTTCAAAAGAACCATCTGTTCTGCTGATGTCGTTTCTGGTTGACCTACGATCTCCTTTTGATGTTACAATCGCTCCTGCGACAGGGGTTCCATTTTTATTGAACAGGTAACCGCCCTTTATTCCATAACGAGGGCCGAAATGAGTAATATGTTTGTTAAGTTCCGGGTTATGTTCAATATAAATATTCAAATCGCCCTCGTAATTTCTTGGTAATTTTTTCTCATAGGGTAAAATTCCAGGGTATTGCACAGACAATCTTAGGGAATCTTGTGAGTTCTTGAAATCAAAAAATCCATTCGTGTTACACACTACCCCTTGCTTAATCCATATTGTAGCCCCTGGTATTAACAGACTGTCCTCATCATAAACGCGACCACGAATGTTCAGATCTTGGGCAATCACTGCATGCATAGAACAACAAGCAAAAATGGATGCTACTATCAACTTTCCTAAAAATGGAACTATTTTCATAACTAACGATTTATAACGAAATTACTACGCTCCAAAACGTGCATTAACGTACATGAATAACATAATTGGCTGGATTGGCAGCTATTTCAGCGGGATTCATAATCCCACTTTCCCCTGTTGAAGGATCAAATATCTCCCAATAACCTTGGCCATACTCTGTAATTATCACTGCATGCATCTGACCACTCAGTCCCAACTCCCCTGACACGAGGTTTGGGTCGTAGATTAATATTGATGTACGCAAATACTGCCCACAATCATACCCTCCACAATCACCATATGCCACACCACAAGTACCATACGTTCCACTATCACAATACTCCCCACAATCACGATAGTTTCCACAACCGACACCTGTGACAAAATCAGAAATGTAATCATTATGCTGTGCCTGGGTTCCTTCGAAAGCGTAATCATTCGGGTTAAAACTATCCCCATAATAGGAACAGGCCAAGTCCCTCGCCGCCTCATCCGAATAATCTGTTCCGCAACTCTTGACGTATGCCATGCAATGCCACCAGCAGTCGCTGTTAACATTTCCACCATACATAGCACGTTGAGCCTGTTCGTCCAATACCGGCATCGTTTTTTTCAATGTGTCAATGTCCTGTTTTCTAAGTTTCTTCATTTTCAAAACTATTTAAAAATTATAATTTTGCAATTATAAATAAAAAAAAGACATCTTCCAAAATTTTACGATATATCTGTTTGGGAAGATACCAATGCATAATAGTGTCCTTTTTTCTCCATAAGTTCTTCGTGTTTCCCGATCTCGACGATAAAACCCTTATCCATAACAACAATCTGGTCTGCATTCCTGATTGTGCTCAACCGGTGTGCAATAACCACTACAGTCCTTTGTTGAAACGCCTTTCCGAGCGCCTCCACAATCTTTTTCTCGTTGATGATATCCAACGAATTGGTTGCTTCGTCCAGAAACAGGAATGTCGGATTTCGATACAAGGCGCGGGCTATGAGAAGACGTTGCTTTTGTCCGCCACTCAATCCCCTGCCGGTTTCTCCGATCGTGGTTTCATACCCTTTCGGCATGGAATAGATATCGTCTTCTATTTGTGCTATGCGGCATACTTCGCGTAAGCGGTCGTACTGAATGTGTTCGTCGTCGAGAACAATGTTGTTCAGTATCGTATCTCTGAATATTTTGCCGTCCTGCATAACCACCCCGCATAAATCACGCCACTGCCTGAGATTGATACCGTTCACGTGCATTCCTCCCATTTTGATATCGCCATAGGAAGGCTTGTACAACCGCACCAAAAGTTTCAACAAGGTCGACTTGCCGCTCCCGCTTCCGCCCACAATCGCAGTCACCTTGTTTTCGGGTATCTTGAGAAAAATATTCCGCAACACCATCGCCCCGTTGGGAGTATATTGAAAATGAACATTTTCGAATGAGATGGTCCTATCTTCCGGAAGAATACCCGTGCCTCCCATAGACAACAATTCATCTTCATCTTGCAATTGGCGAATCTCATTCATCCGCAAGAAACTTATTTTGGCGTATTGTGCCGAAACAACAAAACTAATAAATTGTACCAACGGACCATTTAACATACCTATGATGAATTGCGTAGAAATCATCACACCGAAAGTAATCTTGCCGTCAATTACTGCGGTCGCACAGAAAAACACAATCGCCATATTCTTTATACTTTCGATGAATTGCGCTCCCAGATTTTGTGCGTTGGTCACCATCAACACACGTTTGTTCACATGGTACAATCTGGCCTGTATTTCTTCCCATTTCCACCGCCGAGGTTTCTCGTAATTTGTGATTTTAATATCTTGCATGGCTTCCACTGTTTCCACCCAATAGCTTTGGTTGCGGGCATGCAATTCGAACAACTCCCAGTCGAGTTTTTTACGAATATGTAAAAACAACAAAACCCAAATGATGTATAAAATCGATCCTGCAAGAAATAGATAGAAGATCGTAGCATTATACAGTAGAAGGATAATAGAGAATATTATAAATGTAAAAGCTGAAAATATGAGGGACAACGAATTATTCATCACAAAACTCCGGATGCGATCGTGATCCTGCGCGCGCTGAAGAATATCCCCCAATAGCTTATTTTCAAAAAACGTTATAGGAAGTTTCATGAGTTTTATCAGGTAATCGGAAATCAGGGCGATATTTGCACGGGAAGTTATGTGAAGAAGGATCCAGTCCCGGATCACATTAAATACCATAATACTGAAGAGAATACAAATATTTCCTATGAGCACCATGTTGATAAAGCCAATATCGGACGTTTTTATTCCAACATCTATGACCGCTTTTGAGATGAAGGGCAACAGGGCTTGTAAAAGCGTCACAAAAAGCATCACGCAAATGATCAACGCAAAACTCTTCTTGTAGGGAGTAAAGTATTCCAGAATACTGCTGAAATTAGTGCGCCTTTTCTCTTTTTCCGCCTTTAAATCCCGAAATTTTACCGTGGGTTCCAATACCATCAAAGCGCCGCGACTCTCCTCTTTCAGGTACCAGCCTTTGCGAAATTCATCGTGTGTATATTTCATGCGTCCCTTAGCCGGATCCGATACCCATACGTATTTTTTATCGGCGTTGTACACCACCACAAAATGGCTCTCCGCCCAGAACAATATGGCAGGAAAAGGTATTCTGTAAACAAGATCTTCCAGGGTACATGTTATGGATAGCGTGCGTAAACCAATACTTTCGGCGCCATTGCTCAAGTCCAACAGGGAAACACCTTCGCGGGTCATACCGCATCTGTCGCGGAGGAATTGCAGGGAATAGTATTTACCAAAATGTTTGGCTATAATTTTCAGACTGGCAGGTCCGCAGTCCTGCGAATCCATCTGGTATTCTACGGGAAAATGTCTGATTTTCATTATTTTTCACCTTTGGATTTCAAGTTGTCAAACAGTCTTTCGATCAGTCGCTTGCGTTTAGTAATAATTTCGGCGGTTCCTTTTGTTTCGAAATCAAGAGGC
The DNA here is from genome assembly GCA_002293375.1 of Odoribacter sp. UBA944. GTDB lineage: Bacteria > Bacteroidota > Bacteroidia > Bacteroidales > Marinifilaceae > UBA944. The sequence goes on from DBDA01000032.1 coordinate 39,284, forward strand.
AGTTCTTTCCCGAAATTTGTGATGGCTCCGTCCGGAAACGACAGGATGGTCTGATAGGTATCGGTAACACCTTCCGCAGTTGAGGTTGTGTTTGTTAGCCGGGAGATCGAAGAAACAACCCCTTTCAACAAGCCGTATTCATCGTAGGGAAAGTTATTGACTTTTACATTGGCGCTTTGTCCCACTTCGACCTTACCTGCTCCGTGAGAGGAAATGACAACCTCTCCGATCATATTGTTCTTATCCGGGATAATCGAAAATAATTCCTGACCGGATGGAATGAAACTATTATCTCTCCAAAATCCCATATATTCAAGTTCTCCGTCAATCGGACTGCATTGTAAATAACGTTCTTTCCACAAACTGAGGGCGTTGTCCAATTCATTGCGGTTGGTGATTAATTCAGAGTAAGCAACCTCTCTATTTTCCATCTCTTCAAAGCGAAAGCGCTGTATTTCTATCTTGTTGCTGTTTATTTCGGAATATTTTAACAGGCGGTTGCTGCGTAAAGTCAACTGTGCTTCCTGCAAAGCGAGGTATTCGGAATAGCGCTGCTCGTATTCAAGATCACTAATCCCTTTATAGGACAATAAAATACTGTCCTTCTTTAATCGCTCTTTAGACTTTCCCAGAATGATATCTTTAAGTATTAACTCTTTATCTATGTTTGCAATAACATCTTCATCCGAAGCAATCTTATACTCTAAATTTTTTCGCATTATGACGTATATGTCCGAAGTCACAATGCGGTTATATTGCATGTAGGACAGAAAAAATCTGTTGTATGCAGCACTTACATCTCCCAGCAGCAATGTATCGGGAAGCGGGAATTCAGTGGTTCTTGAGATGTCCAGATTTTTTAACATGGAGTCGATAAAAAGAATATCTTTATAATCGGCTCCGCTCTCTATGTACGAAATGACATCGCCCGCATGTAACATCACTTTATTGGGGTGCAACAGTTTTATGCGACCATTGCTGTTAGCGATTAGCCGCACCGGTGCAACATGACCGGTAATGGTAATTTGTCCATTGACCGTATCCGGATATTTAATGAGAAAGCCCAACAATAAGATAATACTCATAAAAATTCCAATACACAACGTGATCCATTGGGCCCAGTAAATGGGCATTCTGTCAATGATGGCTTGAACTGCCTCGGATTTCACCTGCGTATCAGCAGTTTTCGAATCCGTATTTTTTGCATTCATTCAGTTGCCTGTTTTTTGGTCATTCAACAATACATGCTCCAATTCCCGATCCTTTATAAAATCATACAAGGTCAGGCATCGCAATGAATAGTAGTTTATATATACATTCTTTATGGCATCGTAATATCTCTTCATCGCATCGTTTTGTTCTTTTTGCACATTTATCAGTTCAAAAATAGACACTCTCTCCAAATAGAATTTATGTACCAAAATCTGATATTGCTCCCTGGAAAGAGCATACGCTTTTTCCGCAGTAACTCGTAAATTAACAGAATGATTATAAGCTATTATTTTCTCACGTATATCATTTTCAAAATCATTTACGCTTTTTTCAATGGTTAACAATGTTGCGTCATAGGAATTTTCTGCCATGCGCAAATTATTTCTGTTCACTCCCCACTGAAAGACCGGTATGTCAAAACCTATGGACACCGCTCCCCGGGTATTGCTGTTTCTGTATGCGTCGACAAAATTATCCGCATACTGATTCATACCGTAATTTATATGGATATTACCGTTAAAATGACTATTCATTCTTGTCAGGAATAGGTTTTTTTCCGCGTTCATCTCCTCGATCTGTTTCTCCGTATAGAAGATATTATTATTTCGTACATAGCTTAGTATCCAATCTATATCCAGAAATAACGGCATATCAAAGTCAGGTATAATGATCCGGGAAGTATCCGGTTCTATGCCCAAAAACGCAAACAATCGCCATTTGGATTCTTCGTATTTTTTCATCGAATTGTCAAATTCATACTGATTATTCAATGTCTGCAATTCGATCTGTTTGTAATCGTATGCTGTTATATTCCCANNCTCCAATTTCATTTTGGAGATATACAACAACGAGTCATTGACCCTGCAATTCATCCCGGAAAGCTCGCTCTCAAGTCTATTTTGAACCGCGTTCATAAACAAGTCCAATACCTCATTTTGAATTTGGCAGATCTTACTACAATACCTCTTTATGACGATCAGATTTTTTTGCTGTTCTATTTTTTTCTCTCTTTTATGGAGTTTTGCACCTCCCCACAGTTGTTGCGAATATCCTATGGTAAATGGAGTTGTACTGAAGCTGTGTCGTTTTTGAGAAAACTCGTTTAAATAGTTTAAATCGCTTCCGACATTTAACTGACCGCCGGTAAACCCTATCTTTTGACTGACAGACAGTCCCAAGCCACTGTTGTTGGAGTAGTCATTCACATAGGAGTAACTACCGTCAGCCGGGTTTTGCAATACCCTTATCGAGCGGTTTAGGCTAACAGGATTAAAAGAGAACGAAATAGACGGCCATTGTTCCTTTTGGTAATTTTCAAATTCCAATATATCATTTTTGTAATTCAATTTCTCCAACCGGGCGGAAGGCGACTCCAGAGATAAAACATGAATGGCATAATCCAACGTCAATTTGTAATGGGGCGTTTGCGCCGACAAATTCTGACAGATAAAAAAGAAAAAGACAATAAAGGTTTCGGGCAGATAGCAGGTTCTCGTTGTCATGTCTTGAAGTTACAAAGCGAAAATAACTGAAATACAGGATGATGTTATACTTTACGGCAAAAACATATGCTTCCCGCTTTTGAGTTTAATCGCAAATGTAATAAAAATAGTCAAAAAACATCCCCCCGAATGAAATCAACCGATACAGCATGCGCGGCGCACCAAAAAAGGGCGTCCCCAACAGGAACGCCCTCTCTTTGCATACCGCGATACATCCTCCGGTCAGTCGGCAATCAATTTCCGGTACTTTACCCGTTTGGGCGCCTCGTTGCCCAGGCGTTTGATCTTGTTCTCCTCGTAATCGGAGTAGGATCCTTCAAAAAAGTATACTTCGGAATTTCCCTCGAACGCCAGGATATGGGTACAGATCCGGTCCAAGAACCAGCGGTCGTGGGAGATCACCACAGCGCATCCGGCAAAGCCTTCCAACCCCTCTTCCAGCGCCCGGAGCGTATTCACGTCAATGTCGTTGGTCGGTTCGTCCAACAGTAGCACATTCCCCTCCTCTTTCAGTGCAATCGCCAGATGGAGACGGTTCCGTTCTCCGCCCGAAAGCGTCCCGCACAACTTCTCCTGATCAGCACCGGCAAAATTAAACCGGGAGAGATAGGCCCGGGCATTGACCGTCCGTCCGCCCATGCGGATCTCCTCCGCCCCAGAGGAGATCACCTGGTAGACGGTTTTCTGCGCTTCGATGTCTCTGTGCGACTGGTCCACATAAGCGATCCGAACCGTTTCGCCCACATCGAAGGAGCCCTTATCCACCTGTTCCTGCCCCATGATCAGGCGGAACAGGGTGGTTTTCCCGGCTCCGTTCGGCCCGATCACTCCGACAATTCCATTCGGCGGAAGGGAAAATTCCAAATTATCAAACAGTAACTTCTCCCCATACGCCTTACCGACCCCTTTTGCTTCGATCACCTTGTTTCCCAGACGCGGACCGTTGGGGATGAAGATCTCCAATTTCTCCTCTTTCTCTCTCTGGTCCTCATTCAGCAGATTTTCATAGGAATTCAGACGGGCTTTCCCCTTTGCCTGCCGGGCTTTAGGAGCCATCCGCACCCATTCCAGTTCCCGTTCCAGGGTTTTCCGCCGCTTGCTGGCCGTTTTCTCTTCCTGAGCCATGCGCTTGGTCTTCTGGTCCAACCAGGAGGAGTAATTGCCCTGCCACGGGATTCCTTCTCCCCGGTCCAGTTCCAGTATCCAACCGGCCACGTGGTCTAAGAAATAGCGGTCGTGCGTCACCGCAATCACCGTCCCCGGATACTGTTTCAGGTGCTGCTCCAACCAATCGATCGACTCCGCATCCAGATGGTTCGTCGGCTCGTCCAACAACAAAATATCGGGCTGCTGCAACAACAACCGGCACAACGCCACCCGGCGCCTCTCCCCGCCTGACAAATGAGCCACCGGCTGATCTTCCGGAGGACAACGGAGGGCATCCATCGCCCGTTCCAATTTGCTGTCCAGGTTCCAGGCATCCGTCGCATCGATCTGGTCCTGCAACTCAGCCTGGCGGGCAAAGAGTTTGTCCATCTTTTCCGGATCCTCGTAATACTCCGGTTCCCCGAATTTCCGGTTGATCTCTTCGTACTCCTCCAATACATCGGTGATCGGCTTTACTCCTTCCATCACCACCTCTTTGACCGTTTTCCGCTCATCCAGCTGGGGTTCCTGTTCCAGGTACCCCACCGTATAGCCCGGAGAAAAAACCACCTCCCCCTGGTACTCTTTCTCCACACCGGCAATAATCTTCAGCAACGTGGATTTCCCAGAACCGTTCAAACCGATGATGCCGATCTTGGCACCGTAAAAAAAGGAGAGGTAGATATCTTTCAATACCTGCTTGTTGGACGGAGGAAATGTTTTGCTCACCCCCACCATCGAAAAGATGATCTTTTTATCGTCGGCCATAGTCTCTTCTATTTACAATTAGCGGGGCAAAGATACCTTTTAGATTTGACTGCCAAAAAAAATCGGGTGGATATGTCGCGGGAAAGTTGCCGGGCTTTCGCCCTCTGCCAAGTCCAACCACACGGTTCTGCATCCCCGGGCGAAAACACCGGCCACTCTGTTCCGTACTCAAAATAGAGAATTATTTTCTCTTTCGGAAGCCTGCTAAAGCAAACGTTTGTATTTTTTGGTGGATTGGTTTATATTTGTAAATTATTACTAACCTTTACTATGTACACAGCAAACACCCTGAATCAGTTCATTACGGAACAGCAATCAGCGTATCCCGGCGCAACCGGGGATTTCTCCCGGTTGCTGCACCACATCGGCATCGCCGCCAAAAAAGTAAACCGGAAAGTAAACAAAGCGGGGCTGGTGGATATCCTGGGACAGGCGGGAGGCAGCAACGTTCAGGGGGAGAACCAGCAAAAACTGGATATCTATGCGGATGATACCTTCGTGAATGAACTCTGCGTGTGCGGCGAATGTTGCGCCGCCGTATCGGAGGAGAAACAGGAGACCATCATCTTCAACGATCCCATCCACAACAACGCCAAATACATTGTCTGCATGGACCCTTTGGACGGGTCGTCCAACATCGACGTCAATGTCTCCATCGGCACGATTTTCTCTATATACCGGCGATTGTCCCCGATCGGGACACCGGTCACAGAGGCAGATTTTCTGCAAAAGGGAAGCGATCAGGTGGCTGCCGGCTACATCATCTATGGTTCGTCGACCGTGTTGGTCTATACGGTCGGGCAGGGGGTGAACGGATTTACCTTAGACCCCTCCATCGGGGAGTTCTGTCTCTCCCACCCTGCTATCAAAACCCCGAAAAACGGCATCATCTACTCCATCAACGAAGGGAACTACATCAAATTCCCCGACGGGGTCAAAAAATACATCAAATATTGCCAGGAGAATGACCCGGCCACCCGCCGCCCGTTTGTTTCCCGATACATTGGTTCGCTGGTGGCCGACGTACACCGGAATCTGCTGAAAGGCGGCCTATTCCTCTACCCAGAAACAGAATTTTATTCACAGGGGAAACTGAGGCTGATGTACGAGTGCAATCCGATCGCTTTCCTCCTCGAACAGGCCGGCGGGATCGCCACCGACGGAAAGCAGCGTATTTTGGACATTGTTCCCGAATACATTCACCAAAGAAGCCCGTTCTACACAGGCTCCCCGGATATGGTCCGCAAATTGCTCGAATTTCTGAATTGATCTACGACCGACGAGATTTCCGTTATGCCTCCCCTTTGGAGTCTAAGTTCAACGGAAATCCCGTCGTCCGATTCTCCTCTGGGAAATTGATCTTGCCGTGCATCTGTTCGTATTTCCGGATGTTATCCTGCAAAGCGAACATCAGCCGTTTGGCGTGCTCCGGGGTCAGGATGATCCGGCTCTTTACCTCCGCCTTGGGGATTCCCGGCATGATCCGCACAAAGTCCACGATAAACTCTGAAGTCGAGTGCGAAATAACCGCCAGGTTTGCATAAATTCCCTGGGCGATTTCGTGGTTCAGTTCAATATCCAACTGTTGTTTTTTCTCTTCCATAACCTTGTTTTGCATTATTATAAGCCGTGTAAAAAAAGCGCCGGTTTCGGCGCTTTTTTCTTTATCTGGAGATCTGTTCCATCTCCTCTTTCGACCCTACGACCAATCCCTTGAACTCTTTCATACCCGTACCCACCGGGATCAGGTGTCCGCAGATCACATTCTCCTTCAGCCCTTCCAGCGGATCCACTTTTCCGTAGATGGCCGCTTCGTTCAATACCTTGGTGGTCTCCTGGAAAGAAGCCGCCGAGATGAAACTGGAGGTCTGCAGCGCCGCCCGGGTAATTCCCTGCAACACCTGCGAAGAGGTCGCCGGCACGGCATCCCGCGCCTGTACCGTCTTCAGATCTCTGCGTTTCAATTGGGAGTTGATATCCCGCAAGGTACGCACCGAGATGATCTGACCCGGTTTTACCCGGTCGGAATCGCCGGCATCCAGCACCACCTTCTTGCCGAACATCTCGTCATTCTCTCCCATAAATTCGGCTTTATCCACGATCTGGTTCTCCAAAAAGCGTGTATCGCCGGAATCCTGGATCAGTACCTTCCGCATCATCTGGTGTACAATGATCTCGAAATGCTTGTCGTTGATCTTCACCCCCTGCATCCGGTACACATCCTGCACCTCGTTCACAATGTACTCCTGCACCTTGATCGGCCCTTCGATGTTGAGAATGTCGGTCGGCGTAATCGCTCCGTCCGAAAGCGGCGTACCGGCACGTACATAGTCGTTTTCCTGCACTAATATCTGTTTGGTCAGCGAAACCAGGTACTTCTTCACTTCTCCGGCCTTGGAAGTAATAATGATCTCCCGGTTACCACGTTTCACCTTCCCGTACGTCACCTCTCCGTCAATTTCGGAAACAACGGCCGGATTGGAAGGGTTACGAGCCTCGAACAACTCGGTTACCCGCGGCAGACCTCCCGTGATATCTCCGGCTTTTCCTACAGCTCTCGGAATCTTCACGATCGTGCTACCCGCTACCACCGTATCGCCCTCCTTCACAACAATGTGAGCACCTACAGGCAGGTTGTAGCTTTTTATAACCACACCCTTTTTATCTTTGATCAGAATAGCAGGCGCTTTTGTTTTGTCCCGGAATTCAGTGATCACCTTTTCGCGGAAACCGGTGATTTCGTCCGATTCCTCTTTAAAGGTCTCCCCTTCAATCAGGTTCTCTCCGGCCACTTTCCCTCCGAACTCTGTGATGATCACCGCATTGAACGGGTCCCATTCGCAGAGCATCTCGCCTTTTTTCACCTCTTGGCCGTTCTTTACAAAGACCTTGGCTCCGTAAGAAATGTTGTGGGAGACCAACACAATGTTGGTATTTTTATCGATAATCCGGAGTTCCGTCAAACGGCCCACCACCACGTCGCATTTCTGCCCGTTCTCGGCGGTATAGGCAACCGAACGCATCTCTTCAAACTCCACATAACCATCGTATTTCGCCTTCAGGGAGTTTTCGCTGGAAATGTTTCCGGCGGTACCCCCTACGTGGAAGGTTCTCAATGTCAACTGTGTACCCGGTTCACCGATAGACTGGGCGGCAATGGTTCCCACCGCTTCTCCCTTTTCCACCAACCGGCCGGTCGCCAGATTGCGTCCGTAACATTTGGCGCACACTCCTTTCTTAGCCTCACAGGTCAGCACAGAACGTACCTCCAACCGTTCAATCGGAGAGCTGTCTATAGCAGCGGCGATCTCTTCCGTGATCTCCTCGCCCGATTTCACCAACAGTTCACCGGAGTGTGGATGGTACACATCGTGTACGGAAACCCGTCCCAGTATCCGGTCATAGAGAGAGGAGACAACCTCTTCGTTGTTTTTAATGGCGGAGATGGTTATGCCGCGCAAGGTACCGCAATCCTCCTCCGTAATGGTGATGTCGTTGGCGACATCCACCAGACGGCGGGTCAGGTAACCGGCATCCGCTGTTTTAAGAGCGGTATCCGCCAACCCCTTACGCGCACCGTGAGTAGAGATAAAGTACTCCAATACCGACAACCCCTCCTTGAAATTCGCCAAGATCGGGTTCTCAATAATCTGGCCGCCGGTCGCCCCGGACTTCTGGGGTTTGGCCATCAAACCGCGCATACCGCCCAACTGGCGGATCTGTTCCCGCGATCCGCGAGCCCCCGAATCCAACATCATGTAAATGGAGTTGAATCCCTGTTTGTCACCCGCTAACTGCTTCATCAGCGTAGAGGTCAAGTTCGCATTTACGTGCGTCCAGATGTCGATAATCTGGTTGTAACGCTCGTTGTTGGTAATGAATCCCATGTTGTAGTTCGCCATCACCTCTTCCACCTGCTGGTATCCCTCATTCAACAAAGCATCCTTTTCATCCGGCACCACCACATCCTCCAGATTGAAGGAGAGGCCGCCCTCGAACGCCTTGCGGTATCCCAGATCTTTGATGTCGTCCAAAAACTTCGCCGTCACATCTACCCCGCAGATCTTGAATACGTCTCCGATAATGTCCCGCAAGGTTTTTTTTGTGATCAACGTATTGATGTACGGGAAATTCTTCGGGCGGTATTCGTTCAGCACAATACGGCCGACCGTTGTTTCAACAATATGTGTATACGGATTTCCGTCTTTATCTACATCATCGATCTTCACTTTGATCTCTGCGTGCAGGTCTACCGCCTTTTCGTTCAGCGCGATCACCACCTCTTCGGGAGAGTAGAAGGTCAAGCCTTCCCCTTTCACCCCTTTTTTCGCTTTGGTGATGTAGTACAGCCCCAACACCATATCCTGCGAAGGAACAGTGATCGGCGCACCGTTGGCCGGATTCAAAACGTTGTGCGCACACAGCATCAGTATCTGTGCCTCCAGAATGGCTTCGTTCCCCAGCGGGAGGTGTACGGCCATCTGGTCGCCGTCAAAGTCGGCGTTAAAACCGGTACAGGCCAACGGATGCAGGCGGATCGCTTTTCCTTCGATCAGTTTCGGCTGAAACGCCTGGATCCCCAGGCGGTGCAGCGTAGGGGCCCGGTTCAACAATACGGGGTGCCCTTTCAATACATTTTCCAGGATATCCCATACCACCGGATCGCGCCGATCTACAATTTTTTTGGCACTCTTGACCGTCTTCACAATTCCGCGTTCAATCAATTTGCGGATGATAAACGGCATATACAGCTCAGCAGCCATATCTTTTGGCAAACCGCATTCGTGCATTTTCAGGTCGGGACCAACTACGATTACCGAACGGGCGGAGTAGTCTACCCGTTTCCCAAGCAGGTTCTGACGGAAGCGTCCCTGTTTCCCTTTCAAACTGTCAGAGAGGGATTTCAACGGACGGTTATTCTCAATCTTCACCGCATTGGATTTGCGGGAGTTATCAAAAAGCGAATCCACCGCCTCCTGCAACATACGCTTTTCGTTACGCAGAATCACGTCCGGGGCCTTGATCTCGATCAACCGTTTCAGGCGGTTGTTCCGGATGATGACACGGCGGTAGAGGTCATTCAGGTCGGAAGTGGCAAAACGGCCGCCGTCCAACGGGACCAACGGGCGCAACTCCGGCGGGATCACCGCCAGTACCTTCACGATCATCCACTCAGGCTTGTTCACCTCTTTGCTCTCCCGGAAAGCTTCCACTACCTGCAAGCGTTTCAGCGCTTCGTTTTTCCGCTGCTGGGACGTTTCAGTATTGGCTTTGTGGCGCAGGTCATACGACAGGTCGTCCAAATTCAGGCGTTCTAACAACATACTGATGGCCTCAGCCCCCATCTTCGCAATGAACTTGTTGGGATCTTCGTCATCCAAATGCTGGTTCTCCGCCGGCAGGGCGTCCATGTAATCCATGTACTCCTCCTCGGTCAGAAAATCCAACGTATTCAATTTATCGGACAAAACACCCGGCTGCACCACCACATACCTTTCGTAGTAAATGACAGCATCCAGCTTTTTGGAAGGCAACCCCAACAGGTAACCTATCTTGTTCGGCAAGGATTTAAAATACCAGATATGGGCCACCGGCACCACCAACTGAATGTGTCCCATCCGCTCTCTCCGCACCTTTTTCTCCGTCACTTCCACGCCGCACCGGTCGCATACGATCCCTTTGTAACGGATACGTTTGTATTTTCCGCAATGGCACTCGTAATCTTTCACCGGCCCGAAAATCCGTTCGCAGAACAGACCATCACGTTCGGGTTTGTACGTCCGGTAATTGATCGTTTCCGGTTTCAGCACCTGGCCACTGGAGTGTTCCAGTATCTCTTCCGGAGACGCCAGTCCGATCGCTATTTTGGTAAAGCTTTTGGGTTTGTTGGTCGTACTATCTTTTCTAAAGGCCATAATTATATCAAATTAACGCTTAAACCTAATCCTCTCAACTCATGCAACAACACATTGAACGACTCGGGCAATCCCGGCACAGGCATCGGCTCGCCCTTCACAATGTGTTCGTAAGTTTTGGTCCTGCCGATCACATCGTCCGATTTTACCGTCAGGATCTCCTGCAAGATGTGCGACGCTCCGAAAGCCTCCAAGGCCCACACTTCCATCTCTCCAAAACGCTGTCCCCCGAACTGGGCTTTCCCTCCGAGCGGTTGCTGGGTGATCAGCGAGTACGGACCGATGGAACGGGCGTGCATCTTATCGTCTACCATGTGCCCCAGTTTCAGCATATATGTCACCCCTACCGTCGCCTGTTGGTCGAAACGTTCGCCGGTGCCGCCGTCGTATAGGTAGGTCGTTCCATACTGCGGAACCCCGGCCTTCTCCGTATAGGCATTGATCTGCTCCAAGTCCGCTCCGTCAAAGATCGGCGTAGCAAACTTGTATCCCAACTCTTTTCCGGCCCAGCCCAACACAGCTTCGAACACCTGTCCAAGGTTCATACGAGAGGGTACCCCCAGCGGGTTCAGACAAATGTCCACCGGCGTTCCGTCCGCTAAGAAAGGCATGTCTTCCACCCGGACCACACGGGATACGATCCCCTTGTTACCGTGACGTCCGGCCATTTTGTCTCCGATCTGCAATTTGCGTTTTTTGGCGACATAGACCTTGGCCATCTTGATAATGCCTGTCGGCAGTTCATCCCCAACGGTCGCGTTGTACTTTTTCCGCTTCATCTGCCCCTCGATCCCCTTGTACTTGATCACATAGTTGTGCAGAAGATCCCGGATCATGTCGTTTTTCTGCTTGTCGGTCGTCCACTTGTTGGGGTTGATCTCCAACATATTCAATCCCTGTAAGGTTTTCAGGGTAAATTTAACACCTTTCTGGATCATATCCTCATTCAGGTAATTTTTCACTCCCTGGGAGGTTTTTCCATTGGTCAGTTCAAACAATTTTTCAATCAACACCTCATTCAGATCGGCCACCTGCCGGTTAAACTGCTCGTCGATCTCCGCCAGCAAGGTTTTACCGGCCACCTTCGATTTCCGGTCGCCTACCAGACGCTGGAACAATTTCTTATCAACGATCACACCTCTCAACGAAGGAGTTGCTTTCAACGACGCATCTTTTACATCCCCGGCTTTGTCCCCGAAAATGGCGCGTAGCAACTTCTCTTCCGGGCTAGGATCCGATTCTCCCTTCGGAGTGATCTTCCCGATTAGAATATCCCCCGGCTCAATGCGGGCACCGATACGGATCATGCCGTTTTCATCCAAATGCTTGGTCGCTTCCTCGCTTACGTTCGGAATATCAGCGGTCAACTCTTCCAATCCCCGTTTCGTCTCCCGCACCTCCAATGAATATTCGTCCACGTGCACGGAAGTAAACACATCGTTCCGTACAATGTTTTCCGAAATCACGATGGCATCTTCGTAGTTGTATCCCTTCCAGGGCATATACGCCACTTTCAGGTTGCGTCCCAATGCCAGTTCTCCGTCCTGGGAAGAGTATCCTTCCGTCAGGATCTGCCCCTCCTTCACCCGGTTGCCTTTCCGTACAATCGGACGCAGGGTAATGGTCGTACTCTGGTTGGTGCGTTTGTATTTGGGTAAAATATACTCTTTGGTATCTCCGTCAAAACTGACAAAGCGTTCGTCTTCCGTCATGTCGTACTTCACCACGATCCGACAACCGTCCACATACTCCACAACACCCGGTCCTTCCGCTACGACCTGCGTACGGGAGTCCCGCACCAACGCACCTTCCAGACCGGTTCCCACAATCGGAGACTCCGGTTTGATGATCGGAACGGCCTGGCGCATCATGTTGGATCCCATGAGGGCGCGGTTGGCGTCGTCATGTTCCAGGAAAGGGATCAGAGAAGCCGCAATAGAGGCGATCTGGTTGGGCGCTACGTCCATCAAATCCACCTTTTCCACCTCTTCCAACGGGAAATCGCTATCCTGGCGGGATTTCACCCGCTTGTTGACAAAATTCCCCCGATCGTCAATCAAAGCGTTGGCCTGTGCAATGATCAAGCCCTCTTCTTCCTCTGCGGAGAGGTATTTCACACCTGCCGGCGAAAGGTCGACAACAGCATTGTTTACCCGGCGGTAGGGAGTTTCAATAAAACCGAGATCGTTGATCTTGGCGTACACGCAAAGCGAGGAGATCAAACCGATGTTCGGCCCTTCGGGGGTTTCAATCGGGCAAAGCCGTCCGTAGTGCGTATAGTGTACGTCACGCACCTCAAACCCGGCGCGTTCACGCGAAAGTCCGCCCGGCCCAAGTGCAGACATACGGCGCTTGTGCGTGATCTCCGCCAGCGGGTTGGTCTGGTCCATAAACTGGGAAAGGGCATTCGTCCCGAAGAAGGAGTTGATCACAGAAGAGAGTATCTTCGAATTGATCAGGTCCACGGGGGTAAACACTTCGTTGTCGCGTACGTTCATTCGCTCGCGAATGGTCCGGGCCATACGCGCCAAACCAACCCCGAATTGATTGTACAACTGTTCACCCACTGTCCGGACACGACGGTTGCTAAGGTGGTCGATATCGTCCACATCCGTCTTAGCGTTCAGCAACTTGATCAGGTATTTAATGATCTCAATGATATCTTCCTTAGTCAGAACACGCACCTCAGCATCCGTATTCAAACCGAGTTTTTTGTTCAATTTGTAACGGCCCACATCTCCGAGGTCGTACCGTTTATCCGAAAAGAACAACTTATCGATCACGTCCCGTGCCGTCGCTTCGTCAGGCGGTTCGGAACTGCGTAATTGCCTGTAAATGTGGAGTACTGCCTCTTTTTCCGAGTTACACGGGTCTTTTTGCAGTGTGTTGTATATGATGGCGTAATCCGCCAGGTTCTGTTTCTCTTTGTGTAACAGGATGGTTTTGGCACCGGAATCAACAATAGCATCGATGTGTTCGTTCTCCAATACGGTTTCACGATCCACAATGATCTCATTTCGCTCAATGGAAACCACTTCACCCGTATCTTCGTCCACAAAATCTTCGGTCCAGGTCTTCAAAACACGTGCAGCCAACCGGCGACCAACAACCTTTTTCAATCCGGTCTTGGAGACATTCACTTCATCCGCCAAACCGAAAATTTCCAGGATATCCTTGTCCGTCTCAAAACCGATCGCCCGCAAAAGGGTCGTTACAGGTAACTTTTTCTTCCGGTCAATGTAGGCATACATCACGTTGTTGATATCTGTAGCGAACTCGATCCAAGATCCCTTGAAAGGGATGATCCGAGCGGAGTAGAGCTTAGTGCCGTTCGCATGGACACTCTGCCCGAAAAAGACACCCGGCGATCTGTGCAACTGGGAAACGATAACACGTTCTGCTCCATTGATCACAAAGGTTCCCTTGGATGTCATATAGGGTACATTCCCCAGATAAACGTCTTCAATAACCGTATCGAAATCTTCGTGTTCGGGATCTGTACAGAAGAGTTTCAGTTTTGCTTTCAGCGGCGCACCGTAGGTCAATCCTTGTTCCAAACACTCGTCAATCGTGTAGCGGGGCGGGTCGATAAAGTAATCAAGGAACTCCAGTACAAAATTGTTACGAGTATCGGTGATCGGAAAGTTCTCTTTAAAAACGGTATAAAGGCCTTCGTTTTTTCTATTTTCAGGGGTGGTGCCCAATTGAAAAAAGTCCTTGAAAGACTTTAACTGCACTTCCAGAAAATCAGGATATTTCAACTGATTTTTCGTAGAGGCAAAGCTTATTCGTGGGTTGGAATGATTTGAAGACATCTAATTATTTTTTGGAACCTAAGAGTCTGTTTAAACTCTAAACAATATGAATGACAAAATGGTTTAGAGTCAAAAATGACTCTAAACCTTTAAACCCGAATGGGCATGTGCTATTTAAGTTCAACTTCGGCTCCTGCTTCTTCCAGGGCTGCCTTCAGTGAATTGGCTTCTTCTTTGGAAGCTTTTTCCTTCACCGGAGTCGGGGCTTTGTCCACCAATTCTTTAGCTTCCTTCAAACCGAGACCGGTCAATTCTTTCACCAATTTCACAACGCCCAGTTTAGCAGCGCCAGCTGATTTCAGTACCACATCGAATTCCGTCTGTTCGGCTTCACCGCCGGCTGCAGCGCCACCGGCTGCAGGAGCAGCCACAACAGCAGCAGCGGCTGCCGGTTCGATACCATACTCTTCCTTCAAGATGTCGGCTAATTCTTTAACGTCTTTTACAGTCAGGTTCACTAACTCCTCTGCAAGTTTTTTCAAGTCTGCCATTTCGATAAGTATTTAATTGTTTTTTATTCTTGATAAATAATTGATTACGCTCTATCTTCCAACGTTTTTAACACGCCGCCGATAGTGTTCTTCCCTGATTCCAGCGCAGAGATCAGTTTTTGCATCGGGGCTTGCAACAGTCCGATCAGGTCGCCCAGCAACTCCTCTTTCGATTTGACGCTGACCAAAGCCTCCAACTGGTTTTCACCCACATAGACGCACTCTTCCACATAAGCAGCCTTCAATACGGGCTTGTCGTGACTTTTCCGGAACTCCTTGATCAGCTTGGCGGGAGCGTTTCCCGTTTCGCTCAGCATGATCGCACTGGATCCTGCCAGAACACCGTAAAGCTCTTCGTAGTTGTTTTCCAATCCGTCAAGCGCCACCTTCAGCAAGGTGTTTTTCACCTGTATCAGTTTAATTCCGGCTTTGAAGCACTCCTTGCGTAAAGCTTGCGTAGCTTCTGCATTCAATTCCGAAATGTCGCTTATATACAGATGCTTGTAGGATTTGATCTGCTCGGTTAAATTGTCTATGATTACTTGTTTTTCTTCCCTTTTCATTCTGCAATGATCCTTTAAAGGTTAATAATTAATCAAGTAATGACTTAAGGTCTAATTTAATACCGGGGCTCATTGTACTTGACAGGAATACGCTCTTTACGTAGGTCCCTTTGGCAGCAGACGGTTTCAACTTCTGGATCGTGCTCATGAACTCACGCGCATTTTCCCGAATCTTGTCCGCATCGAAATTCACTTTCCCGATGGAAGAGTGTACGATGCCGAACTTGTCCACTTTGAAGTCAATCTTCCCTTGCTTCACCTCCGTAACGGCCTTGCCGATCTCCATCGTCACCGTACCGCTTTTGGGGTTGGGCATCAATCCACGCGGACCTAAGATACGTCCTAAAGCTCCGATCTTACCCATGATGGAAGGCATCGTAATAATGATGTCGATGTCGGTCCAGCCGCCTTTCAACTTTTCAATATAGTCATCCAACCCAACATAATCAGCTCCGGCCGCTTTGGCTTCCTCCTCCTTGTCGGGAGTGCAGAGCACCAAAACCCGGATATCCTTGCCGGTACCATGGGGCAATGTCACAACGCCGCGCACCATCTGGTTGGCTTTACGCGGGTCTACGCCCAGACGAACGTCCATGTCAACTGACGCATCGAACTTGGTAAAAGTGATCTCCTTTACCAATTTAGCGGCCTCTTCAATGGTATATACCTTACCATGTTCGACCTTTTCCAAAGCTACCTTTTTATTTTTTGTCAGTTTGCTCATTTCGTTTGAACTTTTTACAAATTCTTAAAAAGGTCTCTCACCTTCTACAGTGATACCCATACTTCTGGCAGTTCCGGCTACCATGCTCATCGCCTTTTCCACTTCGAAAGCATTCAAGTCACTCATTTTCCCTTCGGCGATCTCCCGTACCTGAGCCCAGGTAACAGAGCCGACCTTTTTACGGTTGGGTTCCGGCGAACCAGATTTGACCTTCGCAGTTTCCAAAAGCTGAACGGCAACAGGCGGCTGTTTGGTGATAAAGTCGAAAGACTTATCTCCGTAAACCTGGATAATTACCGGGACAATCTTCCCGCTCATCTCCTGTGTCCTGGCATTGAACTGTTTGCAGAAGTCCATGATGTTGACTCCTTTGGAACCCAATGCAGGTCCTACAGGGGGAGAAGGATTTGCGGCACCACCTTTAATCTGCAATTTGATAATCGCTTCAACTTGTTTTGCCATGATTTTTACTCAAAATTTAATTATTCTTTTTCTACCTGCATGAAACTCAATTCGAGCGGTGTCTTGCGTCCGAAGATCTTGACAATTACTTTCAATCTCTTCTTGTCACTGTTCACCTCCTCTATCACGCCGGTAAACCCGTTGAACGGTCCGTCTGTAACTTTTACGGATTCGCCCACGAAATAAGGGATACTTATTTCTTCCGGTTGTTCCGCAAGTTCGTCCACCTTTCCGAGTATCCTGTTTACCTCCGCCAAACGCATCGGAACCGGATCACCTCCTTTTGTTTCCCCCAGGAAGCCGATTACATTCGTGATGTCACGAAGCAGGTGGGGTACTTCTCCAACCAAGGCGGCTTCAATCAGTACATAACCCGGAAAAAAGTTGCGCTCTTTGCTGATCTTTTTCCCGTTACGAATCTGATAAACCTTTTCGGTAGGTATCAAAACCTGTGAAACATAATCCTGAAGCCTCAAACTGGCAATTTCGTTTTCGATGTACTCCTTCACCTTCTTCTCTTTTCCACCGATCACACGAAGT
This sequence comes from Odoribacter sp. UBA944, assembly GCA_002293375.1. Lineage (GTDB taxonomy): Bacteria > Bacteroidota > Bacteroidia > Bacteroidales > Marinifilaceae > UBA944. Next base: position 56,422 of record DBDA01000032.1, read on the forward strand.
ACATACCATCTTTTTTTTACTTCTGCCATTTCAGTCTTTTGGGATTATTAATAAAACATACTATAAACAAAGGTCATAACGTGCCTGAATACAAAATCAATTACAAAGATGCCTAAGGCGATCAGGACGGAAGCAACCATCACCACCGTAGCACTACCTTGTAACTCCGGCCAGGAAGGCCAGGACACTTTATGTACCAATTCATTATAGACGTCAGAAAGGTAAGTCTTCATTTTCATTGCGAAAACATTTTTAAGCACGGGTGGAGAGACTCGAACTCCCGACACTCGGTTTTGGAGACCGATGCTCTACCGACTGAGCTACACCCGTAAGGAGGCCGGTCTTTCAACCGGCCTCTTTGTGTTATTTTGGATTAATCCAGGATTTCAGTAATCTGACCGGCGCCTACGGTGCGTCCGCCTTCGCGGATAGCAAACCGAAGACCCAATGAACAAGCCACCGGAGTCAGCAACTCTACCGTGATGGTCACGTTATCTCCCGGCATTACCATTTCAGTACCTGCCGGCAGGGTGATCTCGCCGGTTACGTCCATCGTACGCAGGTAGAACTGCGGACGGTATTTNNTTGTTGTGGAACGGAGTGTGGCGACCGCCCTCTTCCTTCTTCAGGATATACACCTCAGCTTTAAACTTCTGGTGCGGTTTCACAGAACCCGGTTTTGCCAATACCATACCGCGTTTGATCTCTTGTTTGTCGATACCGCGCATCAACAGCCCCACGTTGTCTCCGGCTTCTCCCTGATCCAACAGTTTGCGGAACATTTCAACCCCGGTGCATACGGTTTTCTTTCCGTCGGCGCCCAGCCCGATGATCTCCATTTCATCACCCACGTGGATAATACCTGTTTCGATACGTCCGGTAGCTACAGTTCCACGGCCTGTAATAGAGAATACGTCTTCCACCGGCATCAGGAACGGTTTTTCATTGTCACGCGGAGGCAGCGGAATCCATGTGTCCACAGAATCCATCAGTTCCATGATCTTATCTTCCCATTTGGCTTCACCGTTCAGACCACCCAAAGCAGATCCCAAAATGATGGGGGTATTGTCTCCGTCGTATCCGTAGAAAGACAATAGTTCGCGCAGTTCCATTTCCACCAGTTCCAACATTTCCTGGTCGTCCACCATGTCCACTTTATTCAGGAACACAACGATCTTCGGAACGTTTACCTGCCGGGCCAACAGAATGTGCTCCCGTGTCTGGGGCATCGGACCGTCGGTAGCGGCGCAAACCAAAATAGCTCCGTCCATCTGAGCGGCACCCGTTACCATGTTCTTTACATAGTCGGCGTGGCCCGGACAGTCAACGTGCGCATAGTGGCGATTGGCAGTCTGGTACTCTACGTGAGAGGTGTTGATCGTGATCCCTCTCTCCTTCTCTTCCGGAGCGTTGTCGATAGAATCGAAAGAACGTTTTTCGGAAAGACCTCTGTTTGCCAATACAGTGGTAATAGCAGCTGTTAAAGTGGTTTTACCGTGGTCAACGTGACCGATCGTACCAATATTTACGTGCGGTTTTGATCTGTCAAATTTCTCTTTAGCCATAACTCTAAAAATTTATTATTAAACAATTTATTGCAAAAAATATACACATCAACGCAGAAAAATAAACTTTCCCCAACTACATTCACACAAAGCGATTCTTCCGAGCGTGCAAATATAGACAAAAATTCTATGCTGCAAAAAAAATAATTGGGAATTAATTATTTTCCCGCTCTTTTTCCTTGATCTTCACCAACTGGCGCTTTAGGACATCGTACAATTCATCTACAGCTTCCTCGAATTTCTTGGCCTGCTTTTTGGCAAAAAGATCCTGTCCTTTGATCCCGACATTGATCTCAACCACCTTGTTTTCCAGGTTATCATCCTTTTCCAGTTTCAGGGTAACATCCACCCCCAACAAGCCTTCGTGGTATTTTTCCAATTTGGAGATTTTTTTCTGAATAAACTCCTCTAATTGCGGAGTAGCTGAAAAACCAACCGAATTAATTTTTACTTCCATCGTATTTTTTCTTTTATTTCATTTAAGCCCGTGGATGAGCCTCATTAAACACTTTGACCAGATTTTCAAACGAATTCTGCGTATACACCTGTGTAGCAGCCAGATCTGCATGTCCGAGAAGTTCGCGGATGGCTTCAATACAAGCGCCGTTGTTCAGCAACTGGGTCGCGAACGTGTGCCGCAGAACATGCGGACTCTTTTTGGAAGCCGTCGTTACCATCCCCAGATACTTCACGACCAACCGGTAAATAAATTTGTCGTATGCCGGCTTTCCCCTGTCCGTAACAAAAAAACGGCCGTGCTCCTGCCGAACCACCTCGCTGCGCAGCGCCAAATAAGCCTGCATCTCCTCCAGTAACTCCTTGGCCAACGGTATCAGTCGTTGCTTGTTGCCTTTCCCCGTAATGACCACGCTCTCCGAGGCAAAATCCACTTCCCCGACCTTCAATCCGACCAGTTCGGAACGCCTCATGCCCGTCAGGTAAGCGGTCAGAATCACTAACCGGTCCCGGATTTCCGGAAAACCGCCCTCCAATTCGTTTCCGTCCAACAACTCATCCATCCGGTAGGCCGGCACAAAAACCGGCAATTTTTTGGCCGATTTGGGCAAAACGACCGTTTCGGCCGGATCTTCCTGCAACACCCCCTCTTTTAAAAGGTAGCGAAACAGCGTGCGCAAGGCGCTCACTTTCCGTTTCACGGTCGACGGACTCATGCCTTCCGACATTTTGAGTACGACCCAATTTCGAATGATCTTCGGTGATACATCCCGGAAAGAGCGGACATCGTTGATTGTAGCGCAATAGCGCAGGAATTGGCCCAAATCTTCTTTATACGCAATCAGGGTATGCGGTGAAAAACGCTTCACATCCTGCAAATAATTCAGAAAAGGGGCAATATCCATACTCTCTCTTTTAAGCGCCAAAAATCAAAAAACCGGCTCCCCCCCGAAACAGGCGGGAAAACAAGATTAATCCTCAGCGATCTGCAAAGATTGCTTGTAAACAGCCTTCAAGCGCTGTTGCCGACCGCGGATAGAAGGCTTTGTAAATGCCTGACGATCACGCAACTCTTTTATCACTCCGGTTTTTTCAAATTTCCGTTTGAATTTTTTCAAGGCTCTTTCGATATTTTCGCCTTCTTTCAAAGGTACAACGATCATATTTTTTGTTTTTTAAATTGGTTCTGTTTTTCGTATAATCTTATCCCATAATCCGACATTCTGCCTGCAGGCAGAAGCCGATAGTTGCCGGAAAAACGGCTAAAACTCACTGTTTTTATCTCCCCGGAATAAGATCACCTCCTTTCAAAAGGACTGATTTACAGCCTACTCTATTTTACTACTTCAGTTTCCATATTTAAACAGACTCTCAATTGAATCTTCTTGAAAAATGGACGACAAAGTTAATGCAAAAAAAACAAATACAAAAACCTGCCTAAAAACTTTCCAAAGCAAACATACAAATCTCTTCAGGGATTTAAGCGGTCTTTGTAAAAAAAATCCAGCACATCATTAATCATTTCGACATAGGCTTTGGCCTTGGTGTTGTCCGGATGCATGCACAGTACGGCGTTGAAGCGGTTCAGCGCATCGACACTCCGCCCCTGGCGGTAATACAACTCTCCCAACAACAGCAACGCCTCTTCGTTCTCCGACAGGCCGTCAAGAGCTTCCAAACGGCGGATGGCCTCCTCCAAACGGTTACTCTCTATCAGTTTTTTACTCTCTTCCATATTTTTAATAACTTATGTGCTTACCGAACCGGCACCCGGAAGTGTTTCTCCTGTTTGTTGCCGGCCTGATCGGTAACGAAAACAACCAAGTGGTTGGTTTGCCCCTTTTGGAGGTGGGAATTCCGGATGTTGCCGGAAAGTGTAGCGGTTTTGGCATCGTATTCAAAGAGCATCCACCTGCCGTTGGTTTCGACCCGATAGGAGTCAATGCCTGAACAGTCGTCCCGGATCCGAATCCGGAGGATGCCGCCCGATACCCCTGTATATTCGATCGCAGGCGGGACTGTATCCCTCACGAATGTAAATTTCCCGAGCGCTCCGACGGAAGCATAAATCCCGGCACTGTCCCGGAATGTTCTCAATGCTTCTATTTTGCCCTTTTCCGTCATGCGGCAAATTACCGACCGAGGATCCGAAACGTCGAAAATTTTTAAAATTCCCCTCGTTTTCAGCGGATGCACCGTTTCCGATACGACAAAAAAACCGGATGTATCGCAACAGGCCAGGCTATCCACGGCCGAAAAGAGGGCGGCGGAATCCAAAAGAAGTGAATAATTTCCGGCAGTCAACCGGTACGAATGCCCAGGTTGCAACACCTTGCCACCTTTGGGTTGCAGTGCGGGCAAGCCTGTTAATTGAAACTGAAACCGGGCGCTGTTCCCGTTCCGGTCCGTCGCCTTTACCTCCACCGCTTTTTTCTCCCCTTCCGCCAATTCTATCCACCCATCGTCTATCATCCACACCCCTATCAACTCCTGCAGAGGCTTTCCGAAACAGCGGTAAACTGTTTTTCCTTCGGTATACAGGGAAAAATCCTTCAAGGCATGGATCCATTGCGCCCGGTCAAAAGAGAGGCGATTCAAAATCAACACAAACAACGGCTCTCCGTCCACCGTCACTTCCAAAGTGTGAATGCCCAATTTACCCGAAGAGCCGTTCATGGCATCCGTGATCCAGGCCCCGACTCCGATCTTCCCGGAAGGGACCCGCACCGTCCCGGCACGGTAGATGTTTCCGGCTGCGGCCTGGAGGTGTACTTGCCGGATACGCTCCTCCCTTCCCGTTTCATCCGCCCGGTACAGGTACAAGGCATGGAATACGGGAGCGATCTGGTCCCGTATCCGGATGTAATACAGCGGATTCAACGCCATCTCCGTCAGGGTGTTCCGGTATTCAAAGTGGAGGTGTGGCCCTCCGGAAGAACCGGTGTTTCCGCTCCAGGCAATGGTGTCGCCTTTCTGGAAAAAGAGGCGATGTGTTTTGAGTTCTTCGTCTATTTCAAAACGTTCTTTGCGGTACTGGATCTCCCGGACAAGGGATTCTATCCGGGGATGGAAACGTGCCAAATGGGCATATACCGAGGTCAGGCCATCCGGATGTTCGATGTAAAGCGCCTGCCCATATCCTCCAGCAGAGATATTGACCCGGGCAATGACTCCGTCGTCCACACAGCGTACCGGCAAACCGGTTCGTCCACCGGTCCTGAAATCGATCCCGGTATGAACATGAGTAGCGCGCAGTTCCCCGAAACTACCGCTCAGCAAAGGCGTACCAGCCAAAGGCAACAGACGATCCACAGGTTGCGCAACCGTTTCCAATCCGATCCTGAGAAAAATGCCGAACAGGAGTTTTATCTTCTTCACAAACAAAACATTATCGTTTATTCTCTGCAAAGATACCACGTCTCTTGATAATTCAAATAAAAAAAATTATCTTTGTCGTGAAAAGATTGAGTTTATGAACGGAAAAGAGGATGCCGTTTTGAACGAGCTGAAATTCAAAATTGAGAGATTAATTAAATTGTACACCATTTCCCAAGATACGATTCGGGAGCAGCAGGAGCGAATGAATGTTCAGGAGGCTGAGATAGAGGCGTTGAAAGGGGAAAACAAACATATAAACGACGAATTAAAAACAGCCAGAGTGGCAAACGCAATTTCCGGCAGTGGTGACGGAAGTTATCAGGCGAAAGTGCGGATTAACCAACTGGTACGGGAGATTGATAAATGTATTGCTCTTTTGAACCATTAATATGAGTGAAAAAGATTCTGCCGTTTCGATCAATGTCAGTATAGCGAACAAGAAGTTCCCGATTATTGCCAAAAGCCAGGACGAAGAGGAGATTTACCGGGCGGCATCGAAGCGGATTAATGATATGATTTCGAAATATCAGGCCAAGTACGGCTCTCAGGCCGACCCTTTGGACTTTTTGTATCTGACGGCGTTTCACCATACGGTCGCCCTGATACAGGCGGAAAAAAGGAATGATACAGCACCTGTTATGCAAGAGATTGAAAAGATTAACAAAAGGATTGACGAACTCGTACAAGAGTAAGATACTTTGACGTTCTTTGAATCACGATACTCCCGCATTATTGATTTTAATGGAAACTCAACACTTTATTCATTAGAGCGGATGCTTTATTTGCCCAAGACAGGCCTCAACTCTTCGGAGTTCCTTCGGGACGGTGGAAGTCTGAATCAAATGGCAGCTCTACCCGTGTCATTCAGGGGTTTTTCAAAAGAGATAATGCGGGTTTTTTTTATATTATACTATATTATTTTTTATTAATTCATTCATCATACTACTTATGGTAAATATATTCATTGCAG
>DBDA01000005.1:0-2673 GCA_002293375.1 Odoribacter sp. UBA944
TCAACCTCTTTGCGGAGGCATTGGGACGTTTAGCCGCCGGAGCGGATTTCCAGGCGGGCGTCCGGGCGTTGCTGGCTGCCATCGGGAGCGATTCGACCGGGGTCGTGCTGAAAGACGCCTGCGGCCTCTCGCCTTACAACGCCGTCCCGGCCGCCGCTTTGACTGACCTGTTGGTATGGGGCCGGAGCCAGATTGGGGAGGCGTTGGTGCGCTCGCTGTCCGTGGCGGGGGTGGACGGTGGGTTGAGCGCCTATTGCCGCAACCACCCCTCCCTGAAAGAGCGGTTGCGGGCCAAGACCGGTTCTTTTTCCGGCGTCCGTACCCTCTCCGGCTATTTATCCGACCGTTCCGGCCGTTTGTTGGCCTTTACGGTACTCATCAACCACTACGACCGCCCGGCTACCCAACTGTGCGATGCTGTCGGGGCATTTCTGGATGCGTTGTAGCTCTCAAAAAACAGACTCTAAATCTTGATGTAGATCCGTTTCCGGTAGAGGATGTGCCCGATGGACCACACAACCAGCACCAGCAGCATGGAGTAGGCCAAAGAACCCCCGTACTCCCCGAAGCACGGTTCTAAAATTTCCTTGTATACAAAGCGCTTCACGCTGATGGACTTGTCATTGTAGAGAAACGTAATGCCGGACAAAAAAATGGAGAAAACCTCTGCAAAGACATAGATGAACAATGGATTGACCCCGAACGACTCAAAAAAACGGCTCCATCTTTTGTACCCTTTGGCATCGATGATCCAAGCCAGCAGGGCCAATAAAGTCGCGCCCATGCCGCAAGTCGTCAACACAAAAGTAGAAGACCAGATCTTTTTATTCAGCGGGCAGCCATAGCTGAACAGGAACCCGGCAAACGTAAGCACAGCGCCCACAATAAACAACCGAAGGATCCGCCTGTCGGTATCGCCCGTTTCTACAATCATTTTTCCACAGAGGAATCCGATCAGTACATTACACAGCGCCGAAACGGTGCTCAAAATCCCTTCTGGGTCAAAATTCACGGAGAGCAGGTGATTGGAACCCAACAGGGCTTTGTCCGTCAGGCCGATAAGGTTGTTCTCTCCAGATGTCATTCCGTTGCCGAGCCACATTAACAGGGCGTAACCGACCAGCAGGAAGGCTGTGAGGTACGGGATGTATTTGTGTTTGACCCAAACAGCCACGAAGGAGGCGAGGCAATAGGTGACAGCCAAGCGTTGCAAAACGCCCGGAATGCGCAGGTGGGAGAAGCCGGCCAACGCGTGGTTCCGGAAACTCAAACCGATCCACGCAATGGCCAGCCCGATACCGAAAATGATCACTGTGCGTTTGAGTATTTTGAATACCAGCGCTTTGTCCGCCCGGAAGTGGTACTTTTGGAGCGAGATAAAGGTCGATATCCCCATGATAAACAGGAAGAAAGGGAAAATCAGATCGGTCGGCGTCAGGCCGTCCCAACCGGCGTGGCGCAACGGCGCGTAGACGCGGCCCCAATTTCCGGCGTTGTTCACCAAAATCATGCCGGCGATGGTGATCCCCCGCAATACATCCAGCGACAAGAGCCGTTTACCGGCAGTTTGATTCATAACAGGCGGTGTTTAGTGGTTTCTCACGTAGCGGTTGTAAATCTCTTTCGCCGTTTCTACAGCATCCCCGGTGGGTTCCGAGGGATAGATGTTGTTTTTTTTCACCCACGCCTCGTCCATCGCGGCATAGTCGATGGTCTGGGCCTCTTTTCCGTCAAAAGTGGCATCCAAATCAGTAAAAAAGGCTTCCCAACGGGGGTAATAGACATCTTTCAGGACGCCCGACCACTCTTTATATGCGTAGTTGTGCAGGTAGCGGGCGTTGTGATTGCCCCACACGGTGATCTGGGTGCGGGCGTTCCAGTCGTACAAATCCTTTGCGGCGTCGGTTTGTCCGATTTTGCGGGCTTGGTTCGTCCATGTTCCCAGCATAAATTCGCGGCGGGTTTGCAGCAACATATCTTGCGCTAAAAGCAGTTCCAGGAACTCCCGGCTCAGGGCTTTGAAGACAGTTCGGTCTTTTGCTTTATACGCTTCGGTGACCGATTGTTGCAGGTAGTAGGCTCTGTTGGCAACGGTTTGGCGCACCACATCCACCAGATCGTATTCAAAATTGTTGTTGCCTTTGAATGCATCGGCTACGGCTAAGAGGCTCTCGGCGGCAAGCCGCACGGAATCCGTATTGTAGAAAGGGCGTACGGTGGAGCAGCAGGAAACCCTCCGAATGTCCAATTTCGGGTTAGCGGCAAAAACAGACTCGACGGTTCCGTCCTGCGTAGAGTGCGGCGGGCAGTTGTAGACTGTGTGCGCCAGAAAATCCCAGGCTTGCAGCAGTTGTTCATCCGTTTTTCCGTACCGCGCTTTCACATACCCGGTAAGCCACTCTTCGGCCGTAAACCGCTCCGTCCGCCAGGGAAGTTCAAAAAGCAGTTCATACATCACCGGATTGTTCTCGATGGCCTCCATGGTAGCGCCTACCCCTTGTAGCGTCTTTCCGTTGGTATGCGCCTTTGCATCAAAATAGTTGTCGATGACCGGGGTTATTTTCCCGTGCAATCCTGTCCGTCCGCCGAAATTGAGCAACATGCAATAAATCCAGTTGTGTTTTCCGTAGCCTTCGGGCCTGTGCCACAACGACCACTCCATGCCTCCCCACA
>DBDA01000005.1:2707-48919 GCA_002293375.1 Odoribacter sp. UBA944
CCTGCCAAGCCTGTGCTACCCAAACGGCTTTCGGATTGACCTTTTTCATCGCTGCCATGATGGCCTTTCCGGCCTGTTCCAGATCAACCCCTTTTACGCTTCCGCCTTCGTGGAACGGATCGATGGCGTAATAGTCGGCAACGCCGTACAGCCGGGTCATCTCTTCGTAATAGAGTCCGGAAATCCGCTCAAAATTCGGGTCTGTCGGTTGTAAAAAAGCCGGGCGGGGAAAACCGCACCACTGGCCGGGATCTGTTACCTCGACGCCCAATTTCTGATTGTTGTGCGGCAACATGCCTGCATATCCGGGCAGTACGGGCTCAATGCCGTATTCCCGCATCCGGTTGATAATGTTTTTCTGGAGCGCCTCCTGTTGGGTGTACCAACTGTCCGGATTGGGGCCTCCCCATCCTTCCAGGTTGTTCATCTGCCACCAGGCCAGAAAAGCCGGCCCGGCAATAAATTCATTAATCTCCTCCGGGGTATAATCCAATTTGCGCAGGATATTGTACCAAACGGTTTCGGTACCGGTAATGGCCAATGATAAGTTGATTCCGTGCAGCGCCATCCAGTCAATCTCCTGCTGCCAGCGCTCCCAATCCCAAAAAGCCATGGAGTACGAAAAGGTGCAATAGTTCAGGTAGTAGCGCAGGATGTGGTCGGTTTCGCGCCGCTCTTTTTGCGAAACAACCGGCAGTTTGGCGGGCAATTTAGCTTTCATTCCATTCCACGACAGGTGAATGCCGGCATAGTATTTCAGGTACCAGTTGATACCGGTCGCAATATTTACGTAATTATTGCCCCGGACAACGACCTTCTCCCCCTGTTGGTCCAATTCAAAAAAGTCGGTTCCGGGCGAGGATTCCACCAACTCGATCTTAAATTTTTTAGAGGCGCCTGGGTCGATACGTTCCAACAATCCCGTGATAGGGTTTTTTGTCGTATTACTGCAGCCGTAACTTAAAAGGCTGCCAATGGCAAGTGCCAAAAGGAATTGTTTCAGGTTCATAACACAGTATTTAGAAAATTTATTTTCTGGTTGTTGCTAATGCAGGGCGAATATACTATTTTTAATTGCTTTTGCATAATATTAGGACGCGCTTCGGTACTCTTTTGAAAAAGAGTGCTATTTTTACGAATAGTTACGAACCTCAACTAAACACAGCATAGGATGTTCAGTTTTTTTATACTTATTGCTGCGGTCATTGTTTTGGCCATTGCCGCAGGGCTGTTTTGGGTCGCCCGATTGATTTATATTCATTACTTTAAATATACCATCGACATGGAAACACTAAAAGGAAAATTTACGCACTCGTTGACTTTTAAAGGGATCACCATCGCTATTCTGACGTCGCTTTTACTGATCCCGGGCCTGATGATCCAAGGGTTGATCGGGGAACGGCAAGAACGCAGCCGGGAAACGGTTCAGAAGATCAATGACAAATGGAGCCATTCGCAAACGCTCTGTGCCCCGTTGCTGTTGGTGCCCTACACCACCACTAAGTTAGATAAGGATCAGAAGCCTTACACCGAGGAGCATATGCTTTATGTTACCCCTAAAGAGTTACAGATGGAGGTCTCCATTACGCCGGAGGAGCGTTACTACGGTATATACAAAGCCATTCTGTACAAAAGTGACATCCGTTTTTCCGGACATTTTTCCGGACTTGCCGGTTTAAAAATGGAGAATAGCAAGCTCCATTTCGACAAAGCCCAAATTGCGCTCAGCATTACCGATCTGCGGGGGATTACGCAAACACCTGATTTTAAAATGGATGGACAAACGCTGGAGCCAGGTGTAGGCGTGGTAAAACTGTTTTCGGTTTCTGAGGAAGATATCGCCCAGTATCATTCGAAATTTGGTTCGAGAAATACGTATTCGTATAACAGGGATGTTTCGGGGAAGACTTTGGTAGTCAATCTGCAAGGTCTCGATCCGACAAGCGGACCGATGCCATCGCTTCCTTTTGAATGCACCCTGAAACTAAACGGTAGCAGTTCGCTCAATTTTATCCCGATCGGGCAGACTACTGCGGTCAAGGTGGATGGGCAGTGGCCGTCGCCCTCTTTTATCGGCAACTTTTCTCCGGAATCGACCGTGGACAAGGAGCGCTTCACTGCTTCGTGGAACATTCTTAGCTTTAACAGGGAAATCCCCGCTACTTGGTCGGACAACAATGTGGCCGATCTGGGAGAGAACTCGTTCGGTGTCAATCTGATCGAGACCGTCAACCACTACCAGCAAAACATGCGCTCGGCCAAATACGCCCTGCTCTTTATTGCGCTGACCTTCCTCGTCTTTTTCTTTGTGGAGATTTTTACCCGAAAACCGATCCTCTTTTTCCAATACATATTGGTCGGAATCGCCCTGATCCTGTTTTACAGCTTGTTGCTCTCCCTCTCGGAACAGATCGGCTTCGGTTTGGCTTATCTGATCGCCAGTGCGGCCACCATCGGACTGACGACGGCTTACCTCTATTCGTTGGTAAAACAAAAGAATGCTACGTTTATACTGGCAGGTGTCATGGTGATTCTGTACGCCTTTCTCTACATCATCTTGCAGATCGAAGATTTTGCCCTGCTGTTCGGCAGCCTTTTCTTGTTTGTAGTACTGGGCGTGATCATGTTTGTCTCCAACAGGATCAAAAAACAGGCCGTTGACGAATAAAATTGTCAAAAAATAAGGTATGATGAATTTCTTGGAATTGGCCAAACAGCGCTGCACCACAAGGGGTTTCACAGAATAACAAATCGAACCGGATGCCTTGCAGCAAATATTATCCGCCGCACGTGTAGCCCCAACAGCATGTAACCGGCAACCCCAGCGGATCATCGTAGTTCAGCAACCGGAGAATATCGTAAAAGTAGAAAAAGCATACAAAACATTTGAATTTGAACAGGCAGACTTAACCGATTTACAGGAACTTAAAATGTTGGAAGAGGAAATTAAAAACACCAAAAAACAGGCAAACTCTTAATGACCGACCATGCACTACCAAAAAGTATCCGGCATATTAAACAACAACGGCATGAACCTCTACCGCGGGTGTACGCACGGCTGCATTTACTGCGATTCAAGGAGTAAATGTTACCGGATAAACCACGAATTTGAAGATGTTTTAGTCAAGGAAAATGCCATCGAACTATTGGAACAAGCCTTAAAGAAAAAACGCAAAAAATGTATGATCGGGACCGGCTCCATGACCGATCCCTATTGTCATGCGGAAGAGGTCGCGCAAATGACACGAAAAAGCCTGGAGGTCATTTATAAATACGGTTTCGGCGTCAATATCATAACAAAATCGACCAAACTGCTCCACGATTTAGACCTGCTCAAAAAGATCCATGAAAAAGCCAAAGCCGTCGTTGACGTCACCTTAACGACGGATGATGAAGAACTCTCTAAAAAATTAGAGCCCCATGTATCTACCACCCGGGAAAGATACGAAATGCTGAAAACGCTACGGGACAACCACATCCCGACCATTGTCTGGTTATCTCCCATTTTACCCTTCATTAACGACACGGAAGAAAATATTTCGGCTATCTTAGAGGCCTGTTTGGACGCAAAAGTTTACGGCATCCTTTGTTTTGGCATGGGACTTACTTTAAGAGAAGGGAATCGCGAATATTTCTATCAAAACCTGGACAGACTTTTTCCCGGATTAAAAGAGAAATACATCCATACATACGGCAACAATTACAGCATCATCAGCCCCAACCAAGACGGACTCATGAAAATCTTTACAGACAAATGCAAAAGCGGCCACATCGAAACGAACGTAAAAAAACTGTTTGCATTCATGCACCATTTTCCCGAAAAAACGCAACAATTAACGTTGTTTTAGGGAGTAGTATTTCAATGACAAAATAGGCGGTACACGTCCTATTCGGCTCAGTGTACACAAAGAAAAAGATATGAACGTAGAATATGTAAACGAATTATCAATCGACGATTACAACAATCTGAGAAAATCGGCCGGTTGGAGGGAAGTCTCCGATAGAAAGGCTGAAATCGGACTGAAGAACTCAACATTTACCGTTGTTGCCACAATAGATAAGCAACCGGTTGGAATGGCCCGGATAGTCGGGGATGGCGGCTATTTTTCACTGATCGTTGATGTCGTTGTTTTGCCTCAATGGCAGAGAAAAAGCATTGGAACAAACCTGATGAAACAGATCATGGCTTATATTGAGCAAAACACGTTTGAGAAAGAAAATGTGTTTGTTTCTTTAGTTGCAGCGCCTGCCCGGGAGTCGTTTTATAAACAATTTGGCTTCAAACCGTGTCCTGACGGCGATTTAATGGGGACAGGCATGTATCAATATATTTGTAAATGAGAACAAACCAACACGCTGTTAAAACTAATTTGATATGTTTATGGAAAAAATAACCACCATCCTTCTATTCATTCTGCTGACGGTAAGTGCTTACGCTCAGCAGGACAGTACCAACAATCCGGCTATTTATACGGTGAAAACAGAAATTTCGGAATTAAAGAACCGCACATTGGAATGCAAAGTGCGTGATCACACCATCCTTGTAGACCAACCCAAAACATTTGGGGCAGACGATCTGGGACCGACTCCTCCGGAAATGCTGGCCATCGCCTACGGGAGCTGTGTGGTTTCAACCATGCAACTTTTGGCCTTACAGCGCAACTTGACCGTAAAAGATATCTTTGTAGCGGTCGAAGGCAGCATCGATTTCTCAAAAGCATTGGGCATAAGCGATGCCAATCGTGCTGGTTTTTCAGGGCTAAACCTTAAAATCCGCTTCCATTCGGAGATGACAACAGCCGAAAAGAGATCATTTATACAAGATGTGCTAAAGATTGGAGCCGCCGTAGACAATGTAGATCATCCAACCCCCGTTAAATACGAAATAATCGATTAAAATGAAAAATCAAGAAAACAGCTCACGTTGCGACTGGAGTACGTCAGACCCGGTTTACATCAAATACCACGACGAAGAGTGGGGAAAAGAAGTGACAGACGACCAAAAAATGTTTGAATTTCTGGTACTGGAAACTGCGCAGGCAGGTTTAAGCTGGATCACCATTCTCAAAAGGCGGGAAGGTTACCGAAATGCCTTTGCCGGTTTTGACGCCGCAAAAGTCGCCCAAATGACCGAACAGGACGTGGAACGACTGATGCAGGACTGCGGCATTATTCGCAACCGGTTAAAGATAAAAGCAACGATCACCAATGCGCAACTTTTCTTGCAACTGCAAAAAGAGTTCGGCTGCTTTTGTAACTACCTGAAAACATTCTTACCCGAAGGCAAACCGGTTATCAATCATTGGAAAACGTTGAGCGAAATACCCGCCTCGACACCCCTCTCCGACGCCATCAGCAAGGATATGAAAAAACGGGGCTTTAAATTCTTCGGCACCACCATCTGTTATGCCCATTTACAGGCAGTCGGTTACGTGAATGACCATTTGGCAAGCTGTTCGTTTAAACACAAATAACATGGTAAACATAGAACTCCAAAGGGTATCGCGAAACCCCGATGGACTATACCACCGAAGCGCAATTACAGTACCACCAAGGCTATGATCACGACGAAAATGATAAAAAAAATGTACTGTTGCTTTGCAAAACCTTCGGATTTCCCGTTCCTGCGGGATACGATGTATAATTAGCGTCTGTTGGCGACAACGAGGAACATATTTTTTTGAATATTGCCTGTTTTAATTCTGTTTTTATGTATTTTTGCAGAAAAACAGAAGCGATAATGAACTTTTGGCAATTAAGAAATCAATTTTACGACTTGGTTTGTTTCAACACCAACCAGGTTTATGCCTGGCAACCCGATTTTGAGAAAAACAACCTCACCCGTTGGACAAAGCAACATTTACTCGTAAAACTGCGTAATTCGTGGTATAGCTTTCCCGAATATTTAAAAACACCCAATATTCAGCACTTTGTGTCGAATAAAATATACCATCCTTCCTATATCAGCTTGCACACCGCATTAGCATTTTACGGCATTATTCCGGAAGCAATCGTACAAACAACCGCTGTAAGTTCCTTGAAAAAGACAAGCTTCGAGAATGTTTTCGGCTCATTTTCCTACCAGCAAATTTTGCCGGAATTGATGTTCGGGTATGAACAAAAAACATTTCTAAATAAATACAGTCTGACCTTTGCTACTCCCGAAAAAGCCATCTTAGACTTGTTATACCTCTATCCCCAGTACAATAACGAGCAAGAAATTACAGAATTGCGTTTTGACGAAGCATTTATGCAAGAGGATTTGAACGTAGAGCGCTTAAACGAATTTACGGAAAGATTTCAGTCAAAAACAGTGAGAAGCAGAGTTGATTTACTTTTGAAAATTTTCGATTTATGCTGAATTTAGAACAGATACAACAGTATTTTCCGCCACAGATCAGGGAAAATCCTGCGCATAAAAAATACATCGTAAAGGAGTATATTCAACTGATGATCTTGAATTTTTTAGCCACTTCCAAATTTGTAAAAAAGATGTGCTCTGTTCCATGAAATTGTCCGCATTGCTTTCGCGGGCAAAAGGACGCGATTTTTACGACGCACTGTTTTTGCTTGCTCAAACACCGCCAAATTACGACTATCTTTCTCAAAAACAAGACATTAATTCGCTACCGGAGCTAAAAAAGAAACTGACGGAAATAGTAGAAAAAGTAGATTTATCGCACAAATCCAAAGATTTTGAACATTTACTATTCAATAAGGAAAACCGAGAAAAAATAATACATTTCAGCGAATTTATAAGAAAATTGAATTGAGAATTGACAAAATACCGGCGCCTAACCGGCGATTAGCGTCATTTAAAAACAGAAAAAATATGGCATACGCAGTACTATCTTACCCTGAAATGAATGATAGGGATTATCAGAAAATACAGCAATATCGCAAAGAGAATGACGAATGGCTCTTTACCGTCGTAGATCCGCATATCACGCTCGTTTTTCCTGTCTTCGAAACAACAGAAAGGGACTTTATGGCTGAAATAGAAGATTTAGGAAGAGATGCGCACAAAATAGATCTTATATTTCGATGCGCCGTCATCAATAAAGATTCGTTTTCCGACTACTACCACGCCCTGCTTGTCCCCGATGAGGGATTCAGCCGGATCGTCAAGCTGCACGATAAGTTTTACAGTCGGAATTTAAAACCGCATCACCGTATGGACATCGACTTTATTCCCCATTTGGGAATCGGTAATTCAAAAGATAAAGAACACTGCAAACGAATGGTGGATGAATGGAACAGGGAAGATTTCTCCATTGCAGGCACCATCTCTTCGTTGTCTATTGTGCGATACGAGAACGGTACAGTTGAAAACATCAAAGAGATTAGATTGAAATAAACAGCCCTTTCGTGCGAAGAATTTAACAAAGTGCAACCTCATCCGGGCAGACAGACTTGAACAAGTAAAAACCGGGAAATCAATGAAGAGAAAAGTGTAAAAAAACATTGTTTTTACGGGAGAAAAGTGTGGTTTTACAAGGTGTTTTATGGGAGAAAAGTGTATTGACAAGACGTTAACATGCTGATAGAATGCAAATTAAGGGAAAACCAGAAAACCACTCGTATTTTTAGGTGCTGAACAGCTAAGTCTACGTTGGTGCATTTTATATATACAGAAAATAAAAATAGTGATTTTTGCACAGAAAGTTGAATTAAAATCAACTAAGTGGACAAATTTTACTATATTTGTAGGAGGTTTTTATTCAAAAGAGAAATGGAATCATTAAGTTCGCTACATAACATTCCTGTTAATAGTGCTGTTTTGAAAACATTTTTGGGAAATCTGAAATATCCGAAAAATAAAATTTCGGATATGGAAAAGCGCAGCGAAATTATTCGTCTGAAAAAAGATTTGTATGTGAATAACAATGTCGCTATATCAAAAGAACTTATTTCCAACCACTTATACGGAGTTTCGTACATTTCTCTCGAAACAGCTTTGGCGTATTACGGAATCATACCGGAAAGAGTTTACGCCGTTCGTTCTATGACAACCAAAAGAGCAAAGTCATTTTCAACACCGCTTGGAAATTTTGAATATAAAACCGTTCCGGCAGATTATTTTAACATTGGACTTAGACAGGAAATTATTGAAAATCAATACGCTTTTCTGATTGCTTCGCCCACAAAGGCAATTTGCGATATGATTGTTGCTACACCGAATTTGCGCATACAATCGGTTAAGGCAATGCAAAAGTATTTGACGGAAGATTTGCGGATTGATGTTGAGGTTTTGAAAAATTTAGATAAGGAGATTGTGAGAGAGTGTGTTGAGGTGGGGAAGAAGAAAAATGAGTTGGGATTATTGTTGGATTTTTAGCACGCTGATTAAACGGATTTACACAGAAATATTATGAATACTAAGCAGGGATATATTGATTTGATTAAACAAAGAAGTATTGAAAATAAAAATGCTTTGCAGATTCTTTTTGAGAAAAAGTTATATGGACATTGTTTTTCTGTATTAAGACAAGAATTAGATTCGTTTATTAGAATAATCTATTTAGGTAGAATAGGTGATTTTAATGAAAGAGAAAGATTAATGAAGCAAACTTTATTAGGAGAAAAATGGAGTGTATTAACTTCAAAGAATAAATGGAAAACTATAACAGATAAAGATATGGTAGATATATCTAACCAATTGTTTGGTTATGTTGAATATGTATATAGGTTTGGTTGTGCTTTTATTCACCTTTCAAATTCTCATAATTATACCACTATCAACCCGTTTAATACACTTAGCGAAATAGAACAATTAGATGTTAAACATTATCTTAATCAGTATCACGGATTTTCAGAAGATAACGACCTAACAGTTGAAAATATCGCTGACTTAATCCCGAATATTTTTGAAAAAATTTCAGGTAATATGGCGTGTTATTTTGATGAAATATTGAACAATAAAATGATTACGAATTGAAAATGATGAGCAACTCAATTTTCCAAAATATGCTCTCCCGCTACCAAATCGCTACCAAAGACGATTTGACCAATGCCACACACGAAGTAATGCAGCAAATTACGCTTGCAGGCTTGTACCGTGGCGGTTTTTTCGACAAAGCGGCATTTTATGGCGGTACTTGTCTGCGCATTTTTCATGGTTTGCAGCGTTTTTCGGAAGATATGGATTTCTCGCTTTTGCAGGCAGACGGGAAATTTTCATTAGAAAATTATTTTGAACCAATAATTACCGAATTTAAGGCACTTGGAAAAGATGTCGAAATCAGCAAAAAGGCAAAAACAGCACAAACAAATGTAGAATCGGCTTTTTTGAAAGAAAATACCGAAATCTACGACTTGCAATTTTCAACTGAAAAACGCATTAAAATAAAGATTGAAGTTGATACGCAACCGCCGCTTGATTTTTCGACCGAATACAAGTTGCTTTTGTTGCCTTTTTCGTTTATGACGCGCTGTTATTCCTTGCCCGATTTATACGCAGGAAAAATGCATGCTTTCCTTTTCCGAAATTGGAAAACTCGTGTAAAAGGTCGCGATTGGTACGATTTTGAGTTTTATGTCCGGAATAATATTGCTCTCAATTTTAATCACCTGCAAAAACGAGCAGAGCAAATAAACAATTTAACGGAAAAAAATTTTACGCCTGAAATTTTCAAACAAATGCTGAAAGAGCGAATTGAAAAAACAAATATTGAGTCGGTCAAAAATGATGTCCGTCCGTTTTTGAAAAAACCGCAGGAAATGGAAATTTGGAGTACGAAATACTTCTTACAGTTGGCAGGTATGATTCGATTCGAGAAATAAGGTTACAGCAAACAACTTCCCCGTTTTGAATGGTTTAGGCACAAAATGGAGTTGGACGCATATGATTGAGACACTATGACAACCGAACACCCCGCAGCCGACCCGTTTTACAAGTGGAAAAGGAACACCGCATTTTTTCTGATCAGCCAGACGTTGTCGCTGTTGGGAACGATGCTGGTGCAATACGCCATTATGTGGCACATCATACTCAAAACACAGTCGGGTATTATGATGACGGTTTACATTCTCGTAGCCGTTTTGCCGACTTTTTTCACTTCGCTGTTGGGCGGTGTCTGGGCGGACAAGTACAACAAGAAACATTTGATCAATCTGGCCGACGGTTCCATTGCGCTCGTTAGCTTGATCATTGCCGTCAGCCTTTCGGCCGGCATGGACAGCATCGTGCTGTTGATGATCGCCGCGTGTGTGCGGGCATTGGGACAGGGCATTCAGCAACCGGCGGTCGCTTCGCTGATCCCGTTCATTGTTCCCGAAGATAAATTGTTGCGGATAAATGGCTTCAACACCAGCATCCAATCGGGGATCTTTCTGATATCGCCCGTCGCAAGTGCATCGTTGATGGCGCTGGCACCGTTGCAGACACTGTTTTTAGTCGATGTGGTCACCGCCTCCATAGCGATCGTTATCCTTTATGTTCTCGTAAAGGTAAACAAAGCCCCTGCACAGACAGAGGACGTGGAAAAAACATCGCATTTTTCGGAACTGAAAAGCGGATTGAAATACATAAAAAACCGGCGCTTCTTGTGGTTGCTGATCCTGCTTTCAGCCCTGTTCACCATTGCCATGTCGCCGTTGTCTATCTTGACGCCGTTGCAGGTGACACGTAATTTCGGCACGGAACTGTGGCGGCTTTCGGCCATTGAGATCACGTTTGCGGGCGGCATGATGCTGGGCGGCATAGTGGTCGGCCTGTGGGGTTTCCGCAACAGGATCTATTCGATCGGGGCCGCTTCGATCGTTGTAGGGTTATTGACGGTCTCATTCGGTCTGTGGACACATTTCATCCCCTACCTGGTGTGTATGACACTTTGCGGGATCATCTTTCCCTATTTCAATGTACCGAGTATGACCTTGCTGCAGGAAAAAGTCGACCCTCACTATCTGGGGCGGGTACTCTCCGTCTTCACCATGCTCGGCAGCCTTGCCATGCCGTTTGCCATGCTGTTTTTCGGTCCGCTGGCCGACACGGTAAGCATCAACTCTATACTGATCGCAACGGGGATCGTCATGTTGTTTTTGGGTGCCGTATACTTTATCAGCAAAACCTTGAGAACGGCCGGAATGCAAAACAACAGCGAAGAGATATAAAAACTACTCCGCTATCGTGTGAATGGAACTTCGTGCGATAGCGGAGTAGTTAAACAGACTCGATAAAGAAGAACGACAACGTTATTTCAGGCCGTTGCTTCCCGGACGGATCTGCTTCTTTTTACCGTTGATGATCAATGTGTACGCTTCGTTGCTGTTGACGTCGATTTTATCCGTGTCGACATGATAAATAATATCGGTCACGACGTCCCCGAATTTAAGATTTTTGATACCGTGTGTTCCGTTCTCTTTTTTAAGGTTCCAGACCACCGTATTTGTTAATCCGTTGGCTTCCCGGAATCCCATGATGTTTTCGATAAACAGAGAGATAGGTCCTAATGCCGACCAACCGCAGAAATCCGGCCTTGCACGGCGTCCGCGTTCCGTCGAAGGCTGGTCGGAGGACGGGTTATAACACTCCCATATCGTGTGAGGTTCCACCGCATGGTAAGTGCGCAATTGCTGGTCAAGCACCTTCCGCGCCAACTCGTCGGCCAGCTCGTAATGCCCGTATTTTTCCAACGCTTTGGTACCCATGTAAACCATTGGCAACCAAATTCCTCCCCGCCAATAATCGCCGGTTTCATGGTTGTAGTCTTTATCGTCCCTTGCCAGCGTATTCCAGGGATATTCCCCACCCATATACTTCTCCGAACGCAGGTATTCCGTCATGCGTTTTGCCTGCCGCTTCGAGGGGATTTCGGCCAGCATCGCCCAAAACGACGCCGGTGTTTTAATCTTGCAAGGCTCACCGGTTTCTGCATCAATATCGTAATAGAACCCATCCTTTTTGTCCCAATAATTTTTGTTGATCGTTTTTTTCAGCTCCCTATAGATCGCTTTCCATTTCCGTTCCTCTTTCTTCATGGAAGAGAGGCCGTACAGGCGGGAGATGTACAACGCCGACAGGGCCTGCTGGCTGATAGCGTCGATCCACAGCACCTTGTCGTACCCACCGGCATCCCTGCCCCGGGGCGTATTGTCCATACCGCTGGCCCCTCCGGTCCAGGTAAACCCTTTGATGTGGCCGGCGGCATCCTTTTGCGGGTTGAGGAAAATACGGTTGGGGCTAATCAGCGAGTCCCTGTGTCCCTTTACCAGGTTGTTGAAATAGTCAAAATGGCGTTGCAGGAACTTCTTCTCTTTGAATACATCGTCGAGATGTGCCTTGTCCGCCGAGAACAGGTAATTGTAATACTCTATCCACGCAAAAAGCGGGGGATTGTCGCGCAGGTGAATGCGCAAAGGGGTCGGCACGTGTTCGTGAATAGGCAGGTACAGATTGTACAGCGTTTGCTTGCCCGGATAGGCTGCAGGCGCATAGCGGGAGAACATCACCATAAAACAGGCGTCCCAGATCCAGATCTGATTGTCGTAACAATTTTCGTCCAGGTAAGGCGAAGCGGGCAGCCCTTCGGGCCCGATACGTACACGGTCGGCAGCGATCTCCCAGGTCTTCTCATACAGCTCCACTAGCGCTTTATCCGGGAACACCACTCTCGGGATCTCTTTTTGCCAATCGGGATTGGCGGCGTCACTCGGTTTCTGGGCCCACGCCCATGCGGGAAACAGGCAAAGGAGCAGGGTTATATACTTTTTCACGGGTGGCTGGTAATGTGTTTACGCTCTCAGTTTTTGCACATCCGATCTTTTCATTTTTTCTTCGGCATACGCTTGGGTAACCCGCACCTTTTTCTTGTTTTGCGACGGAACTTCGTACATCAGATCGGTCATGATCGCCTCGCAGATAGAACGCAACCCCCTGGCTCCCAATTTGAATTCAATGGCTTTGTCTACAATGTATTCGTAAACCTCTTCATCAAAAGTGAGTTCGATGCCGTCTATTTTAAACAACTTGATATACTGCCGGATGATGGCGTTTTTGGGTTCGGTCAAAATGTTGCGCAAGGTATTCCGGTCCAGTGGTTCCAAATAGGTCAATACCGGCAGACGCCCGATAATCTCCGGGATCAGGCCGAATGCTTTCAGGTCCAGTGGGGAGATGTATTGCAGGAAATTGTCCCGGTTGATGCCCTCCGTTGCCTGACTGGCGTTGAAACCGACCACTTTGGTGTTAAGCCGCAGGGCGATCTTCCGTTCGATGCCATCGAAAGCCCCTCCGCAAATAAAGAGGATGTTTTTGGTATTGACGGGGATCATCTTCTGTTCCGGATGCTTGCGACCACCTTGGGGCGGCACATTGACCACAGAGCCTTCCAACAGTTTCAGAAGTCCCTGTTGTACCCCCTCTCCGCTAACATCGCGGGTGATGGAAGGGGAGTCCCCCTTCCGGGCGATCTTGTCCAGTTCGTCAATAAAAACAATCCCTTTTTCGGCTGCCTCCACGTCGTAGTCAGCCGCTTGCAGCAGGCGGGTCAGGATGGATTCAATGTCTTCGCCTACATAGCCGGCTTCCGTCAGGACGGTGGCGTCCACAATGGTGAACGGGACGTGGAGCATTTTCGCGATGGTACGGGCCAGCAGGGTTTTCCCGGTACCGGTACGTCCCACCAGGAGGATGTTCGATTTCTCGATCTCTACGTCGTCCTCTTTCGCATCCGACTGGAACAACCGTTTGTAGTGGTTATATACAGCCACGGCGATGTGCTTTTTAGCTTCTTCCTGCCCAATCACATACTGGTCCAGAAATGCTTTGATCTCCTGCGGTTTTTTGACAGAGGAGGGCTTGATCTCGAAAGTGGAACGGCTTTTCTGGTCCTCCTGTACAATCTCAAACGCCTGGGTGGCGCACTGGTCGCAAATCGACCCGCTCACACCGTCTATCAACAACTCTACTTCGTTCCGGCTGCGTCCGCAAAAAGTACACTTATCTTTCATACACGTTGTTTACTATCTTCATTTGCTCTCCCGGATCAGGATCTTGTCGATCATCCCGTACTCTTTGGCCTCTTCCGACGTCATCCAATAGTCCCGGTCGGAGTCCTTTTCGATCTTTTTAAAACTGTTTCCGGTGTGTTCCGCCAATATTTTATACAACTCCGTTTTCAGTTTCTGGATCTCCCGGACCGTGATCTCGATGTCGGCCGCCTGTCCCTGCGCCCCGCCCATCGGTTGGTGGATCATCACCCTGGAGTGGCGCAGGGCCGCCCGTTTTCCTTTGGTACCGGCGGCCAGCAGCACAGAACTCATGGAGGCGGCCAACCCGGTACAGGTGGTAGCGATGTCGCAGGAGATGTACTGCATGGTATCGTAAATACCGAGGCCGGCATAGACCGAACCTCCCGGAGAGTTGAAATAAATCTGAATATCCTTTCCCGGATCGGAGGTCTCTAAAAAGAGCAATTGCGCCATGATAATGTTCGCTACATCGTCGTCTATCGGCACGCCCAGAAAGATGATGCGGTCCATCATCAGCCGGGAAAAGACATCCATGGAGGCAATGTTCAGTTGGCGCTCTTCAATAATATTGGGGGTGAGGTAACTGTTAAAGGCGGATTCAAACCGGCCGAGTGTCAGACTGTTAACACCTCTGTGACGAGTTGCGTATTTTTTAAATTCATCTTGTGGGATCATGTTGTATCGTTTTAATTTCAAACTGCTAAATTACAAAAAAAAGTGGCCGCAGAATAGGATCGGGCCGGGATTTTACCGCCCGATCTTACCGTACCGGTACAGTTTCAGGCTGACCCCGATGTTCTGGCCCGAAAATTCACCGAAATCCCCATAGATCCCCAGGTCAATCCGGAAGGGAAGCCCGCAGGGCGGAAGAACGGCCTCCAGGCCGCAGGAAAATTGTTCCTGGGGAGCATCGGGCAGCGGGGCGCTGTAGCTCCCGTAGTTCCGGGTATAGGTCAACAGCGCCCTGTACGGGATCCGGGAAAAAGCTGTTCCTTTCAGGCCGATGTGGTGTCCGAGCACCCGGTTGTTGAAGATACCCGGGGAGATACCGTTTTCGCCGGGCATTCCGGCCGTCATCAGCGGAGAGCCCAGGGGGCGTCCGTGGAATGTCCAGCCGCTTTGGTACATACCGTTGTTGAAATAGTTGTCGTTTCCCCCCAGTATTTTCAGGTTATCCTCGGGATCTCGGCCCTCCATCTCTTCGGGAGTGCGGGGACGGTCGTGGTATTTGCCCGATTGGCATTTGGTGTAGTGGAATTCGTACAGGAGGGCGTCGATCCACTTCCCGGTACGCCTCTTTCGGTAATAAAATGTATAGGTACCGTCCGGAAAATTCTGGAACCTTGTACCGGAACCGTCTTCAAACGGAATATCGTGGTAAAAAGAGAGCGAGTAGTCATCTGCCGTGTAGCTGACCTGCAGATGCTGCCGGCCCAGGTGATTCCCCAGCACATTGATGCGGTCACTCTCCGTGGCAGCGCTGCCGCCTTCCCGGCCGGCAACGATCCGCAGGTAATCGACAAAGGAGGAGGGCTGTTTGCCATAATCGGGAGAGGTGCCGCCCCATTGGGCAACATGTTCCAATCCGAACACTACCTCCCACCTGCGGTGCGGAACAATCCGCAGAAAGAGCGATTTGTTGTGGAGAAGCGTGTGCTTGACGTAGCGTTTATCATCCATCAGATAATCACCCCAACTCCCTTTAAAAGAGAGCACTCCTTTGGTTCCGGGGATGGAGATATACGCTGTCCGGAGCCTGTAGCCCGGCAAGGAACGGGCATTGCCCGACCAGATGATGTTGCCGTTCGTGGAGGAGAGGCCGTCCAATTCCGTTTCCCGGTGGACGATACCGAGATCTAACTGCAATTTTCGCCAGGCGGCGCTTGCAAACAATTGATCTATAAACAGGTTGTTTTCTCCCTCGGCGAGTTGTCCGGCTGCCGATACCCCGTAAGCAAAACGAATGGTCCGTCCGGAAGCAAAACCGGAAAAGACACCGGCCTCCAACACGCTTCCGTTCGTCGCGGGCACGATGCCGTGCCGGTTGGATACCGCCCAGAACGGCAACTGTTTTTCCGAACTCAGGAAACCCGAAACGGAAGCCCGGTAGTCGAATTCCCGCTTTTGTCCCCATCCCGAAAGCGCCGAAACACACAAAAACATCACACACTGCAACAGGCAGATAACTATTTTCATACTCAACCGGATTACTCTGTCAATCTTTTTTCTGCAAACACCAAATCTTCGGGCCACGTCAACTTGATATTGAAAACCTCTCCCCGGATCAACATTACAGGCTCTTCCGGCAGGTATTTTTTGACCACCCCGCAATCGTCCGTCGCCGCGAATGCCGCATCGGCTAACGCTTTGTCAAAAGCCCGTTGCAACACTTCGCGGTCAAATCCCTGCGGGGTTTGCATCCGGAAGAGCCGGGAACGGTCGGGGATCTGCCGGATCTGTCCGGTATCCGGATCCGCCTCCGCCACCGTATCGGTTTCCGGGATGGCAGCGCCTGCCGCCCGGACATACCGCAGGGCTTCCAAAAGATCGTCGATGATCCGGGTGGAGACCAAAGGCCGTACGGCATCGTGGATCAGTAAATGACAGGCAACGTCCCGGTAGGCGTGGAGCGCGCTCAACGTAGAGTGGTAACGCTCTTTTCCTCCGTCCAAAATATGTGTGATCTTGCGAAATGCTTTCCCGTCTAACAGTTGTTCCGTTTTTTCCCGGTAATCGGGATGAACGACAAGAGCGATCCCGTCTATGCCCGGATGCTTTTCAAAAACAGACAGGGTATGTTCCAGAATGGTTTTTCCGGCAATCGGTAAAAATTGCTTGGGAAGCTCTTTTCCCATCCGCGATCCGGAACCTCCGGCCAATATAACGGCAACGTTTTGCTTCACGGCTGTTGATCTGTCAACACAAATTCCAGCGACCCGCCCTGCATGATCTCTTCGTGTGTGATCCAGCTCCGGTCCAACTCCTTGCCGTTCAGCAGCGCTTTCGTTACGTAAATGTGATCGGGGGTCTCCTTGTTGGCGGTCACGGTAAACTTCCGGTCCGGTCCGGTCCGGACGGTTACCCGGTCAAACAGGGGGGAGCCCAACTGGTACCTGCCCTCTGCCGGATTAACCGGATAGAACCCCATGGAAGAGAAGACAAACCAGGCGGACATCTGCCCGCAATCTTCGTTCCCGCACAATCCCTCCGGGCCGGTTTTGTAAAGTTCCCGCATAATCCTGTTCAGGTAGAACTGTGCCTTGTAGGGAGCTCCTGCGTAGTTGTAAAGGTATGCAACGTGGTGGGAGGGTTCATTCCCCTGGGCATATTGACCGATCATTCCGCTGATATCGGGAGAGGCCTCTTCCCCTTCCAGCACAGAGGAGATAGTAAACAGGGAGTCCAATTTCCGGACAAAAGCCTCCTCTCCTCCGTGCAAAGCGATCAACCCGCTTACATCGTGCGGTACGAACCAGGAGTACTGCCAGGCATTTCCCTCGGTATACTCATCGTCCCGGTGTTTGGAGTAAACCGGGGAGAAGGGGGCCTTCCATTCGCCCCCGGATGATTTGCCCCGCATAAAACCGGTAGAGGGATCGAACAGGTTGGCGTAATTTTTGGACTCCTTCATAAAGAAAAGGTAATCCTCCTCTTTGTTCAACGCCTTGGCAAGCTGGGCGACACACCAATCGTCGTAAGCATATTCCAGGGTTTTAGATACCGACTCGTTCTCCTTGTCGTACGGGATATATCCGTATTTGCGCAAGAGGGGGACGCCGGCTTTTCCGGCCAAGGCGGTTGTTTTCACCGCTTCGTATGCCAGCTCCGCATTGAAATCCCGGATCCCTTTGAGGTACGCTTCCACAATGACGGAGATAGCGTGGTTGCCGATCATGCAGTTGGTTTCGTTCCCGGCCAGTTCCCAAACCGGCAATAACCCGGTCGCTTCATAGTGTTTCAGCATGGAACGGATCATCTCTCCGACCCGTTTCTTTTGGGTGATCGTAAAGAGCGGGTGGGTTGCCCGGAAAGTATCCCAGAGGGAAAATACAGTGTATTGTGTGTTCTTTTCGTCACTGTGGATCTCCCCGTCCGGCCCCTTGAAATTGCCGTGGATGTCGGAAAATACATTGGGAGCCGTATAGGCGTGGTAGAGAGCGGTGTAAAAAACCTTCAACAACTCCTCGTCCCGGCTTTCCGCCCGGGTCTTCGACAACTCTTTTCTCCAGGCCTGCCGGGCATCCCGTTTCACTTTGTCGAAACTCCAGTGGGGAAGTTCTTCGTTCAGATTGGCTTCGGCGCCTTCGCAATTGGCGGACGAAAGGCTTATTTTTGCCAGTATTTTGTTGGTGTTGGAGCCGAAATCAATCCAGGCGTAGCAACTGTCGGCAGTGATCTTTTGTCCGTTCTGCAACGGCAGCAACCGGTTTTTACCTGCCAGCACCTCAACGTCCTGGGAGAATTCAATGACAAAATAGACGCGCTGGTCCCTGGCCCAGCCTCTCGATTTCCGGTATCCCTGCAAGGTTCGGTTGTTCACCTTTTTCAAGCTGGCTTCCGCCGTCCGGTCCCAGTTGCGGGCTGTGGTCAGGTCCAGCACCAATCCCTGCACCGGGTTGGCCGGGAACTGGTAGTAATGGAACCCGCAGCGTTCAGTGGCGGAGAGTTCCGTCACGATGCCGTTCTCAAACTGCACCCGGTAGTATCCGGGGGCCGCCTCTTCGTTCCGGTGCGAAAAGCGGGCATAGTTCTCCTGTACATAACGGGCGGCCGGAACCGTACTGTCCGGACGGGTCAGCACCGGTAGGAAACGGATGTCCTGCAGGTCTCCGATCCCGGTTCCGCTCAAATGGGAGTGGGAAAAGGAGGAGATGATGCTGTCCGAGTAGTGATAACCGGAACACCAATCCCAACCGCTTCTCGGATTGTCCGGACTGAGCTGGATGCCGCCGAACGGAACGGTCGCTCCGGGAAAGCAATGGCCGTGTCCCCCCGTACCGATGAACGGGTCGACATATTCCACCATTTTTACCTCCTTTTCGTCAGAGGTGCAGGCGGGCAGTAAAAACAGGGGGAACAGGAAGCAGGCGAGCGTCAGGTGTTTCTTCATAAATCACAATTGATCAACATATAGATACATAAAACCGGAACCGGCAACTTTGTGAAAAAGTTCGCTCCGGTTCCGGAAAATGGAATGTTTATTTTTTCAGTTCGTTCCAAACAAGAGCCGCCGCTCCGTAAATGGCAGCGTTTTTATCCAATTTGGAAGGCAGCAATTTGACCTTGTTGGAGAAAATCTTCAACATATTCATCTCCATGTGGTCTTTGGTCGGCTTAAAGATCAGATCCCCGGCCTTGGCCAAACCTCCGAACAGGAAGATGGCTTCCGGACTGGTAATGGCTACGGTGTTGGCCAACGCTTCACCCAGCATCTTTCCGGTGTAATCGAATGTATATTTGGCGATCATATCCCCCCGGTGGGCTGCATCGGCCACCATCTTAGAGGTCATGTCGTTAAAGGGGATCGCCCGCAATTCACTGGGATCGTTGTATTTGGCCATCATTTTGTAGGCGGTTCTCTTGACCCCGGTGGCCGAAACATACGTTTCCAGACAGCCTTTCCGTCCGCATCCGCACTGCCTGCCGTTGGGGGATACGATGGTGTGTCCCAACTCACCGGCAAATCCGTCGTGCCCGTAGATCAGCGCCCCGTTGGCGACATACCCGCTTCCCAAACCGGTTCCCAGCGTAACCATCACAAAATCTTTCATCCCTTTGGCGCCCCCGTAGATCATCTCTCCGATGGCCGCTGCATTGGCGTCGTTGGTCAGGAATACCGGCAGATTGGGGTAATATTCTTTCATCAGGGTGCAGAGCGGAAGCACTCCCTTCCACCGGAGATTGGGAGCGAACTCGATAGCTCCCGTATAGTAATTGCCGTTCGGCGCGCCGATCCCGATCCCCACCAATTCCACACTGTTGCGTATGGTATCGAGTACTTTTTCGATGGCTAAATGCAACTCTTTCAGATAGTCGTTGATATCTTCGTGTTTCTGTGTTTCGATGTGCCCTTCCGCCAAATAGTTACCCTCTTTGTCGATAAAACCGAACGGAGTATTTATTCCACCGATGTCAATACCCAATGCTACTTGTTTTTTCATATCTATTAGTTTACGTTATGGTCATACACAGAGCGAGGGACAAATATAGCAAAAAATAAGAGATCAGGGGAGCCCGATCTCTTATTAATTACTAACTACTAACCTAAACATACAAACTCATGAAAAAAACGTTCTTTTTCCAATCAGTTTTGTTACGACAAATATAGGGAAATTTTTAATACGACGATGCTTTGATTGTTAAAAATTTTAGTTATTAGGAAAAATTTTATGCGAATGTGCAGGCAAACAGGCTGGAAAAAGGTTACAGATAGAGATAGAAATGTTTTGTAAGTTCTATATACTCAGCAGAGTAGCAATGTTTTTGCAACTCTGTAACCAGTTCGGATTCCTCCGGGAAGACCGGTGCGTAGCTTAATTCGATCAGCCAGCGTTTAACGGGCAGGGCCGGAGTAGGCTTTACCCGGGTGATGCGGGCGGGAAAAAGAGAGAGGAGAGAGGCTTTCCGGATCAACTCCTCCGCTTCCTTAGGAGGCAGGATCAGGCTGAGATGACCTTCGGGCGCCAGTAAAAGGGCCGCTTTTTTCAGAAGTTCTTCGTGCGAAAAACGGACACAATGCCGGGCCATATTCCGGGAACTTTCCGGCGCCGGGGTCGAACGGTTGAAAAAAGGCGGGTTACAGACGAGGCAATCGTATCCGGCGGGTGTCGTGTAATCGAAGATAGAGCAATGATGTACTGTGATCCGCTCTTTCCAGGGAGAAGCGGCAATATTCTCTGCAGCCTCTTCCGCTGCTGCGGCATCAATTTCAACCGCGTCAATGCAGGCGGCCGGATTCCGCTGTGCCGCCATCAGGGCGATCACGCCGGTACCCGTTCCGATATCCAGAATACGGCCGGCCTGTTCCAGCCGGACCCAGGCACCCAGCAGCACACCGTCGGTGCCGACCTTCATGGCAGCCTTCTCCTGCCGGACGGAAAACTGCTTGAAACGAAAGCAGGAAGTCAGGACCTTACGTATTTTCTGCGCTTTCTTCGCCGAAATCCAACATCTTCTTTTCAGCCAGCAGATTATACCACTGGATGATCTTCCGCATATCGGATACATATACTTTGTCCCGGTCGTAGGTGGGGAGGATCTCTTCAAAGTATCCGATGATCTTTTCGGTTGGCTCCTTGTGAGAAAAAACAGGAGCTCCGTTTTCTTTTTCGGAGATGGTTTTCAGAATGGCTTTCAAAGAGATGTCTTCGTCCTCTGTAAAAACGGAGATATCTTCCAAAGTGGTGATCTTGTAGTGTGAATAGGCGGGAAACCGCTTACCGTCCAACAAAGATTCCACGATGATAGCGTTCGGCGTATTGTTGATCAGTTTATAGAGTCCCGGTTTACCCGAAATGGATAGGATTTCTTTTAACATACGGTATAACTTTTGGTATAGATAAAATGAAAGCAAAAATAGTTAATTTTTCTCACCCCGCTATTTTTTCCAGCATGTTTTCGATTTGTCGGTGCAGATCTTCGCCGTGCTCCGTGTAAATAACAAAGTCCGCTTTCCGGCAATGCCCTTCGCTGTCACCCTGGTTTGCCATTCGTTCCCGCACTTGCTCTTCCGGCAGCCCGTCTCTCGCCATCACCCGTTTTACCCGGGTTTCGGGAGAGGCATAGACAACCAGGATCCGGTCAAAGTGGTGCGACAGGCCGGCTTCGTAAAGAAGAGCCGCTTCAAAGAAAACGACCTCTCCCGGCTGCTCCCGGCTCCACCGTTCAAAATCCCGGATCACTTCCGGGTGAACAAGGGCGTTCACTTCGGCCAGTGCTTTCCGGTTCCGGAAAATGATCCCGGCCAGCTTTTTTTTATCCAAATCGCCGGCCGGTGTATAGATATCCGCGCCGAACAGGTCGCAGAGGGTTTTCCGGATGAAAGGATCGGAACGAATCAGCCGGGATGCCTCCCTGTCGGCAATGTACACCGGAAATCCTTTGTCCGCCAGCATCCGGGCTATCGTTGTCTTGCCCGATCCGATGCCACCTGTTATCCCTATTCTAAGCATAACTGATCAGTAGTGTGCATCCCCCGTTCCGGTGGTTGCTTGCGTGCGGGTTTCAAGAATATACTCCACCCGGTGGGGCTGAAAAGAGAGGTTTCGGATCAATTCCGGCACACCGGCCGGCGTCACGGTCAAATAAGCGGACCCGTCCCGCCGGTTGTAGTCTGCCGCAAACCGAAAATCCTGTTCGGTGATCTTGTCATACCGGCTCAGGCCCACTTCGTAGCTAATCTCCACAGAAGCTGGGAACAGCTTAATTTGTAGGTGTTTCGGCAAATTCAGGATCTCCACGGGAACAGTTTTCCGGGCTTCGGTAGCCCGTTCCGCTTCCAAAGTGACGGTTACCTCTCCGGTCTCTAAAGTGATGCCCGGAACAGGCAACAGACGGAGTTTCTTTTCGGCCTTTTTCGTAATGACCCCGGCGTTCCAGGAAGCGGTAGAGATGTACCGGATCGTATCGATAATGGAGCGGGGGCCGTTGACGACAACGACATCGGGAACCGTTTCGATCTTGTTTTTCAGAATACCCTGCTTTTCCAATGAATAATCAATATCCGGCCGGACAGCCACTTCCCGGGCGACTGCCGGGGAAAACACGAACAGGATCTCTTCCGGATGAATACCCAGCAAGCGGATATTGTTTTCCATCCGCTGGTTTATTTTCTCCCGGATATCGTTCAATTTCAGCGTATACTCCCAGACATCCTGCTTTTCCAGCGTCTGGTTGCTCAAGGTATTTATATCCAAAACGATTGGCCGGAAGGGGCTGCTTATCCAATACCGGAGCAGCGTATACCCTTTGGTGCTTACCTCAAAATCCAACCGCTCCGGCGGTCGGGAGGTCAGGAATTTTCCCGCCGGAAGATCGATGTATTCGACCGGGTAAGAGACGGTGCCGATGTACTCTTTATTCAGAGCGTTCAGGAACCAGAGTACCGTTGCAATAGCCACACACACCAAATAACCCGGTATTTTCCGGTCTACCGACAAGTGGTACTTTTTCAGGAAAGCAACAATACGGGATCCCATATTTAAACAGACTCTTATTTTGCAGGAGCGGCGTCCGTCATATCTTTGATAACGGCAGCCTTGTCTATTTTCAGTTTCACTCCTCCTTCTATTTCCATGATGATAGCATGCTCCTGGATCTCGGCAACCTTCCCATAAATACCGCCGGTAGTGACGATCTTATCCCCTTTTTTCAGGGAGTCGCGGAAATTTTTGAGCTCTTTCTGCCGTTTCATCTGCGGCCGGATCATAAAGAGCCAAAAGATGACGATGATGGCCAACAAGGGCAAAAAATTCATGAAGGCATTTCCTCCTTCGGCTTGCAATGCAATGAAAAATAGTGTGTTCATACGTTTTTAATAGGTTTATTTACCGGCAAAGATACGGATTTCTTTGTATTGTTTGCCGTTTTTGCCCGAAGAGTTAAAAGCAACCTCCAAATTCATTTTTTACTACCTTTGTGTACGAAATTTACAACATGGATCTACAGTTTACCTTTCCCCAAAATATAAGAATTGCCGATTATTCGTACGATCTGCCCGATAAAAAGATCGCCCGTTACCCCTTGCCCGGCCGGGAAGATTCCCGCTTGCTGATCTACCGGGACGGAGCGCTCCGGGAGACGCTTTTTTCCGCAGCGCCGGAGCTGTTCGGCCCCTCGCAAACCTTGGTATTCAACAACACTCGGGTGATACACGCCCGCCTTTTTTTCCGCAAACCCACCGGAGCAGTGATCGAAATATTCTGCCTGGAACCGCTTATACCTGCCGATTACGCCCAAAATTTTGCAGCGCTCCGCAATTGCGAATGGAGTTGCATGGCCGGCAACCTGAAAAAGTGGAGGGAGGGGGCTGTCTCCCTGTCGTTTGAGTATAACGGCCGGCCGGTGGTGCTGCACGCGGAAAAGAGCGGGCAGGACGGTCCGGAATTGCGGGTGCGTTTCCGGTGGGATGCGGACATCACCTTCGGCGAAGTGCTGGAGCGTTGCGGCCGGATCCCGATCCCCCCGTACCTGGACCGGGAAGCCGAAGCATCGGACCGGTTGCGCTACCAGACCGTTTACTCCAAAGAGGAGGGCTCCGTTGCCGCCCCCACGGCCGGGTTGCACTTTACGGAACGCTTACTGGCGGAGCTCCGGCAACGGGGAACAGCCATTGGGCAACTGACCCTGCACGTAGGGGCGGGGACCTTCCGGCCGGTCAAGAGCGAAACGATCGGAGCACACGACATGCACACCGAACACATTCTGCTGAACCGGGGATTGACAGAACTTTTGTTGCAGGAGGGGAAACAGATAACAGCCGTGGGGACAACGTCGGTCAGAACGCTGGAAAGCCTTTACTGGATGGGGGTAAAACGCCTGACGGGAGCGAGCGGCTTCCGGCAACTCTCCCAGTGGGAGGTGTACAGCCTGCCCGGCGGTTATTCGCGGCGGGAGGCATTGGAGGCCTTGGCCGGCTGGTTCGAAGAGACAGGCGAGGAGTGGCTGAAAGCCCAAACCACCATCCTGATCGCCCCCGGTTACCGCTTCCGCATGACAGACGCCTTCTTTACGAACTTCCACCAACCCCGGAGCACCCTGTTGCTGTTGGTGGCAGCGGCAGTCGGGGAGGAGTGGAGAGCCGTGTACGACTATGCGCTCTCCCACGACTTTCGTTTTCTGAGTTACGGGGACAGCAGCCTGTTATATATAAACTCCAAACAGGAATAGGGCGATGGAACTCTCTTTGCCGGCTTTTGAATACCGGGTGAAACGGGTAGACGGGACGCTGTTGATCTACGACGTCATCCGCAAAAAATACGTGACGCTCACGCCGGAGGAGTGGGTGCGGCAACACGTGGTCCACTACCTGCTCCGTTTCCGGAACTACCCCATATCCGGGATCGCCGTCGAGAAAGAGATCCGGGTATGCGGCCTGAAACGCCGCTTTGACTTGGTTTGTTACGACAGGAAGGCCGACCCGTGGCTGATCGTCGAGTGCAAAGCCGCCTCGGTCAAGCTGAGCCGGGAGGTGTTCGACCAGGCATTCGGCTACAACCTCTGTCTGGAAGCCCCCTACATAGCGGTGACGAACGGGATCGAACATTTTTGCGGAACGGTGGGGGAGAACCGGGAGTTTACCCTGTTGCGGGAAATCCCCGGCTTTCCTCAGGAAAAATAGTCGTCCAACAGTTCGTAGGCAGCCGTAAAAGAGCTGATCCGATTCGCCATGACGTTGGCTTCGGCCGTTTTCAATTGCTCCTTCTCCTTCTCGTAGAAACGGCTTTTCAGTTGCTCGTTGATGGTTTCATACATCCAATACTTGGCCTGTTCGCTCCGGCGTTTGTCGAAATAGCCGTTCTGTTGGGTCGTGTTACAATAGTCTAATATAGTTTCCCACACCTCTTTAATCCCTCTTCTTTCGTAAGCAGAAGCGGTCAATACCTTCGGTTCACTCCCCGATTCGTGCGGGGGGAACAGGTGCAGGGCGGTCTGCAACTGCGCCTTGGCCAATTCCGCTTTTTGAATATTGTTCCCGTCCGCTTTGTTGATAACAATGCCGTCGGCCATCTCCATAATGCCCCGTTTGATCCCTTGCAACTCATCCCCGGCTCCGGCAATCTGCACCAACAGGAAAAAATCGACCATGGAGTGGACGGCCGTTTCGCTCTGCCCCACGCCGACAGTCTCGATCAGGATGATATCGAACCCGGCCACCTCGCAGAGGATCATCGCTTCCCGGGTTTTGCGGGCCACTCCACCCAGGGAGCCGGCCGAAGGGGAGGGGCGGATGTAAGCATGCGGATCGCCCGCCAGCTCCTCCATGCGGGTTTTATCCCCCAGAATACTCCCTTTGGAGCGCTCGCTGCTGGGGTCAATGGCCAAAACGGCTATCCGGTGCCCCTGTGCCGTCAGGAACTTTCCGAAACTCTCGATAAAGGTACTTTTTCCGGCCCCGGGAACCCCGGTGATGCCGATGCGGATAGACCCTCCGGCCGAAGGCAGGCAACGCCGGATCACCTCCTGCGCCACAGTCTGGTGTTCGGTTTTGGAACTCTCCACCAGGGTAATGGCCTGGCTCAGGATATTGATGTCCCCTTTCAGAATACCGTTTACATACGCATCAACCCCCAACTCCTTCTTCCGGAGGCCGCTCAGGCGGGCGGCCAAATTCGGGTTCACCGGGTCCGGTTGGGCGATCCCTTTGTTTACCTTCAATCCTTCGTATTCCGGGGAATTTTCCGGGTGTTCAAAATCTGTTCCCATGGGTGTCCAGCTTTTTAAAGAGTGAAATAAAAGCAGCCTTTTCTCTTAACTCATAAAAGATGTTCACAAAACGCTTATCTGCGAAGCTGCTGATTTTCAGGCGGACGGGAGCATACTAACGTATGTGACCGACGACTGATAAATCAAGCAATGAAGCAGATAAGTGCTTTTTGGACATCTTCGTTAGATCTGCTTCAACAGATTGACCATCTCAATAGCGCTCACCACTGCGTCAAACCCCTTATTTCCTGCCTTGGTACCGGCCCGTTCCACCGCTTGTTCAATGGAATCGGTTGTCAGCACCCCGAAAATAACGGGAATACCGGTCTGGATGCCGACATTAGCAATCCCTTTGGTGGTTTCGTTGGCCACCATGTCAAAGTGCGGAGTAGCGCCGCGAATAACAGCCCCCAGACAGATCACCGCATCATATTTGCCGCTCTCCGCCATCTTTTTCGCTACCAGCGGGATCTCAAAAGCGCCCGGCACCCACGCCAGGTCGATGTTCTTCTCCTCCCCGCCGTGGCGTACAAAAGCATCCTTGGCGCCCCCCAGCAGTTTAGCCGTAATAAACTCATTGAACCGGCCGGCCACGATGCCGATCTTCTGGCCCTCGGCCAACAATTTTCCTTCCAGTAAATTCATGGTATTTGATTTTTAAATTATTATTTCTCTTCGTTTTTCCAATCCTCTTTCACATGCAGGATGTGCCCCATTTTTTTGTATTTGGTGTAGAGGTAAAATTCATTTTTCTCGTTGCAGCTCATTTCAATGGGTTCGCGTCCGGTCACCTCCAGGCCGTATCCGTCCAGTCCTTTGATCTTTAACGGATTGTTGGTCATCAGGATCAGTTTTTTTACCCCCAGGTCGGCCAAAATTTCAGCCCCGGTGCCGTATTCCCGCAGATCGGCCTTGAACCCCAACGCCAGATTGGCTTCCACCGTATCCATGCCGCCGTCCTGCAATTGATAGGCGCGTAACTTGTTGATCAATCCGATCCCCCGGCCCTCCTGCCGCATATACAGCAGAACACCGCGCCCGGCCCGCTCGATCCTCCGCATCGCTTCGCTCAACTGATCCCCGCAATCGCAACGCAGGGAACCGAAAGCATCACCGGTCAGGCATTCGGAGTGCACCCGGCACAACACCGGTTCGCCGTTGGCCACATCCCCCTTCACCAAAGCGACATGGTGCTCGCCGTTGATCTTGTTCACGTACCCGTACGCCTTAAAGATACCATATTTGGTGGGCATCTCCGCTTCCGTCACCCGTTCCACCAACACCTCCGTGTGGCGCCGGCAAGCGATCAGGTCGGCCACGGTGATAAACTTCAACCGGTGTTTTTTGGCAAAAGCGGCCAACTCCGTCGTCCGCATCATCTCCCCATCCTCCCGCATAATCTCGCAACAGAGGCCGCACTCCTTCAATCCGGCCATCCGCATCAGGTCCACGGTCGCCTCCGTATGCCCCATCCGTTCCAGCACGCCGCCCGGTTTGGCCTCCAACGGGAACATGTGCCCCGGCCTCCGGAAATCGGTGGGTTTCGCCCCTTCCTCCACGCTTTTCAACGCAGTCACGGAACGTTCCTGCGCCGAAATACCCGTTCCGGTAGAGATGTGGTCGATGGATACCGTAAAAGCCGTGGCGTGGTTATCCGTATTGTGCGTAACCATCTGCTGCAACTCCAATTTCCGGGTCAATTCCGGGCTCATCGGCATACAGATCAACCCTTTGGCATACGTGGCCATGAAATTGACATTTTCCGTCGTGGCAAACTCGGCCGCACAGATCAGGTCGCCTTCGTTCTCCCGGTCGGGATCGTCCACCACTACAATGATCTTCCCCGCTTTCAGGTCGGCCACCGCCTCTCCAATCGTATTAAATTTTATTTCGCTCATCGTCTCTATATATCTATCGTTTAAAATCCATTTTCCTGCAAAAACCCGAGGCTCAATCCCGGTTTTTTTCCGCTTTCGCCCACTAATTTCTCCACATACCGGGCGATCAGGTCATTTTCCAGATTAACGGTATCACCCGGTTTACGGGAAGTCAGCGTCGTTTCCGCCTGCGTGTGGGGGATCACAGAGACCCGGAAAACCGCTTCGTCGACATAGACCACCGTCAGGCTCACCCCGTCCACGGCAATGGAACCCTTCTCCAACACATAGCGCAACAGGGCCGGAGCCGCCTCGATGGTGATTTGAATGGCGTTGTCGTCCCGTTCCAGGGCGGTGATCCTTCCGGTTCCGTCCACGTGCCCGGCCACCAAATGCCCCCCCAACCGGGCGTTCAGCGTCAGCGCCCGCTCCAGGTTGACCCGGTCGCCCGGCCGCAACGCCCCCAATCCCGAACGGTTCACGGTCTCCGGCATCACATCGGCCCGAAAATAATCCGCTCCCAGCTCCGTCACCGTCAGGCACACCCCGTTAGTCGCAATACTGTCTCCTGTTTTCGTACCTTCCAATACCTTGGAAGCCCCGATCTCCAACACCACACTCCGGCTGCCCCGTGCAATCCGCCTGATGTTTCCGATCTCTTCAATAATTCCTGTAAACATACGTCCGCTATTTTCTCTTTTCCACCAATCCCCGTATCCAA
This sequence comes from Odoribacter sp. UBA944, assembly GCA_002293375.1. Taxonomy (GTDB): domain Bacteria; phylum Bacteroidota; class Bacteroidia; order Bacteroidales; family Marinifilaceae; genus UBA944. Next base: position 31,700 of record DBDA01000005.1, read on the forward strand.
ACATCTTCTCCGATCTTTCCGCTTTCCACCTCCCGCAGGCGGACTGCTTCGTGCATGTTTGCGATCCCTGTTCCCTCCACCGGGGTCGGCGCCTCCCGTCCCCCAATTAATTTGGGGGCGATAAAAGCCACCACTTCGTCCACCATCCCTGCGTTCAGAAAAGAGGCGTTTAACTCACCCCCCCCCTCCAGCAACAGGGAATCAATCTGTCTCTCTCCCAACTGCCGCAACAGATCAGGAATCGACACCCTCCCTTCCCGCTCTGTGCAGAGCAGAGTATTAACTCCCGCCGCCTGCAGAAGTTCCAACTTGTCTGCACCGGCTTTCGTTGTGTGGGCCACAATCACCGGCTGTTCCCCCGCACTCCGGAAAATCCGGGAATCCGGCGACAAAGAAGCGGCGCTGTCCACCACAATCCGGACCGGTTGGCGGCAACCGGCCACTCCCCGGCAATTCAGCAGGGGATCATCCGCTTTCACCGTTCCGGAACCGGCCACGATCCCCATATACTCGGCCCGCATGCGGTGCACCTCCCTTCTGGCCTCCTCACCCGTCACCCATTTCGAATCTCCGGTATAGGCTGCGATCTTGCCGTCCAGTGTCATCGCCGTTTTCAGCACCACCCATGGCATCCGGGTGGTGATATACTTTAAAAACACCCGGTTCTGTTTGGCCAGTCGTTCCGTTTCCACACCGCTCTCCACCGCGATACCGGCGTTTTGCAACAAGGCCATTCCCTTGCCGGCCACCAACGGATTGGGATCCGTCAACCCCACCATCACCCTGGCAATTCCCTTCTCCAGGATGACCTCCGTACAGGGAGGGGTTTTGCCGTAATGGCAACACGGTTCCAAAGTCACATACAAGGTAGCCCCGCGGGGATCCTCCGTGCAATTCCGGAACGCCTCCCGTTCCGCGTGCGGCCCTCCGTACCGGGCGTGGAATCCCTCGCCGATAATCCGTCCCTCCCGGACAATCACAGCCCCCACCAACGGGTTCGGATTGACAAACCCCTTGCCGTGTTCCGCCAACTCCGCGGCCCTGCACATATACTCCTTATCCTTTTCCGTTACCATATTCCAACAGAAACAGCCCCGACCAAATAGGTTCGGGGCTGTTTATATCTTTATTATACGGATAATTCCTTTCCGTCTCGTCTCTTCTGCCATCCGGACTGTCACCGTCGGTACCGGAATTTCACCGGTTCAATCCCCAAAGGGAGTCGCGGACTCTCACCGCCGGTAGGGAGTTACACCCTGCCCCGAAGAATACTTCTGATTGCAAAAATAACGATAATGTCGCAATAAACAAAAGAAAAACTGCAATCCTGCACTACTTCCGGTTCGAAGGTCCGAAAAACCGGCGTTTACGACCGGGGCGCTTCGCCTCGTTTCCCTTAGAAGCCGACTGCGAAGAGGGAGCCGGCGAAGCAGAGACAACCGGCCGTTTTTCCGCTTTCACCGGTAACTCCGGGAGTTCTTCCGGCCGGACCCGTTTACCGGTCAGTTTCTGGATAGCTTTCAAAAGCGGCTCCTCCTCCGGACTGCAAAAAGAGATCGCCCTCCCGTCATTCCCGGCGCGCCCCGTCCGGCCAATCCGGTGCACATACGTCTCCGCCACCTCCGGTAACTCATAATTAAACACGTGAGACAACAGATCAATATCTATACCCCGGGCGGCAATATCCGTCGCGATCAGCAAACGGGATTTCCGGCTTTTAAAATTGCTCAGCGCCCGTTGCCGGGAAGTCTGGGACTTCTCCCCGTGGATAGACTCCGTTGTGATCCCCGCCCGGTTCAAATGTTTCGCCAACTTATCGGCCCCGTACTTGGTACGGGTAAAGACCAACGCCGATTCGATGGAAATATCTTTTAAAAGTTCCACCAACAGCGCTTTTTTATCATCTTTCTCCACAAAATAGACCACCTGGTCGATCAGCTCCACCGTAGAAGCAGGAGGCGTTACCTCCACCTTCTGCGGTTTATACAAAATAGTATCGGCCAACCGGGCGATCTCCGGCGGCATAGTAGCGGAAAAAAAGAGACTTTGCCGCTTCTTCGGCAACAAAGGCAAAATACGCCGGATATCATGTATAAAACCCATGTCCAGCATCCGGTCAGCCTCATCCAACACAAAATACTCCAGCTCCTGCAACCGGACAAAACCCTGATTGACCAAATCCAGCAAACGTCCCGGCGTTGCCGTCAGCACATCCACTCCTCTCCGCAGCGTCTCCACCTGCGGTACCTGCGAAACCCCGCCGAAAATAACCGTATGCCGTATGCCCGTATGCCGTCCGTACGCGCCGAAACTTTCATCAATCTGCAACGCCAGTTCCCGGGTCGGCGTCAGCACCAGTGCTTTAATACCCCTCCGGTTGTTATTCCGGTAGAGTCCTTGTAAGATCGGAATCGAAAAAGCCGCGGTCTTGCCGGTACCGGTCTGGGCGCATCCCAGCAAATCGCTGCCTGTTAAAACAATGGGTATGGCTTCTTGCTGTATCGGGGTAGGAGTTACATATCCTTCTTCTTTCAGAGCCTTTCGGATCGGCTCAATCAAATCTAAATCTTCAAATGTCATGCTATATATTTAAGTGCACGAAGGTAACAAAAAAACCGCGAAACAAAAACCCCCGGCTTTATCCGCAAGAATGACAACCTTGCACGAGCGCAGGGGTATTGTTTCTTTGGGAGCATTGGCGGGAACAACGATCGTTGTCTTTTCTTTTCGGAGCGCCCGGAATCCGGCTCCCTGCAAGGGCGCCGAATGACCGAAGGGAAGAAGGCGGTTAGGATTCCAGCGAACGAAAAGGGATAGACAACCGTTGTGGAGACACGCTCCCAAAGAGACAATACCCCGGAGCGGTTCAGAGAACTCAATTGCAAAGGAGCTGCCCCAAAAATCGAGACAGCTCCTTCAAAAAAATTCCGGCCTGTTACATCAGGAAACTGAGCAACGTCCCGGCGGCAACAGCAGACCCGATCACACCGGATACGTTAGGCGCCATAGCGTGCATCAACAAATAATTGGTCGGGTCGTTTTTCAAACCTTCCGTCTGCACCACACGAGCACTGTCTGGAACCGCCGAAACCCCGGCGGCTCCCAGCATCGGATTGATCGGGTTATCCTTGGGCGAACACCAATTCATCACCTTGGCGACCAAAATGCCTCCCGCCGTAGCAATGATAAAAGAAGCGGCCCCCAATATAAAGATCAGGATAGAATCACTGGTCAGAAAAACATCCGCCTGCGTAGAGGCCCCCACCGTAATCCCCAACAGCATCGTAATAGTATCGATCAACGCATTGCTGGCGGTATTGGCCAGACGGTTCGTAACCGTCGACTCCTTCAACAGATTCCCGAAAAACAACATCCCCAACAACGGAAGCGCAGAAGGGGCGATAAACGCCGTCAGCAACAGCCCGATGATCGGGAACATCTGTTTCTCCAGGCGGCTCACCTGCCGGGGCGCCCGCATCTTGATCTTCCGCTCCTTCTTAGTGGTCAGCAAATTGATCACCGGCGGCTGGATCACCGGAACCAGCGCCATATACGAATAAGCCGCAATAGCGATCGGTCCGATCAGGTTCTTCACGATCGTTCCGTCCGCCAACATATTGACCCCATTGGCCAATTTCGAAGAGAGGAAGATCGCCGTCGGGCCGTCCGCCCCCCCGATAATACCGATAGCACCTGCTTCAGGCGGTGCAAATCCCAGCCAAAGCGCCCCCAGGAACGTGGCGAAAATCCCCAATTGCGCGGCCGCTCCCAACAACATCAGGCGGGGGGCGGAGATCAGGGAAGAGAAGTCCGTCATCGCACCGATCCCCAAAAAGATCAGCGGCGGATACCACCCCTGCACCACCCCTTGGTACAGAATATTAAACACAGAGCCCGGCTCATAAATACCCAACCCCAAATTAAAACCTTCCGCCATGTAGAACGGAATATTTCCGATAATGATACCGATCCCGATCGGGATCAACAGCAGGGGTTCATAATCGAACCGGATGGCCAGAAAGATAAACCCCAAAGCCACTAAGATCATGATCAGGTTCCCTTGCGTAGCATTCGCAAAACCGGTGAATTCCCAGAAATTCATCATCCCCGCCACCGCATCGGCGTGGTGGTGCGCATCCTGGTCCGCACCGGGAAACTTCAACAGCTCCCCGTCGAGGGTGCCGGTACGAACGCCCAGGTCCACCAGCATATCCGTTGTTGCATATCCGGAACCGGAAGCATTCGGATTCAGATTTTTCGAGAATTGAGTAACTGTCCGCGGATTAAAGGTCAAAACCACCGTACTCCCTTGCAGTTCCCACTTACCGGTATACCGCTGCTTCAACGAATCCAACGTAAAAGTACCGTCCTTCTCGAAATTATAGGTTTTATAGCGTTCCACCCGGCGGTCGCCCACTCCCGTGGCATTGGGAATGTAGCCGCCGGCCCTGTTGACCCATTTCCCGTGGATCAGGGTCGCTTCCGGCCCTCTGTCGCCCGCCGCTTCGCACCGGAATCCGCTGAGAAGCGCCAACAACAGGGAGAGCGTAATAAGTATTACCTTCTTCATATTCGCCCGATTATGCCAGTTCCATTAAAACATCCCCCTGCAGCACCGAATCCCCCTCTTTCACCTTCACCGCGGTCACCGTACCCCCCTTTTCGGTCACAATGTTGTTCTCCATCTTCATCGCCTCCATGATCAGGACGGTGTCCCCGGCCTTCACCGTATCGCCCACGGACACTTTCATCTTAAAGATCGTTCCCGGCAGCGGGGAGACAACCTTGTAGGCGCCGCTGCTCTCCGTCTTGGTGATCACCCCTTCGCCGGGTTTGTTAACCACCGGCTTCCGGGCCAGCACAGGAGTTTTGGTCACTGCTTTCTTCTCCTCCCCGTGCACTTCGACCTGATGGGGAGTGCCGTTTACATGTACAGTGGCTGTTTGGCCGTCAAATGCATGGACTTCTACTTCGTAAGTCTGGCCGTTTATTTTAAACTTGTAATTCTTCATAGCTTCTTTTATTTTTTTACCGGCTGATTCATAACACCGTAGATCTTGGAACTCCACGGAGAGTACTGCTTGGGAGCATTGTGTATAGTGATCACATTGCTCTCTTCATCGTGCAACTCCTCAAAATAGAGGTGCAACCCCATGGCGATCGCCGCATGAACATACACATCCAAAGAGATCGCAGGTGTTTCATCCGTAGGGACCGCCCGCTCTTTTTTCAGCTTTTTCCGGACATTCAGGTGCAACAGGTGCGGGATCGACTTAAAAATAAGGATCAGGATCGCCATAGACACAAACACCACCACAATGCTAACGATAGAGATCATATATCCCCCCAACTCTGCCGCCCGGTCCACCAATAATAACATTAAATTCATCATCGCTCCGGATTATAAAGGTATGTTACTGTGTTTCTTGGGCGGATTCATCACTTTTTTCGTCCGCAGGCTTTCAAACGCCCGGATAACGCGGAAACGGGTGTTGCGCGGCTCGATCACATCGTCGATATAGCCGTATGCCGCCGCCTGATAGGGATTGGCAAACGTTTCGTCGTACTCGGCGATCTTCTCCTGCACAAATTTGGCCCGCTCCTCGTCGTCAGCGATCGCAGACAGCTCCTTGCCGTTCAGCACCTCGATAGCCCCTTGCGCCCCCATCACGGCAATCTGCGCCGACGGCCAGGCATAGTTGAAGTCACCCCTCAACTGCTTGCAGGACATCACATCGTGCGCTCCGCCGTACGATTTGCGCAATGTCACCGTTACTTTCGGTACCGTAGCCTCTCCGTAGGCAAAGAGCAACTTCGCCCCGTGGATGATGATACCGCCATACTCCTGGCCGCTGCCCGGCAGGAATCCCGGCACATCCACCAACGTCAGGATCGGAATATTGAAACAGTCGCAGAACCGCACAAACCGGGCCGCCTTGCGGGAGGCCTGAATATCCAGTACGCCGGCCAGGAAACTGGGCTGGTTGGCGATCACACCCACCGGTATCCCGCCCATGCGGCAGAACCCTGTAATGATGTTTTTGGCAAAGTGGCGGTGCACCTCCAGGAACTCTCCGTGGTCCACCATCGCTTCAATCACCGACAGCATGTCATACGGCTGGTTCGGATTATCCGGAATAAGGGAATTCAACGTATCTTCCAGCCGGTCAATGGGATCGGTGCAATCGATCATCGGGGCATCTTCCAGATTGTTGGAAGGCAGGTAAGAGAGCAGTTTCCGGATGATCATGATCCCTTCCTCTTCGTTTTCCACCCGGAAATGCGACACGCCGGATTTGGACGAGTGTACGCCGGCGCCGCCCAGATCTTCCGTACTGATGTCTTCACCGGTAACGGTTTTGACCACTTTCGGGCCGGTCACGAACATATAGGAGGTCTCTTCGGTCATCAAAATAAAGTCGGTCAGGGCGGGAGAGTAAACCGCTCCGCCGGCGCAGGGGCCGAATATGGCCGAGATCTGGGGGATCACCCCGGAGGCCATGATGTTGCGCTGGAAGATCTCCGCGTACCCCGCTAACGAGGTCACCCCTTCCTGGATCCGGGCGCCGCCGGAGTCGTTCAGGCCGATCACGGGAGCTCCTACCGCCATGGCTTTGTCCATCACCTTGCAGATCTTCTGCGCCAACGTTTCGGACAACGCCCCCCCGAATACGGTAAAATCCTGTGCAAACACAAACACCAGACGGCCGTCGATCGTTCCCTGTCCGGTGACCACTCCGTCGCCCAGAAATTTGGTCTTCTCCATGCCGAAATTGGTGCAACGGTGAGTGACAAACATGTCAAACTCCTCAAAACTCCCGTCGTCCAACAACATCTCGATCCGTTCGCGCGCCGTCTGTTTTCCCTTCTTGTGTTGGGCCTCGATTCTTTTCTCGCCGCCGCCCACCTTTGCTTCCACACGCAGGTCGATCAGCTTTTTCAATTTATCCTGGTTCGTCATCATATAAAAAAGTTTATTTTTTTCCGCAGATCTCGGTTAAAACCCGGTTAGTCGATTTCGGGTGCAAAAAAGCGATTTTCAACCCTTCCGCTCCGTTCCGGGGAGTTTTATCGATCAACTGGCAGCCGGCCTCTTCCGCCTCTTTCAGCGCCTCAGTCACATCCTCCACCGCATAAGCAATGTGGTGCATGCCGCCGCCGGTCTTCTCTACAAACTTCCCGATCGGCCCTTCCGGGTCCGTCGATTCCAACAATTCGATCTTTGTCTGCCCCACCTGAAAAAAGGCCGTTTTCACCTTCTGGTCCTTTACTTCCTCTATAGCATAGCACTTCAGGCCCAGTACCTTTTCGTAAAAAGGGATCGCCTCTTCCAGGCTTGTAACCGCAATACCAATGTGTTCAATATGAGTCGGTGTCATAAATCAAAAATTAAAATGAATACTCTGCAATTTTTTCGCCCCCGAAAGTACTCATACTTATTGCCATTACCAAAAAAATCACCCAAAAAACGGGCAGATAATTCTCACAAATAATCAGATACTTAATTCGCGTGCAGGTTATCTATGAATTTCCGGGCCTCCTCGCCGTAGTAACAGATCACGGGCGTAGCCGTTTCGTATGTATAGGGGACATACTCCAGCAATTGGACCGCTGCAAATTCCCGGTTCCCGGCGTACAGGACATCCAGCCGGATACCCGTGTTCGCCAGCCGTTTGAGTCGTTTCAACGATTCGAACCGCCTGTCCTCAATGCTGTCAAACAGCGGCTGGCGCTCCTTAGCGTCGAAATAGACACGCTCCTTTTTCAAATTGCTGCCGGCCGGTAGGAATACATACACCTTGTTGCCCGTAAAAAATTTGACAACACCCACCAGCAACAGACAAACAGCTGCGGTATACAAAAAAGTAGGGAGGGCCGAGTTCGGATCCCCGATGGCTTTCGCGCCCAGAAAACAAAGGACGCCGGTTGCAAACAATACCAGTGCGGCCGGAGAGAGGCGACTTTTTTTCACCACTTCCCCGTGGGTCGCATGTTCAATATCTTCAATAAGGGTTTTATATTTTTCCATGACAGATACATGTTAATGCTCCCGGCTCCTCTCCAAAAGAAGAACCGGAAAAAATAAATACTTAAAAGGTTGTTTAGAAGTTGTTTGAATTTTCCGCCGAAGCTTTAAGCTCGGTCGAACAACAGCATATACGCTGAGGGGTATCCGTCCGCTAAATGATGATTTTCCGCAACGCGTAAATGTAGTAACCCGCCTCCTTCTTTTGAATCAGGTAACGGTTGTAGTTTCGGCAAACAAAATTTTTTCCCTCCGGAACGACCGGAAGCGAACTCCACCGCACCGCCTCCTTGAAAAAAGAGGGCGCAGCGTGTGGGTATCTTCTAAATTGCAGCCGGCTTCCGAACGGACTGTTCTGCTGCAGTACATCCGCTACCTGGCAAGCTCTCAAAATGGCCGCCAGCCGGTGTACATCCTCCCGGCCTTCCGTCCACTCGGCCTGTTCCTGCTGCGGGGCCGCACCGGCAGCAAACGTGCTCTCCGCTGAAAACAGCGAAAACAGCAAAAGCAGGATCAGGTAACACATAGATTTCATCCTTGCAAATATAGAAAGGATTTTTTTAAACAGACTCTAAACTGTATCAGGAAAAAGTATTAATTTTACCAAATACAATTCCATTTTCGTGCCCAAGTAAACAACCTATGAACATCAAAGAGATCATCACCCACCCCGAAGGGCGGCGGTTGGAGTTTAAGGAGGTCCTGCCGGAGCATGCGGACTTGGCGAAAACCATCATCGCCTTTGCCAATGATGCCGGCGGTGAATTGTATATTGGCATCAAAGATGCCCCCCGCGAGGTCGTGGGACTGCCCGAAGAGGAACTCCCCGCTATAGAGGAACAGATCAGCAACATCATTTTCAATCGTTGCTACCCCGCAATTCTGCCCGAGATCACTTTCCTGACCGAAGGCGACAAACACCTGATCCGGGTGACGGTCTTTCGTGGCAGCACCCCGCCTTATCACCTGAAAGAAAAGGGTAAACGACAAGGGACTTACATCCGGGTCGGTTCAACCAACAGGGTGGCGGACGAAGAGATCATCGCCGAGTTGGAACGCCGCAAGCGCAACATTTCGTTCGACAGCGAACGGGTGATGGACAAACCTGCTGCAACATTGGAAATTAAGATGTTTGCTGTTGAATACCAAGATAAAACAGGTGATAAACTGGACGAGGCGACTCTGCGGAAATTGGAACTGACAAAAGAGGTACAGGGTGTGGAGTATCCGACAAACGCTCTTGTGCTTTTCTCCGATGACGAACTCCGGCAGTCGATGTTCCACTTTGCTAAAGTGGAGTGTGCAAGATTTAAAGGTACCGGATCAGAAGAGTTTATCGACCAAAAAAGTATTCTCTCCAACATCTCGACACAAGCGGAAGAGGCATACAACTTCGTATTGCGCCACATCAACAAGGGCGCCACTGTCGAAGGCGTTTATACGGTTTCACGTTGGGAATATCCTGTGAAAGCAATACGGGAAGCCATTCGAAACGCCATTGTACATCGCGACTATTCACTTACAGGCAAAGATGTCAAAGTGGCTGTTTACGACGATATGATCGAAATTACCAGTCCGGGATTGCTACCGCCGTCAATTGATTATTCGGCAATGGAGAGCCGCCAAAGTGATGCCCGAAACAAAATCATTGCGCCGGTTTTCAAGCGATTGGGCATCATTGACCAATGGGGAAACGGATTAAAACTGATCGCAGACGAATTGCGGGATTATCCGCAGATCGACTTTCGCTGGCGGGAGATCGGACTGTCGTTTCAGGTGCAATTCGTGAAGCTCGATTTTGAGGCAAAACAAGAGCTTGGGCAAGAGCTTGGGCAAGAGCTTGGGCAAGAGCTTGGGCAAGAGCTTGGGCAAGAGTCCGCGACCAGGACGATGTATAGTTTTATCCTCGAAAAATTGGCAGTCGAACCGTTATCAAGGCAGGAGTTGATGATCGCTTTTGGGTTGAAAAAGGTCTCCGGATATCTCAACAGAACCATCAAAAAGTTACTGTCTCAACACCTTATCGAGCAAACCATCCCTGAAAGTCCCACCCATCCGGCTCAAAAATTGCGTCTCACTATGCGCGGGAAGATGTTTTTGGAACTGTTGGGATAATTAGAGTCTGTTTAAATTTTTCACCGAAGTTATTTGAGTGCTTTTTAACAGGCCCTTAAATCCATATTATTCAATAATAGTTCAATTTTATTGAAATCTATTTTGATATTATTGAAATAGAAGTTATCTTTGTCGAAAATCCAACCACACCATGTTACCCTGTTATTGTCCCAGTTGCAAGCAGCAATTAAAAGTAAGGAGATTACAATGCGAAGCGTGCGGAACAGAAGTTTCCGGCAACTACACACTTCCCGTACTCACACTTTTAAATCCTGATGAACAGGATTTTATCCTTAAATTTATCAAACACAGCGGCAGCCTGAAGGAGATGGCCGGAGAATTGAAACTCAGTTACCCCACCGTAAGGAATCTCTTGAATGACATCATTGAAAAAATCAAATCCTATGAGCAATCATTTTAATCTCATGTTCAATCCGTTTGTCCGTATTGCCGGATACAAGGCTTTTTTGATCGGGGCTATTTTCCTCCTTTTAACGGCCATTGTCGGAAATAGCAATCATATCTATTTCATCGGCATTGTCAGCGTCAAATCCATTTTCGGATTACAACTGCACGACGCGCTTATGCTACAGGCCATTGCCATCGGCGTCGCCGTACCTGTTTTTTACCTCATAGGGCTACTCGCTGCCAAAGGTGTCCGGTTTCAGGACATGCTCGGTACGGTCACACTCTCCAGGTTCCCTTGCCTGATCAGCGCCGCCTTCGGTTTTTTAGTAAAAAAAGAACACGAAACCCAATTGATGGAAATGCTTCTATCGGGAAAAATAGACTTCACCGCCACCCTCGGATTTTGGGTATTCATACTCATCGCCATCTCCGGCAGTATATGGAGCATTGCGTTGCTATACAAGGCATTTAAAATCTCCACCGGCATTAAACAAAGCGCCAAACTGACCGGGTTGTTTATCGCTGGCATTCTGCTCACCGAATGCACAGCATTTGTCTTAACGAAATCATATTTTAACCTTTAACTACTACCCAAATGATGAAAAAATTTTTACTAATAGCTTGTTTATCGATCTCCGGCTGTATGTCCTTGCATGCACAGGAGGAAGAAGTCGTGCTGCACACCCCGACAGGCGATTTGTACGGCACCTTGTTAATGCCGGAACAGGCAAGCGGTATGCCGGTGGCACTGATCATCGCCGGATCGGGGCCTACCGACCGCAACGGCAATACGCCCCTGATCCCGGGCGGTAACAATTCCCTGAAAATGCTGGCGGAACTGTTCGTTGAGAACGGAATAGCTGCGCTTCGTTTCGATAAACGCGGGATCGCTGCCAGCAGAAAGAGCATGGGCAGTGAAGCGGATGTCACTTTTGATACCTATGTAGACGACGCCAAAGCATGGGTGGCATTATTGGCGAAAGACCCCCGCTTTTCGGGCGTCATCATTGCCGGGCACAGCGAAGGTTCTTTGATCGGAATACTTGCCGCTGCAAACAACAAAGAGGTGAAAGGATACATCTCCATCGCAGGCCCGGGAGAGAATACGGCAACCCTTATCAGGAGGCAATTGTCCAACCAACCCGAACGGATACAGGCAGAAGCCGAACGCATTCTCAGTCAATTAGAAGCGGGAAAAGAGGTGAACGATGTCTCTCCCTTTATGCAAAGCCTTTTCCGCCCCTCCATACAACCCTTCCTCATCTCCCTGTTTAAATACGATCCGGCGAAAGAGATCGCCAAATTAAATGTGCCCATACTGATCATTCAGGGCTCCACCGACATCCAGGTCGCAGAAAACGACGCGACGCTTTTATCAAAAGGCAACCCCAAAGCCCAATTGGCCCTCATCGGGAACATGAACCACGTACTGAAAGAGTGCAACACAACCGGGAGGAACGCTCAGATCGCCACTTACGGCAACCCGGAACTGCCGCTTCCGACAGGTTTTAAAGAGCGCATAGCCGAATTTATATCTAAACGAAAGTAGTAAAAATAACCAACACCTTTACACGATGAAAAATCTTATGAAAACACATGCCTTGCTCGCGGCGGTCATGATGATCGGCTGCACCTCCGCCCGGCCGGAGCCGAGATCTTATCCCGACTATTCGGGCAGTTCGGGATTCACGGCAACCGACAACGTCAGCGTTGAAAACCTCGAAGTGCTGGCAAAGGTCTGGGGATTCGCAAAATACCACCATCCGGTGTTTGCCGATACGGTGCTCAACGCCGACTACGAACTGTTCGGGTTGTTGCCGCAGGTTGCCACGGCGGACAAAGAGGAACGCAACGCCGTGCTCGCCGCATGGGTCGAAGATCTGGGCGAATTTCGGTCGGCCGAAGATACACTTCGCAAGCAGATCGCCGGCGGCGGCTACACCTCGCCGGCAAACTGGGACTGGCTCTCCGACGAGGCGACACTCGGCACCGAACTCTCCCAAACATTGCAACACCTGCGCTGGGCCCACCGCTCGAAACCGAGCCGTTACGCCTACATCACGCAGCAGGGATTCATCAGCTTCGACGCGGAGTCGGTCCATGCGCCCGCCGGCGGGAATGACCACGGCTACAATCTGTTGACACTGTTCCGCCTGTGGAACATGGCCGAATACTACTTCCCGAGCGTGAACATCACCGACAAAAATTGGTCCGGGGTTCTGTCCGAGTACATTCCGAAATTTCTGGGCATCGGGAACGCCCAGTCCCCCCGGTTGACGGTGTCAGAGTTGATCTCCGAACTGAGCGACACCCACTCGGGCATGTTGGACAATCCGCTCTTCATGGGTCGCAGACTTCCCGTCGAACTGAGTTTTGTGGAGGGTAAACTCATCGTCACCGGGAACATTCCGGCACAGGACAAAAAACACGTTCTGGAGCCCGGCGACGAGATCATCTCCATTGACGGCCGCATGCCCGACTACTACATCGACCGATCCCGCCGTTTCATCGCCGCTTCGAATGAGAGTATAGTGTTGCGTAATGCGGCGAATCTGGTGACATACGTGCTCGGGGAGCAGGTTTCGCTCACCGTTGAACGCAAAGGGCGACGGATGGAAATAGCCATCGCAACGCTCCCTCTAAAAGAATATTTCGAACGACTGCAACAAAAAGAGAACAATAAAACATACTACGAATTGATAGCCGGCGGGAAGGTGGGATACCTGTATCCGGGGAAATTCAAGAACGCCGACGGCCCGGCCATCATGGAGCGTTTCGCAGACACCCGGGGCATCGTCATCGACATGAGGTGCTACCCTGCCGAGCTCATGCCATTCTCGTTCGTCGGCCGCTATTTCGTTCCCCACAAAACAAAGTACGTTATTTTCACTCGTTCGGTCGATAAATTGCCGGGCTGGTTTGCGGGATCCCCGTTTTCTCTGGGTAGCACCAACGACGACTACTACAAGGGAAAAGTTGTGGTGCTTGTAAACGCCGAGACCCTAAGTCGGGCGGAATACACAACAATGGCTTTTCAGGCGGCACCCGGCTGCGTAGTAGTGGGATCGCAGACAGCCGGGGCCGATGGCGACGTAGTGATGCTGCTGCTGCCCGGTGGAATCCGGACATTGATATCGGGTCTCGGCGTCTTCTACCCCGACGGTACCAACACCCAGAGGGTAGGCGTGCGGATAGATCATTACGTAACCCCCACCGTGGAAGGCATCCGCGCCGGCCGGGACGAACTTCTCGAAAAGGCCCTCGAAATAATAAACCAACCCTGATCTCAACTCTGTGGAGTTCCGAACTTTTTGTACACAAAAAGTTCGGAACTTCAATAGAAAAATACACAATGCCTGTAGAAAAAAATACGCTGCTGGGAGAAAAGTGGTGCAGTAATGGTCTGAAATAACCCGCAAAATTATTATCTTTGCATTACTACAAAATAATAATGCAAAAACAATAATCGCATGAGCCAACTACAAAACCCCTTTGTAACAGGAGGATACATCGCTCCCGAATACTTCTGCGACAGGGAACAGGAAACCGGACAGGTACTGAAAAACATCCGGAATGGGAACAACGTGACCCTGATCTCCACGCGCAGAATGGGGAAATCGGGATTGATACGGCACTGTTTCAACCAAACAGAGATCACAAAAAACCACACCACCTTCTTCGTGGATATATACGCAACCAAATCACTCAACGACTTTGTATTCCTGTTGAGTAAAAACATCTTCAACCAACTAAAATCGACCGGCCGGAAAGTATGGGAAAATTTTTTGATAACACTCAAATCCGTGCGGCCGGAAATTTCATTTGACGAACAGGGAATCCCCTCCCTTGGATTAGGCATCGGAGACATCCACAAACCGGAAGCCTCTTTAGACGAAATCTTTCAGTTTCTCAACGCCTCCGCCAAACCTTGCATCATAGCCATCGACGAGTTCCAACAAATCGTAAAATATCCGGAAGGCAACATCGAAGCCCTCTTACGGACCCACATACAGCAAAGCCCGCAGACACGGTTTATTTTTTCGGGAAGCCACCAGCACATCATGGGAGAAATGTTTCACTCCTCCGCCCGTCCTTTCTTTGCAAGCACCTCCACCATCCATCTGAATGCCATCGAAAGAGAAAAATATACCGAATTCGCTCAAAAACAATTCAAAGCCCACAACAAAGAAATCACTGCACAAACAATCGAAAAAATATACAACCTGTTTGAAGGAGTTACCTGGTACATACAAAAAACGCTCAACACACTGTTCGGAGAGACAGCGGAAAGAACTTGTTGCAACGTCGAAATGGTCGACAACACCATCCGTCTGATCATCGACTCCAACAAATACATCTACTCCGAAAACATGTTCCGTTTACCGGACAAACAAGGCAAATTGCTAATTTCCATCGCAAAAGACCACAAAGTGCCGACCCCCACCTCCTCAGGCTTCGTAAAACGGCACAACCTGGTTTCGGCCAGTTCCGTTCAGGCAGCTTTAAAAGGCCTGCTGGAAAAAGAATTTGTCACCCGCGACGAAAACGGTTACGCCGTATACGACAAATTTTTCGAAATCTGGTTGAGAGAGAACTACTAAAAACCACACCCTCATGCCCAACTCCCTCTTCAACACCCTCTGCCTCCCGCTCACCCTGCACAGCGCCTGGAAAACCGTAAAATCCAAAAACGCAGCCGGTGGAATAGACGGTTTCTCCGTCGCCATGTTCGACGACGACCTGAAAAACCACCTCACCCAACTGCAAAAAGAACTGCGCGACAGATCCTGGAACCCCAACCCCTACCTCCGGGTAGAGATCCCCAAAACGAAAACGAAAAACGGAAACTCGGGACCACTTCGTGACATAAAATCAACGGTTTTTCGCCAGAATTGCATACTTTTTCCGTGTGAAAGGCCTAATAAACACTGGAACAAATAACCAAAACAGTTTACACAATGATGAAAAAAGTAATATTATTGGCCGCCGTCGCGGTGATAGCCGCGATCAGTGTAAGTGCACAGGAAGCTACCATCACGATATCTGGCCGCGTGACCGACTTCGATGGGAATCCTATCGACAGGAGCAAGGTTTCGTTGGGCAATGCCGACTTCACGGAGGCATATACCGCCATTACCGACGAAGAGGGCTATTACTCGATACCGAATGTTGTGAAAGGGAGGTACGCCTCTATTCATGCCATGCGCCCGGAGGAGTACCCGCGTCCGCCGATGGTTGCCGAAGAGGATATGAGGCTCGAATATTGGGCGTGGAACATTATCGCCGACAGGGACATCGTGATCAATCCCCGCTACCATCGCCTCGAACTCTACGGCACGACGGTTTTCAAATCTCACGGAGGTTATCCGGGCGTGATAATATACACGCGCCCAATGAGTTTAGGAAGATACATATACGGAGAGGTTATGAATAGTGATAAGCCCTCGTCGGAGGCGGCTCATGTTGACATTTCGGTCGAGCCGGGAGACATCTCTTTTCAGGTGTGGGCCGATGACGTCCCCCTTGCGGTACGCTCCGTGCAACCCGTCAACGAATGGGTCGGTGGTGGACGACAAAAAGCCTATCTGATCTATGCAGATCCGCCCAAAGCGCAAGCGGACAAGTTCCGTATTTTTCGCGTCGCAGCCTTCAATAGTGCGCAAGGCGGAGAGTGGGGTGAGAATGCTTACTTTTATGAGATACCGGAGTATAAGAATTAATCATCGAACTCTCTTTCATTGCATCAAGGCGGGTGTTTTCTGTGCCCGCCTTGCTTTGTTTTCCGGCTCATTAACAATCCCGGGTACGCAAAGGAGCCACCGATCTCATGAACTCCATGCTCAACTACGGATACGCCATCCTGTACGCCAGGGTCTGGCAAGCCCTCCTCTCAGCCAAACTCAACCCCTCCATCTCCGTCTTCCACGCCCGCCAGCCGGGCAAACCCACCTTCGTATACGACCTGATAGAAATTTTCCGCTCCCAGGCCGTAGACCGCGTAGTCATCGGATTGATCCAGAAAAAAGAACCCCTCAACATGGACAAAAACCTGTTAGACAACGAAACCAAAAAACTACTCATACAAAACATCCTGGAACGCCTTAACCGCTACGAAAAATTCCGGACAGAAGAGATGAAATTTGCCAAAATCATCCAATTGCAAGCCAAAGACATCGCCGAATTTATTACGGAACAGAAAAAAACATTTAAACCCTACATCGCAAAATGGTAAGAGAAACATGAGCAGAGCCAAACGCATA
Source organism: Odoribacter sp. UBA944 (assembly GCA_002293375.1). Lineage (GTDB taxonomy): Bacteria > Bacteroidota > Bacteroidia > Bacteroidales > Marinifilaceae > UBA944. Next base: position 48,509 of record DBDA01000005.1, read on the forward strand.
TTCATTGTCGTCGCCTACGACATCGAAAACGACCGGAACCGGGCCAAAGTAGCCAAACTGTTGGAAAAATGCGGATCTCGCATCAACTACAGCGTCTTCGAATGCATGCTGACCGAAACCCAATACAACAACCTCCAAAAACAGATCCAAAACAAAATAAACCCCAAAACAGACACCGTAGCCTACTACCGGATATGCGTAGACTGCTACACCAAAATCGTATACCAACCCCAACACCGCCCGGCCCCGCGCATCGTTCAGATTGTATAGCAGCTATTCTGGATCTAAACAGGTTACTATCAATCACTTATTGTTCAAAATGTTGAAATCTGTTTTGCGAAGTTTTTAAAAAGTTACAACATGTTGATTATTAATAATATACAAGAATTCATCCCATTAGGAAGAAAGGAA
>DBDA01000005.1:48983-49112 GCA_002293375.1 Odoribacter sp. UBA944
ATTTTAGAAGATAAAAGCCAAAACTTCGCAAACCTGCCCGATCAAAAAAAATCGAACACCATTTGCGAACTTTTTTAAAAAGGTAATCTACTGAAAACAAGACAAATAGTCTACGCCGAGGTAAAAAAC
>DBDA01000050.1 GCA_002293375.1 Odoribacter sp. UBA944
GTTTTTCAAAAGAGATAATGCGGGTTTTTTTTATATTATACTATATTATTTTTTATTAATTCATTCATCATACTACTTATGGTAAATATATTCATTGCAGGGGGTGTGGCCCTGACAGCCGGATTCATTATCGGCTACGTGGTACTTAAAATTTCGTTGAGACGCAGAAGTGAGAACATCATAAAAGAAGCGGAAGCGGAGGCGGAAGTCATCAAAAAGGATAAGATCCTTCAAGCCAAAGAGAAGTTTTTACAGATCAAGACCGAGCACGAAAAGCAGGCGGCTATCCGGAACAACAAATTGCAGCAGGCGGAAGGCAGAGTGAAACAGCAGGAGACGGCGATCTCCCAGAAGCTGGAGGAGATCCAGCGCAAATCGAAAGATCTTCAGAGTCTTCAGACAAACATTGATGTACAGAAGGAGTTGTTGGAGAAAAAGGTTGGCGAATTGGATAAAATCAAGAAGCAGCATATTGAGCAATTGGAGGCGATCTCCGGGATGTCCGGCGAACAGGCCAAAGCCAAGTTGATCGATTCGCTGAAGGAGGAGGCAGAAGCGCAAGCGGTTTCGTTTGTCAACGAGATCATGGAAGAGGCGCGGATGACGGCCAATATGGAAGCTAAAAAGGTCGTGATCAAGACTATTCAGCGGGTTGCTACTGAAACGGCGACGGAGAATGCCGTGTCGATCTTTCACATTGATTCCGATGAGATCAAAGGACGGATCATCGGCCGTGAAGGGCGGAATATCCGGGCGTTGGAGGCAGCAACCGGTGTGGAGATCATTGTGGACGATACCCCGGAGGCGATCGTGTTGTCCGGTTTTGACCCGGTGAGAAGGGAGATCGCCCGCCTCTCCCTACACCAATTGGTGACGGACGGCCGTATCCACCCCGCCCGCATCGAAGAGGTGGTGAACAAAGTGAAAAAGCAGATTGAGGAGGAAATCATTGAGACGGGAAAACGTACCACCATTGATTTGGGGATACACGGCCTGCATCCCGAACTGGTCCGCCTGATCGGAAAGATGAAATACCGTTCTTCCTACGGGCAGAACCTATTGCAGCACGCCCGCGAAACGGCAAACCTGTGCGCTATTATGGCTGCAGAGTTGGGGTTGAATGTAAAAAAGGCGAAACGCGCCGGGTTGTTGCACGATATCGGTAAGGTACCCGATGACGAGCCGGAGTTGCCACACGCCATTCTCGGTATGCAGTTGGCGGAGAAGTACAAGGAGAAACCGGATATCTGCAACGCCATCGGGGCGCACCACGAGGAGGTGGAGATGACTACGCTGATCGCTCCCATTGTGCAGGCGTGCGACGCTATTTCCGGAGCGCGCCCCGGAGCGCGTCGCGAGGTGGTGGAGTCGTATATCAAGCGCTTGAAAGACATGGAGGACCTGGCCCTCTCGTACAACGGTGTGGTGAAGACCTATGCGATCCAGGCGGGACGGGAACTGCGGGTGGTGGTCGGAAGCGAAAAGATCTCCGATGCGGAGGCCGAGAAGATCTCGTTCGACATTGCAAAACGGATCCAGGACGAGATGACCTATCCGGGGCAGGTGAAGGTGACCGTTATCCGGGAAACCCGCGCCATTGCCTACGCGAAGTAATAACAGACTTTCAAACAGACACCTATAAAAAAACAGCCTTTACGGGCTGTTTTTTTTGTTTCCGTATAGGACGGTTGCCTCAATTGGTTTTGAACGGGTATTTTACCTGCGAGAGTTCTTTATTGGCCTCTACAATCTTCTCTTTCAACGACTCTTTATACACTGCAACCTTTTGTTTCAGGACAGCGTCACCCGTCGCCAGTATCTGGGCGGCTAAAATGCCTGCGTTCATCGCTCCGTTGATGGCAACGGTGGCGACCGGTATTCCCGGAGGCATCTGGACGATGGCCAACAAGGCGTCCATGCCGTCCAGCGAGGCTTTAACAGGCACTCCGATGACCGGCAGCGGGGTCATGGCGGCAATCACTCCCGGCAGGTGGGCGGCCATGCCGGCGGCGGCTATGATCACTTCTATTCCCCTGCCCTGCGCGTTCCGGGCAAAATGCTCCACTTCCGCCGGGGTGCGGTGGGCAGAGAGGGCGTTCATCTCAAAAGGGATGGCAAAATCGTTCAGCACTTGCGCCGCTTTTTCCATAACCGGCAAATCGGAGGTGCTACCCATGATGATACTAACTTTTGGTGTCATATTTTCTCTCTTTATTGAATCGCAAATGTAGCATAAAGCTCGGAAAACAACAAACTAGTTTGTGTTTTCCCTCGGTTTGGGCTATCTTTGTCGTCGCAAAAAGGAGAAGAGCGTATGCGAACCATCACCCTGCACGACAAAACGTTTGAGTTGTTTCTGGAAGCGCCGATCATCGACCGGGCAATCGGGGAGATGGCCGGGCGGATCAACCGTGAGTTAGCCGGCAGCAATCCGCTGTTTCTGGTGATACTGAACGGGGCGTTCATGTTTGCTTCCGACTTGTTGAAGCGGATCACTATTCCGGGCAGCGAGGTCAGTTTTCTGAAAATTGCTTCGTACCGGGGCACCGCCTCTGAGGGAAGTGTCCGGGAGCTAATCGGATTGGAACACGATGTGACAGGGCGCACCGTCGTCATTCTGGAAGATGTGGTGGATTCGGGAAAATCAATGCAATACCTGTTGGAATTGTTGGTGCAGAGGAAGCCGGAAACGGTCCGGGTGGCCGCTCTCTTCTTCAAACCCAAAGCCCTCACCTGCCAAATCCCGGTAGACTATTACGGTCTGGAACTGGGAAACGACTTTATCATTGGCCGGGGATTGGATTACGACGGACTGGGACGCAATTTGCCCGATTTGTACAAACTTAGCAAGTAATAAACCGATGGCTGCCACAAACTTTATCGACTACGTAAAAATATTTTGCCGAAGCGGGGCCGGGGGAAAAGGCTCCGCCCACCTGCACCGGGACAAATTAACGGCCAAAGGCGGACCGGACGGCGGAGACGGCGGACGGGGCGGGCATGTCATCATACAGGGAAACCACAACTACTGGACATTGATCCACCTGAAATACCAACGTCATGTCTTTGCCGGCGACGGGGTCGGCGGGTCGGAATCCCGGTGTACGGGCGCCGATGGGGAGGACAAAGTGATTGATGTTCCGCTTGGAACCGTTGCAAAAGACGCCGACACCGGGGAGGTTATCGGTGAAATTACCGAACACGGACAACAGGTCATATTGATCAAAGGGGGCCGGGGCGGACTGGGGAACTGGCACTTCAAATCTGCCACCAACCAAACGCCCCGTTACGCCCAGCCCGGCGAACCGCGGGAGGAACGCACCGTGATCCTGGAGTTGAAAGTACTGGCCGATATCGGGTTGGTGGGCTTCCCGAATGCCGGAAAATCGACCCTGTTATCAGTGGTTTCTGCCGCCAAACCGGAGATTGCGGATTACCCTTTTACCACGCTGGTCCCCAATCTGGGCATCGTCGCGTACCGCGACAATCGCTCGTTCGTCATGGCGGATATTCCCGGCATCATCGAAGGGGCGCACTTAGGAAAAGGGCTGGGAGTCCGCTTTCTGCGCCACATTGAACGGAACTCGGTGCTACTCTTTATGGTACCCGTGGATACGGGTGATATCCGGAGCGAATACCAAATCCTGCTGAACGAGTTGAAACAGTACAACCCGGAGTTGCTGGATAAAAAGCGGGTACTCGCCATCACCAAGTGCGACTGTGCGGACCGGGAGTTGATGGAGGAGATGGAAAAAGAACTGCCGGAGATCCCTTACGTTTTTATCTCCTCCGTGGCTGGTACGGGCATCACCGAACTCAAAGACACGCTTTGGAAAGCGTTGAATCCGTAATTATTCCTTGTTCCGCGCCTTCAACACGGCGATAACATCTTCCAATTCGTACCCCTTGGCAAGCAAAAGCACCAGGGAGTGGTACATCAGGTCGGCCGCTTCGTTTAAAAAGAGTTCCTTGTCGTTGTCCTTGGCTTCAATGACCAATTCCACCGCCTCCTCGCCCACTTTTTGGGCCACCTTGTTGATGCCCCGGGCCAACAGACGGGCCGTATAGGATTCGGCCGGAGCGTCGTTTTTCCGTTTTTGCAACAACTGCTCCAACCGGAACAGAAAATGGGAGCCCCGGTTCTCTTCCCGCCAGCAGGTATCGCTACCGGTGTGACAGACAGGCCCGGACGGCCTCGCCTGAATTAACAGGGTGTCGCCGTCGCAATCCGCCCGGATATCGGTTACTTCCAGAAAATTTCCGCTCTCCTCCCCTTTTGTCCAGAGCCGCTGCCGGGAACGGCTGAAGAAACAGACCTTTCCGGTCTCTTCCGTCCGGCGGAGGGACTCCGCGTTCATGTACCCCATCATCAATACGACCCGGGTATCTGCATCCTGTATGATCGCCGGGATCAATCCTTTTTCATCAAATGTCAATTTTTCCATCTCTCTTTTATTTGTGGCGCGGCAATCTATAACCGCACCGTTACTCCTTTTTCCTGCAAATACTGTTTTACTTCCCGAATAGTGATTTCCCCGTAGTGAAAAATACCTGCCGCTAAAACTGCGTCCGCTTTTCCGCGGGTAAAAGCATCGTAAAAATCGGCCGGAGAACCAGCACCGCCGGAGGCGATCAAGGGGATGGCGCACTGCTCCGCCAACCGCCGGAGCGCATCGCAGGCAAATCCCTGCCGGGAGCCATCGTGGTCCATCGAGGTAAACAGCAACTCCCCCGCCCCCCGTTCCTCTACCTCCCGCACCCAATCGAACAACTCCCGGCCGGCCGGTTGCCGTCCGCCGTGGCTGTATACTTCCCAGACGCCCGCTTTTTCACAGGCGTCCACCGCGACCACGACGCACTGCCGGCCAAACGAGTAAGCCAACCGCTCTATGAGGCCGGGATCCGCCAAAGCTGACGAGTTTACGGAAATTTTATCGGCCCCTTTTTTCAACAAAGCCTCCACATCGTGCTCCGAAGAGATGCCGCCCCCTACCGTAAATGGAATGGTGATCACTTGGGCCACCCGCTCCACCCACTCCAGCATGGTATGCCGCTTCTCCCGGCTGGCCGTAATATCCAGAAACACCAACTCGTCGGCCCCGGCTTCTGAATAGCCGGTTGCCAACTCCACCACATCTCCGGCATCCCGGAGGTTCAGAAAATGAACGCCTTTCACCGTCCGTCCGTCCCGGACGTCCAAACAAGGTATGATCCGTTTTGCCAACATACACTTCTATTCTCCGGCCCAGACAGCCAATTCGTCCAACGTTATTTTTTGCTCATAGAACGCCTTCCCGACCACCACGGAAGAGATGCCCGCCCCGGACAGTGCCGCTAAGTCCGCCGCACTTCCCACACCGCCGGAAGCGATGATGTGCAGGTCCGGAAAAGAGGCCTGCAACTCCCGGTAGAGTGGAATGGCAGGCCCGCTGAGCATACCGTCTTTAGCAATGTCAGTACACAGCAGGTAGCGCAACCGCTCCCCGTACCACCCCACCAATTCGGACACCGACGTTTCCGTCGTATTTTGCCAGCCGTGTGTGCATACACTACGCCCTCGCACATCCGCCCCCACGATGATCCGGTCGCGCCCATAGTACGCCAGCCAGCCGGCTGTCCGCTCCCGTTCGGTGCAGGCGAGACTGCCGATGCAGGCAAAATCGGCGCCGGCGACAAAGACCTTTTCCAGGTCCGCATCCGACTTGATTCCCCCACCGAAATCTACAGAAAGGCGGGTGCCGGCACAAATCCGCTCCAACACCTGGAGATTGACCACACCGGACGACCGGGCACCGTCCAGATCGACCAAGTGCAACCGCCGGATACCGGCCGCTTCAAAGCCCCGGGCCACCTCCAACGGATCATCCGCATACATTTTACACACCTCGTAATCACCTTGTGTCAGGCGTACACATTTTCCGTCAATCAGGTCTATCGCCGGTATGACCTCCATACGTACATGGTTCATGCTATTTTTCCGTATATAAAATTCCACAAAATCCGTTCGCCCGAACGGGATGACTTTTCCGGATGGAACTGGCACCCATAAAAATTCTCCCGCCGGATAGCCGCCGCAAAGGGCCGGTGGTAATCGCAACGGGCAATGGTATATGCATTGTCCGGCACACAATAAGAGTGCACAAAGTACATCCATTCGCTCTCCGCCACTCCCTCGAACAAGCCCGATTGCAAGCCGGAAATCCGGTTCCACCCCATGTGGGGAACCTTTTCCGCTTCCCGGATCTTCTCCACCTGCAAAGGGAAAACGCCCAATCCGCAAGTCTCCTCCTCCTCCGTAAAGGCACACAACAACTGCATGCCCAGGCAGATGCCCAACACCGGTTGCTCCAAAGACGGAATGATCCGGTCCAATCCGCTGCTCCGCAAGCGCTCCATCGCAGCAGAGGCTTGGCCCACTCCGGGAAAAATGATCCGGTCGGCAGAACGGATCTCCCGTCCATCGCAACTGACCACCGGCCGTACTCCCAAACGATGCAAGGCCGTCTGTACGGAAAAAAGATTGCCTGCCCCGTAATCAATGATCACTGTTTTCATCGCACCTCATCTTTCGTCAATCAAACATCCCTTTGGAGGAGGGGAGCTCTCCACCCGATTGCCGGACCGCCTGTTTCAGACTGCGGGCAAAAGCCTTGAAGACACCCTCCAGTATGTGGTGGGCATTCTCTCCCGACGCCCGCACGTGAAGATTGCACTTGCATGCCTGGCAAAAGGAGTCGAAAAAGTGCCGGGCCATCTCCGTCGGGAAATCCCCTACATACTCCCGCTGCAAGGAGACCTCCCAACACAAACAGGCCCGCCCGCCCAGATCAAGCAACACCTCCGCTCGGGCTTCGTCCATCGGAAGCGCAAAACCGTAGCGTTCTATGCCTTTTTTGCTACCGAGGGCGCTCCGGAAACACTCCCCAAACACCAACCCGGTATCCTCAATGGTATGGTGCTCATCCACCTGTAAATCTCCCGCTGCCCGGACCGTCAAATTCACCCCTCCATGCCGGGCAATCTGTTCCAACATGTGGTCGAAAAAGAAAAGCCCGGTGTGGACGTCCGCTTTTCCGGTACCGTTCAGGTCCACTTCCACCTCCACTGATGTTTCCGTACTTTTCCTGACGGCCTGGGAACGGCGGCTCCCGGCCGTCAGGAAAGCAAGCGCTTCCTGCCAGGTAGCACAAGAGAGAGCGACCGGCTCCGGCCCGGTATAAGCGCTTCCCAGGTATATCCCCCGAATATCCATGTTGGTCGCTAACTGCATATCCGTCACCCGGTCGCCGATCACGTACGAATTTTCCCGGTCCAACCACTTGTTCAGGTACTTCTCCACCATGCCGGTGCGCGGTTTTCGGAAGGGAGAGTTCTCCTCCGGAAAACTGCGGTCGATCAACACCTCGTCGAACACCACGTTCTCCCCGGCCAGGGTACGGAGCATCAGATTCTGCAAGGGCTGGAACGCCTCTTCCGGGAAAGCGGATGTGCCCAACCCGTCCTGGTTGCTGACCAACACCAGACGGTAATCGGTCTCCTCCGCCAGGCGGCGGAGCGCCCCGATCGCACCGGGCACAAAGGCGAATTTTTCCAAACTATCGACCTGAAAATCGTTCGCCGGCTCCCGGATAATGGTCCCGTCCCGGTCTATAAAAAGGATTTTTTCTTTTCGCATGGGTTTATTTTTACTGGATTTTCCACTCTTCTAAAAGCTGCAACAATCGGTTATTCTCCGCTTCTGTTCCGACAGTGATCCGAATGCCTCCGCCAATCAGCGGCGGAATATCCCGCAAGCGGGTGACGACCCCGTTATTCGTTAGAAAGGTGTACAGTTCCCGGCAACGCTCCGTGGTCACCAACAGAAAGTTGGCTTCGGAAGGATAGACTTTCCGGAAGATTCCGGACGCCGAAAAGGCCCGGAACAGGCGCTCCCGCTCCCGCTTCAGCAACGCAACGCGCTCTCGGAACAACTCCTCTTTCCCCAAAAGCTCCAACGCTTTTTCCTGGGCAATCCCGCTGACATTGTAGGGAGGTTTCATGTTGTGCAGAATAGTAACCAACTCCCGGCAGGCCATTCCGATCCCCAAACGCAACCCTGCCATGCCCCAGGCTTTGGAAAGCGTCTGCAACACCACCAGGTTCGCGTATTTTTCCAACAAGGTAACGGCCGAAGGCGTTCCGGCAAAATCTATGTAGGCCTCGTCCACGACCACGATGTACTCCCCGGCGCTACACATCTCCTCCACGAGGGAGAGGGGAACCATGTGACCGGTCGGATTGTTCGGAGAGCAGAGAAAGAGCAGGCGCGTATGACTGTTCCGCCGCTTGTTCACTTCCCGGAGGTTCGGCATAAAATCCGGCGACAATCCGATCCGCCGTACCTCCACCTCGTTGACAGCCGCACTCACTTCATACATGGAGTAACCGGGGACAAAAACCAGGATGTTATCTTTTCCCGGCCGGCAGGTACACCGGATCAACAGGTCGATGATCTCGTCACTTCCGTTCCCGATCAGGAAGTTCTCTTCCCTCACCCCTTTTAATTGTGCAATCCGCTGCTTCAAAAGCTGTTGCTTTGGGTCCGGATAACGATTACACCCGTTGTCAAAAGGGTTCTCGTTCGCATCCAGTAAGACGGCTTCCACTCCCCGGTATTCGTCCCGGGCGCAGGAGTAGGGTTGCAGGTTCCAGATGTTCTCCCGGATAAATTTTCTGATTTCCATAGCCCGTTTATTTGCCGATCGCTTCTCTCCGGATCCTTACGGCATTCCGGTGCGCCACCAATTGTTCGTTTTCCGCCATAATCTCGATCACCGGCGCCAGGTGCATCAACCCCTCCCGGCTGATCTCCTGAAAACTGATGCATTTGGTAAAAGAGGCCACCCCTACGCCGCTGTATGCCTTGGCATAGGCATGGGTCGGCAAGGTGTGATTGGTGCCCGAAGCGTAATCCCCGGCGCTTTCCGGCGCGTAGTTCCCCAGAAAAACCGATCCGGCGTTCCGGATCTCCGGGATCAGGGAGTGGTACTCCTCCGTACAGAGGATCAAGTGCTCCGGAGCATATTCGTTTGCTATCTCCAAGGCTGTTTCCCGGTCTTTTACCAAAATACAGCGGGAGTTTTCCAAAGCAGCCAAGGCTACCTCCCGCCGGGGAAGCAACGCCAACTGCCGTTCCAATTCCGCTTCCACCGCCGGCACAATCTCCGGCGCCCAAGTCAATAAAACCACCTGGCTGTCCCGTCCGTGCTCGGCCTGCGACAACAGGTCGGCGGCTACAAATTCCGGACGGGCCAATCCGTCCGCCATCACCAACACTTCGGAAGGGCCGGCCGGCAGGTCGATCGCTACCCGGCAGGTTGTAGCAAACTGTTTGGCCGCCGTCACAAATTGGTTGCCGGGGCCAAAGATCTTATCGACACCGGGAATCGTTTCCGTTCCGAAGGTCATAGCTGCGATCGCCTGTATGCCACCTGCTTTGTACACTTGGAAGATGCCGCAATAGCGGGCCGTCCACAGAATGGCCGGTTCCACCCGACCGTTTTTTCCCGGAGGCGTACAGAGAACCACCTGCCCGCACCCGGCTATTTGCGCCGGGATCCCCAACATCAACACGGTGGAAAAGAGCGGAGCCGTCCCTCCCGGAACGTAAAGCCCTACCCGGTCGATCGGCCGCACCTCCTGCCAACACCTGACCCCCTCCACACCTTCCCACACCGGCCCCTTGGAGCATGCCTCCTGTTGCCGGATATGAAATCCTCGAATATTCTCTCCAGCCCTCCGGATCGCCTCTTTCAAACTCTCCGGCACCATCCGCTCCGCTTCTGCGAACTCCTCTTCGCTCACGCAACAGTTCTCTATCTGTACCCGGTCAAAAAACCAAGTGTATTTTTTCAGGGCTTCATCCCCGTTTTTGCGTACTTCCGCAAATATCTCGCTGCAAACAGCTTGCAACTCATCATCTTTCTGCTCCGGACGGGCCAACAGCTCTTTCCAGGTTTCCCGCGACGGATCCACTATTTTCTGCATCTCTTTTTCCTGTTTTTGTGTTATACAATCATCTTCTCGATCGGAATGACCAGGATCCCCTCCGCACCAGCCTCCTTCAACTGTCCGATCACCTCCCAAAAACGGTCTTCGTGCACCACCGAATGCACCGATACCCAACCGGTATCGCGCAAAGGCATCACGGTGGGGCTTCTCATACCGGGCAACAGACGGCACACCTGTTCCAACTTTTCCACTGGGGTATTCAGCAAAATGTAATTGTTGTTTTTAGCAGCCAGCACAGAGCGGATCCGGAACACCAACTGTTCCAACAACGCCAGCTTCTCACCGTTCAGGCCGGGGTTCGCTACCAAAACAGCTTCCGATTCAAAGATCCGAAAGACCTCCGTCAATCCGTTCTTGAACAGGGTGCTCCCGGAACTCACCAGATCGCACACGGCATCTGCCAATCCCATGTTGGGAGCAATCTCCACCGAACCGGATATTTCGTGGATCTCTGCCTCTAATCCGTTCTCCGTCAGAAAATCTTTCAGGGAGTTGGGATAGGAGGTCGCTATCCGCTTTCCCTGCAACCAGAAGAGCCCGGTAAATTCCGTCGCTTTGGGAACCGCTATGGAGAGGCGGCAACGGGAAAATCCCAAATCCAGCACCCGCCGGATACCTGTTTTTTTTTCCCGCTCCGTGTTGTCGCCGATAATGGCGATGTCAACAACACCGTCTTTTACATACTGCGGAATATCGGCGTTGCGCAGGTAGAGCACTTCCAACCGGAAGTTAGAGGCCTGCGCCATCAACTGTTCTTTTCCGTTGTCAACGGAAATTCCGCACTCTTTCAGGAGTTTCAGTGAGTCCTCGTTTAGTCGGCCGGACTTCTGCACCGCGATTTTCAGGTTCATGGGTACACTTTTTTGTTTTTCGCGCCCGGCCGGATCAGAGGAGATGGGATAAAAAAAGCCCGCCTGATCCAGGCGAGCTTATTATACTTACAAATTACGCATAACAGTTCATCTCACCTGCCAGTGAAGCATGTGATGATGGTTATGATGCAATGCGCAGTTTTTCATTTTTCCTGTTTTTGGAGTGAGCAAATGTACAGCAAGATCTTGATTCCTCCAACTATTTTCCTCAAAATATTGTGTTTTGGGATTTGTTCTCAGGGATCCTCCAGAGGATTGAGTGCTGAACCTGCTTCGTTTTTACATTTATTGCATTGATTTCCAGCAAATAGAGTGTGATCTTTATTTCGCATTCAATCAGTATATGGAGAAATATATCTGCAGCATTATAAACGTTAAACACTGCACCAATGCAGAATAAGGTCTAAATTTTATTATGACCAGTATTTTTTGCGAAGTGTCTCGGATTTATTTTTGGTCCATAGGCGAACCTTAGGGTGGTTTAGCGCTATGATAACAAGAATCGGTCCTGCGATTACGAGTGCTTTCCATGGCCATGCGCAATTAGACAAAGCATATAAATAATAATACAACACTATAAATATAAATCCTAAGGATATGGCGATCTCTATGCCAGACGAAACAAATCCTATAGCCCTTCTCCAGGGGGTTATTTTTGAGCGATTTACAAAATAATTATTTTCATCTCTAATCTTGTCTATGATTTTCTTCAACTGCGTTTGGCACTCTCCTATGGCCTCAACATAGAGAACTCTGTTGAAATCATCAGAATATGCGATTCGCATCAGTTTTGCGTTTAATCCTTCATCAATGTAGGCCATTTTTCCAGACAGCAGGACACTTTTTAATCTCTCTTTAATCGTATTGTCTTTAGGAGACAACAAGATGCAAATTAAGATGTTGTGTATTTCTGACAATTTCTCAATTCTGACCTCTGTGTACTTAAAAAAAGTATCACGAGAATACTGCAATGGGGTTTGAGTCAATTCCTTATATACCCATACTGCAGACCCCACTATCGTGGTTATTAAAATACCCAAAAGATTCTTGTCTATCGAATCATAAAAGTCTTTCAAAACACTTGTCAGTCCATCCATTTGTATAAGTTTTTATCTTTTCTACAGAGAAGACGTTTTGTTGATTCTGTCAAAGACATTCCTTTGAAATATGCAGATACATCTCCATGCTCTAAAAAGCAAAGTATTAAATCTTTATTACCTGCAATTAGGAAACATTCTCTATTGTCATTCGTTGTTCCTGTTTTGAGGAAAAACTCTGTGTCACTGCTCCATTTTCTACATGCGTTTAGGTTTAATACATTCAAACATTCTTCCTTGTAGCGGCTATTTTCATAACCCAAAAACTTGGAATAAAGCTGGCCTAATTCAAAAAGGGACAATCCGGTTGATGTTGACCCCAGAATGGTAGACAAAGAAATTTCATCTCGGTCTTTGTTAAGAAGACAAGCCAAATAATCATACGTTTTGTTTAAACCGACCTTATGGGCTGCATTGATGAAAACGTTATTGTTTGATTCAAGAAGACCTTCATTAAGCGTGTAATATGGTTTTTGCGGCGCATTGCCTTCTCTAATAGATTCGAATGGATTTTCAAATGTGGAAAACAGATCGTCTTCGGCTATACCATTTTCTCGCAGGAAAACATACAAAAAAGGTTTTAGAGTAGAACCGACATTAGATTTATATGTTAACGGATATTCGTGTCCATAGCTACTTTTTATCGCACACAGTACGTCCTTCGAAAAGACAAGAACAGAGACCGGGCGCTTAGATGTAGAGACATAATCTTCTATCACTTTTTGAAGACGGACGTCTATTGTAGTTGATATTTTTCGATTTTTCGTGTCTACATAATCCGCTATGTATGAGATAACACTGCTCTTTATACTGTCTAATTTTTGGTATTGGATTACCGGCCAGTGTTTAATATTGCGGTCATAGTGACGCTTGCTAAGAATGTTTCTGTCAAGCAATAAGTTATTCAATAGCACATATCGTTGGTATAATTGATCCTCATTTTTTAGGTACAGATTAGGGCCTCTTAATAGAGTTATTAACAAAATAACCTCCTGCTCGGATAAGGCGTATGGCTCCTTTTTAAAATAGGAAAGACTTGCCGCTCTAAGACCATACACATTGTTGCCCCAAAATACATTGTCGAAGTACATGTTTATTATACAATCTTTGACATACTTCTTCTCCAATTGTATTGCGTAAACGGATTCTTTAATTTTTCGAGACAGGGTTTTGCCATTATCTTCCATGAGGTTTCTCGCCAACTGCTGAGTGATAGTGCTCCCGCCTTGCAACATCCTGCCGTGTTTTATGTTTGTAGCAATAGCTCTTGCAATACCCTTATAATCTAATCCTGAGTGCTTATAGAACCGCCTGTCCTCAACCTCAATCAAATATTTTTGCATTTTTGACGGGACATGAGACAGCATTGCCTTTCGTTTGTAGTCCGAGGAAATTATTCCGAAAGGTGCTGGTTTGCGATGCCCTTTCCCGTATAGAACATAACCTTCGTAAGAAATATTAGTCAGACTCATATCTTCTATATACATTTTAACGTTATGGTATAAGCTTAGAATATAGTTTATAATTACAGAAATCAATGATACAACATATGGATGACACTTGTATAAACTATTGGCAATTATATATGAATTACCCCCAGCTAATTTGAGCCACTTAAACCGTTCCTACTTTCTATAGACGGGGGGGAGTATCCCCTTTCCCTACATAGTGTTAAAGTGATCGGCAATTCGAAATCCCCCCGACCGCAATCTATACAGCACTGGATAGCGGAATAGCCCCATGGCATAGTCAACGGTGGCATTTTTGAAATCAAGATACCCTTGCGCCTTCTGGTTCGGAGAGAAATCCTGAGCCAGTAAGCCAGTAAGGGAGGTGGCAAGCAGAAGTAATTTTCGCATAGGTGGTTTCAAAAGATATATGATATAGAAAACAACAGCGAAAAAGAGACATACTATACTCCCAGATTTATTGTTCTCGCTTACTGAATAAATAAATTCCCGCTGCGGATGTCTAAATAAACCTTCCCGTCATACTGGGTGTTGCCGACAAAACCGGTTTTCAGTTCCACGTTTTTCTCCGCCGTAGGCGCCGATTTCAACTTCATCCCGCGGGGCAGGTCCATTTTCAGATTCTTGTTGTGCCGCAGTTCAATCTCGTAGCCGGCATCTTGCATAAAGGTCAATCCGATTTTGGTCATGGAAGTGACCAAGTCCACCTTTGAAAAATTAAAGTGGATATTCCGGATGTTGATCTCTCCCAACTTGAGATTCATGCTCAGCTCGTCCCCAATGTCCTGAATTTCGTATTTGGTCATCTGGGAGGTTCCGGACATCCGTTCAATCTGTCCCAGTTGCAAACGTCCGCCCTGAGAAGTGATCGTCAAATCTTCCACGGAAGCAAGCGTACCCGTACATCCGGTAACATCCAAACGAAGCTCTTTGGCCTCCTCTATCTTCAGGTCACAATTTTTCAACTCCCCGTTCATCTGTTCCACCGACGAGATGATCAAACTACCGCCCTCCTGCTTGATGTAACACTCCTCCTCTTTCAGGATACCCGCCTGAAAATTACCGGTTTTCAGATCAACGGTCAATTCTCCGGAAAAACGGTCTACAAAAATATTCCCTTCCGAATGGATCAGCCGCAACTTCAACCCCGCGGGAATCCGCAATTTATAGCCAACATTGATATTGACCCCGGAAAACATCTGATCAAGGGCCATGTTTTTTCCGTAATCAGTCTCTACGTTCAGAAAAGAACCGGACTCCACGTCGTTGATGGAGATGTACTCCAGGAGTTCGTCGGCCTTGGCACTGCTCTTGGCAGTAACAGCCATGGAAATCTCTACCTCAATCGGACCATCCGCTGTCTGTTCCACCTCGATCTGTCCGTAGCGGTTGGTAACAACAACCTCTTTTATCTCTCCCTTTTCATAACTCTTTCGAAACTCTTTTTTACTTGTCTGGGCGCTCAGGTTGAGCCCCATCAACAACGTACTCAACAAGATCAGAATGGTTTTCATACGTCTATCATTTATTTTATGCAGATCCTCAGCAAATTCTATTCCAACAGGTGTTTCTCTTCCATTTCCATGTTCCGGTACTGCGCAGCCAAATAGGCGATCATTCGACCGAACGTATCCATAGCCTGTTGGGTTTGCTGCGATACCTCCACTTTCTGGAGGCGCAACAGCAACTGTCCGTACAGACCGTTCAGGGCCAACTCCACGTCGGAAATTTCGTTCCCAACACCCGCCTTACTCCGGAACTCCACTAAATTCACCGCCGCCGCTGTCACCAACTGGTGGTAGCGCCTGTCATGCGCCTTGTGCAACAGGTAGAAATGCAACTCCGTCAATTCGTCAACGTTATTTTGTACCACCCGGATGTGTCCCGCCTGCTGTACCTTTTCCAAACGCATCATCTCGATTAGGTTGTCGTACCATTCGTACATCTCCCGGGCCATCCCTTCATCCGGTCGGAACGGAAGGATCAGTTGCCCCCTGACCCGCTCCATGTCCAGATCGAGCCCCCGGAGCAGGTCCTCCAACTGCCACATGTATAAAATATACTCAGCAATATTGCTCTTTTTCTTTTCTCTGGCAATCAACATTCCGTTTTCCTCTTTCGACTAAAATTCCTCCTCTTCACCCTTCATCCGGTCGATCATCCGGCGGTCCCGTTTGGTCGGACGGCCGCTTCCCCGGTCCCGGCGTTCAAAACCATATACTTTTGCGGCATTCAGCAAATCCAACACCTCCCGCGGAGTGACATCCTCCACAAAATCCACGGCCAATTGGGCGGACATCCGTTTGTCCGTCATTTTTTTGACCAGGTAATGCCGCTCGACGGGCACCATACGCACCCGCACCACTTCGCCCTCCCGAATCTCTCTGGAGGCCTTTACGGAACTCTCTCCAATCCGGACATGCCCTTTGCCGCACGCTTCCGCCGCCAGGGAACGGGTCTTAAAGATCCGCACCGCCCAAAGCCATTTGTCTATCCTGACTTTATCCGTTTCTCCCATGTTGTCCGTCCGGAAATCAGCGTCTATTTAAATTTCTCACTTCCGCTTATTGAAATCGTTCATGGTCTTTACCAATCCAGTCAGCACAAAGCTATAGATTATTTCAACACACCGTTTCTCCAACAGCGGCAATTGTTCCCGTTCTTCCGTTCCCCACTCCCCCAATACGTACTCCACCTGCTGTCCCCTGCCGAAATCGCTGCCGATCCCGAAACGGAGCCGGGCGTACGCATCCGTACCCAGCACCGCGTCGATGCTTTTCAGCCCGTTGTGCCCGCCGTCACTTCCCTGTCCCCGCAAACGCAAACTGCCCAGGGGAAGCGCCAGATCGTCGACAACGACCAACAGATCTTCCAACGGCACCTTCTCTTTCTGCATCCAGTAACCCACCGCTTTGCCGCTCAGGTTCATATATGTAGAAGGTTTTAAAAGTACCACCGGACGCCCCTCGATCTTTGTTTCGACCACAGAACCGTACCGTTTCTCCTCAAAAACAAGATTGGACGCCCCCGCAAAGGCGTCCAATACGTTAAATCCGATGTTGTGCCGTGTATCCTTATATTCCGGGCCGATGTTACCCAGCCCGACGATAAGATACTTCATAGCGAACCCGTTTTAGGATTTTGCAGCATCCCCGGACCGGGCAGCTCTCGTCAGTTTTACCTGGGCCACCACTACATCCTTGGCATTCATCAACTCCACTCCTTCAAAAGCGAGTTCTTTCACCTGAATGGCTTTCCCCAAACCCAAGTTGGTCACATCCAACGTCAGTTCATCAGGCAACTGTGCAGGCAATGATTTTACTTTCAGTTTCCGGGTATTCAATACCAATTTACCCCCGGCCTGAACACCGACAGAGAATCCCTGCAATTTCACCGGTACTTCCACAACCACCGGTTTATCGGGGAAAAGCTGGTAAAAGTCAATGTGCAGCACCTTGTCGCTCACCGGATGGAATTGGATCTCCCGCATCACAGCTTCGTACTGCTTTCCGTCCACCACAGCTTTCACGATGTAAACATGGGGGGTATACAGCAATTTAGCCAAGGCTTTTTCGGAAACGAAAAAGTGTACGTTCTCCTCTCCGCCGTACAATACACAAGGTACATTTCCCGCTACCCGCAACGCTTTGGTCGCTTTTTTACCCAAATCGCTTCTCTTCTCTCCTTTTAATTCAAATACTTTCATGGTTGTTGTCAATTGTGCTACTCAAGGACCGGCTTCAGCCTGGGGGAAAGGCCGGCCAAACCTCCCATCACACGATTTGTACTATCCCCCTTAAAATTCAGAGTGCAAAGATATAAAATCCTCCGAATTCTGAAAATAAATGTTTCCGTAATAATTCCACCATCGCACAAATTTAAACAGACTCTCAGGTATCAAAGCTGTACCGTGCGGATCAGTTCCGGCCGGTTCTTGATCATTATCTTTCTCTTTTCGGCAACAACTAATCCCTCCTGCTGCATACGGGTTATTTCCCGTTCCAGCGACGGACGGGCCACTCCGAAATACGCCGCCAACGCACTTTTGGGCCTGTCTAAGAGTACCGTATCGGAAGTCTGTTTCTTCGACAGATCGAGCAGATACACCGCTACTTTTTGCCGAATGGTATGGAACGACATCAGGTTGAGTTTGCGGCTTAAGCGCGTAGCAAAGTCCGCCGAAATATCGAGGTAGTTTTTTAATATCACTTCGTTCATTGTCAACATCCGAAGCACCGACTGCCGGGGAATGACAACCGCCGTTACATCCTCGCGGGCGACGGCTTGCACCGGAAAACGGTTCTCTCGGCCGAACAGGAACAGGATCGCCAGCGGACTGGGCGCTTCGATGTCCTCCACCTTCACCACACGGCCCGATGCGTCGGTCATCTCCGCCTTCACGCTGCCGGTAAGCAGAATGATCAGGCGGTTCACCGGTTCATCTTGCATGGCAAGGATCTCGCCCTTCCGGAAACAGGTTGGGGTAATCTTCAGTTCGGCGAAGAAACGTTCAAGCTCAGTTTCATATACCGAACGGAACAACGGGATTTTGGTCAGGATAGAGAGGTTCACGGAGCAGGAATTTTCACAAAAATAGGATTTTATTTTCAGAGTGTAACATCTGTTACGGTTTTTTCGTATGACAGAGGCGTAGTTTTGTATCAAAGACAAAGACACTCTGCAACGGGTGATGATATGAATTTTAATCAATTAACAGATAAAAGAATGGAAATGTTTTGTTTTCAATGCCAGGAGGCGGCTACAGGTGTGGGCTGTACGATAAAAGGTGTTTGTGGCAAAGAGCCGCAGACCGCCGGATTGATGGATGTGTTGCTTTACGCCGTAAGGGGTAAAGCGATCGTGAACCGCGCCTTACGCGAAAAAGGTGCGCCGGACAGACACGCAAGCCGCCGGATCATCGACGCACTGTTCAGCACCATTACCAATACGCAGCCATTAAGGAACGCATCGACAAGGCATTGGCGATGAAAAACGAGTTGATCGAAACAGCTAAAAAGCGCGGTATTGCCCTGCCCGATATGCCGGAGGTCGCTTTCAACCCTACACCGGCAGAGTACGAAGCTACGGCCGCGAAAGTCGGCGTCACAAGCGAAAAAAATGAGGATATACGCTCGCTCAAGCAAATGATCATCTACGGCGTAAAAGGTGCGGCGGCCTATACAGAACACGCCCTGAACCTCGGGTACGAAGAGGAAGCGATTTACGCCATGCTCGAAAATGCACTCGCCGAAGTGAGCCGCCGGGATATAGACGCGGACGAATTGGTAACTCTCACATTGGGTGTCGGAGAATGCGGTGTGAAAGCGATGGCGCTGTTGGACAAAGCCAATACGTCAACTTACGGACATCCCGAAATAACAAAGGTCAAAACCGGCGTCGGCCGCCGGCCCGGAATCCTTGTGAGCGGTCACGATCTGAAAGACCTCGAAAAACTGCTCGAACAAAGCAAAGCGGCCGACGTGGACATTTACACCCACAGCGAAATGCTGCCGGCCCATTACTATCCTGCATTCAAAAAACACCCGCACTTCGTCGGCAACTACGGCAATGCCTGGTGGAAGCAAAAAGAGGAATTTGAGACGTTCAACGGCCCCATACTCTTTACCACCAACTGCATCGTACCGCCGGCCGCCAATGCCTCCTACAAAGACCGCATCTACACCACCGGCTCGGCGGGACTGTCCGGAGCGGTACACATCCCCGACCGCAGGGACGGCAAACCCAAAGATTTCTCTACACTCATCAAGCACGCAAAAAAGTGTGCCCCTCCTGTTGAAATCGAACACGGCGAAATCGTCGGCGGGTTTGCACACAACCAAGTACTTGCGTTGGCCGATAAAGTCGTTGATGCCGTAAAATCGGGCGCGATCAAAAAGTTCGTGGTGATGGCTGGCTGCGACGGGCGCATGAGATCACGCTCTTACTACACCGAATTTGCGACCACGCTGCCGAAAGATACGGTAATCCTCACCGCCGGGTGTGCCAAATACCGCTACAACAAACTGCCGTTAGGCGACATCGGCGGCATCCCACGAGTCCTCGATGCCGGACAGTGCAACGACAGTTATTCGTTGGTGCTCATCGCCCTTGCTTTGCAAAAAGCGTTCGGACTGACGAGCATAAACGACCTGCCGATCGTCTACAACATCGCATGGTACGAGCAAAAGGCCGTGATCGTGTTGCTTGCCCTGCTGTCGCTCGGCGTGAAGAACATCCACCTCGGCCCGACACTGCCGGCGTTCCTCTCCCCCCAGGTGACTAACGTATTGGTCGAGAAATTCGGCATCGGCGGAATTTCCACTGTCGAAGAAGATATAAAAACATGGATCTAAACAGACGCTTACAGTAAACGCTGCACACCCGATTCAAGTTCCAGCAGCATTTTTTTCGCCGGAAGTCCGCCCCCGTAACCCGTCAACGAATGGTCGCTGCCGATGACCCGGTGGCAAGGGGCAAAGATAGAGATGGAATTGGCTCCGTTCGCGTTGGCAACAGCGCGAACAGCCTTCGGCGCACCCAACTGTTTCGCAAGTGCCGCATACGAGAGAGTCGTCCCATACGGGATCGTCAATAATGCATTCCAGACGGCTTCCTGAAACTCGGTTCCGGCAAAAAGCAACGGTACGTCGAACACCTTCCGCCGGCGAGCGAAATATTCGTTTAATTGCCTCTCCGCCTGCCCGATGACATCCGATGTACCCTCCTCATAACAGGCCGACAGGATGCGTTGCAATCTCCGGTCCACATGCTCGCGTTCTTTTTTAGTTCGCCAATTGCACAGGCAAAGTTTGTCTTCGAACGAGCCGAGCAGCAACTCGCCGCAAGGCGAACTGTAACTATGATATACGATAACCGGCGTTCTTTCTCCGTTTTTCATTCGATCTATTTTAAAATCTTTTTAAGCCCCCGTTTTTCTGCTTTTTCCCGAGCCATTTTCTCAGCGGCTCATCAATCCATCGCAGAGTAATCACTGCAACCAACAGATTAAATACAACGAGCGCCACAACAATCCCGACAAGCTGCATGCCGGCAGGATTGTATGTACGATAATAATTGCCGAACAGCCATACAGTGGTGATGTGGGTCATGTACAACGGATACGAGAGCTTGCCCATAAAATCCAGCATGTATTTTGTCCTTCCCCGGACGGTTGTCCCGGCACCAAGGCTGATGATCAACGGGAAGATCAAGATAACGATGACCGACTCAGTGATCCAGTCGCATGTATCGTGAGGAAAGAAAAATACCCCTGTCAACAACAGGCACGGCAGCAGAAAGCCCACCCTGTTTTTGATGATCGGCCCACACCGGTAGATCACCAGTCCGGCCGTAAACGAGAAGCCCACCCGAGCAAATCCTTCGGGTATCGAACTGATATCCCATCCGCCGATAAGCCATCCTGATTTATAGGCGCACAAAACCAGCAATGCAGCGTTCACACCCCCCAAAACGACAAGCCATACCGTTTTGAGTCGACTCAACACAAAAGCATATACGACATTGGCAATGTACTCAAAAAAAAGCGACCACGAAGGGGTGTTGTACGGGAAAAGACCACCTCCGCGGTATTTCAAAAACGGAAAAGGCACCAACAGCATCGACAAAAAAGCCGCCAACACGACGTTTCCGATACCCGAAGCCAGCGTGTTGTCTATAAAAGGATTAAAAACATATCCCAACACTCCCAGGACCGTACCGAAAACGACTAGGGGATGCAGCCGGATGAGACGGTTGACAAAGAAATGTGTTACCCCTATTTTTTTCATCCGGTCATCGTATGCATACCCGATGACGAACCCCGACAGGCAAAAAAAGAAGTCCACAGCCAGATAACCATGTCCCAGCCAGTTATCTTCGTAATTCTGGTATATCATCTCCAGATAGTGAAACACGAGAATAACGAATGCGGCTATTCCTCTCAATCCATCCAACAAAACGTAGTGAGGCTTATTCAAGCTTGCGGAGTTCAATGTGTTCTTTGTGCTATTCGCTTCAGCATCGACCGACACTGTTTTTTTCATACCGATAGTGTTGAGGTGTGCGCAAATATAGTGAAAACCAAATAATTTTACCTGATTTATTTTTCAATCGTAAATTTGTGTAAGAATAGAAAGTCGTGGAACACAAAAAAATTCGCACAGTAGCGGAGAAAAACACAACATATAAACCTTATACTTTGATCTCCTTTCCGATAAAAATCTACAGCCGCATATCATGTCGTTTGGAAGATAAAAAATATATTCCAAAACAAATCTCACAGAAGTATAACGCTCTATAACCGGTTTACAGCTAGTCTACGGAGCATATTAAGCCCATGTTCGGAGCATGTTAGAAAGAATGCACATAGACTACATAGACTAAAAAACAGGTCAAAAACAGCGAAACCAAGCGAAAAAATTTTCAGAGCATTTGACTCGGGATGGCCTCGCTGCGCTCGGCGATCCCGAAGGGGGGATCCTTGCAAGACAAAAAATACAGCGGCTGACAGCCGCCAGTCATAGAAACAGAAAAACCA
>DBDA01000046.1 GCA_002293375.1 Odoribacter sp. UBA944
ACGTAAACCACTGAATAAAAATCTGTTACACGCTTGCGTCCTCTCCCCATTTCGGGTAACGATTTGGAAACGTCCCGCCGCCGTATTTTGCCAAAATCGCTGTTTTTCGAGTCAATCAAAGTAACGCAAAATCAAACCTATTCAACTGACCATCAGCCTAATCACCCCTCTTTGCTCAAATCCGCTTTCTATATACGCTTTCCATTTGGGAAAAGGCACGAAAAGCCATTGTGCGAGGTCTAAAGTCCGCCGGTAGCGTAAACTTGACCTCTAAAGTTTCGTTTATGGGGGGTACTTTCAGAAAGTTCCAACAAACAATAGACGGAATAACCACCCAGGAAACAATGCCCGACAACACTTCCGAAGGGCTCGGTACCCTGAAATTATCCGTAGGTTTCCGGTTTAACAAATAAAATCGGCAGATAATAAGAGTCCGTAAACTAAACTGTGTCAGGTGATTGCTTTAGGAACTCATTTGCAGGTATCATTTTGACGGTCATCCCATCCTGCTCGAACAGGTCGTTTTGGTTGAAAGTGACTATAACTCCTTCCGAAAGGCCAAATGCCCGCATGGCACCGACCAATCCATGATATTCCCGTTGGAAGTTTTCATCATTTATGGTGTAGCAAACCTGAATAGCGGAAACGATTTTTTCTTTTTCCATCACGACGAAATCACACTCGCCTTTACCTTTGTAGTAAAATAGCTGCTTATGCCGGCGGCGAAGATGCAGAAAAATCAGATTTTCAAAGCGACGGCCTGTATTTTCACTAAGCGATATGGCATTTTCGGTATAAATTCCCAAGTCCATCGCATATACTTTTTTAGGATTGCGCGCCTGGGCTTTTAGCGAATCGCTGAACATCGGCACAAAATCCAACAGATAAGCGTCTTTCAGGTAGGAAAAATATTCCAAAAAGGTGCTGGCAGCCTTTATGCCGAACATGCCTGCAAGTTTATTGGCCGAAACAAGATTCCCCGTATTGGTGATCAGGTAGGCGGTGAGTTGACGCAACGAAGCCACATCACGTACGGAGTAACGTATGGCAATATCGCGCATCAGAATATCATCCACCAGTGCGTGCAACACTGCGGGATGCTTCGTTTTTACATATTCGGGTATGCCGCCTGTGGTCAAATATTCCGTGACCGACTGTTCATCATCCGATAGCGTTTTGAATGCCAAAAACTCCGCATACGAAAACGGAAACAGTTCCACAGAGAGATGTCGCCCCGTGAGATGTGTCCCCAACTCCACGCTCAACATGGATGCATTGGAACCCGTGATAAATACCCGATACCCTTCCCGCAGCAATTGGCTGACGTATTTTTCCCATCCGTCGACAATCTGTATCTCATCGAAAAACAGGACTTGGGTGCCGCGATCGGTTATTTCCTGATGCAAGCGTGTAAAATCGCCGGTTTCAAATCCGGACAACCGTATATCGTCAAAATTCAGGTAAATGGCTTCTCCGTAATCTCTTCGGAGTAATTGCAACAACAACGTGCTTTTTCCGCAACGGCGAATACCGGTGATGATGGTGGCAAATGAATCAATGATGGGTATATTCCTGAGCGCATTTCGCTCAAATCCCGTTTCCTGCTCTAAGAACGCAACACGTTGTGTATTGATTACAGATGCTATCTCCGCTTGTCTGAACATGATCAAAAATTCTTGTTACGACAAAGGTAGTGATTTCTTTTGATATAAACAAAGAAATCTTTTGATACAAACAAAGAAGTCTTTTGATATAAACAAAGATATTTAGACGGCATCATGACAAAAGAGGCTGCTTTTTAAGCAGCCTCTTTGTATATACTTCGCGACCATTGCACTGATTTTTACATAATCGCCTGCTGGTATTCGTCTTTCTTGTCTTTGTCTACCTCCCGCACCTCCAACACAATGACATAGGGAGAGCCGGTTTTGAACACCGGACTGTCGATGTCGTAGTAGACGTTGCCGTATTTGTCCCGTCCTCCGTTTTTCACCACGGCGGCTTTTTTGTCGGCCAAAAACCACGCCTTCTCCACAATCACAATCTTTTTGTCGTCCGCACATTTGGGAACTTTTACCCGCACCTTGTTGTTCAGGGGCTGGTTGAATACGGTCAGGTAAAGCCGGTTGTCGCCTTTCTGCGTGTAGTAGCCCCACCCCTGCTTTTCCCACGGGGAGTTTTTGCAGCCATAGACAGCCTCGCTGTTCACCTGCATCCAGGTGCCGATCTCTTTGGCGATGTGCGCCTCTTCGGGACGGATGTTCCCGTTGCCGTCGGGGCCGAAATTCAGCACCAGATTGCCGTTCAGCGAAACCGCTTTCACCAGCATCTCGATCAATTCATACGGCTGTTTCACGTAGGTGAGCGACCAATCGGAGTGGTACCCCCACTGGTTTTCCGGGATGGTCATCACGCAATCCCAATCCACCCCGTTCAGCTCCTTCAGGGTTTCGGGCATGTTGCGTTCCCAAGTCTGGTCGTAGTCGCCGATCAGGTCGCCGTTGGAGTCGTAGTGGCGTTTGCCGTGATCGTCCGCCCGGAAGCGGCTGCCAATGATGAGGCCGGGGCGAAAGGCACGCAGTTCGCCCTCCAGTTCGTCCACCCACGGGGCCTGTTCTATCCACGCCCGGTCCCAGGAGCCGTCAAACCACAATCCGTTCACCGTCGGGTAATTGGTAAGCAACTCCATCAACTGGTTGCGGGTGAATTGCTTGAACTCTTCGTAAGCGGCTTTGTCCGCCTCCGTTTTGGGGGCTGCCGAGCGGTACCCCTTGTGGTTCCAGTCGATGATGGAGAAGTAGAGGGTCACATCGATCCCTTCGGCGTTGTAGGCCTCCACCAACTCTTTGATGATGTCTTTTTTATAGGGCGTGTTGGCGATGGTGTAGTCGGTGTATTTGCTGGGCCAAAGGCAAAAACCGTCGTGGTGTTTGGTGGTGATGATCATGTATTTGGCACCCATCTCCTTAGCCTGCCGCGCCCACTGTTTGGCATTGAAATTTTTGGGATTGAACTGCTTGTAAAGCTGATCGTAATCGGCTTTCGGCATTTTGTTCCAGGAGCGGATCCACTCCGCCGCGCCGCGGTAGGTTTCACCGTTCCAGTGTCCGCCGGGGATGGCGTAGACCCCCCAGTGGATGAATTGCCCCAATCCGTGTTCGCGCCATTTTTGCATATAAGCGTCGGTACGGGGGCCTAAACGATGGGCGCCGTGTTGCAGCGGAACGGAGGTACGCCGGGTGTTTTGTGCAGCAAGTGTTCCCGCGAACAGGCCGCACAGCAGGAGGATGGAGATTATTTTTTTCATATAGGATTGAATTAGCACAACAAATATATAAAATTAAGGCGTAAAAACCTTTTTTACAGATACATCGGTTCCCGGAAATTAATTTCCGGGAACCGAAACTATCTGTGTGTGCAAACAAGGAATGACATGTATTACCTGTTTATTCCACTTCAAAACCGATAACCTGGAGCCTGTCAACAAAGGCAAAGCCATTTTCCTGACCGGAAAGCGGCTGGCCGTCAGCATTTCTGCCAAAGGCTTCCAGGAGCGTTAACCGGAGGTAGCGGCCATCGGCCGGAGTAACCGGGTAAGCCGATGTCGGATCATCGGTATAGGAATACTCCTTGCTCGCAGTAAAAGTCGTATTATCGAATGTTCCCAAGCTGGTCCACGGACCGGTCGGATTATCCGCCACCTCTACGGTAAATTTCTTAAGGCCCAGCCAACGGGAAGCGTTATTTCTTCTCAGCCGTATGTTGATACCGGAAATCTCGAACGTTGCCTGCATATCGAAAATAACCCAGGGCTGCGGGGTCAATACCGGGCGTTGCGCCGATCCCGAACCGGTCACCCAGTTGGTGGTCGGGGTCGCCCAATAGTCACCGGTACCTTCTTTCCCGTTGACCATGTTTTCGGGTATTTTACCGGCTTCTCCCGGAGGGCCGCACACAGAGTAAACCGTCCAGTCCGTCGTAATCAACAACTCCGGTTCGGGCGGCGCCTGCCAAACAACATCGTTGGGCAACAGGGTCAGCCCTCCGGTGTTTTTCGCCTCGAAAGAGGGGATCACGGCAGGGTCCCATGTTTCCCAAAACTTGTCGTTTGCCTCCAAAGCCGGCAGGGTCCCGATAGCATCCCCGACAAATTCGCTGTATTTGATCCCCCAGGCATCGAAGAAGGGGCGCAAATCGCGTTGGGCATATTCGGCCGCCTTCAAACAGAAAAAGTTTTTCCGGTACGACTGTTCGTTTGTAATCCGGTCATAGTCTCCCTGGGAGAGTTCCCGGGTGCAGGTACTCAGATAGGCATACAAACGCCAACCGTATTTCTGCGCCAACTGCACAAACATCAGGAGGCGCGCCCGGTCGGCTGCAATGGCCGGCACAACGTTGCTGTCAAAGTCTTTTTCGCCGCTTCGCTTTACCCACTTCTGCACGACTTCGTACCAGGAGTCGGTGTTCTGCGGCCAGCCTCCGTTGAGCCGGTTGCGGGAGTGGTAAATGTTCAGGTTGTTGGTCACTTCGTTCACGCTGCCGGTTGCGTCGTTGATCCACTTCCAGGTAGCTACCTGGTAGTTATGCCCCAACTCGTGGTACCATCCCCAGGCATCATCGGTATTCTTCATCCTATTCAAATCCACCGCCCGCTCTGCATAGGTCACCCCCGCACCGTTGTGGGAGTACATGGCAGGATAACCCGAATAGGCCGCCCCTACATGCAACTGCAAATCGTGTACATGCCTCCAGGGGAAGGTGGGCGCTTCGTGCCGCGGATCGGCCGCATGTGCCGACAGGCCCGTAAAGGCATCGAAATCGTTCTCCACCACATCGTCGTAAAATTCCGCCAGCGCCACCGGGTCCTGCACGTTTTTCAGGTACTCCACCGGCATCGTCCAGATAGAGTGTTCGGAAGCAAACTCCGCCTGGGGAACACCGGACTCCCGGATCTCTTCCAACCACTGCTGCGGGTCGGTCTGTCCCAACACAAAGTCAGGTGATTTGACGGCGCCTTTGATGATAAAGGTATGGGAACCGGTAAAGGGCCTGGAAATCAGGTAGATCAATCCACCCATAAAATTGTGGACTTTCACCGTATCGCCCGTTATTACCCCGTTTTGGAGCAACTCCCAATAGCGCTGGCACGCCACCTTGGCAGGATCCAAAACCGACCGGGAGGAACCGATCTGCCAGCGGATCTCCCCTCCTGTCCAACTCTCCGGCTTGACGATGGTGATCACCTCTGCCGGAGGCGCATACAACCCGGTGGATATCCACGGCGTGTTCACAGTGCTTCCGATCCGCATCTCCGGCTGTTGCGCCGTGTAGTTGCCCTCAATCACTACCTCTTGCTGTTCGATCCGGGGTACCGAATCGTGTACCAGTCCGGGATATTTTTCCGCCCAGGTGATCAGCGGGTTCGGCAAGCGCTCCACAAAGTCCGGAAGTTCGGGAGTACTCAGGTCGTACTCCGGCAAAAGAGGCTCCTCTACGGGCCGCTCCTCCTCGCAGGCTGCCGGTATGCCGATCATTCCCGCCAGGCATACGGCCGCCAACAGATTGTAAATTATTCTCTTGTATTTCATACGTCGTATTTTTTAATCAATTGTGTTTGGGGTAAGCCACCAGCATGTTGTTTTGCACTAAGCGGTCCCGGTAAAGGGCCCGGTCGCCCTCCGGGAACTTCTTCAACACACGGTCCAGCATAAAATCGGGTTTCCCGATGGTCCGGGAGAGGCGCAACAGGGTATGCCACGCCCGGCCCTCAAAGGCCAGCTCCATCTCCGTTTCGTCCGCAATGCAGGAGAGTACGGCCTCGTATTCGTCCTGTTCCGTCGGATTCTGCGGCAAGCGCTGTGTATAATCGACCGCCTGCAGGTCCACCCGCCCTCTGACACCGCGGTTTTCCCGCCAGTCGGCGTTGTAGAGCGGATCGTTCATGGGGGGCAGGAGAAAGGAAGTACTCTCCACTGTTGTCCAATAGGGCCTCGCTCCGAGGTTCACCAGGATCATCGCCTCTTCAAAACGCCCAAGCCCCGCCAGGGCCTCGGCCATCATCAGGTGCAGTTCCGCGGCCCGGCTCACAATGATGGGTGAACCCGCCGTGCGGTATTTCCGGCAAATATCCCCTATTTTTCCCATCGTTTCAAAGTCCGTTATGGTCCCTATGGAGTTATTTCTCCGGTAGAGATCGCCGATCCTGCCGTTGGTCATCACCTGCCGGTTGAACATGCCGATCAGGGAATCGGTCGGGGCCAGATCGTACCGGAAGATATACGCTACATAAGCCGGATTGGTCTGGTTTTTGGTGGCATCGAACGGAATAGCCGTGATGGTTTCACTGGTCGCTCCCACCGTACCGCCGAAAATAGCACTCCAAGAGGCATTTCCGTATTGGGCGGATAATTTCCAGCGGTTGGTCTGGTCGCCGGTCGTGATGTCCGTATTTACCCTCAGGTGGCGGAGTGCGTTCAGGTAATCCTTTTGCCAGAGGTACATCTCCCCCAGCAACACGTTCCCGTCCACACTGACCCGGTTCCAGCTTACATCGTTCGGTATGTTCAAAAAGGTGCTCCAATCCAAGCCGTTCAGGCCACCGATACTGTCGACGCCGTTCTTGACAAAAGCGATCAGTTCGGGCAATAACTGCTCCAATGTGAGGGAGGGATAGCCGCTCATGTCACGATAGTCGTTCAGGGCATCGTCAAAATAGACAGCCTCTCCGTACAGTTTGCCCAGCATCAGGTAGCACCAGGCTCGGAAGTTGATCGCCTGCGAGATCATCCCTTTGTAATAGGCCTCCTCAATGGCGCCGGGGTTTCTCGCCCCAAACGCCGTAATGTGGCGGAGGAAATCGTTGCAGTTGATGATCACTTTGTAGAAAGGCTCCGGTGTGATGGACTCATTGTCCGGGGAAAAATCGTATTTCGCCACACGCCAATAGTTCTCCGGAGCCGTTTCGGTCGGGATAGTCTGTGCGCCCAACAGTTCGTTCAGGATCAAGGCGTGTGATGCCGCTTCCTGAAACACAGCCGCTGTTCCCACAAATGCCGAATAGACTTCGCTGACATTTTTGTAGTGGTCTCCTTCCAACAGTTTGTCGTCGGAATCCGGCTCAAAAAAGTCGCTGCAGGAGGCAAACAGCAAGCTGAACGCAGCTAAGTAAAAACTGATTCTTATACAGGTCTTCATAATACTCTCTCTTTTAGGTTCATTTGGTCTACGTACTTAAAACTGAAGTTTGATCCCCAATTTTACACTCTTCGCCAACGGAATTTTCCCCAAGTCGATCCCCATCATCTGCGGGTCGTAGGAGTAGGAAAACTCCGGATCAATACCCAAATACTTGCTGGCCGTCCAGAGGTTCTGCCCGGTCACATAGATCAGGGCGTTCTGGATAAAGCCTAGCTTCCGGCCAAATTCATAGCTCAGGGTCACGTCCTTCAATTTCAAGAAAGATCCATCCTCGATCCAGCGGTCGGAGAAGCGAGCGTTTCCGTACGGATCTCCGTAAACAGCGCGGGGCACATCGGTCTGCTGCCCGTCGTAACTCCAACGCCGCAAGGCGATTTCCGTCTGGTTGTTGAGATTGGTCATGGATTCGGAACCTCTCCGGACTGCGTTGTAAATTTCGTTTCCATAGCTGTACGTAAAGTTCAGCAAGAGCCCGATGTTTTTGTATTTGAACGAGGAGTAGAACGAACCGAAGAAGTCCGGGCGGGAATTGCCCAATACCTGCATATCGGCTTCGTTGATGACCTTGTTGTCATCGTAGTCCATCCATTTTACATCCCCCGCAGCAAAGGGGCGGCCGCTGTATGAAACATAACCGGCCGCGTCGGCTTCCGCCTGGCTGGTAAACACCTTCTCATACCGGTAACCGTAGAATTGGTAGGGCGCTTCCCCCTGTTTGGTCAACAGGGTCGTCCCGTCGGAGAATTGCGTAATACGTTCCGTTTCGCCGCCGCCCAATTCGATTACTTCGGTTTTGTAGGCAGAGATGGTCCCTCCGGCACGCCACTCAAAGCCGCGGATGCGCAAAAGCGAGGCGTCGAGGCTGACGTCAATCCCCTGCGTCTTCATCTCGCCGCTGTTGTCAAAGCCGAAACCAAAACCGTAAACAGCCTCTAATTTTTTCTGCATCAACATCTCTTTGGTTCGCTCCTCGTAAGCGTCCACACGCAGGTTGAGGCGGTTGCCCAACGTTACCAGGTCCAAACCGATTTGCGAGGTGATCACCTTTTCGCCGGTAAGTTTGGAGTTCGGTATCCCGGTGCGCACAATACCCGCCACGTCCCGGTAGGGTTTCGAGCCGTATATGTACTGGCTGTAAGCGGACGAGAAGCGGCTGTTGGCATTCATCCCGTATTCGCCCCGCAGCATCAGGTGGTTGATACAGGCAACATCTTTCAGCAACGTATTCTTTACATTCCACCCCACATTAACCGACGGAAGCAGGAGGAAACGCTGGCTGTTCTTCCCGGTGGAAGAGGCTCCGTCCATGGTTACGTTGATACCGGCGTAAAGTTGGCGGTTAAAGTTGTAGCGGGCAGCTAAATAGGTGTTCATCCAGTTCCAGTCTTCGATATACCCTTCTATGGATTTGAAGCCTTCCACCCGGTCGAGTGTTTTGTAGAAATCGGAGGTGGTGTTGTACCCCTCTCCCCGATCCGTCTCCACGGAAGTGGTCATCATCTGGTAGCCCAAACGCAGGTTCAGGTCGTGCCGGTTGTTAAAGAGTTTGTTGTACTTTACCTCCCCTTTTACGTAGAGGTCGAGCGATTCTCCGAACCCGTTCCGTACCATGTTGGCGTAGCGCACTCCTTCCGGAGATACCAAAGAAGCCGTGGTGTGCCGGTCCCTTCCCGCAATGAACAATCCCTCTTTGTCGGAGTTGTAATACAATCCCACTGTTCCCGTTACGGCCAGGTCCGAAGTAATGTTGTAGTTCAAACCGGCATTCACCATGATGTCGTTCGCCTTCACATTGGCTTCCATCGTGTGGAGCAATGCTACGGGGTTGCTGACATCGATGCCGTTCAACAGTTCGGCATAATCCGCCAGGAAGTTCCCGTTCCGGTCTTTCCGGAACACGCTCATCATCGGCGCCTGGTAATAGGCGGCCAACATGGGGTTGGTCGGGGCCGTCATTCCCTGTTCCGCCACATTGTACTCGTTGAAACCGAAGCTGGCGGTGGCAAAGAGTTGCAGGTTCTTGGTCACGTTGATGTTGGCGTTCAGCCGGGTGAAGTACTTGGAGTAGTCCGTACCGTCAAGGATCCCCTGGTGATTCAGGTAACCGGCCGTCAGGGTGTAGTTGGCGATGGCGTCCCCCCCTTTTACCTTCAACATGTTCTCGGTTGTAAAACCGGTGGTGTAGATCTCGTCCTGCCAATCGGTCGTGTTGTTGTACAGGTAATCGTAAAAGTATTCGGGGTCGTCGCGCAGGAACGGGAAGATCTCCACTAACTCATTCAGGTCGGGGATAGCCGTTTCGCCGATGTCCCCGAGGTACGTTTTGTAGTCGGAAGGGGCCAGCAACGGGAGCCGTTTCTTCATCCAGCCGATCCCGTTTACCGTCTGGAACTCTACTTTGGTCTCCAGGTCGGTGGCTTTCTCCGTCTCTACCAGGATCACTCCGTTGCTTCCCATGGAACCGTATTCGGCTGCATCGGCCCCTTTGACGATCGAAATGTTTTCAATTTCGTTCAGCATCAACGGTGCAAAGAGGTTCCGGGAGAAGCCGCCGATGACCAACGACTCCCGGTCGTCGGGCATGTAGGGCATTCCGTCCACCACAATCAGGGGTGTGTTGGTCGCCGCCAAACTGCGCAAGCCGTGCAGGTTGACAAAGTTCCCCTCGCCCGGCATACCGCTTTTCTCCAACACATGCATCCCCGGAAGCGCGCCTTGCATGGCCTGGTCCGGCGTGGTGTACCCCATCCGGAAATCCTTGCGGTTCAGCGTGGCGCTGCTACCGGTTTTGCCTGCCAATGGCCGCCTTCCTTCCGGAAGCAACACGTAAGGAAGGTAAGCGGGGGTAGCCGCCGGTAGCAGGTAAATATCGATGCTCTCCCGTTTCAACACCCCAATTTCAACGGAAAAATAACCGTCGGAACTCACTTCCAGCACAGCGTCCGGCTGGCTCAGTTTCAGTTCAAACTGTCCCGAATCGTCTGCAATACCGGTCTCTGCGGCATGCACCGAAAAGACCTGGGCGCCTTTTACGGGATGTTTGGTTTTCCCGTCCAAAACCCTCCCCTTCAGCGTGATCTCTTGCGCCCCGGACGACAGTGCCAGGAGCATCAGCAGAGAGAGGGTGCTCACTATCTTCAATCGCTTCATACTCTTCATGTTTTTAATAATTTGTATCATCTGGGACAAATTCTATGCACTGTACCGAGATCCTCCGGGGAGTAGCGGCAGTTCTATCTGTCGGATTTGCCAACCGGAGGGTGACCGGACCGGTTTCCCCCGTGTGTATATAGGTCCCGATATAACCGCTCGTACCGGTCGCCCACGTGGCCGCATCCACTGCATAATTATAGGTGGCGTTAGACGCATTGAACTTGGCAACGAATTCATCATTCACGTAGAGGTCCAAGTCGTGCCCAGACCCCTGACGGAAACTTCCGTACACCTTGTATTGGCCGGGTACCAACTGCCCTTCGATGATGTTCCCGAAGCGATCTTTGGTGAGGGAGCGCCAGGTAAGCGAAAACTCCGGGATAAGGCCCGCATCACCGCCTTGTGTAGCTTCGTTCCGCATAAAGAATACTTTGACCGATTTATTGTCCTTGTTGAAATCAGGCCAGAAACCGACAAATCCTCCGTTCGCCGCAGTACCGTTAAATTCTTTTTCATTTAAACTGTGCCCGACCAGCGTAAAGTATTTATCCACCGAATCCTGTTTCGATCCATCCGGTGCGGCATCCCAAATCTCTTTGTAGATGCTGGGAACACAACGCAACGAACTCAATAACAGAAAATTGGGTACATGCAAGTAGGTCAGTTTGTGTACCACCCCGTTGCTCATCAACTCCATCCGGCCCTGGTCTACCTGTTGGACATCGCTCCGCCACTCCCATTTGCCCAGAAGAGACTCTAAGTTTCCGGCCGCCGCGTAATTTTCGTATTTACCATCCATAGCGACCGAAGTCATCAGCCAGTTGTAGATGATCAGCGAGTCGCTCCTCATCAGGGGCGAGTGGTACACATTGGCATACAGGTCTACGATCTCCTGCCAGGCCCCCTGGTATACGGCGTTATCAGGAACAAAGAGCGTATAATTGGCATTCTCGTTCCAGAGAAAGCTAAACATACTTTCGTCCCGGAAAACCGAATCGTAAAGGGTGTTCCCGTATTCGTCCACTCCCAGCGGAAAGCTGAGGTCAGGACGGAAGATGTGCTCCGTGAAAGAGAGCAAGGAGTCGCGAAACATGGAGTAGTCATCTCCCAAACGGGAAACATACTCGTAAATGTTGAGGCGGGGTTCCAGGCTCCGCTCCAACACATGCACCACACCGTTGGCGCACATCTGGCTCTCCACCACTTTGTATCCGTCCATCAGGTACTCCTGTCCGGCTTCGTCCCAGGTTACATAGAGGTTTTTTCCCGCCAATGTTTTGATCAGCTTCCCGTCTTCAAATTTCGACGAGTAGATGGCTACATAGTTGATGTGGTGTTGGGCCAATTGCTGTTTTTCCACGGCTGTCCTGCCGGAAAAATCCACCATGTTCTCGTCTTTGACAGCCCAGCAGGTCAGCACCTGGTCTTTGTTCAGTTCCAGGTCCATCCCGGTCTCGTTCATCAATTCCGCAAACCGGGAGAACTCCGGTTGCGCTTCCAGCCATTCGCCGATCTTCTGGTCTGTAATACCCTCCGAACTGCCTGTATTCCGGTAGTGATCGCCCCAATTGTCCTCGCAAGCGACGAACAGCGCCAGCAAAGAGAGGAGTATTCCTGTTAATCTGATTGTCTTCATAATTCTCTTTATTTAATTGGCTCAAATGCAATGTGATCGAAGTCTACCTGTCCGGCATTGACGACTACAAAACGAAGTGTGTGGGTGGAGTTCACCGGAAAATCAATGGTCCCGATCACCTTCGTCACTTTGGAAAACCCTCCGGAGAAATTTACCGGGTCTCCGGCTTTCTGTCCGTCAAAAAAGGGCTGGTAGGTTCCGCGACCGCTCCCCTGGTGGTAGGTCATGCTGATGGAATATTTTCCTTTCACCATCATGGGGAGGTCCATCTCTATCCATCCCACTGTCCCCATGTTAAAGCCGATGATGTCCGAATGTAAAAGGGAAACAAAAATGGTAGTGTTCCTGATCTCGTACCAGACACGCCCCGCTCCCGCCGGGATGGTTTCCCAACGGATACCCGGGATGGAGCCCTCCGCGAAATTGGGAGAGGTAAAGGAGCCGCCGGTCTGTCCGTACATGGGCAACGAGGTAAATTCGCGGCTCAGGGTCGGTTCGTACACCACATAGCGGGCCGGCGGTGTGTAAACGGGCATCAGGTTGTCCACTTCGTGGATGATGCCGTTTTTGGCTGCCCGGTTGTAGGTGGTAAGCAAAATGCCTTCCTCTCCTTCCCGGTTCAATACGATCTTTTGCTGGTAGTCCTCAACTCCGATCAATTCGCTGCTTGCCAATGTATTAAGGATCTTCTCCGGAGAGGGAAGGCCGGTAAAATCGGCCAGGTCGGAGTAAGAGTAATAGTCCTGCAACACGTGGTACGCTACGTAGTTGTAGAGGCCGTTTCCGGGATCCGTGTAGTTGGTGCCGTCCGGCGAAAAGGCCGCTTTGAGTTGCTCAATGTTGTTGATCCCGTCGGCCCGGAACTGCACATCGGTCACCACAAAAAGGGTAAAAAAGTCCCGGTAGGTATTTTGCCCCACGGTGTAACGGACCCGATCCAATTGCTCGGAGAGGCCGGTCAGGCGGACCGCTTCTGCAAAGATCGAATAGGCGGGATCTTCTTCGAGTACCTGCCAAATAGTATGGGCGACCGGTACCATCGGATCGTTCAATTCGTGTACAATGGCGTTGACCAGCTTTACGTCCCGGAGCGTGATGACGGATTCCGGGGTGCCGACGTAAATGGAGTTGATACCGTCTGTCCCGTATCCGGTCACTAAGTAATCCCCGGAAGAGGTAGTGTCGGGAATACGGCCCTCCACAAACATGGAGTGGGTGTACAACCGCCCTTCAATGATGTGGTAACGGACAAAATCCCGGGCATCCTGCGGGTCCATCTCCCGGGCGGAAGCCACCCCGTAGTGCTCACTCAAAAAGGCAAGCAAGGCATCGTTTTTCTGCACAAAAGCGGTAAAGGTAGACTTTACGTTCAGCGCATTGTAGAGATCGCCGCGCTTTACCAACTCCGACCACTCCGAATAGTCGGGCGTGGATTCCAGAAATTGGGCCAGCGGAAGCGTATCGTAAATACTCATGGTATCTTTTTCCAACGGGTCGTTGCAACTGGCCAGCAATATCGTTGCAAACACTCCCCATATCAGTAACCGTTTCATACGTTCTGTTTTATCTGGTTAATTTTCGTTCGCGTAATAGGGATTCTGTTCCAGCACCCCGGTATTGTCGTCGATCTGTTTTTGCAAAATGGGCAGGTACCAACTGAGCGGATTGGCCAGCAGAGATTCGTACCGGGGCCGCTGGGCCGCAGAGACTCCCTGCAATACGACATCGATGAGGTAGCTTTTGTATTGGTAGTTGTTCTTACGGGCTACCCGCACCACATCNNCATCGAACCACCGTTTCCCCTCCATCAGCAATTCGCGCCGCCGCTCCTGTATCACTATTTCCAGTGCGGCAAAATCCGTATCGCCCGCCCGCAGGTCCACCTGGTAGCCGGCCCGTTTCCGGATCCTGTTTACGATCTCCACCGACTCCTGGAATTTTTGCTTCATGGCCAAGGCTTCGGCCTTCATCAGCAGAATATCGCTGATCCGGTAAAAGATCCAGTTCGCATCCCCGTTCGCGCGCATAGTCATGCCCGTTCCCATCTGATAGGCAGCGTACTTTGTCAGGATAAGGCTGTTTCCGGAGAATGCCATACTGGCGCCCACGCCCCGCAGGTCGTTGATACCCGGTACTTCCCGGTAGAGATCCTCTATGGTTTCACCGGGTATAAAATGGCTTTTTGTAACGCACCACTCCACAAAGTTGTTGGTGGAACGGATCTTGGTGTTGTCGCCGGAAGCGGTCGTTGTGTTGTATTCGAGTTCAAATACCGATTCCGTGCTGTATTCCTCTTCGAAGATGGAGAGAAACCACAGTTCGCCGTCCTCTACAAACTCAAAACGGCCGGAGTTCAACACGGTGTCGCACATCCGCAGGCAATCGTCGTATTGCTCCTGCCAGAGGTAGATCTCCGCCAACAGGCAGAAAGAGGCCCAGCGGGTGGCGCGGGTTTTGTTGTCGATCTCGTATTCGTGCCCCGGTTTGGCGTACCGGAGGTGTTCCAGCAGATCGGCCGTAATTTGCTCCAACACGTATGCTTCCGTATCCTTGCCTTTTTTAAAGGATACTTTGTCGTCCACGTAAGGTTCCGTTACAAAAGGGACCTCCCCGAAGGTGCGTACCAGGTAGAAGTAGCAGAGTGAACGGAGAAAGACCGCTTCCGCCACATACGCCCGCATCACAATCTCTTCGAACATCGGGTCTTTTTCAAACACCTCCGGTGCATACCGGATCACGGAGTTGGCGCTCCCGATCACCCTGTATACCTTGGCCCAATCGTTCAGGCTGTTCTCCGGTAAAATATCCAACTCCTTGATTTTCCGCAAATCCGCGGCGGCATCGGCGCCTAAGGTAACCCCGTCTCCCCGTACTTCCCCCCAGCGGAAGAAGCAGTCGTCCGCACACTCCCGCATCCGGAGGTAACAGGAGGTCAGCACAGCCTCCACATCTTGCTGTTTTTGCCAGTAGTCCCCCGAGGTCTGTTTGTTCTGCGGGTCTAAATCCAACCAGCCGTTGCACGACGTCATGCCCGCTGTTATCGCCAGCAGCAGCACGCCTATTCCTATTTTTGCTATTCTCTTCTTCATACGCTTAAAAATCTATGGTGACACCCAGGGCTACCCGCTTCTGACGGGGGGTAAAACTTTCGTCTTTTGTAAATTCATGCAATCCCTCTTTCGGCATGATCTCCGGGTCCTGTCCGGTGTATTTGGTCCAGGTAAAGAGGTCGTAACCGGTTACATACGCCTGGATCCGCTCCAAACCGATGGCGGCCAATCCTGCACCTCTCCACGTATAGGTCAGGGAGAGGGTTTTCAAACGGAGAAAGGAGGCGTCTTCCACAAAGCGGCTTGATCCCAGGTAGTTGTATCCGTATCCGTAAAGCGCGCGCGGAATGTCCGTACGGTCGCCCGTGTTGCGCCACCGTTTCAGTACCGCCCGGCTCTGGTTGTTGGTGCCGTACATACTCTCCGTGTTGATCCGGGTCTGGTTGATCACCTTCTGCCCGAAACGGGACTGGAAACCGGCCCGCAAGGAGAGGTTGCTTTTGTAGCGCAGGGTAAAGGTCGCCCCCCCCGTCACCACCGGCATGGCATTTCCCAGGTAAACAATGTCGTAGTTGTCGATCACCCCGTCGTGGTTCACATCCTCGTACCAGGCATCTCCAGGGCGCATCTGCACCCCCCGGATGGTGGTGTAAACCGGCTGGCCGGCCATATCGTACACCGGATTCCCGTTCCGGTCTTTGGTGACGGTCTCCGCTTCGTTGTCGTAAACCCCGAGATAGCGGAAACCGTAAAAAGCGCCTAAGGGCTGGTTCAGTTCCACCGAACTCGCATAGCGGTCGTTGGCCGGCGAAGTCGGATAGTCCACAAAATTCTTGTTGGAGGGCAATTCCAAAATCTTGTTCCGGTTCCGGCTGAAGTTGAAGTTACCGCTCAGGGTCAGGTCCTGTGCCAACCGAATGTTGTTGAAGTTTAGTACCAACTCCCAGCCCCGGCTGTTCATGCTCCCCGTATTGTACCAATTCACCTGGGCGAACCCGGTAGAAGTAGGGATAGAGACATTCTTGTGGAGCATGTCGTCGATCTTGTTGTCATAGATGTCAAACGTGATCCCGTACTTGAAGTTGTTCATGTTCAAGGTGAACCCAAGGTTGTGGGAGCGTTTGGTCTGCCATTTCAAGTTGTCCAACTGTACCTGGTTCGGGCCGATCCCGCTCATGCTGCCTCCGTTGTTGGGGCGCGTGATGTAGGTGCCTTCCGGAGCGAAAGTCCCGGTATAGGCGTAGTTTTCGTTGGGGCTGGTACCGGAGATCCCCCAGTTGTAACGCAGCATCAATTCGTCAATCCAGTCAACAGAAGCCAGAAAACCTTCGTTGTGTACCTTCCAGTTGAAGTCTACTACCGGCTGGCTCATCCAGCGGTTGGATTTCCCCATCTTGGTACTTCCTTCGTACCGAAACGAAGGAGAGATGACGTAACGGTCCCACAGGTTCACGCTTCCCATGAACAGGAAGCCCATCCCCCGGGCGCGGCTGGAGCCGGAGCCAAAAGAGCGGAGGGAGCCTCCGGCCGAGGGGTCGCTGTTTTCAGCGGAAGCGGCTTTGGCCACCTGCTCGTTGTAAGCATTTTCGATGTGGTCGTACACCTCTTGTTTCAGCGACAGGGTCAACCGGTAGAGCCACGGGTTCACTTCACTCCGGGAGTAAGCGAGCAGGTTGGACATCTCGATGTTCCGCTTGTCGTTGGTATTGTCCGTTGACGTATTGAAGTCTTCGTGCGTCCAGAGTAGGCCGGTTGCCGCCTGGGGCAGGAACCCTTTGGTCTTCTGGGTCACCAGGTCGATCCCCAACACCCCCCGGTAGATCAGATCTTCCAGCAGGTTGTAGGTAACGCCGAAATTTACGCCGGAGGTCTGGATGTTCTGGTTTTTGAACGACTCGTTCACCATCGCCACAGGATTGAAGACGCCGGTCCCGTCCGCCTTCCACGCTCCCTGGAAGTGGGTGGATTCGATCGGGGTGAAGTATTCGGCGGTCGGCCGGCCGTCCGCCCCGATGATCCACGGGCTCATGTTCGGCATCTTTTTACGCGCATGGGAACGGATCTTGCCGGAGTCGAACCAGTTGTCCTCCTTTTGGGTATCGGTGTAGGAGAAACCAGCGGTCACCCGCAACTTCTCCGAAAAGTTGTAATCCACATTCAAACGGGTGGTGAGGCGCTTCAGGCCGCTTCCCTTCGTGGTCCCTTCTTCGCTCAGGTAGTCCACCGAGAAGCGGTACGACGCCCGGTCGCCGCCGCCCGACATGGAAAAATTGGTGGAACTGGTCAAGCCGGTCCGGGTAATCAAATCCAGCCAGTCGGTATCCTGGTTGTATTCGTCGTAGTAGTTGTAAGCCGGGTCAAAGTTAATTTCCGGGTACTTGATCAGGTTTTCCAGATTGGTCCAGTGGAATCCCGTTTCGTACATCCGGTTCCACATCCCGTCCTGTATCATGGCGACATACTCTTTCCCGTTCAACAGCGGGATGCCTTTGGGCTCCTTTTTCCAGTCCATTTTCTGCACAAACGAGAAGCGGGGCTTCCCGGTCGAACCTCTTTTGGTCGTGATCAACAGCACCCCGTTGATGGCGCGGGAGCCGTACAGTGCAGTAGCCGTGGCATCCTTCAACACCTCAATATCCTCGATGTCGCTGGGGGCGATGTTCAGCAAAGAGCCGAAATCCTCGTCCGTTGCGGTCTGGAAATCGAAATCGCCGCCGAACGTAACGTCGTAGGGAACGTGGTCTACCACCACCATCGGTTCGTTGCTGGTGGAGAGCGAACTGATCCCCCGGATACGGATGCCCATACGGGCGCCGGGATCTCCGGAAGAGGCGATGATGTCTACCCCTCCCAAACGTCCCTGCAAGGCGTCCTCGATGGAGGTGATCTGCATGGTCTGCATATCCTCCGTACTGACCCGCTCGCGGGCGGCCCCCAGGTCACTCATCACAATCCCCGCCGCGTTTATATCTCTCCGGCGGGCCGTTACTTTTACCTCATCCAGCATGGACTGCATGTCTTCCAACACCACGTTTTCCACCGTCTGTCCCTTGTAAGGCACCGTTTTGGTTTTCATGCCAACAAAAGAGTAAATAATTGTCAGGTTCTGCTCGTTCTGAGGGATCGACAAGAAATACTCCCCGTTCAGATTGGTTGCTACCCCTCCGAGAGTCCGCTTGTTTTCATTTTGCACATACACTGTTACGCCGGGTATGGGGCCGTCCGTAACGTGCGTTACCACTCCTCTCAGCACCGCCTGCTGCGCCCAAAGTGTTCCCGGCAGTGTCAGAAAAGCGATAACGAATATCCTTTTCAGTAAATACTCGAACTTCATCTTCATTCAATTTATGGGTTAGTCTTCGGATTCAATATCGTATCGATACTGTATATCAAACCATCATAGGCAAATACGGGGAAATCGTCGGTAGTTGTTCCCGTCAGGGAGGTTTTCGGATTCCTGACAGTCAACTGTTTATCGTTGTTTCTCTCGATACTGAGCTTTTTGTAGGTCATGGTGTTATCCACGACTCCCGCCTCCTGTTTGGTATTGACCTCTAGGTCCGCCTTCATGCCGGGAAGCGGATAACCGGAAAAGACGTTTGCCTCTACCGTGAAGAAGTAATACTTCAGGAATTCGGCCAGTTCCACCGGGTCGGTAGGAATAGTGCCGTCCATTTTTCCCTGTGTTACCGCGTCGTTGCTGAGCGCCATCACGATGGTCCGTTCTCCGGCAACGAATGATATCACACCGCCCGCGGCGTCATCCGCCAAACCGGCCTCTCTCAGCAGTTGGTAAAATTGATTGAAACGGGTGTTGTTCTTCAAGGCTGCGTAGGTCATGCTGTTGGGAGCGCCCAACATACCGTCCACAGCGTAAACTTCCCCATTTTCCATGGTCCCCAGGTGGTGGGTCACGCTGATGGAACCGCCGGCCATTGACT
Source organism: Odoribacter sp. UBA944 (assembly GCA_002293375.1). Lineage (GTDB taxonomy): Bacteria > Bacteroidota > Bacteroidia > Bacteroidales > Marinifilaceae > UBA944. The sequence goes on from DBDA01000046.1 coordinate 18,978, forward strand.
CCAAACGATCATCTTCCACGATCAGGTAGGTGTAGCCCTGTTTGGCATCCACGAATTTCCGGCCGCCGGCCGCATCGAAATCTTCCGGCCGGATAGCGCTCGCAGCAATGTGACAGGCAGCGAGGGTCTGCATCCAATTGATCGGGACTTCGGTTTCCGAATCGCCGGCCGCCAGCATCAATCTTTCATCCCCGAAGAGCATCGGGTCACCCATATCCAACCGGTATCCGGCCTCTTCAAACACCGAATTGGGCACGGCGAACAGGGTATAATCCGTCAACATATTGACCAATTGGATCACTTCGCCCGCCTGGTGCATAATGTGTTGGAAAATCGTATACTCCGGATAGCGGAACAATGGGCCGGTCACCGAGCGGAAAGGCGCAGGGGTGATGACCTTGTTGGTGCCGTAGAAGGTCCCGTTGGAGCATAACTCCCTGTGAGATACATCCGTATCCGGATCCATGTCAATTTTGTCTCCGAATACCGAACTCAAACCTTTGGCCGATTTAAACTCTTCCGGAAGCGAAAGGTTTCCCTGAAACACCTGTCCCCGCAGAAAATAGTTCAGGGTCAACAACGGGATCGCATCTATGTTCGGGTACGCCCCAAAGATCCCTGCCGGAGCAAAATAGTCCGCCAACGCTGCATTATCCGGCACAACAGCAGTAAAACTGTATTGGGTCAGGTTGCCCATGTGTTGGTAGTCCAACTGCGAAAGCTCTCCGTTATAAGTCCATTCAGAGGCGATCTTCGGCAAGACGGTCTCCTTCGTTGCGCCGTGAAAGAAGAGGAAGAGCGAATCGCCGGCAGGGGCAAACTTGCCGGAATAGGTGGCATCGTAACTGAAATTTGTGAACTTGTCGTACAGTTGCCTGAAGGCAGAAAATTCGGCCGGGCGTTTTTCCAATACTTCGTAAATGGTGTTCAACGGCCGGATGACATCGTCCAGGATATTGACATACCCGTTGCTGGAGGGGATGTCGTACTCCAAAATCCCGGCATTTGCCACATATACCCGCTCCTGGTCCCCGTACCATTGGCTGTTGGGGAAAAAGTATTTGTAGTTGTACTCGTAATTGCTCAGATCTTTGGTTTCGAACATCACCGTGGAGAGTGCAGGCAAAAAGAGTTCTTTTCTATAGATATTGTACTCATGCCCGCTTCCCGTCAGCGGATTCGTCCGTTTGTAGATGGGCGGTTTCGCAAAGGTTTTCTGCTTGTAAGCCAATCCGTCGGAAGCTGGCACTCCTTGTCCGTCTATGGGGAAATCCAACAATTGCCCCTTTTTGAAGGAGTACTGCATGATGTGGTACCCCACCAGCACCTGTAACTCCGCTACCGGCACCTCCTGCACGGAAGCGTACCCCCTGGATTGCAGGTAAGCCATGAATTTGTCGTCCTCCGGGGCGAAAACGGTACACAAAACCTTTCCTTCCAACACGTCCTTCAAACCGCCTCTTTCCGCGGCCTCCAGGAAACGTTCGTGGTTTCCCCTTGTCTTCAACACATCGTAAGCACTCCCTGCCAGCCAGCCGGGTTGCTCGTAATGTTCATCCATCTTGCTCTCACAACCGAAGAGGAGAAAGGCAAGACCGATCATTAGCCATTTACTGCTTCTAATTCTCATAGATTTTTAAGTGTTAGTCAAGTTTTTGTTGTTGTGTTATCGATTGCATGATTTAATATGTTATTAAGTTTCGTACACTCATTCGGGAGTTGTATACAAATTTCTGTCGTATTTTATCGATTGCATAAAAGTCTCTTTTTTAAAGCTAAATTAGGTACATGCATTGCGTAACATGTACTACTATGTAGCTGATTGTCAAAAAAAGTAAATGTGCACATCATCCTAAATCCTTCATTACGCAAACGTTAACGCATTCCTTTTAAATGCTCTTTTCTATATTTAGCATAAGAACAACTTCAATTCTCGCTACAAATATATACATTTTTTAATCTATGCAAATATTTTCATTTATTTTTTGAGACAAGTACACAAATAACCATTATCACGAGAGATTTCTTCATCAACTTTCTGTTTAATGCCTATCAGTCAAAAGCCCTTTACAAAGCTTGTTTAAAGCCAAGGAATACCTGTTGCATATGCTTTTCCATTCTCTTTCTATTTCTTTTCCAACTATGTCGTTTCCGGGACGCGCTGAGCGCAGGGCTGTTGGTTTCCGGAAGCGTCGTCGGGAACGGCGAATTATTTACTTGCTCCAGCTGAGGGACCAGAATCCGCTCTGCTTGACGAAGCAACAGTGGAAAAAGAAAATTTTTGTGTAGTTGCCCTGGATTTTTCACCCTAAACTCCCGACGAAATATTATTTTTTTCTATGCAATCGAATGCTCTTTGTGAAAAATTAATGAAAGTGTTTGTGGAAATCTAAAAATGTATATCTTTGTTCGTGTATCCAAATGGCAATATCTGTTAAAAATACTGTTGGAAAGAGAAAGCAGGACTTTTTACACATGTTTTTAAGGCATGTATGAAGAAAGAAAGCTAAAATAAAACACGTAATTACCAGATGGTTACAACTAATAAACGGAGTGTTTCTAAGAATATCTGATTTGAGAAATAGGCGGCTGTTTTTCAAATATCGGGAGAATAGTAAAATGTGTATGTTAAATTTAATAAATGGATGAACTTATGCGTAAACTGAGAAGTAAAGGCTTGATTTTATGGATCCTTGCCTCTGTATTCCTGCCAGGCTGCGAGGATACATGGGAGGAGAGGGTAGTTCCAGACCGGGAGCCGATCCAGAAGGGATTTACCCGCGAAATTTTAGCGCAGCGGGGAAATTTTACCTATTTTCTGGAGGCTGTTGAAAAAAGCGGATACCAACCAATGATCGATGGCAAGGGGTTGTCTACCATGTTCGCCCCTACGGATGTCGCTTTCCGGCGTTATCTGCTCAGAAACGGGTACAACAGCCTCGATGATATTCCGGAGGCCAAATTAAAAGCCATGATCGGGCAACACATCCTGCGGTACTCCTACGGACCGGATCAGTTGTTGAATTTCCAACCCCGGTTGAATCTGGAAGAGTATCCCGCCGGTATCTTTTTCCGGCACTGGACGGCTTATCAGGATGGAGCGGAGATGCGGAAAGATTACACCACGGGAGCCGATGTCAAGGTGTACCACGTGGATAAGTTCCTTCCGGTCTTTAATCCCAGTCTGTTCAAAACTTTGGGGGTGAAGGATCCGGAGGCCAGTTACAAATACTTTTTTCCCAAAAGTAACTGGCTGGGGACGGAAGATCAGTTGAATCCGGCCAATGCGGCGGTGATTGAACCGGCCATTCCCACTGACAACGGATACGTATATATAATAGATAATGTCATCGAACCGTTGCGTACTATTTACAAGGTTATGGAGGACTCCACCAATAACTTTAACATTATGCGGAGGTTATACGACCGTTTCCCCAATTTCCAGAATATGAGTACGTACGGAGGCGGAACCAACTACAGCGTACGATTTGGAGACGGTGCGAGCGACAATTTTTTGTTTTACCACTACAACGAGGCAGGTTATATGTTGTTGGCGATCGCCAGCGAATGGACAACCGACCGGGCTGACTGGACCCTGTTGGGAAGGATAACCTACAACGGTTTTGTACCGAACGACGAAGCGATGAACCGTTACTTCCGGGAGTTCTGGGGCAGTGCGGAGTTGAGCGAAGCCTACAAAAGTTGGGAAGAGGTGGATCCTCTGGCGGTTTACCATTTCCTCCGGAACCACTTTACGGATGTAAACGGGATGGTGTTCCCGGAGATGCTTCGGGCAGGGTTGTCGTCCGATTGGGGGTACCCTTACGAATTTAACGTGGATGCGGACGTAAACTTTAAGGAGATGTGCGGCAACGGTGTGATTTACGGTTTGACCACCGTGGAGGAACCTCCGCTTTTCAACTCTGTAGCGCGTCCTGCATTCCAATCGCCCAAATATTCGCTTTTCGGCTATATGCTGGACAAAGCTGCTTTGTTGCAGGATGTTGCCAATCGGGAACGGGAGTTGACCCTGTTTATTCCCTCCAACGATGTTTTACAGGCGGAGGGGTATAGCCTGAATAGAGGCGGAGCTGTGTATGACCTGAACAGCATGACCGTCCGGAGTGGAACTTCCACTGTGGCCACGCCGGCTTTGCAAACACTGGTGAGGAACCAATTGGTGAACGGACTGTTGACACCAGCTGACCTGAGCAGCCAGACCCCTGTCTGGATCGAATCGGACCGGGAGGATTCCTACCTGAAAGTCGGAAACAACCGGATCGAAGCGGAGGACGGCACACAGGTGCAGCTCGGCCAGGAGGAGTTCAATGCCAGCGGACGGTACGGCACGTGGAGAGCGTATGAGATCAAGGGGTTGCTGGGAAAAGGAAGCGTAGAGAACTTCAATACGCTAATTGACAATACTTCAAAAGGATACAACGGCCTGTTGAACAATTACGACGACGAGATCATTGCCAACTCCTCTTTTGAAAACGGAACAGGCGATCTCTATCCCTTCCGGAACTCCAGAGGGTTGCTGTTTGTTACGATGGACACCTGGGCCACACCGGGCGGGAACGGGATCCCCGAAGCGAATGCCAATAATCGGTTCGATATGACGGAGTGGCTGAACAAGCACGCTGTCGGGAGGACATCAGACGAGAATTTTAAGATACTGGATTTTCTGACCGGCGATGTGGTCGGAAAAACGCTGCAAACATTGGACGAGGATTTTCAGATAACCATTGTTGATGCAGAAGAGGTAACCAGCTCTTACGGAACGACCCGGCTAACCATACAACTTCCAATCTCGGAAGGCGGCAGAATGGTGAGTGCATACGGGCCGCATTTTTCCAAGGAGTGTATGTTTTATATCCTGACGACGGCAAACGATCGCTTTGTGTGGGGTGATTGATAAAAATTAATAAAAAATACAACGTATGAAATTGGCAAGATACAGTTTATTGGTTATCACCCTATTGGCCGGTTCGGTACAGCTTTTCGCCCAGAACCGGATCCTGCGGGGAACCATACGGGACGCCAGCGGGGCTATGCCGGGCGTCCATGTGTATGTATTGACGGAAAATCAGCGTGTGCTTACGGGGGTCATATCGGATGCCAACGGAGAGTACTATGTCAGCGTACCTCCCGGCGACGGATTAAAGATCAGTTACTCGTTTGTCGGGTACAAAACCCAAGAGATCGCTTACACGGGACAAACCGCGCTGAATATTACCCTGGAAGAGTCTTCCCTTGCATTGGATGCGGTCACCGTAACGGGAACCGTCAACCGGAACGAGATGGGAGTAAATGTCAAGAATGTGGTCTCCTCTACGGAAAGACTTACCCTGGAGGGGATTGAGGAGTTGCCGGTCACCTCACTCGGAGAGGCTTTGCAGGGAAAATTAGCGAACGTCGACATTATCTCTACGTCCGGTGCGCCCGGCGCCGGTTCGGCCATCCGTATCCGGGGGATCAGTTCGCTTTCGGTCTCTTCGGAACCGTTGATTGTCTTGAACGGTGTTCCTTACAACACACAGCTCCGGGAAGGATTTGACTTCGCCACAGCCACCGACGAAGACTTGAGCGGCCTGGTGAACCTCTCCCCGAGTGATATTGAATCCATCGAGGTGTTGAAAGATGCAGCAGCAACCGCCCCCTGGGGCGCTCAGGGCGCCAACGGGGTGCTGATGATCACCAGTAAAAAAGGGGCCAAGGGAAAAATGGTTACCACGGTCACGGAGAAGTTTTCCCTGAAGTTTGAACCCAAATCGATGAAGCAGTTGGACGGATATCAATACGTTTCGTTGATGCAGGACGAACTCTGGAACTGGGGGTTTGACACTTATATGGACTTTGACAAAGTCTACCTACTGGCACAGGACGGCATCAACTTCAACCCCAACTATATCTATTGGAAAGAGTACGACCAGAATACCGATTGGTTGAAGGAGATCACAAGGGATGCCAGCACCAGCAGTGAAACCAACGTTTCGCTGGAAGGGGGTGGCGACCGCGCTATCTACCGTTTTTCCGCCTCTTACCTGACGGAACGCGGAACCACCATCGGAGAAGACTTTAACCGGGTCAATGCCACGTTGTACCTGTTGTACAACTTTACCGACAACTTTTCGGTACAGACCGAGATGATGTACGGACAGGGGAACCGGAACCAGCCTTTCCACGATCCCCGTTCTGCGGCGTTGCAGAAGATGCCGAACATGAGCCCCTATTTTATGGAGGAGGACAACATCACCCGGACAGGCGACTACTTTACACCATACAGCTCGCTTCAGAGTTCGGGGGGGTACGATGCAAACGCATCTCATTACAACCCCGTGGCCATGGTAAACGAGTCGACCAAGAACACGGAGAGCCGGGACATGCGCCTGCGCCTGACGCTGGACTACCGGATCACCCCCAACCTGCGCTACCTCGGAAACCTCTCCTTTTCCGTAAATACGTACGAAACCCACGCATTTTTGCCGCAAATTGTAACCGGTGTCTACAAAACCAGCGAAAACTACAACCTGGGGACGACCAGCAACGACGACAACACCAGTCTGTACGTAAGTAACAACCTCACGTTCAACAAAACACTCTTTGAACGGCTGCACATCAGCGCCGCCGCCAAGACGGATATGCAATCCTCTGCAGCTGCCGCTTGGAGCAACAAGGTTTCCGGAAGCGCCTCTCCGGAACTGTCCGCCCCGCAGGCCGGAGGGATCATCCGGGATTTAAAATCATCCTCCTCGGAAAGAAGGACCTTCTCAATGATGGGGAGTTTGCACCTTTCCTACTTAGAGCGTTACCTGTTGAGCGGAACCTACAACTACTCTGCCTCTTCGGTGATGAATACCAACAACCGCTGGCTGGGGATGCCCAGTGTCGGGATCGGCTGGCGTATCGACAACGAACCTTTTCTGGCAAATTACAAAGAGATGGTCTCTCTGTTGAAAATCCGGGCAAGCTGGGGGATCAACGGGAATAACCCCACCTCCGGTTTCCCATCGGCCGGCCGTTTCACTAACGAGGGATACTACGGCGGCCTCGGAGCCGTCGGCCCCACCACTATGGAGTTGAGCAAAATGGGTTGGGAGAAAAAGGAGAAACAGAATGTCGGGCTTGACCTGGAGTTGTACAATGGGAAGTACTTCTTTTCGTTCGACTACTACAAGGACCTGACCAAAAACATGTTGCAAAAGAAGGTAACTGTTCCCTCCCAAACCGGTTACACGCAGATCGAGTATTACAACTCCGGAGAGATGTCCAACGAGGGTTGGGAGTTCCGGGCATCGGCCAACAACATCCGGTTAACGGAAGATTGGAGCCTGAATGCCAGCATGAATATCTCCGGCAACAACAACAAGATCCTGAAGTTGCCCAACAACAAAAACTTTATGCAGTACCCGGACAAAGCGACCAACAAAGAGTACGCCATTAGCATTACCGAAGGGGACCCGTTGGGAGCGTTCTACGGCTTTAAGTGCCTGGGTGTTTATTCCGATGCGGAAGCGGTTTGGGTGCGGGACCGGGACGGGAACCTGTTGCCCGACATTTCCGGCAACCCCATCCGGATGCGGCACGAAGAACGCGAAGTACGACCCGGTGACGCCAATTATCAGGATATGAACCAAGACGGAGTGATCGATCGTTACGATATTACCTATTTGGGGCACGCCATGCCCAAGATCACCGGCGGGTTCGGGCTTGGGGTCCACTACAAACAACTCCGCCTGCAGACCGATTTCCACTACCGTTTGAAATACGACGTGGTGAACGACACCCGGATGAATATGGAGAGCATGGACAATTACAACAACCAAAGTGTGGCGGTACTCGACCGTTGGCGGTACGAAGGGGACGTGACGGGAATACCCCGCGCCATTCACAGCAATGCCAACCACTACAATACGTTGGGTTCCGACCGTTTCGTGGAGGACGCCAGCTTCCTCCGCCTGAAAACCCTCTCCCTGAGTTACAGCTTCCCCAGAAAACGGATCGAGCGCCTGGGGCTTTCCCAGCTCTCGCTCGGGTTGACGGCTTACAATCTACTGACCTGGACCAACTATACGGGGCAGGATCCGGAGGTGAGCATCAACGGAGGGATGGATGCGAACGGTGATTTTGTCCTGATGGGGGTAGACAGATCCAAAACTCCGGTCGCCCGCAGGGTATCTTTTAATATGACGGTTAAATTTTAAGGGATTGAGTTATGAAGTACACGATAATTTTTCTGTTGGCGGCCGTTCTGTTCGCAACCGGTTGTAATACCTGGTTGGACCTGGAACCGGACAACGAACGCCTGACCCAGCAATACTGGGAAAAAGAGGAGGATGTCTCCACAACAGTGATGTCCAGCTATGTACGGCTGCGGAAGGCCCTGCCCCGCCTGATCCAGTGGGGGGAAGTACGGGCGGATGTCGTGCAGGTGGCGAGCAGCAACGCAAACCTGACCCGGATGAACCAGCAAAACATCACCTCGGACGATGAATTTGTAAAGTGGGGCGATCTCTACGCATCCATCAACTCGGCCAACGCCGTGATCAAATACGCCTCGTTGGTATTGGACAAAGACCCCCTGTTTACAGAGCAGAAACTGGACCGGTATGTCGCCGAAGCCAAAGCCCTGCGGGCACTGGCCTATTTTTACTTAGTGCGGACTTTCGGAGAGGTTCCGCTGATACTGGAGCCTTATGTGAGCGACCGGCAGGAATTTACCGTACCCAAAAGCCCGCAGGCCGTTATTCTGAACCAGATCACAACGGACTTGCGCTGGTGTATGAAACGGTTGCGCACCGAGTATACCGATTGGGAGGAACCGACCGGCAGTTTGGCTTGGCAGAACCGTTCCCGGATGACCGTTTGGGGCGCACACGCCCTGCTGGCGGACATCTTCCTTTGGAACGAACAGTACGCAGAGTGTATTGAAGAGTGTAACGCATTGATCAACAGCAACCGTTTCCGGTTGATTGCTGCTGACTTGACCGTTGAAGAGTACGAAGACGAAACCTGGTTTCAGCTCTTCTATCCGGGAGGCACCGAAGAGTCGATCTTTGAGTTCTATTTCAACAGCCTGAACGACGAGGGAAACACACTGATGACTCTCTTCTACGGAAACGGCAGTAACTATACCTACAGCGGCTCAGCCGCCCTGGCGGAAGAGTTTAATGAGACGCCCCGTGATCTCCGCGGATTGAACGGAAGTTTTGCGGGAGCCAACAATTATTTCTGGAAATACCTCGGAACGGGAGTCGCCAACGCGGATGCCTCAAACAGGCGCACAAGCAACACGGCGGCCAACTGGATTGTATACCGGTATGCCGAAATATTCCTGATGCGCGCCGAAGCGTACGCCATGCTGGACGACCGGCCAAGCGCCGTCGCGGATCTCAACCGGGTACGGGAGCGGGCTCAATCCCCGAGCTTGATGCTGGAGGCGGCCGCTTCTATGAGCAGGCAGGAGTTTTTGTTCGAAGTCCTGAACGACCGGAAAAAGGAGTTGTTGGTGGAAGGCAAGCGGTGGTACGACTTGGTGCGTTATGCTAAAAAGGAGAACTTCGCCTACAAGTCGGAGATATTGGATGTGCTGTTGCAGCGGATCTCGGTGAACGAGCGCCCGATCTGGGTGACCCGCCTGAACCAGAACGAAAGTCTTTATCTGCCGATCCACAAAGACGAATTGGAAACAAACAACCTGTTGGTGCAGAATCCGGCCTATAAATAAAAAGAGAAAAACGTATGAAAAAGAGCGTATATTTACTGATTACGGCCGGGCTGTTCTTGTTTGCAGCCTGCCAGGATGACGATGCCGGTAAAATGTTCGAACCGCCCGGCACCGACCAATCCGCACAGTTCCTGATCCGGGATGGGTATCCCGAATGGTACAAACTCCTGGAAGCGACAGGGATGGCAACAGCCTTTAACCTGGGCTCCACTCCCCTCACCTGTTTTGTGACAAATGACAGCGTCCTGTTGGAGTACGTGGAGTCCAGAGGGTACAACGACATCTCATCGTGGGTGGCGGCAGAACCCGATTTCGCCCAATTCTTTGTCCGGTACCATACGGTATTGAACCAAGCGTATGAGCTCTCCATGTTCCGGAACGGAAAGATGCAGGACTCCACTGCCTCGGGCGACTTCCTGACCTGCCGTTTTACGTCCGGCATGGACGGTGGTATCTACATAAATAATACGAGTAAGATCTTCCGGGGCGATTATGAAGCCCTAAACGGATTTATACACGAATTGAACCGGGTGATCGACCCTGTAACGCAAACCCTGTACGGATATGTGGAGCAGCCGGGCTACTCCCTGTTCAAGCAAGCCATTGATGCAACGGGTACCCGGAACTATTTTGACCAGATGACGGTGGAGCAGTTGGAGATACGCTGCCGCCGCACCCTGTTCCTGACACCAGACGAGGTATATGAAGAAAACGGGATCAACAGCCTGGACGACCTGAAAACACTGGTGTCTCCGGGGCGGACGGACTATACGGATCCGGAAAACCCGTTGAACCTCTACGTGCTCTTCCACCTGCTGGAGGGGGACTACAGCACCACCGAACTGGCAGAGATGTACGAGATCTTAGATAGACGACAACCCGGCTTTTACGTAAGCACCTCCACCGGTTACACGTTGGGTACCTACGCCGAAAACAAACTTATGCTGATCCAGGCGCTCGGTGCGGAGTACATCTTCAACGGACAGGTCAAATTCAGGGAAGATAAGAACAACCAGCCGGTACGGAACGGGTTTGTCCACGAAATCGACGGTGTGCTGGAGATTGTGGAGCACGAGAACATCCTGACTACCATAGAGACTACCGAGTGGTTTGGTTTTACCAAGATCCGGGAGTACCGAAACCAAAGTATTGAACGTTTCAAACAATACCTGGTAGCGGAAGAGTTAGCGCCCTGGTTTACCTGGAAAACAACCCCGGCCAACAAACCCAACGCCGTAGCGTATTCCGCTTTTACCACAGGCTCCTACAGCCACTATACCTATAATTGGGGCCGGGTAATGGCCTATGGCGACTTCATTATTGCAGACGTTGGAGCGGCCGGCGAAGTCACCCTCCTCACCCGCCCGATCCCCAAGGGTACCTACAAAGTGAACATGATGGCTCAAACCATCAAACAGGTAGGAGGTATTTTCCAACTGTACATCGACGGTCAAAAGGTGGGCGGAAACATCTCGATGTACGACCCGGAATGGGACTCCGTACCCGCGCGTGAAGTAACGTCGGAGATCATTTTTGAAGAGACTAAGCGGCACACCATTACCCTGAAAGCCGTGAAGTCGGGTACCATGACCTGGGACTCCATAGTATTCACCCCTGTAATCTGATACATATATGAAAAGAAATATCCTATACAGCAGTTTGGCCGTTCTTCTCTCTTTCTGGGGGTGCAGCGAATGGAACGACCACTACGATAAGAGCGGGGAAAGCATGCAGCAATCCGACAAGACTGTTCTGGAGTACCTGAGAGGGGATTCCGACTACGCGGATTACCTCTCCCTGTTGGAATCCACCGGCATGGACACGGTGTTTAACGGGATTCGGCTCCATACGCTTTTCCTTGCGCCCAACGGACAGTACAGCGCTATCTCGTCTTTAGGCGACTCCCTGAAAAGATTGGCTGTTGCCAACCAGATCACGGGGGGCAAGTACTTTGAAAGCGGATTCCGGGACAACCTCAGCCTGTTGGCGCTTTCCGGAAAAATGGTGCGGATCCTCGGCGCTGGAGATGGCTTCGCCATTGAAGGGAGCACCATTGTAAAAAGTGTTGTCAATTGCAAAGACGGGACCATCTACCAGGTAGACCGGCCTGTCGCCTACAAACAGACCCTTTGGGAACGGATCAAAAACGATCCCGATTACAGTTTTATAGTAAGTTATCTGGAGCAGGATCTGGATACGGTGTTTGACCGGGATCTGAGCCGGCCCACCGGATATTTCGACGACGAAAACCGGCCGTTGTACGACTCTGTTTTTGTACAGGAGCCGTCAGTGTTCAGTTACGGGCGTATTAACAAGGATTACAGGTACTATACGGTATTTTTGGCGACCAATGAGTTATACGAACGCAAAGTGGCCGAATATTATGCCAACCGGGCATTGATGACCGGTTTTACACCGACCCGCGATGATTCGGTAAACCTGGGGAACTGGCTTGTACGGACATTGATCTACAGCGACCTGATTGACAACTACGGAGAAGAGGAGGTGCTGTATTCAGTGTACGGTATCAGATGGAGGACAGATGCGCAAAAAGTAGCGGGAGCGCCGGAGAGTTTGAGTAATGGCTATCTGTACAAATTGCAGGACCTTTCCATTCCGAACAGCCTGTTGCAAAACGGGATCTTTACACACCAGGTTTCCATGACCTACGATGCCAAGCCGGACTCTGTGAAAATGGAGGTGACGGGAACAGGAGCAGGCGCCGTAACAGCTACGCTGGAAAAGACCCGGATCAGCGGGATCCTCAACTACATGTACGCCAAAGCAGAATTGAGCGCCGGCTATCAGGAGGAGTTCGATCCATTTGAACTCTCCCTCTCCTGGGTAACCGGCCTGCTGGACGAAGAGACGCTGGAGTTCAAACCGGTCTATGCGGCCCCCGGGGAGTATATTCTAAGCATACAGTTCTTTAAAAGAATAGAAGCGGCCCAGGAGTTCGATATCTATTTCCACGGCAACCTCGTGGGGCAGGTCGAAGTAGAGGATGGATCGTGGGACCAGGCCTATACCTATCAGGTAGGCCGGGTGGTTATTCCGGAGAGCATCGGTGTCCAACCCCTGCGGGTGATGTTGAAAAACCGGGGTACAGGCTGGCAGAAAGCGTTAACGCCTGTCAGCATTGAGTTGGCACCCACAGTAAATAACTATTAAGGTTCGGATTATGAAGGCAAAAAGTATATTGTTGATTTTAGGAGTATTTGCTGCCCTCGCTGTCTTTGGGCAAGAAGCAGCAGAGACGTTCACCTTGCGCGGCAAGGTGTTCAATTCACAGGACAGGAAACCGGTGGCGGGAGCCGTTGTCTCCACAGCCTCCGCGGCCGAACCTGTAGAGACGGATGCGAACGGGGAGTTTTCCCTGACCGTTGCGACTTCAGACCGGATCCTGACGGTACGGTACAGCGGGTTCTACCCGGTAGAGTACACCCTCGACGAGCGTCGGGAGTTGGTGATCTACCTGTTACCGGATAACACGCCCGGTTACCATTCCGAGATCCGTCTGCCGTTTGGCGTGCGCAAAACCGAAGAGAAAACCGGTAATTCCGCACAATTGGTCGCCAAAGACATGGGCGAAGGCCGGGCGTACAGTGACGACGCTTTGACCGGTAAGTTTGCCGGCGTACGCACCTTGCAAAAAGGCGGCATGCCGGGCGAGGGAAATTATGTCAACTATCGGGGCATCCGGAGCCTATACGGCAGCAACACGCCTTTGTTGATGGTGGACGGGATGCCGATCGTTTCCAACACCATCCCCTCTTCCGTTTTTACCGGATACTCCCGGAACATCTTCTCGTTCGCTTCCCAAAACGAACTGGAGCAGATATCCGTATCGTCCGGTTACGACGCCGCCCCGTTGGGTGCGGTCGGTTCGAACGGGGTGATTGTGATGAACACGGAACACGCTATAGACCTGGATACGAAAATAGAGTTTGAAACGGTGAATGGCCTTTCGTTCCTGGGGCGGAGAATCCCTTTGCTGAAAGGCGCCGATTACCGGGAGTACCTGGACCAGGTGAGCCAGACAGCCTTTCCGGGGGATATGATCTCTACGATTTTCCCTTTCCTGTCCGGCAATGAAACCCTCGGCGAAAACTACTGGAACTACCAGCACGACACCGACTGGCAGGAGGAGATCTTCAAAACAGCCTTCTCTACCAGTAACCTGTTGAAGGTAAAGGGAGGGGACAACATTGCCAAATACGCCATCATGGCCGGGTACACCCACGAACAGGGTATTGAGGACAATACCAACCTGAACCGCTACTTCGCCCGTTTCAACGGGGACATGGTGATGAGCCGCCGGCTGACCATGTTTACCAACGTAGGGTTCAGCCACTACGACAACACCATCTTTGAACAGGGCATGGTGCGGGAGATCAACCCGATGCTGGCCACGCTGCTCAATCCCGCCATCATGGGCCCCAAACGGAGCAACATAGAGGGGAAACCTATTGACGTATGGATGCCGTACAACGGGACTATCCGGGTCAGCAACCCCACCTTCCTGACGGAGGAGTTCCGGAGCGACAACTTTGTCTACAACATGATGATCAACCTGGGAATGCAGTACGTCCTCACCCCCAAGATCAATCTGGAAGCGCTGATCGGGATCAACTACGACCACAACCGGGAGAAGCTCTTTGTTCCGGGGCGCTCCGTTAGCGCTGTGGTACCGACCTACTACGGCGTATACGCTGGCTACAACGCTATCCGGCTGGGCGTCGGACGGGACATGTCGTACTACGGCAACCTGAAAGCCCACTACACGGACAGTTGGCAGGGAAAACACTACCTGGATGTGACGGGAGGGGTGCAGATCCTAATGAACAAGAAGAAATACGAAATGGGCAAAGGGTTTAACACCGCCACCGACTACAACCGCAGCCTGGAAAACGTAGCGAACGCGGCCGGGAAGTTCCTGGACGGGTACGATGATCTCTGGCGATGGAGCAGTGTTTTTGCCCGCGCAGATTACAACTACCGGAAGCAATTCTACGCAGGAGCGGCGCTCTCTGTGGATGCCAGTTCGGTAGCGGGCGACCGGGCCGAACTCTTTCTGCTGAACCCAGCGGTAAATTTGGGCTGGAAGATGCACAACGCTTTGTTCCTCCGGGATGTCGCTCTGGTCAGCAACCTGACCCTGCGGGCGGAGTGGTCGAAGAAACACAACACCCACTTTCCACCCATGCTGGGTAAATTTTACTATGAATCGGCCTACTTCAAAGAGATGGGCGGTATTGTACGGGCCAACATCCCGAACGAAAATCTGACACCGGAGGCCGTTACGACCTTCAATGCCGGGGTGGACTTCAGTACGCTGGGACGGAAATTGAACATCAGCCTGGATTACTACCACAATACCACAACGGACCTGATCCTGCCGGAAAATCTGGCCGACGCTTTCGGGAGCAAAGTGCGCTATGTGAACAGCGGCAAATTGAAAGGGAGCGGGTTTGGTATCTCTGTAGATGCTACCCTGCTGACCGCAGGTGACTTCCAGTGGCGGATGGGCGCGAACATCGCCTCCGATAAATCGGAAGTAGTGAGCCTGGGAGGCTTTGAACAGTCTATTATGCCGTTGACCGACGGAGCAGAAATCATTACCCGCAAGGGAGAGAGCCCGTACCTGTTCTACGGTTACAAAGCAGAGGGGGTATACGCCACCACCGCAGAAGCGCAAAATGCCGGCCTGACGGACTATACCGGCGTCGCTTTCCGGGGAGGGGACATGCGTTACGTAAATGTAAACGGTTCGGACCAGGTGATTGACGAGCGGGATAAAACGGTGATCGGAGATCCCACCCCCGATTTTTACGGCGGTTTCTCCACCTCTCTCCGCTACAAACAGTTTACATTGGACGCCCAGTTTACCTATTCTTGCGGGAACGATGTTTACAATGCCGTACGCAGGGAGACCGAAGGGATGAACACCTTTGCCTCCCAGACCGAAGCGGTAAAAAACCGCTGGATGTACGAAGGACAGCGCACCGACGTACCGAGAGCAGACCTGAACGACCCGATGGGGAACAGCCGGTTCTCCTCGCGGTGGATCGAGGACGGATCTTTCCTGAAGTTGAAGTACCTGACGTTGAATTATACGCATCCGGAAAAGTGGTTTGTGTTCAATTCACTGCAAGCCTACATTACGGCGGAGAACCTCTTTACCGCCACCAAATACCTGGGCTACGATCCGGAATTTGCGTACTCCTACGATCAGCAATTTTTAGGACTGGACTATGGAAAGGTTCCCGGAGCGCGAACGTTTAAGATCGGCCTGCGTTTAGGCTTCTGATGCGAACAGTGTTGAAATTTGTAAACCGAATAGTATGAAAAAGATCAGATTATATACAAAAACCCTGCTGGGGCTTCTCCTTCTCTCCTTTTCCGCCTGCGAAAGCATCATGGATGTGGAGATGCCGGATGCCCTGGATGCCAGGGAACATTACTCCTCCTCGGGGGAAATATACGGCGCTTTTATCGGGATCAATGCAGCCTTTACGAAAGTAGCCGAACAGACCGTTATTCTGGCCGGCCTGAAAGGGGATTTGATGGAACCCACCTCCCATGCACCGGAAAGTTTCTGGAGTATTTACCGGTACGAGGCGGACAACAGCACCCCGTACACCAGTTCGGCCCTCTATTACGATATCGTTATTAACTGCAACGACTTTATCAAGCGGCTGGTCAACTATAACCGGACCCGCCCCGGAGAGATTCCCGAAGCCTCTTACAGGGGCATGATCTCCCAGGCCATCTGTTACAAAGCCTGGAGCCTGATGATGATCGGGCAGTTTTGGGGCGAAGCGCGTTTTTACAACGAACCGCTTACGGACAATTCCGAACAGGGCATGGTACTGTTGAGCCTGGACGCTCTTCCCTCCTTCCTGATCAGCAACATGCTGGAAGGGGTAGAAGGAATCGACGCTTTTCAGGACCTGGATTGGAAGGCCGTATTGGACGATCCAAACGCCAACTGGAACGGGCGGATGATGGAACCCAATATCCTGTTGGGCGAACTCAACCTCTGGGCCGGGAACTATCAGTCTGCATTCGATGCCTATATGAAGGGGCTGGCCAAGGACGCCACCACCAACCTCCATCCGTTGATGCGGACGGGTTTTGCCAGCTTTTTTCTCTCGGAACCCCACGAAATTTTTTCGGAGGTAATCACCGGCGCCGTCTTCGACACACGCTACCACCAGACTCACAACCTGGCGTTGACCTTCCTCAGTACCGGAACATCCATAACCAATATCGGTCAGTATGCCATCCGGCCGAGCCAATACATCCTGGATCTCTACAGGGAGCAGACCAACATACAGTATGGAAAAGAGGATACATACAGAGGTGTCTACGCTGATGTAACCTTCATGTACGGCAGTTATCAGGCGGAGATGGAGTTGATCGGGAAATACACCAGCGACGACACACCCATCCCCGTGTACCGGGCCGGACAGGTCTTTCTGAATGTCATTGAAGCGCTCGCCTTTATGGGGCGTTATGAGGAAGCGTTCGGCCTGCTGAACGGAGGGTTGTTAGCAGCCTACGACGGAACCGCCTACGAAGCGCCGTTCACGGCATACCCTATCGATCTGCGGACCAGCTACGGCATCCGCAGTCGGGTAGCGCTGTTGGATTACGACGAACAGGAGCTCTTCGGCGAAACGCCCATTTCCTCCCGCGACTCGCTGGTGCGCTTCCTTGGCGTAGTGGCCGACGAAGTGGCGATGGAGCTTTCCTTTGAAGGTAAGCGGTGGCCGACTTTGGTACGCATGGCCCGCAACCTGCAGGATCCGGCCTTTTTGGCCGACCGGGTTTCCCGTAAATTTGAAACCAGCGGGTCGGCGGAAAGCTACCGGGCGTTGTTGCTGAACCCGGCAAACTGGTATATTAAAGACGATGAGAAGAACACATTAAAGTAAAGGGATGATGAAAACAATACTGAATAAATTGTGGATAATCCTTGCGTTGGCGGTATCGGGTACCGCCTGCGAACGGGACGGGATCGAACCGGACACACTGTACGGAGAGGCGAAATTCGTGCCCATCGACAGTGTGGAGAGCAGCCAGGATTACGGATCGGTTACTTTTACCTGGGTAAAACCGGATTCCTCCTCTTCCCTGCTCTACACCGCCATCAGTTGGAAGGATCCGGAGGGAGCAGACCAGCGGTTGAATGTTCCCCGGCACATCGACACGGTGACACTGGAGGGTTTGGCGACTTTCGAATATACTTTTAAATTTCGGTCGTACGACGAAGACGGCACCGGGGTGGACATTACCTCTTTGCAGCTCTCCGTAGAGGATTGGTTGCAGGAGCCTCCGGCCGCTGTGGAAAATCTGATGACCAATGTAGCAGAAAACCAGTTGCTTTTGAGTTGGAACCATCCGGTACAGCGCACCTATGCCAATGTACGATTCGATGTATACGCCGGAGATGTTCTGGTGAAAACGGTAACGGTCGGAAAAGCGGAAACGCCGCAAACGGAGATCGAGCTGGAACACACCACTGACTATCGGTTGGTTTACTACTCGCTCAATGCCCGCAACATCCGATCGGCAGAAGCAACGATCCCGTTCAGGACAGGGGAATGGGCGCCGGTCGCCCCAGGAATTGCATTGGATCACTCCCGGATCAATTATGCCCACAGCGGAGAGATCACCTGGACGGCAGGCGCCGATACCGATTCGCTACGGATCTCCTATCGGGACCTGAACGGCGAGATGCGCGCCTACTATTTTGATGCTACGACCGGCAGAGGGTACCTCTCCCTCCTGCCCGGCGGAAAGGTTTCGGTATCCGTACAGGCTATGGGAGAGACAAACACCTGGTCCATTCCGGTCGTATCCGAAATTACCACGCTCAGAACCACAGAGTTGTATCGCTTGCGCGCCGGGAACGGAAACGCCACCATGTCCAAGTTGTCGGAACGTTTCTTTTACGCTCTCGGGCACGGATCGTACGAGGACTACAAAGCCAATCCGAACAATGCATACTACACCTTTGCCGAAATGGCCCAACTAAAGGAACTCACGCTGCAATACGAGGTGGAACAGATTGACGAGATTGAGTTACTGACGAATTTGGAAATGCTGATCGTTTTAGCAGCCGGCCCCGTATTGGACAAATGCCCGCCGGTATCCGAGTGGCTGGCATTGGCCGACCGGCTTCCGAAGTTGACAACACTCCGGGTAGCGACTGGCTATCCCCGGTATGCGGAGTTGCAAGCAGCTTTTGCCAACCACCCCCAAGTAACGTTTGAATAGTAAAAAACACGATATGAAAAAGTTATTATGGATTGTTGCACTGTTCACACTGGCGTGGGCGTGCAAGGACGACGAGAAGACACCCGGTCCCGGTCCGGGCGATTTTTACCTGGACCTGTCAAAAGAGTCGGTGTTGGCGTGGGACACATTGACCTACGTGCAGATCGACGTGAGTACCAACGGAGAGTTTTGGGATGTACAGGCGGATTCCACCGCCCCCTGGTGCGAACCCTCTATGAACGACACGAAGGAGGACCGCTCCATCACCCTGCGGATCGCACCGAACGGAGACGCCGGAGAGCGAGAGGCTGAGATCAAGGTGTACGGGGAAGATAGCATTGTCAAGACCATTAAGGTCAAGCAGATGGGGACCGATCCCTCAATCATCTACCATGCCGTGGACCTGGACAAAATATCGGACGACTCTGTCCGGCTGATCATTGACATTGAGGCCAACATGGAGTACGAAGTTATCATTCCAAGTGCTTACCAAAGCTGGCTCTCCTGGGACGGTACGGAAGAGGGGGACCGTATCCGGAATTACTTTACCGTAAGCCGGAACCTCGGGGAACCCCGGGATGGGATGATCTTGCTGAAAGGGGTCCAATACCCGGAAATAGAAGAGGAGATTTCCCTGCATCAGCTTGCCTACAATTCGGAATATTCACCGGTGGATCCGGGCGACATCGGCAAAACGAAAGACATCAAGATCAAGATCGTTTCCGCCACCACCACCAGTGTGGAAAACCGTTCCGACGCCGCCATAGTGAATATTTTTGACGGAAGCTACACCTACGGCTGGCACTCCCGTTGGGGAGCGGGACAAAACAATGATTTCCCCATCACTTTAGTGCTTACGCTGGAAGAGAACCAGAACACGTTGGATTACCTCATGTATTATCCCCGTGCTCCAAGAGGAAACGGAACACCGGGATTGGTAGATATTGATTACACGACAGCGGACGACCCAGACAATTACAAGGTGTTCGGCAAGTATGATTTTGAGCAGTCACCGGACACTCGGAAACTAACCCCTCCAGAACCTATTGTGGCCCCCGCCAAGATCCGGATGATTATCCGCAGCGGTTACAACGGATATGGATCTATCCAAGAGATGGAAGCTTGGGAGATGGCCCTGCCGGATCCCCTCCTCACCAGTATCTTTACGGACAGTACCTACTCGGCGTTGAACCCGGGCGTAACCTACGAAATGATCAGTCAACTCACCGAACCTTTCCTGTTTAACATCGCCAAACATTTACTGGCGGGAGACTATCCTGTTGCCGAACGGGTGCGGGAGTATCTCCCCTACCGCCACCCGGACAACGTAGCCAAGGAGTTGAAGACGTCTACGTATAGCCTGTATGACAATCCGACCGGGATCTATTTCCGGCCGATGGACGACGTGGTGGTCTTTGTCGGGCCGACTAATGGCGAACAGGTAAGTATCCGGATTGCAGACCATGTGAGTGGAGATCTACAAGAAGAGATTTTTGCCTTGCAGGAAGGGGAAAATAAATTTACCAGCCGGTACGGTGGATTGGCCTACATTGACTATTACACTGAAAACAGCGGGGCGCCAGTGAAAGTGCATGTGGCTTCCGGTCTTGTAAACGGTTTGTTTGACGTCACCAAACACACTAACTCGGATTGGCAGCGGATTCTGGACAATGCGGTCTTTGCCGCATTGGATGTCGTGGGTGAAAAGATGCACCTGGTGTTTGAAGTGGAGGATTGGAAAACCATTTCCAACCCGGTGGAACTGATCACCGCCTGGGATGACATTGTGCGGTTGGAACAGGAGTTGATGGGATTGGTGAAATTCAATCGGGTACCGAGAAACCGGGTTTTCGGCCAGGTGGACAATCGCCCGACAGCAAATTACATGGATGCTGTTGCCTATCGAACAAGGTATTCCAAAGGAACCATCCGGAACCTGGTGAACGCTGACAAGGTGCGCAGCAGCGATGTATGGGGGCCGGCCCACGAGATCGGACACGTCAATCAGGTACGCCCCGGAATGAAGTGGATCGGAACGACCGAGGTGACCAACAACATCTACTCGCTCTATGTACAGACCCAATTCGGAAATGTTGCCCGCCTGACAGCGTCAAGAACATACGAACAGGCTTTTTCCGAGCTGATGTTGCCCGAAGTAGCCCACGGTTCGGTGGAGGATCCTTTTGTCAAACTGGTTCCTTTCTGGCAGTTGCAACTCTACGCACAGTCTGTCGGTAAGTCCGACGCTTACTATCCCGAACTGTTCGAGAATATGCGCCGGTTTGCGGACAAGACCGATAACGGGGAGATGCAATTGGACTACGTAAAATACAGTTGCCAATTGTTGCAGCTTGACCTGACCGATTTCTTTGTTGCCTGGGGATTCCTGCGGGAGGCGGATTTAACGATCGAGGATTACAGTACCGGAACGCTGAAGATCACGGCGGCGCAGGTGGACGAGGTAAAAAGCACGATTGCGGGGTACGGAGGTGATCCGGCTCCCGTAACCCTGCCCTACCTGACGGACACCAACGTCGAATTCCTGAAGAACCGGCAGGCAGTGGTAACGGGAACGGCCGGAAGATCGGGCCAGCGGATCACCACAACCGGTTGGCAGAACGTAATGGTATACAAAACCTACTACGGCGGCAGTGTCGTATACATCAGCGCGGATCCGTCCTTTAACATTCCGGACGATTATCCGGCGGAATCGGCAGAGATCAAGGCCGTACAGTGGGATGGAACGGAAATAGCGGTAACCTTTTAATTGAAAGTGTATGGAACGTATGAAATGGATAAAAACAAGCGCAGTGGCGCTCTGCGCACTGCTGTGCGGATGCAACGAAGCGGATAAATTTTCCGATCTGGTGCTGCCGGGAACGGTGGAGTTTGAATACGAGACCCACAACGTACCCGAAAATGTGGCGTCGGCCCGGATCCCTGTGCTGCTTTCGGCCGTGGCTGCGAGGGACGTTCAACTGAGCATCTCCATTGCGAACCGCTCCGACCTTCCGGTCGGACAGATCGCAGCCGAGGGGGTGAACTTCGAGATTCCCGCCAAGCAACTCACCATCCCGCGGGGGGAAACCTACGGGTATTTCCCACTCTCGGTGGTGGATGATATTGCTGTCAACGAGGACCGTATGTTCGATGTAAAGATCGAAAGCATCTCCGACGGGGCGGAACCGGCGCGTATCTCACAGGTGTGCCGGGTAGTGATCCGAAACAACGACTTCTGGCCGGAGGTGAATTTTGAAAAGCCCCAATTCGCTGTTCCGGGGACGGATACGCGGATGGTGTTGCCGTTGGCCGTGGGCGGAGGAGTGATCCGTAACCCGTTCCGGGTAACGGTAACCGTGGAAAGTGTGACCGCAACGGAGGGGACGGATTTCTCCATCGAACAGAAGGAGTTCACCTTTACGGAGGAGAGCCGGACGGATTCCATCGTGATCAACCTGACGGCCCCGGAAGACATGGCGGGAGACATGGCCTTCAAGCTGCGGTACGAAGTGAATGAGGCCGGTATTACCGGGACTATTCCCGAAACGGAGGTTGTGATCAAAAAAGTGATCAAGTACGTCGGTTTCCAGAACCGGATGACCCGGATATTCCAGCGCTATGAAAAAGCGCTCGTACCTATTTCCTTTACCGGATTGAAGACCTCCAGGGATGTTTCGGCCCGGATCCGGGTGAAATCCGTGGAAGGGATCGCACCGGAAGACATCCTCCTTCCTTCGGAAACCATCACCACCAAGGGGGATACTGTCTCCAATTTTGAAGTGACGATCGTGAACAGTTTCGAAGGGAACCTGGATGCGGCTTTTGAGTTGGAGATCGAAGAGGTGACGGACGGAGAACTCGGAGCGATCACTACAACCTGGATACGTGTTGCGGAAGGAGTAGACCTCGACCGTTCCACGTGGGAGGTACTCAGTTATTCCACCGAAGAGCCAACCGGCGAAAGCGGCGGGGCTAACGGACGCTACTGGATGATTTTGGACAACAACCTCAACACCTTCTGGCACACCCAGTGGCAAGGGACCGGTTCTTACCCGGCACCACCACATCAACTTACCGTTGGGTTTGGCGGGCAGGTCATAGATGTTGAATCGGTGAGAGTATTGCGCCGGCAGGCTTCCAACACCAATACAAAAACGGTGGAGATCTACCTTGCAACCGACCAGCAAATTTCGGACTTTGTCCTTGTAGGTTCGTTGGCTTTCCCCAACAATACGACCGGGTTGACACAGAATGGCATGACCCTGGTCATGCCCTACTTCCATTTCAAAGCATACGGGATGCGGGTACGGATGCCGGACAGCAACACCACAAACGGAGTCTGTTCGCTTGCCGAAGTGTATGTCAACGGATTGGTGACGAAGTAGTCGTTTGGGTCTACTGAAACAACCAAGAGAGGATGCTCACGGAAGCATCCTCTCTTTTTTATCCAATTATGTACGTACTTTTGTATCAAATCGGGGGGTATGAGGCCGGTTATTCGGGAAACGCTTTGAAAAAAGGAAATTTATCACTACTATTACCAAGTGTTTCGCAAAGCGCCCGTTCCACAACAACCCTGTAAATGATGAGCATAAAAGAAAAGATCCCGGCAAACCTCCTTTTTTTCGGCTTTGTCCTCTTGACGGCTGGAGGATACCGGGCGGAGTTGTTCGAACGCCTGGCGGAGTTGTCACTGTTCCTGCCGGACCGGCGTTTTTGGGCGGAACACCTGCTGATTCCCGGAGATCTTCTCCGGTACGCTGGCGCCTGGCTTACCCAGTTCTTTTACCACCCCTGGTTGGGAGCCGCTTTACTGGCCATCTTGCTCACCGGCATCCAACTGCTGATGTACCAAGCATTCCCTCCCAAAGGGCTTTTCCGGAACGGCTATGTTCTATCGTTTGTCCCTTCCCTGTTGCTGCTCTTCCAGATACTCCAATTGGATTACGTTATCTTCTATGAAAACCGGGCAGAACTGCTCTTCTCGCAACCATTGGGACTTTTGGGGGCCTTAGGGATTTTTTGCATCGTCGACCGGATACGCAGAAATACACATAGGCCCGGCATCCGTTTCGGTGTGTCGACGGCTCCCTTGCTACTCTATTCGCTGTTGGGTTTCTATGCCCTATTGCCCACCCTGCTGCTGTGGATACGGGAGTGGAAAGAGCCGGAAAGAGTGAGCGGAAAACTGCAGATTGCAGCGGCGGCAGGCATGGTGTTGATCCCCCTCCTCTTTTTCTTTTGCTACGAACGGTTGAGTGTTTTCCGGATCTACACGGCAGGTACGCACGCATTGTATCAGTTTCAGGGCAGTTGGCGGTTGTGGTGGGCCTATCCCGCCCTCTTCGGGTGGTTGCTGCTGTCGGTAGCACTCTTGTCACGCTCCGGCCCTATACAACACTCCTCCCGGAGATCTGTAGAAAAAACGCAACGACACGCTCCGCTCCTTCGTTCTTTACTGAACATCCTCCTGCTGGCCGTGTGCTGTGTGGCGCTCTTTTTCGGCCCGCAACAAAATCCCAATTTTTATCGGTTACTAAAGGTGCAGCGCGCCTTGCAGGCGGAAAACTACGACGTCATCCTGCAACAGACCACCGTTGAGAAGCCGGACCGGATACTCTGGCTTTACCGCAACCTTGCCTTGTGGAAAAAGAACCGATTGTGCGAAGAGCTGTTCAATTACCCGTTAGACCTCCCTTCTCCGACAAACACGATCATGCCGGTGCGCATCATCGGCCCCGACCTCTATGCACACTACGGACAGGTCAACCACGCATACCGCTGGTTGATGGAGAATTCGGTACTGAACGGGGTAAAAGCGGAGTACCTGCGGGAGATGCTCAAAATGTCCGTTTTAAACGGCGAATCCGCCTTGGCCGTCAAGTATTACAACATACTTCGGCGAACTCTTTTTTATGGGAAACAGGCAGAACAGTACCGGGAGTATCTGTTGCGTCCCGAACGGGTGGCAGAGAACGCAACGCTGCAGAGCATTCGGGAATACAGGCCCGATAAGGATATACTGGGAGAGGAGAGTTCGTATGTGGAACCCTTTCTGCTCCGCTCCTTCTGGAACATACCGGACGGCTCTTTCCAGACGCTGGAATTGAAGATGAGCGCCGTGTTGCTGTTGAAAAAGGGGGAGCTTTTCCGGGAGGTGCTGGAGGTGTACCGGAAGAACAACATGGCACTGCCCCGCTACGTGCAGGAGGCCGCCCTGCTCTTTCTCTCCGTGGATCCGGAGTTCGACATAGAGAGCCTGCGCATTGCGGAACCGATCGTCCGGCGGTACAACGAATTTGTCAACGTCATGCAGAACCACCGGCCGGAGGAGGGAGCGCTCTCCGCAAAACTCCGCAAACACTTCGGAGACACCTATTGGTGCTACTTCACTACCGTACAAAACGTAGCCGTTATTTAAAACAACAAAATATGAAACCTCATATACTATTTATTCTGCTCTTGTGGATACTCCTGCCGCTTCTTTTCAGTAGCTGTTCGCCGACGATTCCCAGTGATGCAGAGGAGAGTTCGCTGCCGTTGCACATTTACCCCGACTACACGTCGGTGACTCTGCCGTACAACATCGCTCCTCTGAATTTTAAAATAGAACACCCGGCAGACGAATACCTGACCGTGCTCCGGGGCGAAAAGAAGGGAGAGATAGTCTTGGACGGAAAGAGTGTGAGGATCGGTTTGCGGAAGTGGCGGGCATTCCTGGCGGAGAACCGGGGAGCCTCCTACCGGGTGGAGGTGTACCTTCGCTCCGGCGCCAAATGGCGGAAACTGATCCCCGCCCGGAACTATGTGTCGGACGACCCGGTGGACGAGTACCTCTCCTACCGGCTGATTGAACCGGGCTACGTTCATTTCAACAAACTTTCGATCCGGCAGCGGAACCTGACGGATTTTACGGAGAGCGATGTATTTAACAACGAAATCTATGCGCCGGGCGGCAAAAAAGCGTGTATCAATTGCCACGCGTACCAGAACTACCGCACCTCTTCTATGCAGTTCCACGCCCGGGAAATTCACGGCGGCACCCTGATTGTGAACAATGGAAAGGTGCGGAAAGTAAACCTGAAGACCGGCGATCTGATCTCCGGCGGGGTCTATCCGGCCTGGCACCCACAGAAAAACCTGATCGCCTACTCCGTCAACGAGACCGGACAGGTGTTCCACTCACGCGACTCCCAGAAGGTGGAAGTGCAGGACTTGGCGTCGGATTTGATCCTGTACGACGTGGAGCAGAACCAGGTCCGTTATATTTCCAACCGGAAAGATCAATTGGAAACCTTCCCGGCATGGAGCCCGGATGGGAAGACGCTCTACTATGCATCGGCGCACTATGTTCCGGAGCAGGAGAATGTGTCGATGGACATCATCCTCAATTACAAGAAGGTCCGCTACAACCTTTACAAACGCACCTTCGACGCGGAGAGGCAAACTTTCGGGGAGCAGGAGTTGGTGTTCGACGCGGCCGCCCTCGGCAAGAGCGCTACGCTGCCCCGGGTGTCGCCGGACGGGCAATTCCTGTTGTTTACGCTGGGAGCGTATGGAAATTTTCACATCTGGCACAAAAGCAGCGACCTCTGCCTGATGTATCTGGAAAAGGGTTGGGTGACGGAGTTGGAACGGGCCAACAGCAACGATGTGGAGAGTTACCACAGTTGGTCGTCCAACGGGCGCTGGGTCGTTTACAGTTCCCGGCGGGATGACGGTTCTTATACCCGTCCCTACCTGATCCACTTCGACAACGAAGGTCGGACAGGAAAGCCATTCGTGCTGCCGCAGGAGGATCCCGATTTTTACGGCCGGTTCCTGAAATCTTTCAACATCCCGGAGTTTACGGTGGAACCGGTGGCCACACCCATGATAGACTTTGTATCCGCCATGCACAACGATCCGGTGGAGGCGAAACTGCAATAAAGGTTCAGGAATACGTGTGCAGGCTCCCTTGTGCTGAGGGAAGGTAGTTTACGCCGTACCAGCACATCTGCAACAGCAGGAAAGAGATTAGCAGCAGGTACAGGGCAAGGCGCCGGGAGGCGGTGCGGTGTTTCTGGAAGTGCATGTACGCCAAAAAAGCCAACCACGTTGCGGCCGCCCAAGTTTCTTTGGGATCCCAACTCCAATAGTGCCCCCACGCTTCTTTGGCCCATAGGGCGCCGAAAAGCAAGCCGGCCGTCAGAAAAGCGCAACCGGCAGACACCAACCCGTCGCACAGCTTCATCTTCCGGGAGGTAATCCCGCCTTTTTTGACCCACAACAGGTAAACGGCCACCAATACGGCTCCCCCCAGCAAGGCGTAGGCAAGCATATAGGCCAAAACGTGCGGGACAAACCAAGGGCTCTGCAAAATGGGGGGGAGTGCCTTGCTATGCATTTCAGGCCGAAAGAAATAGATCCCGATAAAAACAGCCACTATCACAAAAACCGTTTTCCAGCGGGAGATGCCGAAGAGGCAAACCGCTCCGGCTAACAGCATCCAGATCCCGGTGTACACTACCGGCAACCAAGGATCCCGTACACATTCAAATACGCTGATCTCACCTCCTTTTTCCGCTCCGTAGTCGTATCCCATCTGGTAGATATCCCACCCCACTATCCGGAAAGGTTTGTTTACCTCCACCCAAGCCTCCACTTGTTTACCGGAACGGGTATGCAGGGTAACCTGTGAGGCATAACGTTCCGGCTCCGCGATCAAACGGTCCAACTGCACGGTAAACGGCAATTCCGCCGCCTCTCCCCTTTCATCTGTCCCTTTCCACTCCGACCGACCGGTCGACAGGATCATCTCCAACTGCTGCCTGTCGGCGCTTCCCAAAACCGCTCCGGCCATCGCCAGAAACAACCCCAAATGGCTGAACAGAAACGGAATATCTCTCCGCATAAAACGATGCAACCGCTTCAGGATCACCAACCAGAGCACGGTCAGGAACCACCCTGTCAGCAATGCGAAGGGCCAGGAAGAGATCATCTGCGAAAATCCCAAGCGGCCAACCCAATCGGTTACCTCTGTTCCGGAAGCGTGCTGGCGGGTCAATCCCATAACCACCGTCAGGAATGTCAACGAAACAATCGCGCTTACGGAGGCCGGAAATCCGGCCGTCCAACGAACAAAGGAGTTCCGGGGTTTCCAAAAGAAGAGCGAGGAGAGTAGGAGCAGGAACCCTCCTCCCGCCAGACAATTCACCGGAAAGGCCAGCGCCCGCAGGTCTGTTTTACCGGCCACCGACTGCAAAAGCACCCCGGTAGCAAACAATCCGGCACATACCGCAAAATTTATCCCGTATTCCCGGGAAGCCCCTCCTGTCTTTTTATACATCCATTGCAAAAGTGATACTGTACAAAAATAGGATGTATCTTTTGGAACTGCAAAGATAATTGTACATTTACACCGGAAAAGAGAAGACCAACAAGATAAAATAACAACCGTATGCAACGATTTTTTACCCTTTATATCTCCCTGCAGACCCATGCCTGCATTTATTGGCTATTCGCCGCCTTGTTGTTTGCAAATCTGCCGGCTTTCTCCCAGGAAGGGAATCCGTACCTAACCGGAGCTGTCCCCGTCGAAAACGGGATTGTTACATTTAGCAGAGAGATCCGGGTGCCCGGAGCGACACAAGAGCGTATTTTTGAGCTGGCGGAAGCATGGTGTGGCGCCCGTTTTGTCAAAATGGAAGAGACAAACGGCAAACTTCTTTATGCCAACAAGGAAACCGGAGAGATCGTCTGCCGAGGAGACGAATGGCTTACATTTGCAAGAACCGCCTTGGTGCTTGACCGCAGCCAGATCACGTACCGGATGACTCTAATTTGCAAGCCGGGTATGTGCCAGGCCAGGATCAGTCACATCCGTTACGCCTACCACACGGCCGACAGACCTCTCCCGGAACAGTTCACGGCGGAAGAGCGGATCACCGACAAGTACGCCCTGAATAAAAAGCAAGATAAATTGGTGCGCACCACCCGTAAATTCCGGATCTATACCGTCGATCTGGCGGGAGAGTTGCTCGGCAGTTTAGAGGAGGCCCTGGCAAAGCCATGACACGGGGAGTGGTCACCAAATCTACTGGGAGTCTCTGCACGGTGAGGACGGAACAAGGAGAGGAGATTGCGTGCGGCATTCGCGGGAAATTGCGGACGAAAGGGATCCGGTCGACCAATCCGGTGGCGGTGGGGGACGCGGTTGAGCTGGAAGAGGAGAACGGAGTGTTCCGGATCACCCGCATCGGGGAACGCAGAAATTACCTCATCCGGAAATCCACCAATTTATCGAAAGAGTCCCACATCCTTGCGGCCAATGTAGACCAGGCCATGATCTTAGTCACCATTAACCACCCGGAAACCTCTACCGTATTCATTGATCGCTTTTTGGTGACAGCAGAGGCTTACCGAATCCCGGCTGTGGTCATCTTCAATAAAACCGACCTCTACACACCTGCCGAATCGAATCGGTTGGAGGAACTCTCCGGCATCTATACGGCCATCGGGTATCCGTGCCACGCTGTTTCCGTCCTCGAAAACCGGAACATCGAAGCGATTCGGCAGGTGCTGCAAGGGAAAACAACGGTGATCTCGGGAATCTCCGGCGTAGGGAAATCCTCTCTGATAAATGCCGTGGAGCCGGAACTGAAACTGAAAACAGCTTCCATTTCCCTGAGCCACGATACCGGCAGACACACCACGACTTTTGCCGAGATGTTCACGTTGCGGGACGGGGGAGCGATCATCGACACACCGGGTATCCGGAGTTTCGGAATGATCGATATGAAGAGAGAGGAGATCTCCCACTATTTTCCGGAGATCTTCCGGTATGCGGCTGAGTGCCGGTTTTACAACTGCACCCACCTGCACGAACCGGGATGCGCCGTCGTGGAAGCCATCCGGCAGGGAGCGATCAGCGAAAGCCGCTACTTCAGTTACCTCAGTTTGATGGAGGAGGATGGGAAATATAGATAGGATCGGAAGATTTTTTTGTTGTGTCATTTAGGAGTCCGGGCAGGCAATCCTTAGAATTTCGTCCGGGCGGTCTGCTATGTATACGGCCCCATTTTCCTCCAACTCCGTACGGGAGCGGAATCCCCAGGTAACCCCGGTGGAGACCACTCCGCTGCTTTTTGCGGTTTGCATATCAATACCGGTATCCCCGACATAGAGCGTCTCTTTCTGTTCGGTGCCGGCCAAAGAGATAATTTCGTATACAATGGCGGGGTTCGGCTTGACCGGTACGCCTTCCCGCTGGCCGAGTACGATTTTAAACAGTTCGTTTCCGAAATAGTGCCGTACCAATTTCCGGGTTGCCTCCTGGTACTTGTTGGAGGCCACCGCTAATACGACTCCCCGGTGAAACAGTTCTTTCAGCAACTCCGGAATCCCCGGATAGGGTTTTGTCAACTCCGTTCCGTTTCCGAAGTAGTATATTTTGAACCGTTCCATTACTTCGGCAATCCGGGCAGGATTCCTGTCAACTTCGGGAAGCGCCCTTTCAATCAGCTTGGCTATTCCGTTCCCGACAAAATAACGGTAGGCATCTTTCGAATGTTCCGGGTAGCCGAATTCCCTGAGGATGTGGTTGGCACAGGTAGCCAGATCATCGATGGTATTTAGCAGGGTACCGTCCAGATCAAATATAACTAATTGCATGTGTTGTACGTTTATGTTTTTTGTCCCGGGCCGGTCGCTGTAAAAACAGGCCTTCGGCTGTCCGTCGGCGATGTTTGTTTCACGGTACAAATGTAAGCAAATAACCTTGTTGCAGGAAAAAATCGGGAGCCCACTGCGATTTTAAAATTTTTGTTTCGATTATCGCGACGGATTCATTATGTTTGCAATTGATATGCTTAACCGGATTTGATGTAGTCAGTCCGTTAAAAGGAAAGAACGATGGAAAAAATAGCCGTATTTCCCGGCTCTTTCGATCCGTTTACAGTCGGTCACGAAGAGATTGTCAACCGGGCACTCCGGATATTTGATAAAATTGTGATCGCTGTCGGTGTCAACTCCCTGAAAAAAGAGTTTTTAGAGATAGACGACCGGGTAGCACTGATTCGAAAGGCTTTTCAGGGGAATAACCGGGTGGAAGTGGCTACCTATGCGGGATTAACAGTGAGTTTTTGCAGGGAAGTAGGAGCCAACGTGATCATTCGCGGCTTGCGGACGGCAGCCGACTTTGAATACGAACGGGCGGTCGGACAGGCAAACCGGGCCATGGATGCGGAGGTGGAGACTGTTCTAATCCTGACCTCTACCGATCATACTTTTATCAGTTCTTCCATTGTACGAAACATCTATCTGAGTGGTGGAGACGTCAGCCGCTTTTTGCCGAAAGGACTTTCGACGGCCGATCTGGATGCCTGTCTCAGAGCATAAACCGAAAAATCATGCGTAAAAAACGGATCAAACTTGTTTCCGGGCTGTTGGTACTGATAGCCGGGTTGTTTCTGTTGACACCCACCTATATCCGGGAGGCCCTGATCCATTGGTACCCCGATATTACCGACACCTACATCTTCTCTTCCCACACCGTGGAGCGCTCCTCCGCTTGCCGGGAGTGGCCGGAAGCTCCGGATTACAACACCTTCCGGATGAATGAGACTGATGAGGCCTATTTAGCGAAATGGGAAACGGTCTCTTTTCTGGTGATCCAACACGACAGTATTTTGTACGAAGAGTACCGGGACGGCTGGAAGCCGGAGGATCTTTCCAATATCTTTTCCGCTACCAAAAGCATTGTTGGGTTGCTTACGGGCATTGCCTTGGGAGAGAGCGCCATCGGCAGCCTGGACGATCCGGTCTGCAGATACCTGCCGGAGTTTACCGGCGAAGGGCGGGAGCGGGTTACTGTCCGGAACCTGTTGACCATGAGTTCCGGTCTGAATTGGAAGGAATCCTACTCCTCCCTTTTTTCCACCACCACCCAGGCCTATTACGGGGATAACATCCGTTCGCTGATGATGCGGTTGAAGCCGGAAGAAGAGCCGGGCAAACGCTACTCTTACAAAAGCGGCGATTCCCAATTGCTTGCGTTCGTGGTCGAAGCGGCCACGGGGCGCACCATCAGTGATTACGCCCGGGAAAAATTGTGGCAGCCCATGCAGGCATGTACCGATGCACTCTGGAATCTGGATAAAAAGGAGGGGGACGAAAAATCGTACTGTTGCTTCAATACAACCGCCCGGGAGTTTGCCCGTTTCGGCCGGTTGTTGCTGAACAAGGGGAAATGGAACGACCGGCAGTTGGTGCCGGAAACCTATATGGAAGAGGCGCTTTCCCCGGCCTCTTATTTGGAAAACGAGTTTGGCGACGGGCCCTTGGATTACTACGGCTTTCAGATCTGGATCGTACTCTACAAAGGAATGCGTTTTCCGGCTTTTCGCGGTTTGGACGGACAGTATCTCTTTGCGATCCCGGAGAAAAACGCCATTGTTGTGCGGATGGGCCACAAGCGGAGTGAGGAGTACATCCGGGAACAGACAGTCGATATGGAAGGCTATTTGGATATTGCCTTTAAAATTTTGCAGTAAGAAACTATCGGGAATTAAAAAACAGCCATCCGAGGTGCTCTCCGATGGCCGTTTCCTGTGTTGGCAGGATGTTGATTACCAAGCGAACATCGGCCGGCTCTCCATCATAGCGTTCACCTCTTTTTTCACTGCTGCGATCACCGCTTCGTTTTCCGGGTCGGCAAGGATGCGGTCAATAAACTCCACGATCACCGGCATGTCGGCCTCTTTCAGCCCGCGAGTGGTGATAGCGGGTGTTCCCACACGCAACCCGGAGGTGGTGAACGGGGTGCGGCTATCGAAAGGCACCATGTTCTTATTGATGGTAATATCGGCTTTCACCAAGGTGTTTTCTGCTTTTTTACCGGTCAATTCCGGAAATTTGGTGCGCAGATCAATCAACATGCAATGGTTGTCCGTTCCGCCGGAAACCACTTTATACCCTTTTTCAGTAAAGGCTTTCGCCATGGCTTTGGCATTCTTCTGCATCTGTACGGCATACTCCGCATAGGAGTCGGAGAGCGCTTCCTCAAAGGCTACCGCTTTGGCGGCAATGACGTGCTCCAGCGGCCCGCCTTGCTGACCCGGGAATACGGCGAAATTCAGCACCTGCGACATCATCTTAACCTCTCCTTTCGGTGTAGTCTGCCCCCATGGGTTCGGGAAATCTTTCGGCAACAGGATCATGCCGCCGCGCGGTCCGCGCAGGGTTTTGTGGGTGGTGGTGGTTACGATGTGGCAATGTTCGAACGGATTATTCAACAACCCTTTGGCGATCAAACCGGCGGGATGCGCCATGTCGCACATCACCAAAGCATTTACTTTGTCGGCAATCTCCCGGATCCGTCTGTAGTCCCAGTCGCGGGAGTAGGCAGAGGCTCCACAAACGATCATTTTGGGCTTATGTTCCAGCGCCAACCGTTCCATCTCGTCGTAATCCACTAAACCGGTATCCTCTTTTACGTGGTATGCTACCGGTTTGTAGTTGATCCCGGAGAGGTTGACGGGCGATCCGTGGGAGAGGTGTCCGCCGTGGGAGAGATCCAGTCCGAGGAAAGTGTCGCCCGGCTGCATACAGGCGAAAAATACGGCAGCATTGGCTTGTGCGCCGGAGTGAGGCTGTACGTTGGCGTACTCCGCCCCGAACAGTTTGCAGGCCCGGTCAATAGCCAACTGCTCGGTCTGGTCTACAATCTGGCATCCGCCGTAGTAACGCGCTCCGGGGTACCCTTCGGCGTATTTATTGGTCAGGCAGGAGCCCATCGCTTCCATCACCTGTTCGCTGACAAAGTTCTCGGAGGCGATCAGTTCGATGCCCTCTTTCTGGCGCCGGCACTCCTGTTTAATCAGGTCGAAAATTGCGGTATCTCGCTTCATCTGTTCTTGGTTTTTTTGAAAAATTTCTCAAAGTTACTGGAATCCGTCGGATAATCAAATTTTCTGTCTGAGATTTTGGAAACGTTTGAAAAGAGAGGAAAATTTACGTAAAAACGGATGCCGTTGCTCTTGGTTTTTTCTATATTTGTACAATAATTTTAACAAGTAAAAACCATGGAAAATCCTTTTGAAGAAAATCAGGCAGGTCAGGCAAAACGCCCTACTTTGCTTACGGTTCTGTGTATATTGACATTTATTGGGAGCGGCTTCGGCGCCCTCTCGGATCTGAGAACCTTTTTTACCGCCGATGCTGTGGCCGATGCTACGGCGATGCAAATGGAACAAAGTATGGATGCGATGGAGCAGTTAGGCGGCTCTTCTTTTTTCTCGGAGCTTATGGCTGCTTCCCAAGAGGCATTGCCGTACCTGAAGCCGATCTCCGGCATCAACTGTTTGCTTGCCCTGCTGAGCCTGTTTGGCGCTATCTGCATGTTCCGTTTGCGGAAAGTCGGATTCTACTTCTATACCGGGGCGCAACTCCTGATGCTGTTCGTGACGCCGGCGTTTATCGGCTTTGGGGGGACAGTAATGATGACGCTGGCGGTCGGTGCTGTCTTTACGTTGTTGTTTATTATCTTGTACAGCCTGAACCTAAAGTACATGAAATAAGCAGAACTCCAACAAGAAAAAAGAAGTCGTCTCCCAAACGGCTTCTTTTTTTCTCTTACTGAAAAATCCCCCACTGCCTTTACGGCAGCAGGGGAACTCGGCTTATCACCTCCTGTTTTTTACGCACTGTACGTGCTCACTATTTTCTCCAATTCCGCCTCCGGTATCTCTCCGCTGTGGCGCCACACCTGCTCCTCGTTGCGAAAGAAGAGCATAGTCGGAATGGTTTGTATTTTATAGGCATTCACCAATTTTTCATTCTCCGGAGCATCAATATCAAGACGCACCACTTTCAGTTTTTTACCGGCCTTTTTTTCAACATTGTCCAAAACAGGGTGCATCCGTTGGCAATGCGGACACCAAGTTGCATAAAACTCTACCAATACCGACTTAGAATCTTTTACAATTTCGTTTAAATTCACCATATCCTGCTTATTTAAAATGGAACATGCAATTCATATGGCAATATACGGAAAATATCCGTATAAAAGTTTCAATTCCTGCGATTAAAACCATCAATCTGGTAAAAGGCATCCGAAGAGTCGTCGCCCAAGAGGTATTTCGCAAAGTGAAACCACATCTTCCGAGCATAAAACTGCTGGTGGATACCGGAAAAACCGTGCCGCTGACCGGGCAATACCACCAAATCGAAGTTTTTACCCGCTTTGATCAGGGCATCGGCCATGCGCAAGGTATTTCCGGGATGGACATTGTTATCGATATCTCCTGTCACCAGTAACAAGTGACCTTTAAAATTCCGGGCCAACTCCGGATTGGTCGGGATCTTGGCCGAAAATGTAATCTCCTCCCGATCGCCGTTCACACTGTCTTTGACTGTTTTTTTAGTCTCTTTCACCCCGTGGTGGGTTTCCCCCCACCACCGGTTATAAATGTTGTTGTCGTGGTTCCCGGCAGAAGAGACGGCTGCCGTATAAAAATCAGGATAGGTACACAACGCCGCCGTGGACATAAAACCGCCGCCCGAATGGCCAAAAATGCCGACCTTGGTCAGGTCGATAAAGGAATGCCGGTCCGCCAACTGCTCCAAACCGTACTTATCATCCGCCAAGGCATAATCCCGCAAATTGTTGTACCCGTATGTGTGATACCATTTATCCCGATAGGGGCTTCCGCCCCGATGCCCGAAATTCACTACGATAAAGCCGAGTTGTGCCAGCGCCATATTGTTCCCTCCGGAAGCGGTAAAAGCAACCGCCGTGGACTCCGTCTGAGGCCCCGGATAAACGTAAGAGATGACCGGATAAGTACGGGTGGAATCGAAGTCGAACGGTTTCCACATCACCCCGTACAGATCCGTCACCCCGTCCTTTGCCTTGACGGTAAACCGTTCCGGCATTTTCCAGCCGGCTTCGTACAACCGTTTCAGGTCGGGACGTTCCAGTTCCAGGATTACGCGCCCTTCCTGATCCCGCAACACACAGAGAGGCTCCAGATCCACCCGGGAGTAGTTGTCCACTAAAAAGCGGCAAGATTTCGGCATTTGCACCTGGTGCTGCGCATCCTCCGGTGTCAGCAAAGTCTCTCCCGTCCGGTCAATGTGCGCTTTGTATACATGTACATAGTAAGGATTTATCCCTTTCTCCCGGTCATAGCCTTCAAAATAGAGGGTACGCCCGGTCGTATCAATCGCGACGACTTTTCCTGCCACCCAATTCCCGCCGGACGTGATCCTGTTTTTTAACTCCCCGCTCTTACCGTCGTAGTGATAATAGTGCCCCCATCCCGTTCGTTCGGACCACCAGATCAGATCTTTTCCGTTATTCAAGATGGACAAGTGCCCCAGTTGTTCATTCAGGTAGGGTTCACCCGTTTCGTGGATCAATACCTTTACCGCTCCCGTTTCGGTGTCCACCACCCCGATCTCTACCTCGTCTTTGGTACGTTTCCTTCTTTCAAAATAGAGGGAAGAGGATTGGGAGAGCGCAGTCGTATAGATCCGGATCCCCTGATCTTTCCATTTGTCAATGTCCAGGATCCGTTTTTCCCAGCTTCCCGTATCAATAACCGACAATTCGAAACTCCCGACCTCTTTGTCTCCGGGCAACGGATAACGGTACTCCTCCAGTTTCGGCTCTTTTTCCGTCATATTTACCACCCAGAAATCACGTACCTTCCGGTTGTCGTACCGCACGATGCTGATCTTTTTGGAATCCTTGAACCACTGCGCCTTGGAACGCACGCGCTTGCCGCTGGTATCCCGCTCGTTCGAAGCATACGAGAAAAAAGGCTCCCCGTCAGTTGTCAGCCGGATCTCCGTCGAATCTTTGTCATCCTTCCGCATCACATACAGATCGTGTTTACGGGCAAACAGGATAAACGTGCTGTCCGGGGAGTAAGAGCCCCAATTGATCCGCTCTTTTTTCTTCACCGTATCCGCTTCGGTCAACACCCCGGAAGCAGTGTTGTAGGCAAACCGCTTCTTATTCGCAGTAAATTTAAACGTCACCTCGTCCTTCTCGAACTCAATGTCCGTAATGGGAAGCGACTTGTAGCTGTAAGGTTTGAATGTCAGCTTCGTCAACTCCTCCATCATGTGGTTGTTATCGAACAAAGGCCGCTTCGTCCGCTTTGCCGGATCCACAAAATAGTAACGGGTCCCCTCTCCGGTCTTGTACAAATACCAGAATTTATCGCTATCCTTCAAAAAATGAGGATTTACCGTTAAAGATCCCAACTCCTGTCCGATCTGCCGGAACTTCTCTGCCTGACGATAATTGGCTTTTCCCGTCTGTCCGCAAACCGCTGACACCCATACCAACGCCAATCCCGTAAAAAATAATCTGCACATAATGAAGTTTGTTAAAATGATACTATTTGATAGAGTTTGCAATAGTAGAAAAAAAGATTGAAAAATACTATTTTTGCCTCAAAATAACAGGCGTTTTAAAACAATCGTTATGCCATCACACACTTATCTATCGCCACACACGGAGAAGAAGGCAGCCGAAATCCGCCGGCGCATCCGGCGATTGCAAAACGGCGGCAGTGTGGAGAGCCTCCGGCGGATCGGAGCCGACATTTCCGGACAGGTCGGAGCCAGTTATGTATCGCTCCGGGAACTGGCCGGCCGGTATACGCCGGAAGAAACCCTTGCCACCTTGCTGTGGGGAACCAGGCTACGGGAAGAACAGATTATTGCCTGCCTGTTGTTTCCGGAGAATTTAAATAAAGAAAAAATTACCCAATTAGCAGACACCTGCCACAGCCTGGAAATAGCCGAATACTTCGGGTCACTTCTCCTCTTCCGCAGCAAAGAGTTGGCAAAAATCGCCCGTGCATTCGGGAACTCCGGAGTTCCGGCCCGGCAGGTGGCAGCCCTGACGGGATGCGCCAGACATCTGCTGCTGAACAGATCAAATTCCCTGATCACCCCATCGTTTTTCGCCTTGCTGGTCAACCGGACATATCGGGAAAAATACGTGGAAGTTGTCGCCTCCCGGTACCGCTAAGATCTTTTCGTTTTCAACAGATTTGTAAATTAATGTTAAAGAATTCTTTTTATCCGGGAATATCCTCCGGATAGTGAAAAATCTTTCTTACTTTTGCCTGTATTACGGAAAAAAAGTATTAATTATTTTCATCATAACACGTAAAAACTATGGCTAAATTAGATCTAAGCAAGTACGGAATCACCGGAGTGAGGGAGATTATCTACAACCCGTCGTACGACGAACTGTTTAAAGCCGAAACCGATCCTTCCCTGACCGGATACGAAAAAGGACAGGTAACGGAAATGGGAGCGGTAAACGTAATGACCGGTGTCTACACGGGACGTTCTCCCAAGGATAAATTCTTTGTGATGGACGATGTTACCCGCAACACCGTATGGTGGACTTCCGACGAATATAAAAACGACAACAAACCCATTACGGAAGCAAGCTGGAAGGTATTGAAAGGATTGGCTACTAAACAGCTCTCCGGTAAGAAACTGTACGTAGTGGATACTTTCTGCGGAGCGAATGAAAATACCCGCCTGAAAATCCGGTTCATCATGGAAGTAGCCTGGCAGGCCCATTTTGTGAAGAACATGTTTATCCGGCCGACAGAGGCGGAGTTGGCCAACTACGGCGAACCCGATTTTATCGTAATGAACGCCTCCAAAGCCAAGGTGGAAAATTACAAGGAGCTGGGATTGAACTCCGAAACAGCAGTGGTATTCAACCTGACCGAAAAGATACAGGTGATCCTGAATACCTGGTACGGTGGAGAGATGAAGAAGGGGATGTTCTCTTACATGAACTACCTGCTTCCGCTGAAAGGGATCGCTTCCATGCACTGCTCTGCTAATGTGGGCAAAGCCGGCGATACGGCAATCTTTTTCGGGTTGTCCGGAACCGGGAAAACCACCCTCTCTACCGATCCGAAACGCGAGTTGATCGGCGACGACGAACACGGCTGGGACGACCACGGCATTTTCAATTTCGAAGGCGGTTGCTACGCCAAAGTCATCAACCTCAGCAAAGAGAACGAACCGGACATCTACGAAGCGATCCGGCGCGACGCGTTACTGGAAAACGTAACGGTGGACACCCAAGGTAAAATTGATTTCAACGACAAGTCGGTAACCGAAAATACCCGTGTTTCCTACCCGATCTATCACATCAAGAACATTGTAAAGCCAGTTTCCAAGGCAGGCCCTGCCAAAAAAGTGATCTTCCTGACGGCGGACGCTTTTGGGGTGTTGCCTCCCGTTTCCAAACTGACACCGGAACAGACCCAGTACTACTTCCTGAGTGGATTCACTGCCAAACTGGCCGGAACCGAAAGAGGGATCACCGAACCGACCCCGACCTTTTCCGCCTGCTTCGGCGCCGCTTTCCTCTCCCTGCACCCAACCAAATACGGACAGGAACTGGTAAAAAGAATGCAGGAATCCGGAGCGACGGCCTACCTGGTAAACACCGGCTGGAACGGTACCGGAAAACGGATCTCCATCAAGGATACCCGCGGGATCATTGACGCCATCCTGGACGGTTCGATGGACAAAGCGGAAACGGCTTCCGTACCGTATTTTGACCTGGCGATCCCCAAAGCGCTGCCGGGTGTTGCCACAGAGATCCTGGATCCGCGCAACACTTACGCCAACACCGCGGATTGGGACACCAAAGCCAAAGACCTGGCTGGCCGCTTCGTCAAGAATTTCGAGAAATTCACCGGAAATGACCACGGAAAATCGCTGGTAAAAGCCGGTCCGAAACTATAAGGGTAAGACCGGAAACCCGAAGGGAGCCTAACGGCTCCCTTTTTTCATTTCGGCGACACACATTTTCAGCATACAAAAAAGCGGCTCGTTCCCGAGTCGCTTTTTCTATCTTGTGAAAAACAAGTATGCTATAAACCAGATATTTATCCCTGATGATACCCCTTCATGATACCCCGTTTGCTGTTCCGAACGAACAGGATAATCTCGTCCCGTTCCCTGGATGCCGGCATTTCCGCTTCGATCCGTTCGATGGCTTCGGAGTTGTTCAATCCGGATTGGTACAGGATCCGGTAGATGTCCTGGATCTCGTTGATCTTTTCGTTGGAATACTCCCGGCGACGCAACCCGATGGAGTTCACCCCCACATACGCCAAGGGCAAACGCCCGGCTTTCACATACGGAGGAACATCCTTTCCGATCAGGGAGCCCCCTTGTATCATCACATGCTTTCCGATGTGTACGAACTGATGCACCGCGCTCATACCGCCCAGAATGGCAAAATCGTCCACCACCACCTCTCCGGCTAACTGGCAGGCATTGGTGATGATGCAGTTGCTGCCAA
The DNA here is from genome assembly GCA_002293375.1 of Odoribacter sp. UBA944. Classification (GTDB taxonomy): domain Bacteria; phylum Bacteroidota; class Bacteroidia; order Bacteroidales; family Marinifilaceae; genus UBA944. The sequence goes on from DBDA01000046.1 coordinate 59,333, forward strand.
TCTCGCAATCGTGCGCAATGTGTGCATACGCCATGATCAGGCAGTTGTCACCGATCCGGGTCACCCCTTTGGCCGCCGTCCCACGGTTCACCGTTACACACTCCCGGATGGTCGTATTGTCGCCAATCTTTACAATAGATTTCTCTCCCTGAAACTTCAGATCCTGCGGTATAGCAGCAATCACCGCTCCGGGAAATATCTTGCAGTTTTTCCCAATATGCGCGCCTTCCAGAATGGATACATTCGACCCGATGCGTGTCCCGGCCTCAATAACAACATTTTTGTCTATGGTGACAAACGGTTCTATAACCACATTATCTGCAATCTGAGCTTCCGGGTGAACGTATGCCAACGGTTGTTTCATGCGTGTATATATTTTAGTAATTACTTATTTTAGCCTGCAAATATAGCCATTAGTTCTTGGTTTTTGCCACCTGCGCCATAAATTCTCCCTCACAAACCAATTTTTTCCCGACGAAAGCAAACCCTTTCATGGTCACAATTCCCCGTTTTACCGGCGCCAACGTAATCAGCTTAAACACCAGTGTATCGCCGGGAACCACCTTCTGGCGGAACTTCACATTGTCAATCTTCATGAAATAAGTGGAGTAATTTTCCGGATCCGGCACCTGGCTCAAAACCAGAATGCCTCCGCATTGCGACATCGCCTCCACCATCAATACGCCGGGCATCACCGGCTCCTCCGGAAAATGGCCGACAAAGAACGGTTCGTTCATGGTTACATTCTTCACCCCGATCACCTTGTTTTCAGTCACCTGAAACACCTTATCCACCAACAGAAAGGGAGGCCGGTGCGGCAAAAGTTTCCGAATCTTGTTGACGTCCATCAACGGTTCCGCGTCCAAATCCAGATCACAGGGATAGGCATCCTCTTTCTCCAACGCCAGTACCGCTTTGTATACCTGCTGCGCCAGGGCGGTATTGGCCTTGTGGCCGGGGCGTTCGGCAATCACCCGCCCTTTGATAAAGCGGCCGCACAAGGCAAGATCTCCCAACACATCCAGTAATTTGTGCCGGGCAGCTTCGTTATCAAAATAGAGGTTCAGGTTGTTCAGTACCCCTTGGTGGATCTGTATATCTTCGTAACCGAAAATTTTCTGCAATCGGGCAACTTCTTGCTCCGGGATCTCCCTGTCAACGATCACAATAGCGTTTTCCAGATCCCCGCCCTTGATCAGGTTGTTGCTGTACAGGTGCTCAACCTCACGCAAAAAAACAAAAGTCCGGCAGGGAGCGATCTCCGCCACAAAATCGGTTTCGCCCTCCGTAAAGTTCGCGTACTGCATCTTCAGATAGGGAGAGTCGTACCCCACCATCACATTTACACTGTATCCGTTATCGGGCAACAGGGTGATGCGGGTCCCGGTTTCCGGACAGGCATACTCCAATTTCTCCGCCACCTCAAAGTAACGCCGCTCCGCCTCCTGTTCCTGCACGCCAGCCTTCCGGATCGCCTCCACATACAAACGGGCGCTACCGTCCAAAATCGGAAACTCCTCCCCGTTCAACTCGATCGTACAGTTGTCCACGCCGCAACCATACAGCGCCGCCAAAGCATGTTCGGCCGTAAACACCTTCGCCCCTTCTTTCTCCAGGCAATTCGAACGATCCGCAAATCTGGCAAAAGCCGCCGTTGCCGGGATTGCCGGAGCTCCCTCCAGGTCTGTTCTGACTACAACGTAACCACTGTTTTCCAACGCCGGCTTAAAAACGGCTATTACCTCTTTGCCGGTATGAAGGCCTTTTCCCTGTAAAGAAAATTCACCTTTTAACGTATGTTGCTTTACTGACATTATTTTGACTTTATGGTTTGTATCTCTTTTTCCAATTCCCGGATCTGTCCGTACAGATCGGGCAATTTCCGGAACAGCACATAGCTGCGCTGGTATTTGGAAGCATCGAAGGCAGGCGCTCCCATAATGATGGAACCCGCTGCAACGTCTACGCCCACTCCGGCCTGGGCAGCCATCTTCACGCCATCTCCCAATTCAATATGCCCGGCAATGCCGGCCTGCCCACCGATCATGCAGTTGGCCCCCACCTTCGATGTGCCGGCCACGCCCACCTGCGCCGCCATCACCGTGTGTTCTCCGATAACGGCGTTGTGTCCAACCTGGATCAAGTTGTCCAATTTCACCCCTTTCCGAACCACGGTTGATCCCATCGTCGCCCGGTCTATACACGTGTTGGCGCCAATCTCCACGCCATCCTCCAACACCACATTACCGATCTGCGGCACCTTGCTGTACGCCCCGTTGGAAGGTGCAAATCCAAAGCCGTCCGCACCGATCACAGAACCGGCATGAACCGTACAATTCTTTCCAATGACACAATCATGATAAATTTTCACACCTGCATACAATACGGTATTGTCGCCGATCCGGACGTTCTCCCCGACATACACATGCGGATAGATCCGAACGCCCTTTCCGAGGCAGGCACCCTTGCCAATGTAGGCAAACGCCCCGATATAGGGGGTTTCGCCGATTGTTGCTTCCCCATGCAGAAAAGAGGGTTGTTCAATGCCGGAGGGGCGGTAGCGCATATCTTCGTACATCTGCAACAACGCTGCTATGGATTCATAAGCGGACTCCACCCGGATCAGGGTGCAAGAGAGCGGTTGGGCAGGTACAAAATCTTTGTTGACCAATACAATGGTCGCCCCGGTCGTATAGAGGTAATGCTCGTATTTCGGATTGGACAAAAAAGCCAGTGTCCGGGGCTTGCCCTCTTCTATTTTGGAAACATCGTTGACAATCGCTTCCGGATCGCCTTCCACCACACCGTTCAGCAAAGAAGCGATGTCTCTTGCTTTAAATTCCATACACACAAAAATTTGGGCAAATGTATAAAATTTTCTCCAAACCTACACACCTCCGCTCCGGATCCGATCCTTCAAATCCATACTTTCGTGCAGAATCCTTATTCCTTCGATCTCATCCTGCGATATAACCCCGTAAAAGACACTATGCTTATTGATCCGGAATCCGTATAACTCCTCTGCAATTTCACCATACTTATTTTGACATTCCCAATTTCACTTCGTATATTTGTCTTTCCAACCTTCACAGGATGACAAGAGAATGCCTTAGCGTGTTCCGTACGTGTTCCGTGCCAGTTTCATAGGCTGAACAACAAAATCTCATGGCTTTACCTTGGATTTTTTATATTGAATATTTTGTTTTCCAGTATTTTGTCGTATATTTGCGCCCGATTAGCATTCAAGTGCTGTCATGGAGGGGGCGAAAACGTCCCCTCTTTGCATGGTGAAAAAGAAAAAACAGATGCAAAATACAACCGGAATACAGGAGATTGCAGAGCAACTGATGGAAGGTACGGAACTGTTCCTGGTGGAACTGAAACTTTCCAAAGAAAATGTGATCCAGGTATTTATTGATTCTCCTAATGGTGTTGACATCGATACGTGTGGAAAATTCAGCCGGGCGCTGGAAGAACGGTTGAACCGCGACGAAGAGGATTTTGAACTGACAGTCTCCAGCGCCGGGATCGGATATCCGTTCAAAGTGCCGGGACAATACCTCAAAAACATTGGGAAGCGGGTTACTGTACAGACAACGGACCGCACCGTGCAGGAAGGTATTCTGCTCTCCTGGTCGGAAACGGGGATCGTACTCGAATGCGAAGAGAAGAGAACCATAGCAGGAAAAAAGAAAAAAGAGATGGTAAAAGTAACCATCACCCTTTCGCCGGAAGAGGTAAAAGAGATCAAAGATGTTGTCAGTTTTAAGTAAAACCAGTTTTAAAATAATACAACCTAAATAACCGCAAAACCAAAATGGAAAATATTAATCTGATTGAATCATTTGCCGAATTCAAAGAGTTTAAGAATATTGACCGGGCAACCCTGATGAGCGTTCTGGAAGATGTTTTCAGAAGCACATTATTGAAACGGTTCGGAACAGACGAAAATTTTGACATTATTATCAATATCGATAAAGGTGACCTGGAGATCTGGAGAAACCGGACGGTGGTAGAGGACGACAAACTGGAAAATCCGGGTACGGAGATCACCCTCAGTGACGCCCGGAAGATCGACGAAGATTACGAGATCGGTGAAGAGGTAACGGATGAGGTAAAGTTGGTAGATTTCGGACGGCGGGCGGTTCTGGCGCTGCGTCAAAACCTGTCTGCCCGTATCTCGGAACTGGAAAAAGACAACATTTATACAAAATACAAGGACCGGATTGGGCAGATCATCCTCGGAGAGGTATACCAGATCTGGAAAAAAGAGATGCTGATCCTGGACGACGACGGCAACGAACTGATCCTGCCGAAGCAAGAGCAGATTCCCGGCGATTTCTTCAAAAAGGGAGACACCATCAAAGCGGTGGTGATCCGAGTGGAGATGAGAAACTCCAACCCGTACATCATCCTGTCCAGAACCTCTCCGGTATTTTTGGAAAGGCTGTTTGAAAACGAAGTGCCAGAGATATTCGACGGCCTGATCACCATCAAAAACGTAGTCCGGGCGCCGGGTGAACGAGCAAAAGTGGCCGTGGAATCCTACGACGACCGGATTGACCCCGTCGGCGCCTGCGTCGGGATGAAAGGTTCTCGCATCCACGGCATCGTCCGGGAGTTGCGGAACGAAAACATCGATGTGATCAACTACACCAACAACATCCAGCTCTACATCACCCGGGCGCTGAACCCGGCCAAGATCAAAAACATCGAGATCAACGAAAAGACCAAAAAAGCCAATGTATTCCTGAATCCGGAAGAGGTCTCCCTGGCCATCGGAAAAGGAGGACAGAACATCAAGTTGGCCAGCCAGTTGACCGGCTATGAGATCGATGTATACCGTGAATTCAACGAATCCCGCGAAGAAGAGGATGTAAACCTGGACGAGTTCCAGGACGAAATCGAAGGATGGGTGATCGATGAACTGAAACGGATCGGGTGTGATACGGCTAAAAATGTACTGGAACTTTCTGCCGAAGAGCTGGAAAAGAGAACAGATCTGGAGATCGAAACCATCCGGGAAGTGCTGAGCATCCTGAAAGCCGAATTTGAATAAACTTTGTAAAAACCAACCCTCTATATGCCAGTAAGATTAAGTAAAACAGCCCGGGAATTTAATGTAGGGATCTCCACCATCGTAGAGTTTCTGCATAAAAAAGGGGTGACCATATCCACCGACCCAAACGCCAAGCTTTCAGACGAAGATTATGCGTTGGTAGCCAAAGAATTTTCGTCGGACAGCCAGGTGAAAAAGGAGTCCAGTATGGTCGACCTGAAAAATACCCGGAAGAAGAAAGAGACGATCTCCATCGACCACCAGGGAAATATACAGGAAAACGACGAAACGGATTTTATCTCCGTAAAAGACGAGATTAAGTTGGAAAACAACATCCGGATCGTAGACCGGATTAATCTTGATCCCCCGAAAACGGTTACCCCGCCTGCCGTCGAAAAAGAGGCTATAGAGAAGACGGCTGTACAGGTGCCCCAGACGGAACCTGTTGTTGCAGAGCAAACGGAACGCGCCGGAGAAGCGGAAGAAACTCCCTTCAAGGTGGAACAACCCGCCGTTAAGGAGGTGAAGGTGGTCGGCACCATTGATCTGGCCGCGCTCAACCAACGAACCCGCCCGCCTAAAAAGAGCAAGCTGGAGAAAGAACGGGAGAGAAGAGATCAGAAAAAACCGGCATCGACGGAGAAAAGCGCAACAGCGGCGAAGGACGAATCTTCTGATGCCCGCCAAAAGAGAAAACGGATTCGCTCGGACGAAAAGGTGCACATCCCGGCAACTCCGTCAGCCGATAAAAACTCCCGGATTGAGGAGAACAAGAAGAAGCTGAAAAAGATCAAAAATAAGAAACAGAACAAAGTTGAGATCACCGAAGAAGCTGTCGACAAACAGATCAAGGATACCTTTGCCCGCCTAGGCAGCAAAGGAGGAAAATCTTCCGCTTCCAAACACCGCCGAGACAAACGGGATGCCGTGCAACAAAAGATGCAGGCGGAGATAGAACAGGAAGAGAAAGAGAAGAGCGTCCTGAAACTGACGGAATTTGTAACCGTGGCCGAATTGGCCTCCATGATGGACATTCCGGTTACCAACATCATTTCGGCCTGCATGAGCATCGGCCTTTTTGTCTCTATCAACCAGCGTCTGGATGCGGAAACGATCAATCTGGTGGCCGAAGAGTTCGGATATACCGTTCAGTTCGTCAGCGTAGAGATACAGGAAGCAATCGAAGATGAAGAGGAGGATACGGCCGAAAACATGCTTCCCCGCCCGCCCATCGTGACGGTTATGGGGCACGTGGACCACGGTAAAACCTCGTTGCTGGACTACATCCGCAACACCAATGTCATTGCCGGAGAGGCCGGAGGGATTACCCAGCACATCGGCGCTTACAGTGTAAAATTAGCCGACGGACGAACCGTAACCTTTTTGGATACGCCCGGCCACGAAGCGTTTACAGCCATGCGTGCACGCGGTGCCCAAGTAACCGACATCGCCATCATCATCATCGCGGCAGACGACAGTGTGATGCCCCAGACCGTTGAAGCGATCAACCACGCCAGTGCCGCAGGCGTACCCATTGTGTTCGCTATTAACAAAATAGACAAACCGGGAGCCAACCCTGACAAGATCCGGGAGGAACTGTCCGCCATGAACTATTTGGTGGAAGAGTGGGGCGGTAAGTACCAGAGTCAGGAGATCGCAGCCAAACAGGGGTTGAACATCGAAGCGTTGCTGGAAAAAGTGTTGCTGGAAGCCGAAATGCTGGAACTGAAAGCCAACCCGGACAAAAAAGCGGTAGGGTCGATCATCGAATCCTCTCTGGACAAAGGCCGTGGGTATGTGGCAACCGTTCTGGTACAAGCCGGAACGATGCAAGTGGGAGACGTCGTGCTGGCCGGCCAGTTTTACGGGCACGTCAAGGCGATGTTCAACGAAAGAGGCAGCCGGCTGGAACAGGCAGGCCCCTCTACCCCGGCATTGATCCTTGGATTGAACGGAGCGCCCCAGGCCGGAGACAAATTCAACGTGATGGGCAGCGAAAAAGAGGCCCGCACACTGGCCAACAAGCGGGAACAGTTACAACGGGAACAGGGATTGAGAACCCAAAAACACATCACCCTGGACGAAATCGGCCGACGGATCGCCATCGGCAATTTCCAGGAACTGAACATCATTGTAAAGGGAGACGTGGACGGCTCCATTGAAGCGCTTTCCGACTCCCTGATCAAGCTCTCCACCAACGAGATCCAGGTCAATGTGATCCACAAGGCTGTCGGGCAGATCTCCGAAGGGGATGTCATGCTGGCTGCCGCTTCCAACGCCATTATTATCGGTTTCCAGGTACGTCCCTCTTTGAGCGCCCGGAAATTGGCCGAAAAGGAGGAGATTGACATCCGCCTCTACTCCATCATCTATACCGCCATCGAAGAGATCAAGGCGGCCATGGAGGGCATGTTGTCGCCGGAGATCAAGGAAGAGGTAGTGGCTACTGTCGAAGTGCTTGAAACCTTCAAGATCTCCAAAGTGGGAACCATTGCCGGTTGTATTGTCCGGGACGGAAAGATCACCCGGAACTCCAAAATACGCGTGATCCGGGAAGGCATTGTGATCCATACGGGCGACCTCGGTTCTCTGAAACGCTTCAAGGACGACGTAAAGGAGGTCGGCAAAGGATTTGAGTGCGGTTTGAATATCAACAATTTTAACGATCTGAAGATCGGAGATATGATCGAAGCCTACGAAGAGGTTGAGGTCAAGAAAACCCTGTAATCAAGAGCTGTTATGAAGATCGCAGTGATCGCCCACGATGGCAAAAAAGCAGAGATGGTAGCTTTTCTGAACCGGCACATGGATTTCCTGAAATCAGTCAAAACAGACATCGTTGCCACTGGAACGACCGGAAAATATGCGCAACAAGCGGGATTGGAAGTGGAACGTCTGTTATCCGGCCCGTTGGGCGGGGATGCCCAAATCGCCGCTCTGGTCGCCGAAGAAAAGATCCGGATGGTGATCTTCTTCCGGGATCCGTTGGGCAAACACCCGCACGAACCGGATGTACAGATGTTGATGCGCGTCTGCGACGTACACAACGTCCCCATCGCTACCAATCCCGCAGCCGCCGAACTTATGCTGCATGGCTTTTTAGACTCGCTCTCCGAAAAATAGCCGGAGAAACGTCAGGAATTTTTCATATCCATAAAACGGAGTATCTGGTTTCCAAGGCCGATGCGGTAGCCGCGGGAAAGGAAAACGACCTCTCCTTTTCGGTTTAATACCAGGAGCAGCGGAAGATTATCCATCCCTTTGAGGGTCAGTGCCTGTTCTAACATCCGTGCCACTTGTCCTTCCCGGTCGTACCCCAATTGCAGGGTAGCAGGTAACGGGCGGAACTCCTTGCGATCGAATTGCCGGAGTTGTTCAGCACCGGCGAACAGAAAAGTCAGCGGAATGTTCCGGTTTTCAAAATCCTCTTTCAAGGCGCTCATGTCCCGGATCAGGTGGTTGGTGGGTTCCTGGTTCACTCCGATCAACGCCAGGGCTGTATACCTATCGGCGGGAAGAGCGACCAACCGCTCCTCTTTACCTCCTTCCGGCACAAAAGAGATCTCCCGATCCACCCGTCCCAACACCTTCAACTCTTCGTACGCATCACGTATATCCATCCCGACGACCGTCTGCTTTCCCTCCCGGATATCAAAAAAGGCCAGATCGGAAAGAACGGACCCATCGCTCTTCCGGTTACCGGTGGTCAACAGATACCTCCCCGCCTCCAACTCGACCGGCTGCCGGAAAATCCCGCTCCAAGCCATCCCTCCTCCCATGTCTACCGCAGCGTTCCGGCCCAGATCGATCACCCGAGATTTTCCGTTTTCGATCCTGGATACGGTAAAATGGGTGTAATAGGCCGGATCCTTAACCGCCGTTCCTTTGTTGACGATCGACAGCTTCCCTTTGGGAAGGGTTTGTCCGGCTTTCGTAAAACGCACGGCTTGCCACGCTTCTCCGTCGTGGTATTCCGGTTTACCGTCCATCGGGTTGAGGCGCGCCGGTACCCCCATCGTCCGGCAGGCCGCCACAAAGAAGACCTCCCGGGAACGGGTATCCGTCAACCCGGAGCGCAAAACCCCAGTAGGAGGTGTTACCACGTTGATCGTATTGGCCTCATCGGCCACCCGGATACGGCTGACAGCCTCTATCAGCTGGTCGGGCGAACCGATGCCGTTCTCTGCTAAAAAACGTTGGACAGGAGCTCTGTACGCCACGATCAGTTCGTTGCTGATCCGGGGATTTACAACGTAATCCCAGTAGAGCCCGCCACGCTCCCGGAAGGGAGCCGTGAGTTCCCAATGCTCCATCAGTACCTCCGCACGGGCGTCCTGCAGATCTTTTTCCGTTAGACAGCTCAATAACTCCATGCCATCGGCTGCGGTGTATTTCCCAGTTGCTTTCACCTGCTCCAGGAAGGCGATGATCTCCCTGTAATTCCCCCTGGAGGCCCGGACCCGCTCCCACAATTGGGCTTGCTGCGCTTTTTTCATGCCCCATCCGGCCGATTTCCGGGCAACATCCTCCTCCGTCATAAAGGTGGCGATGTAGGCATTCCGCAAAGAATCCTCATACATAAAACGCCGGTCGTTCTCCGCTCGTTCCTCCTCGCCGGATTGGGCTTGGTACTCTTTTTCCGTCGGCGGAACGATGTGGCAGGCAAAGATACCGGCGCCAGCTTCGGGGGAATGCAATACCACAATCACCGAATCCATTGCAGCCACCTCCAGCTCCCGGAATCCAAAACGCTCTCCGTCGCCGGCCCACACCAACAAATCCCCCAACCCCACTGTCAGAGAGGATTCACCATTCTCATCGGCTTTCAAAACCACCGCCGGATAGTACTCTCCGTAGTTGTATACCCTGTACTCGACTATAGCCCCCGGCACCGGTTTGCCATCCGGGCCCGTCACCCGGACGTTTACTTTTTTTACATCCGTATATAGCCCGGTCACATTGACCAAGGTCTGGTTGGCATTGACAGCGGTCACCTCTTCATTGCCCAGGTATTTTCCAAACACCCGTGCTTCCATGTAAACTCCTCTCCGCACCGGGGCTGTAAACCAGGCGATGTTGAGCCGGGGTTCGGGTTCGCAGGCGCCGAGGTATTTCCACTCTCCGTCCGTCCACACTTCGATCCAGGCGTGGTTGTCGTCGCAATGCGCCCAACGTGGCGTATACACTTGCCGGGCCGGGATCCCCACCGACCGCAGGGCAGCCAACGTGAACACGGACTCCTCCCCGCAGCGCCCGTAAGCCGTTTTCAACATGGTTAACGGGGCGCAGGTCCGGGCGTCGGTCGGGCGGTAGATCGCTTTTTCGTGACACCAGTGGTTTACCTCCAAGGCAGCCTCTTCCATGGTGGCGCAACGAAGCACCCGCTCCCGCAACTCGCCGTAGAACACCCGGCGAGCGGAGTCAATCGTTTCGTTGTGCCCCCGTACCGGCAGTACAAAGTGCCGGAAAATCCCTTCCGGGACCTGTCGCCCCCACGGCATCTCCTCCCGGACTTTCAGGGCGTGGCGCACATCCTTCAATAACGCCTCCCCACCGTACTCCGTCAGGTCGATGAAAGGAGCGTATGCGAATAAAAATTGCAGCGCCTCCCGCTCTTCCAAACTCATCTGTTCCCCAAAAACGGCAAACAGATCTTCCGGGGCCTCGGACAACAGGGCCTGTTTTTCGGCGAAATCCTGCTGCACCATCTCCCGGTACGCAACATCCGATATAAAATGCGTCTCCTGACGACAAGCGGCCAATACCAATACCGCTACGCTCAATCCGGCTAAAATCCTCTTCATTGTTGTACCTGTTATAGATATGTGATCTCTTTAAATCCGTATACTCCGGTTTTCCCATCCGATTCCCGCAGGCACAACCGCCCGAATTCGTCCAATCCAGTGATCTCTGCGTCAAAGGTCCGGATTGCATCCCGCCAGCGGTAGGATCCCGTCCGCCGGTACATCACCGCCTCAAACTCCTCTTCCAACTCCCAGTAAGTTCCGATTCCTGTATAACGGGCGGCTATGCATTCCAATAACTCCGCCAGCGCCGCCTGCAGGTCTGTCTCTTTGCCCGTCAATTGCACCAAAGAGACCGGATTCAGGGCGTCCGACAAAAACAGTCGTTGGTTGATGTTGATCCCGATCCCGCAAACCGACTCTGCAATGCGGCTCCCGGAGAGGGTATGCTCAATCAGGATACCGGCAATCTTTTTATCTCCCACATAAATGTCGTTGGGCCATTTAATGGAACAACCGTTCGTTCGGCGAGCGACAAAATCATAGCATCCGAGCGCCGTCACCATGGAGACAGCAAACTGAGAGGCTGCATCCACNNACCCCCTGTGGCTTTAATACCAAACTCAGGGAGAGGTTTTTACCCGCTTCGCTTTCCCAACGGTTGCCCTGTTGTCCCCGCCCGCCGGTCTGTTTTCTTGCCAGTACCACCGTTTTGTCCCTCTTCTCTTCCGACGGTATGCGGGAAGCATACGTGTTGGTTGAGTCCAGTTCTTCGAACTCCCACACCTCGAACTCCCGGATCCGGTAACGCTTACAGGAGGTCATTCCAACACCTTTATTTCCGTTCGTCTGTTTTTCGCTCTTCCCTCCTCCGTATCGTTCGGGGCGACCGGCTCCCTCTTCCCGTACCCCCTGTACTGCATCCGCTCCTTTTTGATCCGGTTCAGGAACAGGTATTTGTACACCTCAAAAGCGCGCTCTTCCGACAGACGATCGTTGTGTTCGTCTGTTCCGCTGTCATCCGTATGCCCGGAGATCTCGATCTTTACTTCCGGGTTCATCTTCAAGAACTCGACCAACTGCTCCAACTCCCGCTTCGATTCCGGTTTTAGCACAGATCTGTCCACATCGAAGAAGACCCCTTTCAACACCAACACCCGTTCCGGGCGGATCTTTCTCAGTGTCAATATTTTTGTTTGGGGGGCGTCGTAAGCCGCCCGCCCCACGTGCATCGTATCCGAGCAGTAGAGATACCCTTTTTTCAGGACACTCACCAACAAACGGCAGTCGGAGGGGACACAAGTGATCAATTCCCGGGGCATAAAGGCCTCGTTGTAGTAAAAGAGTGTGTCGCCCTGTACCATATCCTGTACAAACACCCGGTCCGGAACGATCCCTCTCCCCTCTTCATTCTCTACAAGCAACTGCATATATGCCACTTCTTCGCAAGCCACCTCCTCTTCCAACCGGTAGCGGTAGATATTTTTCAGGCCGTCTCTGTCCGAGGCAAAATAGCCCCATTTTCCGGTGGCATCCACGGCAAATCCCATCTCGTTCCGGTGCGTGTTGACGGTGATCCCGATATTCTCCGGTTCTCCCGAACCCTCCAGGTCCACCTTGTATATGTCCATTCCCCCCATCCCCGGATAGTTGTCCGAAGCAAAAAAGAGGATTTTTCCGTCGTAGTAGAGAAAAGGGGCCATCTCGTTTCCCGGCGTGTTGATCAGAAGCGGTTGGGGGGGAGACCAGATTTGCCGTCCGCCGGGCCAACGCGCCCGCAATACCGAATACCAGATGTCGCAACCTCCTTTGCTCCCCGCCCGGCTGGAGGCAAAAAAGAGACGGGTACCGTCCGGCGATACGGAGGGTTGCGCTTCCCAGGCATCGGTATTGATCGGGTCTCCCAGATTGACCGGCTCTGACCAGAGCGTGTCCGAAATGCGGTAAGAGACGTAGATGTCACAACTCCCCCGGGAATCCGGAAGGTTGCAACCGGTAAAATAGAGCATCTGCCCATCCGCCGTCAGCGATTGGGTGCCTTCGTTGTAAAAAGGGGTATTGATATTCAGGTAATAATCCGCAGAATCCCGGTACATTCGGATATTTTCTTCGTCGTTTTCCAGACGGGTATAGAGGACTGTTTTTCCCGTGATATCTAACGAAGGCCAGTAGACATCCTTTTCCGAACCGATAAAAAGTTCCACGGACTGCCGTTCTCCCGTGCGCAAAGCCTCCAAAGCAAAGAGGCAGTTCGCGATTCGTTTCCGGGCCTCTTCCACCCGATTCTGTCCGGCATCGGTGGTCGTGTATTTCCGGTATGCAGCAAGCGCCTCCGCATACGCTCCCCGGCTGAAATAGCCTTCGCCCAAATAGAAGTAATACGCGGTAAATCCGGTGCTGTCCAGTGCAAAGCCTTTTTGCATGGAAAGGATCTCGTTGTCTGTATCTTTTAACTGATGATACAGATCCGCCCGGAGAAACCAGACCGAAGCCATTCCCGCGTTGTATTGTTCCGCCCTGTCCAACGCTTGCAACGCTTTCCCGTACGAATGGCTTTTCAGGTACTGCTTAGCCGCTTCGTACTCCTGTAGCGCTTTTTTGTTGACTTGGCCGGACAACCCGGAAAAGCAAACCATCAACAGCAAAACAGGCAAATACCTCTTAAACGCCATTCCACAAAGATTTATCCTGCGAATCTACAAATTTCCGGCCGGATTTGCAACTGCCGAAGCGATGCTACGCTTTGTCGGCGGAACGGATAAATTTCAGATCTTCCCGGAAAAGTTTCCGGTAAGTAATGTGGGTTTTAACAGCCGTGGCGCTGAGGTAATCCATCAGGTGCATCATCTGCGGATTGAAATCCCCTACCCAATTCATCTCCAAATATTTATAACGACTGTTCTGTTGTACGACGGTTTCGCAGAATTTTTTAATGAGCGCAGCCTCCACGCCTTTGCCCTGAAATTCCGGCACAACCCCGAACAACTGTCCGAGAGCGACATTCACCCGTCGTTTGTAGTACAGAAATTTCAACATCCCCATAAAATTTACCCGGCCGTTCATACGGCGGATCACCTGGTTCATCTCCGGGAACATCAGGAAAAATCCGATAGGGTTCTCCCGGAAATAGACAAAATAGATCAGGTCCTTGTCAATAATGCTTTTCAGGCTTTTATAGAGGGCCTCCACCTGCTCCCGGGTGATGCCGTCCACACCGTGGACTTCCAAATTCCAGGCTTTGTTGTAGACTTCCAGCAAAGAGTCGACAGCTTTCCCGGCGCCAATCTCCCGGTAGGTAAACACCGTATAATCCGGGTTCTTCAACAAGCGGTCGGCTTTCCAGACCACTACCGGACTGAGGCTCTCCACCACCAACCTGTTCCGGTAGGTAAACTGCTTGAAATAGTCCAGAAAACCATACGCTTCAAAGAATTTCACGTAATAGGGTTGGGTATAGGGCATGGCGTAGTTGGGCGGACGGTCAAAACCGGCTGTCAACAACCCCCACCACTCGATCCGTTCTCCGAAATTCACGGGTCCCTCCATCGCTTCCATGCCCCGTGCTTCCAACCACTCCCGACAGGTATCGAACAACCGGAAAGCAGCCTCCCGGTCGTCTATACATTCAAAAAAACCCATTTGTCCGACCGTGTACTCTTCCAGACGGCAGGTTTTTTCGTTGATAAAGGCGGCCACCCTTCCCACGCACACCTCTTGCTCGTCAACCAGTATCCATCGGATACACTCCCCGTGCCTGAACGAAGGGTTTTTCTCTTGGTCGAACACCTTGCGTATGTCGTTGTTCAACGGGCGTATCCAGTTGGGATTCCCCCGGTATAACCGGACCGGCAAGCGGAGAAATTCCTGTTCCTGCCGCTGCTCTTTTACTTCAATGATGGTATACATATCGTGTAATTACAGTGTCAATTTTTTTTTCGAAAACAGGCCTGCACCACCCATTCCAAACGCCTCTCCCACACAGCCGGAACGGCCAACATCAAACGGGGCAGTATCAGCCACCACACCGGCAACCCAATCGCCATAAAAAGCAACGGGTCCTCCAATTGGGAGTGAGAGATCGCCAGGTGGTGGTTCAAAAGATCCGCTTCCCGGGGCTTCATTTCGCCCTGCTCCGCATAATCCATCATGATGGCGGAACCATACGCCAACCCAACGGTATTTCCAACGATCCACAAAAACGAAGAGGAGGCCGGCAACCCGAAGAGTTTCATTAAGGGCCGAAGCAGGCGCGACAGGCGTTTCAGCACGCCGAACTCCTCCAACAGCCGTTGCAGCACCATCAATCCGGTGATGATGCAAACGATCTTAACGGTGAGGAAGAAACTGTCGATAACCCAATCCGTCAGCAGTTCCCGAAATCCCGGCACCGAAACGGCTGCGATCCCGGAGAGCCGTTCGGGAAATTCGGGCAGGAGCAGGTGTAATCCCGCTGCTGTCAGCGCGCTCCCGGTGAGCCGGAGCACCACCATCCGGAGTATGGAAGAGCCTGTCTTTTTCTGGACCGCCGATTCAATGATAAAGTTGTGGGAAATGAGGCACATCACCGCCAAGATAACCCCCTCCCGGACGGAAAAATCGAGCGTGGCCACCAAGGCGATGACGGTATATAGGTTGGTACAGATGCTGGTCAGGAACACCAACGCTGCTTCCCCCGGCAGTCCGACCCCGGTAAAGAGGGGTTCCGCCAATGCCGCCAAAAAAGGGAGGATGCCGAACCAGGATAAGAGCAGTACTCCGAAAGAGACGGGCAACATGATCTTTAGTATCCAGCCGGAGGTTTTCAAGGCCGGAGGAAAAGCCTTCTTTACGCAGGTAAGGATCCGTTCTCTCACGACCATTCGTTCTGCAGATTTAATTTTAGCGCAACTCCTCCGTTAACAAACGGATCTCCATGGCCGGACTGATGTGTTCGTACAAGATGTTGTACACGGCGTTGGTGATCGGCATGTGCACGCGGTAATCCCTGTTGATCTCCTTGATCCCTTTGACGCCAAAGTACCCCTCCGCGATCATCAGCATCTCCATCTGCGCCGATTTTACGGAATAGCCTTTGCCGATCATGGTCCCGAAGGTGCGGTTACGGCTGAACTGGGAGTAAGCGGTCACGAGCAGGTCGCCCAGATAGGCCGACCCTTTGATGTCCCGGTGGATAGGGTGTACGGCAGCCACAAAGCGCTCGATCTCCTGTATGGCGTTTGAAACCAACACCGCCTGGAAGTTATCCCCGTAGCGCAAGCCGTGGCAGATCCCCGCCGCAATGGCGATCACATTTTTTAATACGGCTGCGTATTCCGTTCCGTAAATATCGTCCGAGATCGCCGTTTTGACGTAATGGCAGGCAAATTTCATGGCGACCAGACGGGCCACTTTCAGGTCGTTGCTGGCAAAAGTGAGGTAGGACAAGCGTTCCAGGGCGATCTCCTCTGCGTGGCAAGGCCCGGAGATGACTACGATCTGCTCCAATGGAACCTGGTGATACTTGTTGAAGTACTCTGCAATGATCAGGTTCTCTTCCGGGATCAATCCTTTGATAGCGGATACCACGATCTTGTCGGCCAATGAACGATTGATCTTTCCCGTCACATTTTTCAAAAAGGCGCTGGGAATGGCAAAAACAAGGATGTCGCACCGTTCCACCAATTGGTTGATGTCGTCGGTAAAGGTAATCCGCGCCAGGTCGAACTCTACTTCGCACAGGTAGCGGGGATTGTGGCTCAACTCCTTAAAGGCGTTGATGGTGTCTATTTTCCGCATGAACCAGTTGAGGCGATCGTTGTTCTCCGTCAGGATCTTGGCGATGGCTGTAGCCCAGCTTCCGCCTCCGACAACTCCTATGCGCGGCTTTTCAGGTATCTCCATGATTCCGGCGCTAAAGGTTTATGGCTGTGGCTTCATCACCCTCCTCATCGGCCCGTTTCTTTTCCGGCCTCATCTGCGGGAAAAGCAGTACGTCCTGGATGGAAGAGCTGTTGGTCAGGAACATGCACAGACGGTCGATACCAATGCCCATGCCTGAAGTCGGCGGCATTCCGTATTCCAAAGCACGCACGAAATCGTAATCAATGTACATCGCTTCGTCGTCTCCCCGCTCCTGCAATTTGGTCTGTTGTTGGAAACGATCCAACTGGTCGATGGGATCGTTCAATTCCGAGTAGGCATTCGCTACCTCTTTGCCGTTGACAAACAACTCGAAGCGTTCCGTCAATTCCGGATTCGACCGGTGTTTCTTGGTTAGCGGGGACATCTCTGTGGGATAGTCGTAAATAAAGGTCGGCTGTATGTAGTGGCTTTCGCATTTGGCGCCGAACAGTTCGTCGATCAATTTGCCCTTTCCCATGGTTTTATCCACCGGGATCCCCTGTTCGATACATGCCTTGCGCAACTCTTCCTCTGTCATTTTTTCAATGTTGTAACCGGTATATTCCAGGATGGCGTCGGTCATCCGCACCCGCTGAAAAGGCGGTTTGAAATCGATCTCCCGGTCACCGATCACCGCTTTGGTGGTCCCGTTCACCGCCAAAGCCGCCTGCACCACCATCTCTTCGGTAAATTCCATCATCCAGCGGTAGTCTTTGTAGGCCACGTAAATCTCCATGCAGGTAAATTCGGGGTTGTGGGTGCGGTCCATTCCTTCGTTCCGGAAATTGCGGGAGAACTCGTACACCCCTTCAAATCCGCCTACGATCAAGCGCTTCAGGTACAATTCATTGGCGATCCGCAGGTAAAGCGGTATGTCCAAAGCGTTGTGGTGGGTCACGAAAGGACGGGCGGCGGCTCCTCCCGGAATAACCTGTAATACAGGCGTTTCCACCTCTAAATATCCCCGGCTGTTACAGAACTCCCGAATGGCGTTGATCATGCGGGTCCGTTGCACGAATACCTCCCGTACCTGCGGATTGACGATCAGGTCTAAATAGCGCTGGCGGTACCGCTGTTCGGGATCGGTAAAGGCATCGAAGGTTTTACCGTCCTTCTCTTTGACAATGGGCAGCGGGCGCAGCGATTTGGAGAGCAGCACCAACTCCCGGGCGTGAACGGAAATTTCGCCGGTCTGGGTACGGAACACCTCTCCTTTGACACCTACTACATCGCCGATGTCCATCAGTTTTTTGAATACCACGTTGTAGGCAGTGGAGTTTTCGTCCGCGGAGATGTCGTCCCGGCTGACGTATACCTGGATCCGGCCGGTGGCATCCTGCAGCTCGAAAAAAGAGGCTTTCCCCATGATCCTCCGGCTCATCATCCTTCCGGCTACTACGACTTTCCGGAGCGGAGCTGCGTCGTCAAACTCCGCTTTGATCTCCACTGCACGGCCGGTAACCGGGAACTCCGCTGCAGGATAGGCGTCTATGCCCAATTTTTCCAATTCAGCCAATGAATTCCTCCGGATCATCTCCTGTTCGCTCAATTCTGCTACACTCATGATTTTATTGTTAAATATTTAGAATCAAATGATTACGTCGATTTTTTGCATTTTAAACGGCAAAGATAATGAAAAATAAGAAGGAATATTGAAAAATATGTAGTTTATTCCCTTTGAAATGACAAGTAATTTCCGGTACTTTGTGTGCAGAATTACAAAAATAGGAATGAAGAAAAGATGGGTGATCCACACTCCTGCTGATGACACGACCATATCCGAATTAGCACACAAAATAAATTGCAATCCGATTATCGCCAACCTTCTGTTACAGAGGGGTATCGATACTTCGGAGAAAGCGCAAGCCTTTTTTCATCCGTCGCTGAACATGCTCCACGACCCGTTTCTGATGAAGGACATGGACAAGGCGGTGGAACGATTGGACAAAGCCATTGCGCACGAGGAGAAGATGTTGATCTATGGCGATTACGACGTGGACGGAACGACGGCAGTCACATTGCTGTACAGGTATTTGTCTCCCAAATTGAATCGGGCATGTCTGGAGTACTATATTCCGGACCGCTATACGGAGGGGTACGGTGTTTCCATCAAAGGGATCGATTACGCGGCCGATAACGGGTTTTCGTTGATGATCGTCACGGATTGCGGAGTGAAGGCGGTAGACAAAGTGGCATACGCTAAAAGCCGGGGGATTGACGTCATTATCTGCGACCACCACACGCCCGGCGATTCGCTTCCGGAGGCTGTCGCGGTCCTGGACCCGCAACGGAGCGATTGCGACTACCCCTACAAATGGCTGAGCGGTTGCGGGGTCAGTTTTAAATTGGTCCAGGCACATACCCTGCGGCACCATTTGCCGATGTCCGAACTGTATAAGTTGCTGGACCTGGTCTGTGTCAGTATTGCCAGCGACATTGTCCCGGTGACGGGAGAGAACAGGATCTTGGCTTATTACGGTCTGCAACAACTGAACGAAAAGCCGAGCCTGGGCCTGAAGACCATTATCAAAACCTCGGGAATTTCCAAGCAGATCTCCATCAACGATATTGTTTTCCGGATCGGCCCGCGGATCAACGCAGCCGGACGGGTGGAGTCGGGCAACAAGGCGGTCGCCTTGCTGACGGCCGACGAGAAGAACGCCGCCAAGGAGATCGCTTTTGATATCAATGTGTTTAACGACAGGCGGAAAAAATTGGACCACGACATCACGGAAGAGGCGGTGGAGTACGTCCGCACAACTGCGACGGAACAAGGGAAAAAGACCACCGTACTCTACAACCCGAACTGGCACAAAGGGGTGATCGGCATTGTAGCCTCCCGCCTGACGGAGTCTTTTTACCGTCCGACCATCATCCTGACGGAGTCCAACGGGCTGGCGACCGGTTCGGCCCGTTCGGTGGAGGGGTTCGACCTCTACTACGCTATTTCGCAATGCAGCGAATACCTGGAGAATTACGGCGGGCACAAGTACGCCGCCGGCCTGACGCTGAAAATTGAGAACATCGAACCTTTTAAGCGCAAATTCGAACAGATCGTACAGGAGACCATCACGGAGGAGATGCTGATCCCACAAATCAACATTGATGCACAGATCAAGCTGTCCGACATCACGCCCGAACTTTACCGGATGCTGAACAAATTCGCTCCGTTCGGCCCCAATAATATGCTGCCCGTTTTTACAACGGAGAGGGTGAGCAATTTTCTGGGTACCCGAAGGGTCGGGCGCGA
>DBDA01000029.1 GCA_002293375.1 Odoribacter sp. UBA944
AAAGTCGTTGTGAATTTGATAAATAAACAGAATTAGATAGTTTTAATAAACACATCATGGATAGTTTGATTAGATTTTTTTCTGAATGTTATAGTGACAAAGATTTTAGAAAATTTCAGAATGATTTGGCAAGGAAAGTATATGAGACTCTTGCCGTTTCATATACCAATACCAAGTCCGAAAATGAAGTGACAATGGTGACTAATTTATGTAATACGGTCAATCGTAAATCATTTCAAGGGTTACAGTTCTTTGCAGAGAAAATTCACGGATCACGTTCTTATGTTGAATTTTACAATCAAGATAAGCTAACCACAAAAGAGTTAGCCGATATGGTTATTATCTCTGTCGCGACAAGAGACAGGAAGATCGTTTATGAAAAATTAGCGTTTGTTCAAAACAAGAAAGAAAAAGCAGAAGAAATTTGGGAAATTGATCCCGACCAACTTTATCTGCTTCACAATTTTCCCACCTTTAAAGGGAATAAAGGGCTTTTCAAACAAAACTTCGAAAGTGAGGTTATCTTTCAAAATCACTCTGGCAGTCTGGGAAACTACGGACTGTTCCAAAATCCAGGAGAGATGATTATGACAAACGCTTCAACGGTATATAGACTTCAGCAAAACGATAAAATTGCATTATCGGATATTCGTAAGTATGCGCACGACAACAATCTTGGTGGTTATCCTCTTCTTCCAATGTTCGACCATCCCTATTGGGAAGAGATGGTTTACAGATATATCAAGCATTTCCCAAAATACGGCTCTCCGTTTTCGTACTCTCCATTTCACAGTAGTGTCGTATCGTTCAATGTCTACGAATTTATTCGAAATTGGTCGCATTTCAATATTGGAGAGATCGCTAGTATTGAAGGTCATTCGATGGACGATACACTCAAAAGATTTAGTCGAATACTGCTGAGCAAGGCAGGGTTGTCGGAGATTATCAATGTATCTAAAGAGAATGATCAAATTGAATTTAAGAACAATATGTCTGTCCTTGTTGCACATTTAGATTTGGATAAGAAATAATGCCACTATTTTCACATCATCCCTCTCAATTTATGTTGGGAATCAGCACTATGTTTTCAATGTTAAAGGTAATAAATACAGGTTGGTCGTTGTTGTAAAGTTTACGATGGGGTATATTTTCATTCGGTTTGTGGGGACGCACGAGGAGTATGACAGGATTGATTGTTCAACCGTATAAACAGACGGATATGGAAAGGATTACAAAAGAGCAATACGAATTTGCGCTTGCAAAGGTGGAGGAGTTGTTGCCGTTGGTGGACGACAGCACGCCTGCCAACGACAAAATGGCGTTGGAGTTGAGTGTGATGTCGGATGTTGTGATCGCCTATGAAAAGGTTGCTGCCCCGATCGGAAAACCGACTGTTGCCGAGTTGATCGAGTTGTCGTTGGAGGAGAAGGGAATGACGCAGAAGGAGTTGGCCGGAAATATCGGAATAAGTCCCTCCCGGATCAGTGATTACATTGCGGGGCGTTCGGAGCCGACGTTGCGGATTGCCCGTTTGCTCTGTCTGGTCTGAATATATCGCCCGCGTCGATGCTGGGAATATGATAAGGCAACGATCGGTGTTCCCGCCAATGCTCCCGCCGGACAATACTCCGAAGCGGCTTTACCTGCCTCTCCCCTTGCCTTCTACTACGTAAAGGGGGATTGTGGAATTTAATTCTGAAAATCTTTATTTTTCCGTTCGGAACTCGCATCTTTGTAAGCGTTAAACAGATTAAAGGGGGTACGTTGTATGAAGGTTCATTTTATTGCCGTGGGTGGAAGTGCTATGCACAACATGGCGTTGGCGTTGCACAAGAAAGGGTACCGGGTCACCGGATCGGATGATGAGATTTTTGAACCCTCCCGGAGCCGGCTGCAGGCCGCCGGGATCCTGCCGGAGCAATGGGGTTGGTTCCCGGAAAAGATCACGCCGGAGCTGGACGCCGTGGTGCTCGGTATGCACGCCCGGCAGGATAACCCGGAGTTGCAGCGGGCGTTGGAACTGGGCCTGAAAATATACAGCTACCCCGAATACCTTTACGAACAGACGAAGGAGAAAAAGCGGGTCATTGTGGGTGGAAGCCACGGAAAGACTACGACCACTTCGATGATTATGCATGTGCTCCGGCACTGCGGCGTGGCGTTCGATTATATGGTGGGTGCGCTGCTGGAAGGGTTCGATACGATGGTGAACCTGAGCCCGGAGAGCCGGATCGCTGTGTTCGAAGGGGATGAGTACCTCTCCTCGCCGCTGGACCCCCGGCCGAAGTTCCACCACTACCACCCCGATATTGCCATCCTGACCGGCATTGCCTGGGACCACATCAATGTTTTCCCGACCTTTGAAAACTACACGGAGCAGTTCGCCCTGTTCCTGGAGCAGATCACCCCCGGCGGTACGCTCCTCTTTTTTGAAGGGGATGAGGAGATCCGGCGGATGCTGCACCGCGTTCCGGCCGGTGTCAGGACGGTCGGATATAAAGAGTTGCCGCACACGGTCACCCCGGAGGGCATTACGCTCCGGGTGGGAACGAAGGAGACGCCGTTGCGGATTTTCGGCCGGCACAACATGCAGAATTTAGCTGCGGCTTACCTGGCTTGCCGCGAATTGGGGGTGAGCGACACTGCTTTTTTGGAAGCGATTTCCCGGTACGAAGGAGCTTCCAATCGCCTGCAAAAGATCGCCGAACGGGAGGATTGCACGGTCTTTCTGGATTTTGCCCACTCCCCTTCTAAGTTGAAAGCGACCCTTTCGGCTGTAAAGGAGCGGTTCCCGAAGCGGAGAGTGATGGCTGTGATGGAGTTGCACACTTTCAGCAGCCTGAATGCGGATTTTTTGCCGCAATACAAGGATTGTATGCAGGAGGCGGATGAAGCGGCGGTCTATTTCAATCCGGAGGTCGTTGCGCACAAGAAACTCCCTGCTATCACGCCGGATGCGGTGAAAAAGGGGTTTAACGACACCCGGTTAAAGACGTTTACCGACCGGGACCAATTCATCGGATATCTGAAAGATTCGGACCTGTCCGATACGGTCTTGTTGATCATGACTTCCGGGAATTTTTCCGGGATCAATATTAAGGAAATGGCTATCAATTTATTGAAGCCGTAATATACCCCTTTTGTTTTTGTCGAAAGTATTGCCGTATGGCCTGTTTTGAAAAAAAACAGGCCTCTTTTTGCACGCTCCCGGAATTTTGTATATCTTTTTGAGGAGGTATACGTTGATGTTGTAAATGGAATGCTGTGTTTTTGCAGCAATATTGTTTGCATGTAAATCTTATGAGCATGGATGCCGGGATCAGTAACAGGGTTGAGCAGTTTTTACACGAGAAGCGCATCCGCAAGGAGGAGTTGCGGAAGAAGTTAGGTTTGGGTTCCAGACAGCAGATCAATAATTGGATAAAGGGATTGGATCCCATTCCGGTAAAACACCTGGTCTCTATTTTGGAGCTTTTTCCGGAGATAAATGCCAATTGGCTGGTCCGCGGAGAGGGGGAGATGTTGCTTCCGCCCAACTATCCGGATAAGCGGGTCATCAACAGGAATGAATTCGGCTACTGCGACGGATGTGTGGAGAAACAGGTATTGATCCAGGAGTTGAACACCCGGTTGAAAAGGAAAGAAGAGGAGCTGAAGGAGGCCCACTGGGAGTCGGGACGATTGGAGGAGCGGTTGAGCCTGTACAAAAAAGAGCAGGGGAAGAATAAGAAATAGGGCTATTCGTTTTCCTCCTGACAATACCGCTTGATGACGTTGTAGGCTTCTACGATGCCCAACTCTCCCGCTTTGCTGAGGTCTGCATTGGCTTCCGTCCGTTTGCCGGTATATACGTAAAGCAGTCCCCTGTTGAAGTAGGCCTCCGCAAAATCCCGGTCCGCTGCGATCACCCGGCTGTAGGTGTCTATGGCCATATCGATCTGTTCGTTCTTTACGTAGACATTCCCTGTGTTGAAAAGCGCGTAAATGAAGTCCGGGTCTATCTCCAGGCATTTCCGATAGCCTTCCAGTACCTGTGTATAGTCCACTTTTCGTTTTTCCTGCATATTTCCGGCCTCGCCACCGATGACCCGGACATCCGGCCCGCCTACCGATTCGATGTAGTCGTACATCAGCATCCGGGCGTTGGCCTCGTTGAAGAGGGCCAACAGGTAGTCCGGTTCCGCTTGCTGCGCAGCCGCGAAATCTTCCAACGCCTTGGGGTATTCGTAGTTGTTCATGTAGAAGATTCCCCGGAGCAGCCAGGCGTCCCGTTGCTCCTCTCCGGAAGCGATCGCGCCGGAAAATTCCGCGATGTTCTGCCGGATAAACGCTTCCGGGTAGTGGAATTTCCGGTTGCTCAGGGTCAGGGCGTTCCGGTAGTTTTGCCGCTGGTTGTAGTCCATGAGGTGCCGGTTGTAGTATTGTACTTTTCCGCTGCGCAAGGAATCTGTACTGAGGTATTGTACGATAAAAATATCCTGTAATTCGATGATGACGTTCCGGTTTTGGATCCGTCCGTTGATGACATCGCGCATCCGGTCCTCGCGGGCGCTGAAATCCACTAAGCGCCGGAAGTTCTCGGCCGTATCGACCAATGCATTCCGGTCTCCTGCTCTCATTTTCCGGTAACGTTCCAGTACCTCCTGCGCCAGGTAGCGGTCCCGCTCGGCGGATGCGGGGTTTTGCAGGCGGTCGGAAACGGCAGCCCGTACCAAATAGGCTTTGACGAAGTCGGGGTAGAGTCGGATGCTTTCCGAAAAATCGGAGTAAGCCCCTGTGAGGTCGTTGATCTCCATTTTCAGCAACCCCCGGTTAAAGTAGACCAGGATGTTGTCCGGATTGATCTCTACCACTTTGTCCAGGTCGGCGATGGCGTTGTTGTATTCTCCGATCTCCGCCCGCAGCATGCCGCGGTTGTACCAGGCGTAGAGGTAGTTGCTGTCTATGCGGATGATCTCCGTATAGTCGTCCAATACCTCCCGGTATTTTTTCAGGTCGTACCACACCATGGCCCGGCTCATCCGGATCCGTTTGTTTTCGGGGTTGGCTTTCAACGCCCGGTTAAAGTCTTCGATGGCGTTGTGGTACTCTTTTTGGCGGTACCAGAGGTAGCCTCTCAATCCGTAAGCGTCGTCCGAAAATATGTTCAGCCGGATGGCTGCATTGCAATCGGCAATGGCCCCTTCGATGTTGTCCAGTTTTTCGCGCATGATGGCCCGGTTCAGGTAAGCCGCCAGCAGTTGGTTGTTGATGAGCAGGGATTTGGAGTAATCTTTTTCCGCCCCCGCGTAATCGCCCAGTTCGGCCTTGGTGATCCCCCGGTTGGCGTATACGTATGCATCGTCCGGACTGAGGGAGACGGCTTCGTCGTAGTCTTTCAGGGCTTCGCTGTATTTTCCCTGGTTGTGCAGGGAGACGCCCCGGTACATGTAGGCATGAAAATAGTTGGGATTCAGCTCGATGGCATGTGTGTAGTCCTGAATGGCCCCTTCGTGGTCTTCCAGGTTCATTTTGGCCAATCCCCTGAAGAAATAGGGCTCGGAGAGATACGGTTTTAGGCGAATGATGCTGTTGAAGTTATCGATCGCAGAGATGTAGTCGTCAAAGTAAATGGCGTTTTTCCCCATCTGCAACATGTTGCGGGTGTTCCACTGGGCAGACAAAGAGGCGGCCGTAAAGACCAAGCATACCAACATCCATCCCTTTCTGATCTGTCCGGCTATTCTCATCGGGTTGCTTTTTGAGTCTGTTTAATCGGGTAAAAATACTAAAAAAGCGGGACGTTTAAAACATCCCGCTTCCTATTTGTTTTCCGTAAGCTTAATTTCTCGGAACGATCCAGTTGTCGTCCTGGTCGTCGTCGTCGAAACCGGGCTCGAACAGGTAGGTGGTTTGGCGTACCCCGGCCCCTTCCATGGAGGAACCGCCGACGGTAATGTATCCGGTGCCGTTCAGTGTAAAGGCCACTCCACCCTGACGGGTAGCAGAAACCGGCAGACTCGTCACCTCTTCCCAGTAACCGAGGTCTTCGTACGGGTTAAATTCCCAGCAATCCGTCAGGAGGCTGCCGCGAGAGCCTGACACTAAGTAAATGCGGGCGCTCCGGTCCGCATCGGAACCCACCACAAAAGCGGTGGCGTAGGAACGCGGGATCATCCCGTAGTCGTTGTCGTATTTCCGGCCGGCCAGGTCCACTAACGGATCCAGGTAGGTCCAGGGAACTGAAGCGGAAGGAGTAAATTTCAGTACGTCGGTCACGTAATCGGACAAGCCGATTGTTCCGGTAAAGATGTAGGCGCTCTTTCCGATCACACAAACCGCTGAACCCTGTCGCGGTTCCCCGAAGGATTCGATCTGCCTCCACGTGGTGGATTGGGGATCGAATTCCCAGTAATCTTTGAATACCCCCTCTTCGTTCCGGCCGTAACCGCCTCCGATATATCCTTTCCCTTCGATGCAGAAGGCGATGGCGTATTTGCGGGGTTTCAGTTCGGCAGGGACATCTCCGATCAGTTCCCACTGGCTGCCGCGGG
Organism: Odoribacter sp. UBA944; assembly: GCA_002293375.1. GTDB lineage: Bacteria > Bacteroidota > Bacteroidia > Bacteroidales > Marinifilaceae > UBA944. The sequence goes on from DBDA01000029.1 coordinate 6,534, forward strand.
TGGCTGCCGGGTTAAACCGGTAAAAATCCGTAAAGTACTCTTCGATGGTCTGGTCTTTGTCGTGGAGATTGTACCCCAATCCCACATAAGCGTATGTGCCGTCGGAAAAAGCGACCGCTCCATGCCGGGCAACACCGGGGAAAGGATCCACGTTGTTGGACCAGGAAGTCCCGTCAAAAGACCAGAAATCCGTACATTCGTATATATCCCCGTCTACTCCCAAGCCCACGTATGCCTTCGCTCCGATCGTAAAAGAAACAGCTCCCGTGCGCCCTTTCCCGCCGAATGTTTCCCACTTTTTCCAGTTACCGACCCTGTCGTCGTTTGAATGACAGGCAGCCAACAAGACGGCAACGGCCAAAAAACAAAAAATTTTTACTTGTTTCATAAATTATTATTCACACGTTTATGATTTTTAAACTCTCCCCGCATGTCCGCCAAAAACTCGGGCAAAACTACGTAAATAAAAAACAATTACAATGAAATTTCCATTAAATTACGTTTCAAAACTTTATAAAGCTATAACAGCAAATTAAAATTACCGGATCGTTGTTCTATTTTTGGAAAATAGTTTTACCTTCGCCCCTTAATTATATACAAGCTAAAAACATGAGGTTTTTCCCGTTTTTTTTTCCTATTTTCTTCTTGTGCGCCTGCAACAATGACCTGAGTACGATCGGCCACGACCTGATCGTAGACGGCAATGCTGTCGAGGCGGTTGAATACAAAATAACGAATACTTCTACTATCCGGATAGACTCTTTTGCCACATCTGCCGGTATGTATACCGCCCCGGTGGCCAAATTGCTGATTGGCCGGGCTGAGGACCCCATCACCGGAACAATAGCCTGCACCCCCTATTTTGAATTGGTCTCTTCGGGATCGGTAAGGCTGACAAACGCCCAATCCTACGACTCGATTACGTTCAATTTTGCTTACACCGGGGATATCTGGGGGGACACGACCAACCTGCAGACGTTCTACCTGTTCCGGATGCAAACCCTGCCTGTTCTGGACGAACTTACCAAACTCATATACAACCATGCGGTCGTTCCGCACGATCCGGATACGCTGGCGGTGATCCAGTTTTTTCCGAGAAAGGAGAAGTTAAAACGCCTGCGGTTCCGGATGGACGACGAATTGGGACGGGAGCTGTTCAACGCCATCAAGTCCAATGAACTTATTATTTCGAGGAGCAGTTTTTTCCTGAAGGAGTTCAACGGGCTGACCCTGGTGGCGGACCCGGGCAATACCTGCCTCCTGGGCATTAATTCCGGCCCGGACAGTTTGAAAATGAGCGTGCATTACAGCGACGGGAATAACGATTATACGTATGATTTCCGGAAGAGCAGCGAGTACAATGAGTACACGTTTCTGAACGTTGTGAACGATGCGGAGGGAACCCCGTACAACGAATTGAAAACCCAGCTCGACAACCTGGATTTTCGGGAAGCGGCGGATTTTTCCGGCGGAGAGGGACAAGCGGTTACCCAGGGGTTGGGCGGTTATCTGATCAAAATGCGGCTTCCGGTTTATGCGGCCAATGAAAAATACCAAACCATTGTAAAGGTTGAATTGGAGCTTTTTCCGCAAAAGGGCAGCTCTCACCTGTTTGCCTTGCCGCCGGTGCTGGGCCTGTACAGGTCCGACCGGTTGAACAAACTTGTATCCGTACTTACGGATGCGGCCGGAAGACCGGTCACCGGTTCTTTGGTGGTGAATCCGGTCGAACCGGAAAAAACCGGCTATGTCTTTGACATCACCGATTTTTACAATACGCTGGTACGGCAGACGACTACCAACAACAATTATATTTTGGTCAGTATCCCGTTGGAGCAACTGAGTACCTCGTTTGACAGGCTATCCGTTAACAAACGGCCTGTCTTAAAGGTGTATTTTGCCAAATACAACTAACCGTTACCTGAATGAAGAGATATATACTTTTATTTGTTTTGTTCCTTTCCTTTTCCGGGTTGTTGTCCGCACAGAGCAATACCGGTTCGCCCTATTCCATGAACGGGATCGGGCTGTTACCGGACAACTTCGGCCCGTATACCTCGCTGGGAGGGGTTTCTGCCGCGATGCGGGACGACAACAACATCAACTTCCTGAACCCGGCCTCTTACACGGCCTTTGACAGCAACCGCTTTTACATCCAGCTCGGTATGGTCGGCGAATATGTACACATTGCCACCCACCAGGAGAAAAGCAAATACCGGGTAGCGCAGAATGCTGCACTCAACATGGGGTTGCGTTTGGCCCGGAACCTCTATACCTCTTTTGGGTTCAATCAGCGGAGCGACATCGGCTACGATCTCTATTACCACAAGGAGATCGCCGGCGACAACGGGGTCTATTATACGCAACAGATCTCGGGCAAAGGCGGCCTGAATGATGTGTATCTCGGGTTGGCTTACAAATGGAAAGAGTTTTCCATCGGGGTCAATACCAGCTATACGTTCGGGAATCTGGAACGGCGGTTGACGTTGATTCCGTTGCTTACCAATGCGTACACCATCAATACCCAAGAAAAGATCGATGCTACGGGGGCTATTTTTACTTTCGGCCTGCAATACCGCCTGCACCTCTCTCCCACTTCCAAACTGACTTTGGGAAGCGCCTTTAATCTCTCCTCCGCCCTGAACGCGACTAAAAATTACACGGCTTACAAAGTGAACAGCAGCAGCAATGAAACGCTGGAAGACGAGGAGGTCGACAGGGGAACGATCCGGTATCCCGAACGCATCATCGGCGGTTTTTCTTACGATTACAAGGATAAATGGACGGTTTCCGGGGATTACACCTTTCAGGCGATGTCCAAATACCGGGAGTTCGGATCATTGCAGGATTTCAAAGATTACCACAAGGTCTCTCTCGGTATTTCGCTGTTACCCGCCCACAACGGAAGGCGCTGGTGGCAACGAAACCGGTACAATGTCGGAGGGTATGCCGTACGTTCGCAGATTTATCTCAACAATACGTATATCAACACGTTCGCGCTGACTTTGGGCAGCCAGATCCCTGTTTTTATCCAGAACCGGGAGTTGTTGCTGGGAGTTGCTTTTGACGGCGGCGTCCGGGGGACCCGTAAAAACGGGCTGATCCAGGAGACGTTCGCCCGTGTCCGCCTGAACATTGCCTTTAAGGAAGGCTGGTTTATGAAACGAAAGATCAATTAATTTAATACCTGACCCTATGAAAAAAATTCTATTTTCTCTTCTGTTGGGAGCTGCCGTTTGGGCATGTACTCCGAAGAATCAGTTTGTCATCGATGGTACCGTTGAAGGGGAGGCAAGCGGAAACGCCCTGCTGGTTGTTTTCAGTGAAAACAGATCGAGTGCAAAACCGGATACCTTGGCCAAGGCGCCTATCGTAGACGGAAAATTCAAACTGACCGGTACGGCGACAACTCCCCTATACGGATTTGTTACTTTGGAGGGGACCCGGAGTTCTGCGGCATTGATCGCTGAGAATGTGAAATTGACCGCTGTGATCAACACCACGGACAACTCGCTGTCTGAAGTTACCGGATCGACTGAACAGGAGGTTTTGAAGGCCTTTAATGAAAACAACAAAGTGTTAAGGAGCAAAATGGCCGAATTGAGCCAGGCTTACAGAGCCGCCATAGAGGCTAAGGACGAGGAGAAGATCGCCCAGCTTCAGCAACAAGCTTCCGATGTTCAGAAAGAAGTCCAAGACAAAGAGGTGGAATTGATGGCTGCGCATCCCAACAGCGTTGCCACCGCTTTTACGTTGCTGACCAAAGTGGGAGGATTGGAAACCGAAAAACTGGCTGAACTGTACAATCAGCTGGGCGATGTTGCCAAAAACAGTACGTACGGCGTACAGATCAAAGAACAGTTGGACAAATTAGAAGCGGTGGCCGTCGGCAAGGTCGCTCCCGATTTTACCCAGAACAATCCGGCCGGCGAACCGGTTTCCCTGCACGGCATCAAGGCCAAGGTAAAGATCATTGACTTTTGGGCGTCCTGGTGCGGCCCCTGCCGCCAGGCCAACCCGTCGATCGTGGAACTGTACAAGAAATTCCACGACAAAGGCTTGGAGATCATTGGCGTTTCTTTGGACCAGAACAAAGAGAATTGGGAAAAAGCGATCCAGGATGATAAACTTACCTGGATACATGTTTCCGACCTGAACTATTTTGACAACGAAGTGGCCCGGCTCTATTGCGTAAATGCCATCCCCCACCTGCTGGTATTGGACGAAAACAACGTGATCGTTGCCAAGAAATTGCACGGAGAGGAGTTGACGAACAAAATCGCCGAACTGTTGAAATAAGCGCTTTGTCGCAATGAAAAACAGAGGCAGCCTTGGCTGCCTCTGTTTTTTTGTATACAAGATTCGCGAAATATCGCCTATCTTTGCAGCAGAAATTAAAAATGACCATGCGAACGAGATTGTTGCTGTTGATTTTTCTTTTGACCGGTTGGCGGGTAAACGCTGCAGATCCGTCTATGATGCTGTGGACGGAAGAGGTGTTGAAGAGGATGAGTTTAGACGATAAGATCGGGCAACTTTTTATGATCGCCGCGTATAGCAACGGGGAGAGCGAACAGGAGAAAGAGGTGGAGGAAGCCATCCGGAAGTACCGCATCGGAGGTGTGATCTTTTTTCAGGGGGAACCGCTCCGGCAAGTGCAGTTGACCAACCGCTACCAACAACTCTCCGAATTCCCGTTGCTGATTGGGCTGGATGCGGAACATGGGGCGGGGTGGCGCCTGAGAACGGCGATGGAATTCCCGAAAATGTTGACGAACGGGGCCATCACCGACGACAGTTTGATTTTCCGGTTGGGGCAAACCATCGCCAGGCATTGCCGGGAGTTGGGGGTGCATGTCAACTTTGCCCCTTCGGCAGATGTCAACAACAATCCCCTCAATCCGGTCATCGGAAACCGTTCGTTCGGGGAGGGGCAGGAAAGCGTCTACCGGAAAGCTGCTATGTATATTCAAGGTTCACTGGCTGAAAATGTACTGCCGGTGGCCAAGCACTTTCCGGGGCACGGAGATACCGACACCGATTCGCACATCGCCCTGCCGGCCATCCGCCACTCCCGCAGCCGGTTGGATTCGGTGGAACTCTACCCTTTCAGAAGATTGATCGCGGACGGGGTGCCGGCCATTATGACGGCGCACCTCAATGTCCGGAGTTTGGATCCGGAAAACCGGCCTGCCTCGCTCTCTCCGTCTGTGGTAGACGGAGTGTTGAAAAAGGAGTTGGGATTTACCGGCCTCTGTTTTACCGACGCCCTGAACATGAAAGGGGTGACCGCCGGACGGGAACCCGGAGAGGTGGAAGTGCAGGCGTTGCTGGCCGGGAACGACATCTTGCTTTTTCCCGAAAACATCGGGCAGGCGGTGCGGAAGGTCAAAGAGGCGATCCGGGACAGCCTGTTCAGCGAAGCGGATCTGAACCGGATCTGCCGCCGGATCCTGATGGCCAAATACCAATACGTCACTCCCTGTCCGGCCCCGGTTTCCACGACAGACCTGTGGTCGCGCCTGAATTCTCCCGAAGATTTCGCCTTGAAAAATGAGTTGTATAAAAACGCCGTTACCCTGGTGAAGAATGAAGGAGATCTGCTGCCCTTGAAAGGTTTGGATACGCTCTCCATTGCTTGTGTCAATTTTGGTTCCGGCTCGCTGAACCACTTCCAGACCCTGCTGGAAAATTACGGCCCGGTCCACAACATCGCCGTAAGCGACCGCCTCTCTGAAAATGAACTGAACAAGCTGATTGAAAAGTTGTCCGCTTATAACTGTGTCCTTGTGTACAACAGCAAGGCTTCCGACCGGATCTCGCAAAAGTTCGGCTACTCTCCGCAGTTGGAAGCGTTGCTAAAGCGACTGAAAGGCACAAAGACCGTACTGTGCCACCCGGCCACTCCTTACGGGCTGGCTTCCTATATGGCGCTCCCGGTGGATGCCGTGTTGGTAGCGTATGAAGATCATATTTACGCCCGCCAGTACGCCGCACAGGCTATTTTTGGCGGGATCGCCCTGTCGGCCCGGTTGCCGGTCTCCGTTTCGCCCGCTTACCCGGCCGGACACGGGATTTCTACTTCGAAAACACGTCTGGGGTATGCGCTACCGGAGATGTGCCGGGTTTCCGGAGATGTCCTGGAGGAGGTGGATTCCATCTGCCTGTCGGCGATCCGCTCCAAGGCGACCCCCGGTTGCCAAGTGTTGGTCGCCAGGGACGGATATATCATTTACAACAAGGCTTTCGGGCATCATACGTATCGAAAGGAGACGGCCAACCATCCGGCCGATGTGTACGACATTGCCTCTGTTTCCAAGATCACAGCCACCCTTCCGGTCATCATGCAACTGTACGACGAGGGGCGTATGGAATTGGATGCGCCTTTGGCCCGGTACTATCCGGCTTTATCGGAGACAGATAAAAAAGGGATCACCCTCCGGGAGGCACTGACCCATACGGCCGGGTTGAAGAGCCACGTTCCCTCTTTTTCGGAGGCTATTGATAAAAGATCGATTACCGGGAATCTCTTTACATCAGGGCCTACTAAATTCAATACGCTGAAGCTGAAAGAGCGGCTCTGGTTCAATCCGAATTACAAATTCCGACCCCACACGCTCTCCCGGAGCGCTCTCCCGGACTACTCTTTTTTGACCCCCGGCCTGTATATGCACCGGGAGTACCGGGACAGCCTCCTGTTCTCTATTTTGCATTCCGAACTTAATGCTAAAAAGGAGTACCTGTACAGCGACCTGGGGTTGATCCTGCTCCAAAAAGCGGCGGAGGCGGTCAGCGGAGAGGCGCTTGACGTTTACTGCGCCAACCGTTTTTACCAAAAGATCGGCACCACCGGCACCGCTTTTTTGCCTGCCGTAAATNNAGCCGGATCGTTCCCGCTGCGTTTGATAATCTCTACCGGAAAAGCGAAGTGAAAGGGTATGTACACGACCCCATGGCTGCTATGCTGGGCGGGGTGGCCGGGCATGCCGGGCTGTTTTCGAATGCCACGGACTTGGCCAAAATCATGCAACTCTTTCTGAACGGGGGAAGTTATGGAGGTGACCGGTTCTTTTCCCCGGAGACGGTCCGCCTCTTTACGAATCGCTGCCGGGACAACCGGAGAGGTTTGGGGTTCGATAAACCGGAAACCGACCCCGATAAGATCAGCCCGACCTGCACATCCGCACCGGCCTCCAGTTTCGGGCACACCGGATTTACCGGCACCATGGTCTGGGCAGATCCGGACAACCAATTGGTTTACATTTTTTTATCCAACCGGACTTACCCCGACGAATTCAACGGAAAACTTAGCGAAGAGCATGTCCGCACCCGGATCCAGGGAACGATCTATCGCTCCCTGAAATAAAGAATTTTATCCTTAATTTTTTCGTGGTTTTATCCGGGAAAAAAGATACTTTTGCACGAGTGAAAAGATGTTTTACACCAATGCAAATAATCTATTGAAATCATGAGTAATTTCTTGACCTCTTCCATCGGGAAAAAAGTCGTTATGAGCCTTTCGGGACTTTTCCTGATCATGTTTCTGTGCGTACATCTGGCACTGAATTTATTGCTGATCTTTGACAACAGCGGAGAGTTGTTTAACCACGGCGCCCATTTTATGGCTACCAATCCGCTGATCAAGATCGTTGAGCCGGTGCTGGCCCTTGGTTTTATCATTCACATGGTTTGGGCCTGCGTACTTACCGTGCAGAACCAAAAGGCGCGTCCGTCCGGTTATAAGAAAAGTTCCCAGAGTGGAAATGCTACCTGGCCGTCCCGCAACATGTTTATTCTGGGAGGGGTGATCCTGATCTTTCTCGGGATCCACCTGTACAATTTCTGGTGGAATATCAAATTCCCGGAACTCGGAACACCTCTGTCTATGATCGAGATCGACGGTGTGGAGATGGAAGATACCTATACCCTGGTTGTCGGACTGTTCCGCTCCAGTATCTGCTATTGCCTGCTCTATATTCTGGGCGCCATTTTCCTGGGCTTGCACCTCTCTCACGGCTTCTGGTCGGCTTTCCAATCCATCGGGTTCAGCAATCAGATCTGGCGGAAACGGCTGGAATTCGTAGCGTACCTCTTCGCCGTGGTGATCGGCGCAGGATTTGCCATTATACCGGTCTACTTTCTGGTAGGGCTTGGAAATTAATCAGTCAGTAATATAAAAAAATAACGATATGTCAGTGTTAGATGCAAAAATACCGGCCGGCCCGCTAAAGGACAAATGGGCGAACCACAAAGCCCACATCCATGTTGTCAGCCCGGCGAATAAGAAGAAATTGGATGTTATTATTGTCGGTACCGGTTTGGCGGGTGGCTCTGCCGCCGCCAGTCTGGCCGAACTGGGATACAATGTGACCGCGTTCTGTTACCAGGATTCTCCCCGCCGCGCCCACTCTATTGCTGCACAGGGAGGGATTAACGCCGCCAAGAACTACCCCAATGATAATGACTCTGTTTTTCGCCTGTTCTACGAAACGGTCAAGGGGGGCGACTACCGCGCCCGCGAAGCCAATGTATACCGTATGGCGGAAGTGAGCGGCGCTATTATTGACCAGTGTGTGGCGCAAGGGGTTCCGTTCGCCCGTGATTACGGCGGTCTGCTGGACAACCGTTCGTTCGGGGGAGCTTTGGTAAGCCGTACGTTCTACGCCCGGGGACAGACCGGTCAACAGTTGTTGCTGGGGTGTTATTCGGCCCTGAACCGCCAGATCCAAAAAGGAAAGGTGAAGGTGATGGACCGCTACGAAGTGTTGGATGTGGTGGTGGTGGACGGAAAGGCGCGGGGTGTGATTGCCCGCGACCTGACGACCGGCCGGATCGAGCGTTTCGGAGCGCATGCCGTGGTGCTGGCGACCGGCGGGTACGGGAATGTATTTTTCCTTTCGACCAACGCTATGGGGTGCAACGGAAGCGCTGCCTGGCATGCGTACAAAAGAGGAGCGTTTTTTGGCAATCCCTGTTTTGTGCAGATCCACCCGACCTGTATTCCCGTGCACGGAGAGCAGCAGAGCAAACTGACACTGATGTCGGAGTCCCTGCGGAACGACGGCCGGGTGTGGGTGCCTAAAAAGATCGAAGACGCGCAGAAATTGCAGGCCGGCACCTTGAACCCGAATGATATTCCGGACGAAGATCGCGATTTTTACCTGGAACGCCGCTACCCCGCTTTCGGGAATCTGGTCCCCCGCGATGTAGCATCCAGGGCCGCCAAGGAGCGGTGCGACGCCGGCTTCGGGGTCAACAACACCGGTAAAGCGGTATTTCTGGATTTCAAGTATGCTATTCAGCAATTGGGACGGGAGACTATCGAGAAACGCTATGGCAACCTGTTCCAGATGTACGAAAAGATCACGGCCGTGGATCCGTACCACAACCCGATGATGATCTATCCGGCCATCCACTACTCCATGGGCGGGCTGTGGGTGGATTACAACCTGATGACCACTGTTCCGGGTCTGTACGCCATCGGCGAGTGTAATTTCTCCGACCACGGGGCTAATCGCCTCGGCGCTTCGGCCCTGATGCAGGGGTTGGCCGACGGGTATTTCATTTTGCCTTACACCATCGGTGATTATCTGGCAAAGGATATTCAAACCCCGAAGATCAATACACAGACCCCGGAGTTCGAGCAGGCGGAAAAAGAGGTGATGGAGCGCCTGAAAAAGCTGTACGATATCAAGGGTACCAAATCCCCGGATCATTTTCACAAGCACTTGGGACACATTATGTGGGATTACATCGGTATGGCCCGGGAAGAGAAGGGGTTGGAAAAGGCGATCGGGATGATCGCCGACCTGAAAGAGGAGTTCTACAAGGAGTTGCGCGTGACGGGAGAGTTCTCGGCCATGAACAACGAGTTGGAGAAGGCCTCCCGTGTTGCCGATTTTATCGAATTGGCCGCCCTGATGGCCCGGGACGCCCTGGACCGGAAAGAGTCCTGCGGAGGACACTTTCGCCTAGAGTCTTCCACCGAAGAGGGGGAAGCCAAACGGGACGATGAGCACTACAAATACGTTTCCGTATGGGAGTACGAGGGAGAGGAGAAAGCGCCCAAGCTCCACAAGGAAGAGTTGGTATTTGAAAATGTAGAACTGGCACAACGCTCTTATAAATAATCTACCGGCTACCGGTCATTTAATCCGAAATGTTATGGCAGACACGATATTAAAAGAACTGACATTGAAAATATGGCGCCAGAAAGACGCCAAATCCAAAGGCGGCTTTGAGACTTACAAAGTCCGCGACATCTCTACCGGCACCTCTTTTCTGGAGATGCTGGACATTCTGAACGAACAGTTGGTAAGTGAAAACAGGGAACCGGTGGCGTTTGACCACGATTGCCGGGAAGGGATCTGCGGAACGTGCAGCCTTTTTATCGACGGGCGCGCCCACGGGCCGGACGACGATGTGACGACCTGCCAGCTCCACATGCGGCGTTTTAAGGAGGGGGCGACCATTACCATCGAACCCTGGAGAAGCGGGGCTTTCCCGGTGATCAAAGACCTGATCGTGGACCGTCACGCCTTTGAAAAGATCCAGCAGGCCGGCGGGTACGTTTCGGTCAATACCGGCGGAGTGCCGGACGGGAACACCATTCCGATTGCCAACGACAAGGCGGAGGAGGCGATGGACGCCGCCGCCTGCATCGGGTGCGGCGCCTGTGTGGCTACCTGTAAGAACTCCTCCGCTATGTTGTACGTAGCTGCCAAGGTTTCCCAGTTCGCCCTGTTGCCACAGGGAAAAATAGAAGCTGCCCGGCGCGCCAAGGCGATGGTGGCCAAAATGGATGAATTGGGCTTTGGGAATTGCACCAACACAGGCGCTTGCGAATCGGAGTGCCCCAAAAGTATCTCCATTGAGCACATTGCCCGCCTGAACCGGGAGTACATCAAGGCTAAATTGAAAGATTGATGCTCTACCCCCTGAAATTCACTCCCATTCTGAAACAGGTTATCTGGGGCGGCCGGAAATTGGCGTACAAAAGCCAATATCCGGAACGGGAGGTGTCTATCGGGGAGAGTTGGGAAATTTCCGGCGTACAGGAGAATCTTTCGGTAGTCAGCGAGGGGTTTTTAGCCGGAAATAATCTGGAAGAGTTGATTGAGGTGTATATGGGTGAGTTGGTCGGCGACAAGGTGTACGAAAAGTTCGGCGTTGAATTTCCGCTACTGATCAAGTACATCGACGCCTGTCAGGACCTCTCTATCCAGGTGCATCCAAACGACACCGTCGCCAAAGAGCGGCACAACGCTTACGGGAAGACGGAGATGTGGTATGTGGCGGATGCGGAGTCGGATGCCCATCTGTTGATCGGCTTCAACAAAGAGAGCGGCAAAAGCGAATACCTGGATAAATTGCAGAGCAACACCCTTCCGGAGATCCTCCGCTCGGAGGCCGTCCGGAAGGGTGATTGCTTTTTTATACCGGCCGGCACCGTACATGCCATCTGCAAAGGGTGTTTTATCGCGGAGATCCAACAAACCTCCGACATTACGTACCGGTTGTACGATTACGGCCGGACGGACAAGGAGGGAAACACCCGGGAATTGCATACGGAACTGGCAACGGATGTGATTGATTTCCGGAAACAGGAAGCGGGGGCCATTCGCCCGGCCGGAACGCCGAACCGTACCGAAGAGTTGGTTTCGTGCGACTATTTTACCACCAATTACCTCCGCTTTGACCGGGAGGTTGAAAAGGAGTATTTCGACTTGGATTCTTTCGTGATCTACATGTGCCTGGAGGGGAGTTTTACCCTCGTCTACGACACAGACAAGAGCGTTCCTGTGCAAAAGGGGGAAACCGTGCTGCTGCCTGCCGTTCTGAAAACGATCTTTCTGCTTCCCACCGCTGCCTGCGAACTTTTGGAGATCTACATCCGCTGATCCCGCGGTTAGCCTCTATTCGTACATCTTTTGGTAATAGTCCCTGTACACTCCGCTCGTTACCTGGTCCAACCACTCCTGGTTTTCCAGATACCATTTGACGGTCTTTTCTATCCCTTCTTCAAACTGTAACGAGGGTGACCAACCCAACTCTTTGTGTAGTTTTGAAGAATCAATCGCATAACGTAAATCATGACCGGCCCGATCGGTTACGTAGGTAATCAGTTTTTCCGAACTGCCCTCCGGACGCCCCAACAAACGGTCCGTCACCCGGATCAACACCCGGATCAAGTCGATGTTTTTCCATTCGTTGAATCCGCCGATGTTGTAGGTATCGCCTACTTTTCCCTGGTGGAAGATCAAATCGATGGCTCCGGCGTGGTCTTCCACGAACAACCAATCCCGCACATTTTCCCCCTTTCCATATACCGGAAGCGGCTTGTTGTGCCGGATGTTGTTGATAAACAAGGGGATCAATTTTTCGGGAAATTGGTAGGAACCGTAATTGTTGGAACAATTGGATATCTTGACGGGCAGTCCGTAGGTATCGTGATACGCCCGGACAAAATGGTCGGAAGAGGCTTTCGAGGCGGAATAGGGAGAGTGGGGATCGTATTTGGTCTCTTCCGAAAAAAAGCCACCGCCCGCTTCCAGGGAACCGTACACTTCGTCTGTGGATACGTGGTAAAATACCTTCCCTGCCATCTTCCCTTCCCAAGCTAATTTAGCCGCCTGCAGCAGGTTCAGGGTTCCCAACACATTGGTACGGGCAAAAGCAAACGGATCTTTTATGGAACGATCGACGTGGCTCTCTGCCGCCAGGTGGATGACACCATCCGGACGATAGTGGGTAAAGAGAGTGTTTACCGCTTCAAAATCACATATATCGGCCTTTTCAAACACGTAGTTCGGCTTATCCTCAATGTCTTTTAAGTTGGCCAGATTGCCTGCGTATGTCAATGTATCGAGGTTGATGATTCTGTATTCCGGATATTTATTGACCATCAATCTGACCAAATGGGATCCGATAAATCCGGCGCCTCCGGTGATGATTATGTTTTTCATTGTGATGATAGTTTGTGTTTAAAATCTATAGGCCTCTTCCAGTGTCCCCAGCTTCAAATCTTTTTCCGATAACACCCTGTTCGCTTCCGGGATCCGCCAATCAATGCCCAACGACGGATCGTCGAAACGGATTCCCCCTTCGTGGCCGGGAGCGTAGTAGTTATCGCATTTGTATTGGAAAAGCACTTCGTCGCTCAACACGGCAAAACCGTGCGCAAAGCCGCGGGGCACAAAGAACTGCCGTTTATTCTCCCCCGACAACTCCACCGCCACATGCCTGCCGAATGTGGGCGATCCCTTCCGCAAGTCCACCGCCACATCCAACACGGCGCCGGATACCACCCGCACCAATTTGGCCTGGGCGAATTCGCCCCGCTGGTAGTGTAAGCCCCGGAGCACTCCGTAAACAGATCTGCTTTCGTTGTCCTGCACGAAATGCACCTTTCCCACCTTCTCCTCAAATATCCGCTTCGAAAAACTCTCGAAAAAATAGCCGCGAGCGTCCTGAAATACCTGTGGTTCTATAATAAAAGCTCCCTGAATTTCCGTTTCAATGATATGCATTACGTTGTGTTTTACAACAGGTGCAGCAGATACTGCCCGTATTGGTTTTTTTTCATCGGTTCCGCGATCTTCTGCAACTTCTCCGCCGTGATCCACCCTTGCTTGTAAGCGATTGCCTCCAGACAGGCCACCTTCAACCCCTGCCGCTTTTCGATCACCTCTATAAAGGTTGACGCTTCGGACAACGAGTCGTGTGTCCCCGTATCCAACCAGGCAAAACCCCGCCCCAACAACTGTACCTTCAATTCTCCGTCTTTCAGAAATTCCTGATTGACCGTCGTGATCTCCAACTCCCCTCTGGCGGAGGGCCGGATGCTTTTCGCCACCGAAACCACTTTGTTCGGGTAAAAGTAAAGCCCTGTCACTGCATAGTTCGATCTGGGATTTGCCGGTTTCTCCTCGATGCTGAGTACGTTGCCCGCTTCGTCAAATTCCGCCACCCCGTACCGTTCCGGATCGCTGACATAGTACCCGAATACCGTTGCTTTGCGCTCCTCCTCCGCACTCCGTACCGCCTCCTTCAACATCTTGGTGAAGCCCTGCCCGGAAAAGATATTATCGCCTAAAACCAAACAGGCCGGATCATTGCCGATGAATTTCTCGCCAATGATAAAAGCCTGCGCCAATCCATCCGGACTGGGTTGCTCGGCATACTCAAAACGCACGCCGAAATCGGAACCGTCACCCAACAAGCGCCTGAAACCGGGCAGATCGTCCGGGGTGGAGATGATCAGGATCTCCCGGATGCCGGCCAGCATCAGTACCGAAATGGGGTAATAGACCATCGGCTTGTCAAATATCGGTATCAACTGTTTGCTGATCCCTTTGGTTATCGGATACAGGCGGGTACCCGATCCTCCGGCCAAAACTATTCCTTTCATTCGTTGTATTTTTTTCGTTATGGTCGTGTGGAATTCGTAATAAATTCCAAATAATTCGTTCTGTCAATACATTGAAACTCATGATGGGGATAAGCCTCGGCAAATGAGTTTGGAATTTTTGCCTTTTTCTTTTCATTCCACTTAAATTCAAACGCATACAACATCCCATTCCGTTCTTCAAGGTAGTCTATTTCCTGTTGCGTATGCGTTCTCCAAAAATAGGTGTTGGAATATATTTCATTATATTCAATGTATTTTTTCCGTTCGCTAACCATGAAATTTTCCCACAAAGCTCCGGTATCTGTTCTGAGTTCCAAAGATTTAAAATTTTGTATCAACGCATTACGCACCCCATTGTCGTAAAAGTAGATCTTGTGGCTCTTTTTCAATTCATTTCTTAAATTCCTGCTTAAAGAGGGTTGTTTGAAAACAATAAAAACTTTCTCTAAAAGCTCTATATAGCGTTCAACGGTTTCGCTCTTTACTCCTATCGTATTACTTAATTCGTTGTACGACACTTCATTGCCTAATTGCAATGACAAGGCTATGAGCAATTTTGTTAATACATCCGGATTACGAATGTCTTTGTACATCAAGACATCTTTGAACAAATAGCTGTTGCTTAGTTCTATCAGGATCTTTTGTGCATCCGACGGATTATTTACCACATCAGGATACATTCCATAAATCATACGCTGCTCAAGCAGGCGTTTTTCTTCCGTGTACGAAGTCGCATTGATCAATTCTGCCGTAGAAAACGGATACAGATGATACTCAAATTTTCGCCCTGTAAGCGGTTCATTTAACCGATTACGTAGATCAAATGCCGATGAACCTGTAACAATTATTTGAATATCAGGAATATTATCCGTTATCAATTTCATCATTATTCCGACATTTTCAACTCTCTGCGCCTCATCGATCAATACGATCTTTTTGTTTCCAATAAGATTTCTTAATTCCGTTGAACTCGAATTTTCAAGCATTCGCAAGGTTTCGGGCTCATCGCAATTCAAGAACAGTGTTTCCGATTGTTTGTTTTCTTCAACGATTTGTTTGAGCAAAGTGGTCTTACCCACCTGCCTTGGGCCAACCAGTATAATCGCCTTTTTTTTGAAAAAGCGCTCTTTTATCCAATAAAGTAATTCCCTTTCAACCATCTCCATTTATAACTCTCTAAATCCACACGAAGTTACAGATTTTTCGATATACTGGAAAAATTCATGCGATTTTTTCCCATACAGAAGCAGAGAGTGTCTTCACAGTTTGAAAATCCGCTCCATCAAGTGCCATTTCTCAGCGGGTGCTGCATCTTTTGCACATTCCTGAAATTGAGCGGTATAAGCCTCCCATTCTTTTTGCCGGGGCATCGCCCCCAATCGTCCGTAATCTTTCTCCCAATCAAACCCGTCAACCGTTTCCACGATCATAAACAGCAACCCGTCGTACAGATAGATTTCCATGTCTAAAATCCCTATATCCCGGAAGCCTTGTTTGATCTCCGGCCACACCTGGTTGTGCACCTCTACATAATCCCGAATCAGTTCCGGATCATTTTTCAGCTTCAATGTTTGGCAATAGCGCTTCATTTTACGATCTGCTTATTTGTAACCCTTTGTCCGACAATGACATTTCCACGAACCTAGCACACGGATTCGGAGGCGACTGGAGCAACTCCTCTCTTATTCTGCGGGCGGCATCTGCATCCTTTGCCAGCATGTACAGGTAGCCTCCGCCCCCTGCTCCGGGCAGTTTGCATCCGAGGGTATAATCCGATACCCGGCGGATAATCTGTTCTACTTCCAACGGCTCCGTTCCCGCATCCAACAGTTTGTTCTGTTGCCACGTCCTGTCCAACAAAGCGCCGAACTGCGCCATGTTCCCCTGTTGGATGGCTTCGTACATCGCCAGAGCATGGTTTTTCATCTCCGCCAATAATTCCAATTGTACGGTTTCATTCAGAAACATTCGTTTCACGATTTCGGCCAATATGCTCTTTGCCGTGCGTGTAATTCCGGTGTAGTAGAGCAAATGGCACGGTTTATAGACCGGATCCGTAAACAAGGTGTCCGGCAACCACTTTACGGTCGGAAATTGCTTGAATCCGGGAACTGTTTCCAACCATTTGATGCCCGGCAATACCCCTCCGAACTGATCCTGCCACCCCCCCCCGGCTGTCAGCAACTGTTCCAACGCCAGTGTTTTGATACAGATCTCGTTTTTCTCCCACGACAAGCCGCAAAAATCGGACAACGCCCCCAGTACTGTCGCTGCCAAAATTGAAGAGGTCCCCAAGCCGGAACCGGCCGGAATGGCCGATAACAAAGTGAGTTCCAAGCCTCCGCCGAATGCTTCCAATTGCTGTTCCAACCGATTGTACCGGTTTAACGAAAAACGGGGGGAAAAACCGGCTATGGCCAAGGCCGCTTTGGGAATGGAGAACGGAGATCCTATACGGGTATAATCACCCAACTCCTCGTACGTGGAAACAATCTCCGTCGCCCCCATATCTATGGAACGGAGCGTAATTTTATGGAGGGGAGAACGTTTTATATATACCTGCAATGGAGGTTGTCCGTTTAATTCGATCGCCATGTTGACAACACTTCCTCCGTGACTGAGGCAATAGGGAGGGGTATCTGTCCAGCCTCCGGCCAGATCGATCCGTACCGGGCATCTGCCCCACACGATCTGATCGGTGTATACACAGCACTCCGGGTGCTGTCTCTGTGTCAGCAACGGTGTCTGTATACCTTCCTGTAAGGTAGCAAAAGCAGCCTGTTCCTCCTGCCCATACACCTGGCCGGACAATTGCAACACCCGGGAACGGAACATGTGGTCCCGGATCTGTATCATCCGGGAGGCGTCCGCCGGCAATGGCTCCGGCAACGGTATGTTGTCTGTTGCATACTCTTGCGCCGCCTCTGCCAAATTGATCTGATAAAACACACTTTTGGCATAATTTTCAGCAAGTACCGGCCAATTACCCTTTCTGTACATCCGGCGTTGCCGGAATAAACGTTCCAGATTGGCGCGAGAGGCGATTGTATCTGCCGATAACTTCCGGCTTTTTTCCCACAACACCTTCCCTTCTTTCAGCTCCGGCTCCGAGATCATCCATCGCAAAACAGTTCCCAACTCGTCCGTTGTCCTGCATTCCGGGAACAGTTCTACCAGTTGAATGTCTTTTGCCTCTGCCCGGCCAATCCGGTTCCATTCCACTCCCCTGTCTTCCAGCCACTTCGCAAAAGGCATTCCCAGAAAGGTGGTCGCCCGCTCCTGCGGATCGCCCTGGAAAGCGTCCGTAAATCCATAAGGACGGGCAATGTATGCCTGCTCTCCCATCGGAATAACATCTACGCATACTTGTTCCGGAATGTGAATGGACCAATCATTTCGGGGTACTCCGGTTATAATGTGCCTGTTGTGAATTTTCCACCGGGAATTTACGTGGCTGTTCTCTATCCAGACGTCGTGGTTCTCAGCCGTCAGTTTCAGTTCTATATCCGCATTCTGAACAAAGATGGCCGGATGTGGTTTTATCCCCCGTTGGATGATCAGGCGTTGGTCGTGCACCCGATTCTGTACAGCCAATGTAGAGGAGATCAACTCCCGGCTGGTACCGTAGTGGTAAAACTCTCCTCCCTCCAAAGGCAAGATACAGACGGAAAGCTTGTTCAACTCCGGATCGATCCTGTCAGGATGGTTCCCCAAGGTCAATCCAAAATCCGTATAGAGATCGTAGTATGTAAATCCAGTGGTATGGGAGGCTTTCGATCGTTCTAGCAAAAGCTTCACTGCCCGGTCGCTCAACAGCCAAATCCCTATATCCATTAAAAACAGGTGGGTCGCCGCCAGTTTCCCCAATATCTCTACTGAAGGTTTCTGGAGCATAAAATCCAACTCATCCGGCTTGCTGCGCTGGGATACAAACACACCGTGACGGGAGGCCAACACGGGGTCCACCCACAAACCGTAACAGATCACATCCGCCTCCGGGATAGCTTGCAACGGTTGATTGGCCCGGATGTATACATCCCCGCTGGCAATAAGCGTGTGAATAGGGGACGGCGCCCGCTCCATGATCTTTTCGTAAAGCGGAAGCTGGAGCGAAAGCAGGTCCTGATCCAACCGCTGTCCGGTCGCCCAGCGGAATACCGGTATGGGGGTCAATATTTTTCCGGAAGGTGCATAAGCGGGCAGCCTTCTGCTCTGTCCTCCGGCGTGCAGTAAGATTCGTTTTTCCTCTCCCAGCCAGGTATCTATGGATTTAGCTGGGGCATCATGCTCCTTTGCTTTTTCCAGTAGCCACGCTGTCCCTCCTCCCGAGCCCAACTTCTGATCTGCCGGGTCGGAGGTGCAAAACCACGCTGTACGATCGACTCCCCGTAACTTGTGAAAATGAGCGACAAGGTTCTCGGGCAATGACAATAACTTCTTTATCATAAAGCTATTTCTTTCATTCAATTACTTACATTTCATTTTCGAACTTTCCATTTCCCGCCAAAATCACCACCTTCTCTTTGAATGATATTTGATTTCTTTAGTTTTTCAATGTGTTTCTGCACGGCAGAAACATTTATGTTCAATCTTTCTGCTATTGTTTTCCGTGAAATCGCCGGATTTTCGGTCATCATATCAACAATCCTTTTCTGCACCTCCGTCAATATCTGACCACCTGTCTGACCACCTGTCTGACCACCTGTCTGACCACCTGTCTGACCACCTGCATGTACTTCCTCCTTTACTTCCCCAATCGCATCATCCTGGTTTATTTTCGGATAATGGAATGTAACGAGCGAAAAGGCAAGCGCATTGTCAAACAGCACTTTTTTATGCGTTTCTTTCTCCCATTTCAGCATTTTATCGAAACCGTAACCTGCATTTTCGGCCAATTTCACATTCCGGAATAGTTTAGCTATCACCGGATTTCGGGGTAGAGAGATGTCTTTTTTCAACAATTCGGCAATTGGGAGCGGGAAGTTTCCCGGATTCTCAAACTCAATTCTGTCGGTAAAAATACGCACACGCGGTTTAGCAGCACTAAAATAATCGGTATGCATCAGCATATTCACCAAAGCTTCCCGCAATGCTTCCAATTGTGGGCTGTCTTCTACGGCAATTCCCAAATCATTCATCTTAAACGGCATATTCACTTGTCGTTTCAACCGTTCAATAATGGCGAAATAATATTCCCAAAGATTCTCCTGCTCTTCCAATCGAAAAGTATAGCGAGGTTCAGCTTCGGCATAAGACCTGCCGGGAATTTCAAGCAAATCGACCCGAAAGTCCGGAATACTTTGATTAATGGCCACATTCTTACCCATAAAAAGCAAGCCGCCATAAGTTAAATGTTCCCCCTCAACAATTTGCAGCCGTTGCAAGAACTCTTTCTCGGGCATCGCATTGTATGGCAGACTTGGATTAAAGCGCGACATGTAATCGCGATAGCGGGTAAGCGTTGTGCGATTGATATCTTTGAGGGTCGTTTTCGTTGCAGGGCGGGCAGACATTACACCGAAAAGCTGATCGCGGAACATCGCATTGATCTCCGCATCGTCCGCACGTTGATCGCCACTGCCTGTTCGGATAAACGTATTTGCCAAGGAATTGAAATAGACCGGTTTTTGCTCGGAAGATGGAATAAAAAACGCCAAAATAATTTTCCCGTCAACCACATATTTTTTGCACTGCGGGTTTATCAGCACATTGAACTTGCTCTTGCTGCGCAGAACAGTCGTAAAATCCTGCTCCAATTTTTCGGCATTCTCGACACCCGTAATTTCAAATTTCTTGCCTTTTTGCGAAACACCCAAAACCACCCAACCACCCGACATGTTGGAAAATGCCGAAACCGTTTCCCAAACTGTTTTGGGGAGTTCCGAACGGGCATCCTTAACTTCAAAGTCATCCCATTCTATATCGGTCAAGCGATTGAGTAATTCTGTTTTATTCATTCTGGTTTTTGTGGCTTTGGATACATACCATTAAAAATGAGGGTCCTTTCATTTTCTGCACATTGACGATATCTTTTAGTTTTTTCAGATTTTCGGCAGCTCACAGCCACTCGCATCACGAATAACTTCCGAATTTGTGAAAAACATACATAAATCTGAGTATTCTAAAATCAAAGGCGTTTCATACGTTGTGTCTTTCTTTTTACGATCGTATGGAACCCTTTGTAACAACATCTTCTTCGGTACTTGTCAACATGCGGGTTTCATAGATAATTTCGCAAAATGCGAATACTATATTTGTAAATTCACTAAATTTATAGTTTCACATATATTTTTTTCTTGAGAAGCTCCGAAAACAACTGATTGTATATTTAATCTATTTATAAATTCATATGCTTTTTGCGCATTGATAGCACCCGATGCCAAAGTAGACATAGCCATGATCTGATAATCTTTAGGATTATTGTTCTCTATTGTCAAAACATATTCATCAACATTGGGCGACATGAGATAACCAATTTTATTAATAGAACTACATATTACTACCTCCTTAATACCCCATTCTTCCAACTTAGACTTTAAGAAAGGTAAATTCTGGGTTATGAGTCCTGGAGTAACATTGTATTTTTTACGAACAAATTCACAGTATTCATAAAAAACCTCTTTTATACCATAACCCAGTAACAGATCAACAATAATATTTTGCAAAAAAAGTACTTTCACATTTAGGCCTTTGAATATTCTATATTCGGCATCAATCAGCAGTTGCATCATTTTTATCGGATTCTTACCAAGAACAGCCATTCCTCCTTTGGCAATCGTTTCTAACACACCAAAAACAGAATTGTTATTAAAAATAACTTCATTTATGGCAGGAAAAATACCTTTTTCTGCTACTAAATGTGCATATTTGTGAGGGTACGGAATAGAAGGATACCAATTGATATGGCTATATCTTGAGTGATTGGCTTTAAAATAACCGCAAATCTCTTTTGCACGCTCATTGCTGTTAAGCATGACAGCATTGATGCCATTCTTAAATGCTATATCGTATACCTTATAGATATTAGATATATCATAAAACCTCTCAGACAGAGCTTGCGCTTTTTCCTGAGACATATGATTAATCCCAAAAAATTGGTTGTCTCCAAATACGATTTTATCTATAGCTTCCATTTTCTAATTTTTCAAGTTATCCTTAAACATTCCATGAATAGATTGCAAAACGTTAGCTCCATCTTTAAACGTACAGATCGGTTCTTCTCGCAATCCCAAGATTAAATCTACAAAATAATACAATTGTCTGGTAAATTCATACCCCCGGACATAAAAAGGGACCGGAGTAAATATATCCGTAATATAAATCGTATTCCAGCCAATATGATAACCGTATTGATCATTACCTTCATTCATAAATATTTTTATCCCGTGCTGGTCGACCAGTATTTTCCCCTTGTGACCGAATATTTCCAGTTTATTACTTGGTTTTCTGTAACTTTTATCACACCAATTGACATATAATGTCCCGTAGACATCATTGGAACATCTTAAGGTTGAGGATACAATATCTTCTACTACTTTCGAATATACCTGTGTCATAACTGTACCTTGAACAGATCCGACAGTACCTATTAAATAATTCACTAAATCTATCGCATGAGACGCCATCTCATACGTTACTCCTCCTCCATTTTCCCGCTTGTTCCTCCAACCTTCTCCTTCCTCCTTTTTGGATATGGTGCAACTGAACATCTCAGAACGAAAACGAATGATATCTCCGATTACATTCTCTTTCACCAACTTCCGCGTAAATGTAAATGCATCATTAAAGCGATTTACGTATCCGACCTGATTAATTAGCCCTTTTGCCTCAAAAGCTTCTGAAAGTTTTTGAGCGTCTACCGGACTCACAGTGAAAGGTTTTTCGCAAAAAACATGAATCCCTTTTTCACAAGCATATTCACAGATCTCAAAGTGTGAAACGGGAGGTGTACATACAATGATCGCATCGGGTTTTTCCACATCAATCAATTCTTTGTAATCTTTATAAACTCCCAACTGAGGAATGTATTTTTTCAACACATCTAAAATGAGATTCGAAGCATCAGCAACAGCTACAATATCAACAGATTTATAGCTATTAATAATTGAATAATGGGTTATTCCCATTCTACCCATTCCTATTATTCCCAGTTTTACTTTATCCATATAGCTTAAATTAATGAATCCAAATAATGTTCAAGATTTTCTATAATACAATTTTTAAAATCATATTTACGGGGTTGAAATTGCTCAACTTTAGGCCATATTTCAACCAAAGATTCCTTCGCTGCAATAATATACCCTTCTGTAGATAGTTTTTCAAGTAAATCCAATTGGTGATCATCTATGATCTCTTCGTATCTACGCAGCCGAGGCATAGATACTATCTTTTTACCCGTTTTGATCGCTTTAAATAACGATCCATATCCTGCATGGGTAATAATGATATCCGCTTGAGCCATCGTTAACAGAAAATCCGTCTCAGACAAAAAATCAACAGTCCGAAATTTTTCTGAAGAAAAGGAGGTGTGTCCACGCTGAACCACAAACTCATCTTTTAAATCATAAGCAAGTATCAATTCATCGACTGCTTTTAGAAATCGAACAAATTGATCTCTTTGAGTGCCTAAAGTTACAAATATCATAGTTATAAAATTGGTCCCCAGTATTCTGCATTGGGATAAAATTTCAACATTTCTGGCCATTGAACGACGATCTTATCTGCAAACTTCGATATGATGCGTCCAGAACGCGATCGCGTATATACCCTCGCTCCCGATTNNTAAATACAACTTTCGCTCTCCATAACTTACCGATACAACACATCGGAACTGCCGTATTAGAGCCTGTTGTGACAATTACATCAGGCCTGTGTTTAAAACAAATAAGGAAGCTCTGAAAGAAACTTTTGATAAACCGTGTTAAAACCTTTACTTTATTTAACCTCTCCCCCATAAAACAAGCAATATATTTTACAGGAATATTCAATTTCAACGATTTAGTACTTTCATCCTGATCTGTTACCAAGATCGAATTGTAGTTTTCAAATAAATCCTTAAGTGCCAGCATTTCAGACAAATGTCCTCCTTTAGTACATACAAATACAACTTTTAGTTTCTTATTCATTCTGTATTCTCTTGAATTCTATAATCAATTTTTCCGCAACAACAGATGATTTAAATTTAAGAGCTGTTTCTCTAGCCCTTTTCTTATACAAAACATACTCTTCAAAATCCATTTTGTGAAATTGCAAAATTCGATCTTTTAATTCATCCGTATTCCCTTTTGCAAAAAACAAACCATTATACCTATTAATCAAATATTCTGCAATACCGGAACATTCACTCGCAATAACAGGTATCCCTAACGCCATCGCTTCCAACCCTACCAATCCTAAGCTTTCATCAAGGGTTGTGGGAAAAACAAATAAATCGAATTTTTCAAAGACGGGTATGATCTCCGAATGAGATAATGATCCATAATAAAAGATGCTTTTTCCCCAATAAGATTCGATTGCACTCTTAAATTCACTCTCTTCTTTCCCTCCCCCCACAAAATGCAATTCAAATAATTTCGGCCAATTATCTATACTGAAAACAGCCTTCAGCAAAACATCCCATCCTTTCCCATAATCAATCCTCGATACATACCCAATCTTCATTTTATCCGTTTTCCGTTGAGGAGCAAGAGGTAAGAAAAAATTATCATTCACTCCTCCCGAAGGCCATACAAAAATTTTATCTGGCTTCATCTTATGTCTGTCCACTAAAATAGCTTTAAAAAATGTGGAAGGGACTATCACTTCTGTTGCGTTTTTAAGAAAACCCCAAGATCTGTTCCGCAAAAAACGAACCAAAGCAGATATTGGAATAATTTCACCCCCGTGTATGTTAATCACGTATTTCTTCTTTCTCAAATACAAGGGAAGCCAAGCGGCCGGGAAAATATGTGTATAAAAATGAATATAGGCCAAATCATATTTCCCTGTCATAGAATAAAAGAACACCTGAATATAAAAAACCAAATATTTTAACAAAGATCGAATTTTACCGGAACGTCCTCTGATCGCTATTATTTTCAGTTCAATATCCTTCTCCTTAGACAAAATATCGGCTGTAATCTTTACAAAAGTCCCAAAAGAACGATCCGAACGGGACGGATACAAGTTGGTCAACAGAAGTACTCTCATATCTTCCGGTCAAAGTAGATTAGTGAATTATTTAATGCTAAGAAAATATTGGCAGTAGCAGAATAAATTAAATGGCCTGATAAGGAAGAAGCGAACAAAAACAGGATATTCGTAAATACAACAACCTTGCCGATCTGGGTATGATATCTATAAGCAGCAATAATACGGCTCAGGAAAAAACCATAAACAATAAGTATCCCCACATACCCGTAATTTAATACGGTGTCATGAATGTCCATCTCTACCGTTCTATTCCCCCCCAATCCTAGTAGTTTATTAAAAAAATCAGCATCAAAAAAATCTCTACTTTCTATAGCCCAATACTGATTCCTGCCACTGAAGATTAAATGGATAATACCCCCTTTAGAAAACATAAATTCCCATCTGGAGAATATTCCGGAAGATTCAACAGCCGTATAAACCATGTAGACAACAATTGTCAGTAAAAATAGGATCAGTAAAAATTTTCCATATCTGACTAACAAATGTGTCTTTGCATTTTTTTTAACTAAATAAGGTATTGCAAATATAGAAACCAATACCGCCAATAAGCCTGTCTTGGTACCGATCAATACGCCAATGAGCAAAAATATCAGACTACATATATAGTAGTATTTCCTTGAAAATTTTAGTAACTGGTACAACATAAAGGGTACAATCAACAATAATGCTCCGGACAGTTCATTACCTGCATAAAAAAATCCCCGAAAAGTCCATGTATCTCCATACTGGCGATACCCAAACCCAAAAGGTCCTAATAATATGCTTATACAAATAACCAAGCCGTTATACAAAAATATATTTTTAAAAGCCGGATATATTCGAATACCATGTATCTGAATCAATGATTTAAAATAGAAAAACAATATGATCGTAGAAAGAAATTTAAATAGATGGATAAAAGTTGATGTAAATGGAATATCTGAATTTACACTGTTTAGTGAGAGATTCAAATAAATTATACTTATATAGAACATCAACAAATAAACAATCCCTACTTTCCCACATTGAAGCAATCTAAATAAGATCAAAGCTATCCATATATTTTTATATAACAAAGAAATGTACAAATCCGTCCCGTGCTCTAAAAAGAAGCCGTTCAAAGAATCCACAATCATCAAATAATAACTCATTTGAATGATTATTTTATCAATAAATCTCAGGCCTGATGTCGCTTTCCCCACAAAAATAGGTTTACTCTATCAAAAGTTTGCTACTTGCCGCTCATTTTACGAATAATCGAGTGGGACTTGAAATATGTTAGTAGCGCCATTATTCCCCACATAACTGTTAAACCTATAACCAATCCGGAAAGTCCCCATGTCAACGTGATGTTTTTGAGAACGGGAACAACTATACAACTTGAAATAAGCAGCACGGTCAGCTTTAAATTGATTTTATTGGTCGCATTTTGTATAAGAGTCGAACTATCGAAAAGAGCCATACTTAATGTGAGCAGTCCGAGCAGAAAATACATACTGTGAGCTATGTTGTAGCTACCTGCACCCATCAATTTTACGACCATATTACCCAATGTCGTAATACCGACAAGTAATACAAGGAAGTAGACAAAAGTAAGTAACATTGATTTAGATAGCGTGCGTTTACACCATTGCTTGTCGTTTCGAGCATAGGCATCTGCATAGCCGCCCCATACAGGATTGAGCATACTCGTGTAGATTCCCATACCAAAGGTGTAAAACTTTTGTACTAAAGAGAAATCAGCTGCAACTGTAACCCCGAGTATAGCGCTGGACAAAAGAACACCAATGTTTTGCAGGTAGCTGTTGGATAACTGTAATCCCATAAACTTCCATCCGACTAACAGCAACTCTTTGATAATACCCCAAAAACGTGACAATTGTATTTTGAAATTAAACCACCGTCGTTTGTATAAAAAAAGTAATGTCCCCAATAACCCTACAAGAATATTGGCCGAAAAATAAACAATCGAGATAATTACAATATCACTTTTCATCAACACAAGAATCAGTACACTGCTAAAAGACAACATGGCTTGGACAAAAGAGAGCATGGCCGACAATTTAGCCTCTTGAAAAGAGAAAAAAAGTGGAGAGCCCAAAGCAAGAGGTATGTTGATCAGAAACAAAAACTGAACCCAAAGAAGAATAGCTACGCCCTGCTCCTTCAGATACGCGTTATCGGTTTTAAACAAGCTTTCAAACGGCACTATGGTGCTTAAATAGTAAATTGTTCCACTGAGCAGAATGGCTAATACAAAGAAAAAATAGAACGAGGTGAAAAAGTAAATCCGGCTCTCTTCCATCCCTTCCTTACCTGACACAATGAGTTTGCTTATTTTGTTGCGCAACGCATTCACAATTCCAAAATCTCCGGTGGCGATTACGGCAGCGGAAGAAGTAATGGCTCCCCACAAGCCGAATTCTTCTTTCGAATAATACTGAAGTAAAATAACAACAAGAGCCAGCCGGCTCAAATTGGTTAAAAGAGAGGAAACTCCTTGAAAAAGCGCTCCTTCCACCATTTTCCTCGATCGGTCGTGTATGGGAAATTTCAACCGCATACAATATTGGATAGTATGGTGTTGGCAAACGTTGTCGGGAGAAACTGCTCAAAAGCTTTACTCCGTAAAAACGCTTTTATGTTTTTTTGATAGGTGACAACTTCTTCCGGCGACATGTTCGTCATGAAATGATGCATATCCGAAATGCTATTGAAATCATCGTAATTGATAAAGCAATTTTGCGGAATGTAATCAGTGATATTGCTGGCTCCTTTGTAAATGGGTATAGTACCGGAAAGTAGGCTGTCCAGAATTTTTTCCGTTATATA
>DBDA01000048.1:0-664 GCA_002293375.1 Odoribacter sp. UBA944
ACAGCCTGTTGTGTTTCCAGTATAGAGGAAGGGCTGTTACAGCATGCGAACAATCTCTTCGTATACTTGTTCGCCGGTAAATCCGAATTTTTGATCCAGTACACCGGCGGGAGCGGAGTAACCGAAGTGGTCGACCCCGTGTATCTTGCCGTTACACCCTACCAATCCTTCCAACGTAACGGAGAGGCCTGCCGTCAGTCCGTATTTCGGCAACCGGGCGGGAAGCACCTCTTCCTGATAAGCCGGGCTTTGCTCCCGGAACAATCCTTCCGAGATTACGGATACTACCTGTACGGCGATGTTTTTCCGCTCTTTCAGCAGGGCGGCCGCTTCCATCAATGTAGCGACTTCCGACCCGGAAGCCAGCAACACCATGGATGGATTCTCTCCGGTACGGCTTACCATATAGGCTCCTTTTTCGGCTTGCAGGGATTTTTGGTAGGTGTTTCCGGGCAGGTCGGGGATGTTTTGCCGGGAGAGTACCAGTGCGGTAGGGGTGGCGGTGTTCTCCATCGCCATCTTCCAGGCAACCGAGGTTTCGCAGGCGTCGGCCGGGCGCAAAGCCAGCAGGCTCATAGCGCCCGAATGGTTGCGTACTTTTTCCAGCAGCCGCAACTGCGCTTCCTGCTCGATCGGCTGGGGGGTGGGGCCGTCTTCCCCGACC
>DBDA01000048.1:682-73795 GCA_002293375.1 Odoribacter sp. UBA944
CCGGCTTCATGTAGTCGGAAAAGACAAAGAAGGTGCCGCAGGCGACAAAGATCCCGCCGTGCAGGGCTATGCCGTTGCATACGGAAGCCATTGTCAGCTCGGCTACGCCGGCTTGCAGGAAGGCTCCGCCAAAGTCGCCTTTGGTGATGGGACGCGCTCCGCCTTTCATAAATCCGTCCGTTTTATCGGAGTTGGAGAGATCGGCAGAGCTGACGATCATGTTTTCTACCTGAGCAGCCAATGCCGCCAGCACATCGGCCGAGGCAACCCTGGTGGCGATGTTGGCTTTGTGTGTAATGGCGGAGTAGTCCACGGCGGGCGCTTTTCCTGACAGAAAGCGGTGGTATTTGGCCGCCAACTCCGGATGCGCTTTTTCCCAGGCTGCCTGCTCCGCCTTTTTCCTGCGTGTGTAAGCCCGTTTCTGTTCCAGGGCTTCTGCATACAGTGCTTGTACCTCCGGGAAGATCGCAAAAGGATTTTCCGGATCGCCTCCTAAATTCTGCACCGTACAGTTGATGCAGGCGCCGGCGGCGCTCAACGGTTGGCCGTGGGTGGAGACTTTGTTGGAGAAATCTTCGCCGTTCGGGCCGAGCGCCCCTTTCCCCATCAGGGTCTTTCCGATGATCAGGGTCGGGCGTTCCGTTTCGGCTGCGGCTTTTTGCAACGCTTGCCGGATCTGGTTGGCGTCGTTCCCGTCAATGGTGGTTACACTCCATCCCCAGGATTTGTATTTGGCGGCTGTATCTTCGGAGGTTACCTCTTCCACGGTGGTGGATAACTGGACGTTGTTGGCATCGTAAAAGAGGATCAGGTTGGAGAGGCCTAATGTCCCTGCCAACCGGCCGGCCCCTTGTGAGATTTCCTCCTGAATGCCGCCGTCGGAGATAAAGGCGTAGGTCTTGTGCGCCATCCACTCTCCGAAGCGAGCTACCAGAAAACGTTCGGCAATGGCTGCCCCTACCGCCATTGTATGGCCTTGTCCCAGCGGGCCGGAGGTGTTTTCCACCCCTCTGCTTTTGTCCACTTCCGGGTGGCCCGGCGTGACGCTTTTCCATTGCCGGAATTGTTGCAGATCCTCCAGGGAGTAGCTGCCTGTCAGGCAGAGAACGGCGTAGAGCATCGGGGACATGTGTCCGGGATCCAGAAAGAAACGGTCGCGGTTTGCCCAGCAGCGGTCGTCCGGGTCGAAATTCAGAAATTCCGAATAGAGCAGGTTGATAAAATCAGCGCCCCCCATAGCGCCGCCCGGGTGGCCGGATTTGGCTTTTTCCACCATGGAGGCGGCCAATATGCGGATGTTGTCGGCAGCTCTGTCTATTGTCTTGTTCATGTGTATGCAGGTTTGGTCAGATTTGAGTTAAACAGTCGCAAAGGTACGTTTTTTTATAAGATCCGGAAGCGGATTTCAGGATTCTAACATGGAATCGCGGCGCCCGACTTTGCGGACGCCCGGAAGTTGTTTCAGGCGGTTGATCAACTGGGCCAGGTGTTCGGTGTTGGCGATCAGGATGGTGATCTCTCCTTCGAACATTCCTTCCGCAGAGTGCAGGGAGATGCCCCGCAGGGTGATCCGGGGATCTTTGGTGATCAATTCGGTGATCTTGTTGACAACGCCGGCCTCGTCCCTCCCCATCAGGGCAAGTGTGGTCTGGTAGGAGGCCGCCCCTTCGTTTGTCCATTGCGTTTTTACGATCCGGTACGGATAGCGGTTCTGCAGGTCCAGCGCATTTTTGCATTGGCGGCGGTGTACTTTGATCCCTTCGCCGATGGATACGAACCCGATGATGTCGTCCCCGTAAACCGGGTTGCAGCAACGGGCGAATTTGTACTCTACGTTGTCGACATTTTTGTCGATGACCAGTACATCCTCTTCCGATTTTTTGGACGGGGTGATCCGGATATCCCGGAGCGGGGCCTGCGGAGCGGTTTTTTCCTCCTCTCTGGGTTGCAGCAGGATCTCTTTGATCTCTGCCGGATCGTGTTTGCCGTCGGCGATCCCCTGGTAGAGGTCCAAGGCAAATTTGTACTTGTAGTGGTGCATCAGTTTGCGCACCACTTCGTCGGTAAACTCGATTTTCCAATTTTTCAGACGACGGATCAGGGTCTCTTTGCCGATGTCCGCCTGGCGGTTCACCTCCTCGTTCAGGAATTGGCGGATCCGGTTCCTCGCTTTGGTGGTCACGGCGATGTTCAGCCAGTCTGCTTTCGGCTGCTGGTTGGCGGAGGTCAGGATGGAGATCTCGTCTCCGTTGCGCAACTGGTAGCGCAGTGTTTCGTTCCGGCCGTTTACTTTTCCTCCTACGCATTTGCTGCCTAATCCGGAGTGGATGGAGTAGGCGAAATCCAACAGGGTGGCCCCGCCCCGCAGGGTGATCAGGTCCCCCTTGGGTGTGAATACGTGCACCTCCTGGTCCTGAAGGTCCAATTTCAGGTCGTCCAGCAACTCCATTGTGTTCCCCTGCGGGCTTTCCAATATTTCGCGCAGTTCGTTCAGCCAATTCTCGATGACGGCGTCGGAACTGCCGCCTTTGTATTTCCAGTGGGCGGCGAATCCCTTTTCGGCGATTTCGTCCATCCGTTCTGTCCGGATTTGCACCTCTACCCACCGTTTTCCAGGCCCCAGCACTGTGATTTGCAACGATTCGTATCCGTTGGTTTTGGGGACGGAGATCCAGTCCCGCAGCCGCTGCGGATTGGGGGTGTATTTGTCCGTCACGATCGAATAGGCCCTCCAGCAATCCGGCTTTTCGTTTTCTCCTGTGCTGTCGATGATAAAGCGGACGGCGAAGATGTCGTAGATCTCTTCGAATTCTACCTGGGATTTGCGCATTTTATTCAGGATGGAAGCGATGGTTTTGGTGCGGTATTTTACTTTGAACCGCATGCCCCGTTTCTCCATCTCCTGTACGATGGGAGCGATAAATTCCGCGATGTATTTTTCCCGGGCGTCTTTCGATTCGGCCAGTTTCCGGGAGATGTCGGCGTATACTTCGGGTTTGGCGTACCGCAGGGCGCGGTCTTCCATCTCCGATTTGATGTTGTACAGCCCCAGCCGGTGGGCGAAAGGGAGGTAGATGTAATCTGTCTCTTTGGCCAGTTGCTTTTGCTGCTCTTCGGGGAGATCTTCTGCTGTTCGGAGGGCATGTAATTTTTCGGCCAGAAAGATCAGCTGCACCCGCACATCCCGGGCGAAGCTGAGCAGCAGTTTCCGGAAGTTTTCGGAGTTTACCACTTTTTGCGTGGCGTAAATGTGGCTGATGTTTTTGAGTCCTTCGCTGATCCGGACGATCTTTTCGTTGAATTGTTTGCCCACTTCTTCCAAGGAGAGAAGCCCCTCGTTCACCGGTCTGTACAGGATGGTGCAGATGATGGAGGTTTTTCCCAGCCCGATCTCGCGGGTCAGGATCAGTGCGATCTCCAACAACCGGAGAATGGCTTTCTCCTCTTCCGGTCCGGTGCCGGCGCCTTCGGGCGTGTAATAGCCGGTTGCCAGCCGGAACGCTTTTTCTATCTCCCGGGCATCTTCCTCCGATGCCAGATAGCGGCAGGAACCGATCAACTCATTGAATTTACTGCGAATGGCTTCACTTTGTTTTGCAACCGGTACTCCCATGTTCTGATCTTAAATGCTTCTTTTTTTCCACCGTCGCTTCGGTCTGTTGTTCCCGACCACACTTTTGGAAATCAATAGTCCTTCGCTTAGCGCGTCCTGACAAAAATAGCCATTCTTTTTAAATTCAGGCAATAAATCTTACTTTTGCATAAGCAAAAGAAAAATGGTATGATGGGTATGCGATGGGTGGTGATGTGGGTGGCTGTATGGGGGATCGGAGAACTCCGGGCCCAGGACAGCCGGCAGATCGCTCAGGAGATCGAACTGATCTTTAAGGATATGAAGGTGTCAGACCGGAAGACGCTGGAAAAAAACAGCGTCTCTGCCTGGGGATCCGGTTTTTTTACGGCGGAAGAGAAGGAGGAGATGAAGGCCCTGTTCGGGGAGATGCAGGAGTTGCGCCTCTCTCCGTTGGGTGAATTGCTGAAATTTGCAGAGTGTGTTCACTACTTTCACCGGAAAAACGAAAAAGAGAATTGGGCGGTTTGGTATGGTGGGATGAAAGAAGCGGCCGCCAACAATGAACGGAAGCGGCTCTACATCAAGGATTACCTGGATAAGACACACCGCATGCTTTACGAACAGGTGTTCTATACCGGTAATACCTTCAAATGGTATGTCAAGGGCGATGTACGGCTTTCCCGGAGCGGGGAGGAGATCCGGTGGTCCATTCCGGATGCAACGGTTATCTGCCGGACCAACCGGGATGCCATCCAGATCGTTTCCTCCTCCGTTGAATATGTTTTTGGGAAAAACCGGTTGTCCGGAAGCGGCGGCCGGGTGGATTGGCGGAACGAAAAACCGATGTATGCGGATCTCTCTTCTTATACCATTGATATGGGAGAGCCGGAGTATGTGGCGGATTCGGTGTTGTTTTACTACGAAGGGCGTTTGCCGGAACCTGTTTTGGGAGAGTTGAAGGACAAGGCGTTGGCATTTGTACAGTCCAAAAACCGTGAATACCCGCAATTTACCTCCCGGAATACGGACGTTGATCTTGGGGAGCTTTTCAAATACCTTTCGTACCGGGGAGGGATTGTCTACACCGGAGAGAAGCTGAGCGGATTCGGAAGGGATGAACAGTGGGGCTGTGTAACCATCCAACCGAATGACACCACCTTTATGTATATCTACTCCCGGCGTTTTACCATCGACTCCGCCCGCATCATGGCGGCTACCTCCCGGTTGGTGCTGCCGATGGATAGCAGTGAACTGGTTCATCCCCACATCCACTTTACTTATACGGAGGGAAACCGGACCGCACTCTTCCGCAGAATGTCCGAACAGAGCCAGCACATCCCGTTCCGGAACGGGTATCACCGGATCCTGTTCGACGTGGAGCAAATGATCTGGAAGATAGATGAAAGCACGATCGGGATGGGGATGAGCAGCCGGTCGGGGTTGTTCAAGGCCAAGATAGAGTCTATGAACTTTTTCAACGACAATGTATATGATCAGATGGCCGGCCTGGACGAATTGCACCCGTTGAACGGTTTGCACCGGACTTCGGTGAAATTGGGCAAGACGACCTTTTCCATACAGGAGTATGTGGGGGAGATGCGTAAACCGGCGGACCAGTTGCGTAAACAGATTGTGTTGCTTTCGTACGGGGATTTTGTGGAATACGACGAGGAGCTGGACCAGATAACCCTGAAACCGCGGCTCTTCGACTATACGGCCGCCCGGATCGGCAAACAGGACTACGACGACCTGAAATTTGATTCCCACCCGAAAGATTCCCGTGTCAACGCTGTGTTGGACCTGCGAAACTACCGGCTGGAAATTTTCGGGGTGGAACAGTTTACCATCAGCACGACTAAAGACATTTTTGCAGAACCTTCGGACCGGAAGGTGGTGATGCTGAAAAATCGGGACATGGAGTTTAGCGGGATGCTGAAAGCAGGGATGTTCGACATGTATGGCAGCAATCTCTTCTTTTCGTATGACAAGTACACTATTGATATGCCCCACATCGATTCCAGTACGCTCTATGTATCGGATCAGGTTACCGGTAAGCGGGGAGAAAGGGTAAACTCTTTGATCCGCAACATGGTGGGAGATATAGAGATCGATAAACCCAACAATAAATCCGGCAAACAGGACACCGAAGTGTATCCCATCCTGAATACCCGCAAGGATTCGTATGTCTATTTTGACGATACCACCATCCGGAAAGGAGCGTATCGCCGGGAGCAGTTTCATTTTATCATCCATCCTTTTACGCTCCGGAACATCAACGACGACACCAAATTCGCCTATGCCTTCGGCGGCACGTTGGTCAGCAACATTGTACCGGACGTGAAAGATTCGCTCCGGCTGATGGAGGACCATTCGCTCGGGATGAAGTTCAAAACGCCGGTGCAAGGTTTTGCGCTCTATGAAGAAGGGTTGATCACCTCTACGCTCCGGTTGGACAAGAGCGGGTTTGTGGCGGACGGGGACATTACCATGAACAGCAGTCGTTTCGGCTCCGGACAGATCATTTTGGAACCGGATTCTATGATGACCTCCACCCAATTGGTGCAGGTGGACGCTTTGAGCGGGAAGCGACCGGGGACGCAAGGGAACGATGTAAAGGTCAAATATTTGAAAAAGCAGGGCAATCTTCAATTGACTTCCCAGGACAAGCCGTTTTTTGTGTACGATGACCGGGTGAAATTGGAGGGAAAACTGAATGTCTTTAAGGAGTTGATGGACGGTACCGGCCGGATGGAGTTGCGGGAGGCGCAGATGGTGTCGCAGGCGTTTAAGTTGCAAGAGCAACGGATACTGTCGGCAAAAACGGCTTTGCGGATGTGTTCGCCCGAGTATAAAAATGTACAGATGAATACCGGGGATGTATCTATTGACATTGATCTGGTCGCCAACAAAGGTCTTTTTGCCAACAATGCGGATACGGCCCGGCTTCATTTCCCGTACAATCGTTACAGGGCTTCCTTTAGAAATGTTACCTGGTACCTGGATTCCGCCTACCTGAATATCGGCATGGAGACGGAGGAGGAACTCAGCCGGATGTGGAAATTGGAGAACGAAGCTTCCCTTCCGCTGGCTGCCCGGAATCGCTTTGTAACTACGGAGCGGGCCAAAGATTCGCTTTCGTTCGTGGCGCCCCAGAGCCTGTATAGCTTGACGGAGGGGGATATTCGCAGCAAATGGGTCAATCACATCGATATCGCCAACGGCCGGTTCTATCCTCCGGAAGGCAATGTGCAGATTGCTGCCAATGGCCTGATGCAGGCATTCAAAGAGGGAGAATTGTTGTGTGACCGGGTGGACAGATCGAAAAAACTGACGAATGTGGAGTTGGTGATTTCCGGACGGTACCGGTTTAGCGGAAGCGGGGATTTTGAGTATGTCAACCAGGATAAAAAGAAGCAGACGATCCGTTTTGACCAATTGAGGACGGACAGCCTGAAGCATATTTACGCTTATGCGGACCTGCCTTCGGACAGGCGGATCGAACTGAACGACGGTATCCTGTTCAAGGGAAAGGTGGCGCTGTATTCCAAACAACCCAATCTGGAATTCAACGGATATACGGGGCTGGCGCAGGCGCCCGATACGGCTGTGATGGCCCACCGCTGGATGCGGGTAAAAACCTCTTTTGTACCCGACGATATCCGGGTGCCGGTGGAGTTGGAGAACCGGGACGACAAAGATCAGCGCATTTACAGCGGTATCTACCTGAATATAGATAAAACCGTCCGGCCCTACGCCCGTTTCCAGGGACCGCGCATCTTTTACACGGACGAAGCCATTATCGGCGGACGCGGGGAGATGCTCTGGAGACCGGCCGAACGGAAATACATCATTGAGGATACGCTCTTTAACCGCTGGTACCACGTCTCTTATTTCCCGGATAAAAATGAGGTGACCGCATTCGGACGGATCCAATTGGGATTTGATGTACCGGGCATCGGGCAGTTGACTTCCGGTGATATTACGTATGACCTGGCAGGAGAGAAGCTGGCTGTGAGGGATGCGGTCATGGTGTGGGATTTCCGGATGCCGGGCCGTTTGGAAGAGCTCTTTCTCCAGGATCTGACGGCTGCTAAAAATAAAAAGATAACGGTATCAGAGTATCTGTTGCCGAAATTTTCGGCGCTATACAGCCGGAATATGATGCCCGTGTTGCAGCGGCAATTGTCCAAAGTGAACAACAATGTGCCGGATTCCCTGGAACAGTTGTTGGTATTCGACGGGCTGGACTTGAAATGGGACGAAGTGAAGCGTTCTTATCTGACGAACGGCCGGGGGACGCTATTGGCTTCCAGGAACAAACCGGTCGACCGGAAATGTGAGGTGAAGATGGAATTGCTCCGGCGCCGGAGCGGGAATACCTGGAGTATCTATCTTGCCGATGATGATTTCTGGTACTATTTCGAAATGACAACAGAAAAAACGTTGTATGCGCTCTCTTCGAATCCGGAGTTCAACGAGGCGTTGAAGCAGGAAAAAGTGGAAAACAAAGAGATTCGGGATGCGGAAAAAAAGATACAGTATACCCTGACACTGTGTCCCGATTCCCGGCTTAACCGATTTATGAAACGGATTAGCGGAGGAATGGAATCCGAACCAGAACCAGAATCAGAATCTGCCGGAACGGAAGCGGGTGCGGATTCCGGTGCCGGTACGGACAGTAACAAAGAATAGAGTATCTGTTATGACATTGAAAGAGAGATATGAGGGGGTGATCGGGTGGTTCAGTGAAAACCGGCCGGTAGCCGAGAGTGAATTGCACTATGGAGACCCGTTCGAATTATTGGTAGCGGTGATCCTGTCCGCCCAATGTACCGATAAGCGGGTGAACATGACTACGCCCGCGTTGTTTGCCCGTTTTCCGAATGCATTTGCCTTGGCTGATGCGGAAGTCGGGGAGATCTATCAATTGATAAAATCCATCTCCTATCCCAACAACAAGGCGAAACACCTCTCCGCCATGGCCCGAAAACTGGTGCAGGATTTTGGGGGCGTGGTGCCGGAAGAGGGGGAGTTGTTGCAGACGCTTCCGGGGGTCGGCAGAAAAACCGCCAATGTGGTGAAAGCTGTTGCCTTTGGTTGCCCGGCCATGCCGGTGGATACACATGTATTCCGGGTAGCGGCCCGGATCGGGCTGGTAAAAGGGGCGAAAACGCCGTTGGAGACAGAGAAACAGTTGGTGCGGCATATTCCCCGGGAGTTGCTCTCCAAAGCGCACCACTGGCTGATCCTGCACGGGCGGTATGTCTGTACGGCCCGGAACCCCAAGTGCGGAGAGTGTGGCATCATGAACTATTGTAAGCATTACAGCGAAAAAAATCATTAGTATAGGGTATGGCGTGTGTAAACAGAAGAAAACCGGATTGGCTGAAAATCCGGCTGCCCAAGGGGCAACTTTCGGTGCAGGTAGCGGCAGTGGTACGGGAGCATGGTTTACATACCATTTGTACGAGCGGCATGTGCCCCAATCAGGGGGAGTGTTGGGGGTGCGGTACGGCAACCTTTATGATCGGCGGGGATATCTGTACCCGTTCGTGTAAGTTTTGCAACATAAAGACGGGGCGCCCGCTTCCATTGGATCCGCAGGAACCGGCACACGTGGCCGAATCCGTGCGGTTACTCGGTTTGAAACACGTGGTGATCACCTCTGTAGACCGGGACGATCTGGCGGATTTCGGTGCGTTGCACTGGGCACAGGTGATCGAGCGGGTCAGGGAGGTGAACCCGGGGGTGACGATGGAGGTGTTGATCCCCGATTTTCAAGGGCGTTTGGAGTGGGTAGACCGGATCGTGGCCGCCGGCCCCGAGGTGATCTCCCACAATCTGGAGACCGTCCGCCGGTTGTCGCCGGCCATCCGCAGCCGGGCCACTTATGACACCTCGCTGGCCGTACTCCGGCGGATAGCCGCCTCAGGCAAGATCGCCAAGTCAGGCATTATGCTGGGATTGGGCGAGACGGAGGAGGAGGTGCTGGAGACGATGGACGATCTCCGGAAGGCCGGATGCCGGGTGATGACGATCGGGCAGTACCTGCAACCTTCCGCTGCTAATGTTGCGGTGCAGGAGTATATCCGGCCGGAGGTGTTCGAGGCGTACCGGGAAACCGGTTTAACGAAAGGATTTACGCATGTCGAAAGCGGGCCGTTGGTACGTTCCAGTTACCGTGCCGAACGGCATGTAAAATAGTATGAAGAAAGTCATATATACGGATCTGGGCCGGAAAGCCTATATGGAGGCCTGGGCGTTGCAGCAGGAGTTGTTGGAAAGGATCCGGGCCGGAAAGAAAAACGGGAGGCAGGAGCAAAACCACCTGCTGTTTGTGGAGCACCCGCATGTCTATACGTTGGGGAAAAGCGGGGATGAGGCAAATATGCTGGCCGGTGTGCTGCAGTTGCAGGCGAAACAGGCGGAGTTTATTAAAGTGGACCGGGGGGGCGACATTACCTACCACGGACCGGGGCAGTTGGTGGTCTATCCGGTCATCGACCTGGAGAGGTTCGGATGGGGGGTGAAGGAGTATGTGTTCCGTTTGGAGGAGGTGGTGATCCGGACGTTGGAGTTTTTCGGGATTACCGGAGGGCGTTTGGAGGGGGCCACCGGGGTGTGGATAGCACCCGGTACGCCTGTTGCCCGCAAGATATGCGCCATCGGGGTGAAGTGTGCGGGGTATGTGACGATGCACGGGTTTGCGTTGAATGTGTCGACCGATCTGGACTATTTTACCTGTATCAACCCCTGTGGATTTACCGACAAGGGAGTGACCTCTGTTGAGATGGAAACCGGGAAGCAAGTAGCCCTTGCAACCGTGAAGGAAGCGGTATTGCAGCAATTCCGGGAGGTTCTCGGAATGGAGTTTGAATAGATTTATGTGTTAAATGGGAGGGAAGAGAGGCCCTGAAAAGAACAAAATATGAAGAAAGAGTTGGAAGTGTGCGCTTATTCGCTGGAGTCCTGCCGGGCTGCGGAAGCGGTTGGAGCAGACCGGGTGGAGCTCTGTGCGGCGATGTACGACGGCGGGACAACCCCGTCGGCGGGAATGATCCGGTTGGCCCGGAAGATTTTACAGCATACCCGCCTGTATGTGATGATCCGTCCGCGGGGCGGGGATTTTTGCTATTCGGACGAAGAGCTGGAGGTGATGCGGGAGGAGATCCGGACGGCGCGGGAAGCGGGTGTGGATGGCGTTGTGATCGGTTTGTTGCGTCCGGACGGGACGGTGGACCGGGAACGGACGGCGGCATTGGTGCGGGAGGCAGCTCCGCTGCCGGTTACGTTTCACCGGGCTTTTGATATGACGGCAGACCACCGGCAAGCGTTGGAAGATGTCATTGCCTCCGGCTGTGTCCGGATCCTGACCTCTGGCGGGCGGAACACGGCGGTAGAGGGAATTGACACCATCCGCGAGTTGGCTGCACTGTCTGCCGGGCGGATCCAACTGATGGCCGGCAGCGGCGTGAATGGCTCCAACGCAGCAGAGCTCCTTGCGGCCGGAGCGGACGCCCTGCACACCAGCGGGCGGAGTGTCCGGGACAGCCGGATGCTCTACCGGAACCCGGCTGTTTTTATGGGAGGGGTTCCGGGCATCCCGGAGTACGAGATCGCCTTTAGCGATCCGGTTAAACTCCAGGTTGTTGCCGACGTTTTGCGGAACAGACAGTGAGGTCTATAACTCCATAGCCGACAGTTCGGCGAGTGCCTTTTGGTAATCGCGTTCTGCTTCTAAGACCTGGTTGACCGTATCGTAATACAACCCCAGTTCCAACATGTAATCCAACAGGGAAATTTCGCCGACTTGGAGCGCTTTTTCAACTAAATCTGTATTGTTATTGTTTTCCAATGCTTTACGGTAATTTTCAACTGTTGTTTTTAATCCCAGGGCCCGTTGGTGCAACATTTGAAGTTGGTCGTAAAGCTGCTGTTTTGCCTCTTGTTCCCGTGCTTCGGATGCCAAGACGGCTGCTTCGGCCTGTTTGACGCGATGTTTGTTTTCCCACAAGGGAATGGAAACACCGAGCGTAAGCCCTTGATAATGCTGTCCGACCGTTTTTTCACTCATATATCCTGCCGAAAAAACGGGCCAATTCATGGCTCTGTTTAACGATACCTGTTTTTTACGGACTTCTGTCTCCTGCCTGGTGTATTCCAAGGCGGGGTCCTTTCCGGCGGCTTGTGCAAACCACTCTTCGAACCGGGTGGGAAGCAACGTGCTGCTGTATTGGTCATCCTCCAGAACAACATCCGTTCCCCCGTTCAGGCGTTTCAATTGGGACAACAAAACGTTTCGTTCCACTTCCACGCGGGATCTTTCTCCCTGTACGGCCGAAAGGTTCAGTTGGGCTTTGTTGTATTCCAACCGGTTGGCATTTCCTTTCTCCATTTGCGATTTGTAGCCCTCGGCAATGGTTTCGGCGTGTTCCAGGCGTACATTCAATTCCTTTTTAAGGGCATTGTAGTAGATCAGTTCGATGCAATACAGCTTGGCCGTCAACAGAATATTCATGCGGTTGACTTTGTATTGCAGTTCTGCCAAATTGTTTTGTCCGTCGGCTACTTTGCTTTTTATTCCCAGCAGAGCAGGGAGATCGAAATTCTGTTTGATGTTTATATCGGTCCGGTTGCCGGTTTCGCCGGGTTTTCCCCACAGGTAGTTGACGCCTGCTTCAGGATTACTCAGATAGATGCCTGTTTTATTGCCTAATTTTTCAGCTTCGACGCTTTCCCGGAGTGATTTGAGCGTCGTATTGTTCTTTTCGATTGCGGCAAGTTGATCTTTTATTTGCGCAGAGAGCGGATGGATTCCTGATACTGTGCAGATTGTGAGTAGGATAAGTGTCTTCATTTTATTTTTTTTCTGCTATGTACGTACATGATGGGAATGATAAAACCATTCAGGAAAGTAGAAGTAAGCAATCCGCCGAGGATCACTTTCGCCATTGGGCTTTGGATTTCGTTTCCCGGCAGGTTGCCGCCCAGAGCCAACGGTATCAGGGCAAGCGCCGAACACAATGCCGTCATCAAGATCGGGTTCAGGCGGTCGGACGAACCGCACAAAACACTTTCGTATACCGGCATACCTTCGTTTTGCAAGTCGTTGTAACGCGATACCAGCAACATGCCGTTGCGTGTGGCGATCCCAAACAGGGAGATAAACCCGATGATGGCAGGAATGCTGATCACGCCGTCCGTCCAAAAGAGGGTGAGCACACCGCCTATCAGCGCCAACGGCAGGTTCAACAGGATGATCGCCGCCTGGGTAATACTGCGGAATTGCTTGAACAGCAACAGGAATATGACGAAGATAGAGAAAACGGATGCAATGAACAGGATGCGCGAAGCTGTCTGTTCGCTCTCAAACTGACCGCCGTATTGAATGTGGTAGCCTTCGGGCAACACGATCCCGGCGCTGACTTTTTTTTGGATGTCGTTCACCACGCCCCGCAAATCGCGTCCTGTGACATTGGCGGAGATCACTATTTTCCGCGCCGCATTTTCCCGGTTGATCGTATGGGGGCCTGTGGACGACGAGATATCGGCCACATAACCGAACGGTATTTTCCGACCGCCTGCATCTACCGCCAGGTTGCGAATGTGTTCGGCGGTTTCGCGGCTCTCCTCGTTTACTTTCAGGGTTAGGTCGAAAGCTTTGTTGCCTTCATACACCTGCGATACCACTTCGCCTGCCAGCATGACATTGATGATCTCCGCGAATTCGGGCAGCGTCATACCGTATTTGGCCAACATCTCCCGCTTGGGTTCTATTTTCAGTTGCGGCCGTTCTACTTGTTGTTCCACATTGAGATCGGCGATGCCTTCTATATCCTGAATGGATGTCTTGATCTGGTTGCCCAGAATAAAGAGCCTGTTCAGGTCGGCTCCGAACAATTTAATGGCGATGTTTGCCCGTGTGCCGGACAGCATGGCATCTATCCGGTGTGAAATGGGTTGTCCGATTTCAACATTCACGCCGGCAAGCACTTTCATTTTTTCGCGGATCGCTGCCAAAACCTCCTCTTTTGAGCGTTTGTCAAGTATGAAAGGCGCTTCGATTTCCGAAACATTTACTCCCAATGCATGTTCATCCAATTCGGCGCGTCCCGTTTTGCGTCCTACGGTTTGTATTTCCGGTATGGAAAGCAATATGTTTTCGGCCATACGCCCCATTTTATCGGACTCTTCCAATGAAATACCGGGGAGCGTACTGATGTTGATCGTAAACGAACCTTCGTTGAACGGAGGCAGGAAGCTGCGGCCCAGTGTGTAGAACATACCGATGGTTGCCACTAATACCACACCTGTACAGACAAGTACCCATTTGTGATTGCGCAAGGTCTGTTCCAGGGCTTTTTCATACATGCCTTTCAGTTTACGCACGACATACGGTTCTCTTTCGGGCTTGTCGCCTTTTTTGGGTTTTCCCAATAAATAGCTGCACAGTACAGGGGTCAGCGTCAACGCAACGATCGTAGAGGCGACTAACGCCACCATAAATGAAATACCGAGCGGGGCCAACATGCGCCCCTCCATACCGGAGAGGAAAAACAGGGGAGCAAAGCTGGCGATGATGATGAGCGTGGAGTTCAAAATAGGCATACGCACCTCTTTTGAAGCTTCAAAAACCACCGTCATAACGCTTTGCTGTTTCTCTTTCGGCTTCTGCCGGTTTTCGCGTAGCCGTTTGAAGACGTTTTCCACATCTACAATGGCATCGTCTACCAGGGAACCGATCGCAATGGCCATACCGCCCAAACTCATGGTATTGATGGTCAATCCCATCATTTTAAGCGCCAAAACAGAGGAGACTAACGAAAGCGGAATGGTCACCAGCGAAATAACCGTTGTGCGGACATTCATCAGGAAGAGGAACAGCACTACGACCACAAATATACCGCCTTCGTAAAGCGATTTTTGAATGTTTCCGATGGAGTTTTCGATGAAACGCGCCTGCCGGAAAATATCGGCGGATACCTTTATGTCTGCCGGGAAGGTCGATTGAAGTTCGGCCAACGACCGGTCTATCTGACCGGTCAGTTCTATGGTATTGGTGGCAGGTTGTTTGGTGACGGTGAGCAGCACGGCGGCTTTTCCCTGCTCGGAAGCGACACCCGATCGGGGGGCTTTGTTGCCGGTTTTTACCTCTGCCAGGTTTTCCAACAGGACGGGAACATTCTCTGTGTTTTTGATCACGGTTTTGCCCAACCGGGCGATGTCGTTGGTGGAGAGCATTCCGCGGATGATGTATTCGTTGCCGTATTCGTACAGCACACCGCCCGAAGCGTTTTGGTTCATGCCGGATACGACTTTGGTCACTTCGTCGAGACTAACACCGTAATGTTTCATCTTTTCCGGTTCGAGCAGGATCTGATATTCCCTGACCTCTCCGCCCAATACGGCTACTTGTGCCACACCGCCGGTAGAGAGCAAACGGGGACGTATCGTCCAGTCGGCCAGTGTGCGCAACTCCTGTAATGAAGTTGTATCGGCCGTCAGCCCGATGATCATCAATTCGCCCAGAATGGACGACTGGGGACCTAATGTTGGATTGCCGGCATAGGACGGCAACGCCTCTTTTACGGCTGTTAACTTTTCGGACACGATCTGTCGGGCACGGTAAATGTCGGTCCCCCAATTAAATTCCACCCACACAATGGAGAAGCCGGCGGTAGAGGAGGAGCGTACACGGCGTACATCGGTTGCACCATTTACAGCCATCTCTACAGGAAAGGTAACCAAGCGCTCCACCTCTTCGGGCGCCATCCCTTTGGCTTCGGTCATAATGACCACCGTCGGGGCATTCAGGTCGGGAAAAACATCCACCTCCATGCGGGTGGCGGTGTAGGTGCCCGCCACCATCAGTAATAGGGAGGCTACCAGAACGACCAAACGGTTGTTCAGCGAAAATCGGATAATCTGATTCAGCATACTGTTCTGTCTTTTGGATCAATGCGCGTGTCCTTCGGGCACGACGGACGAGACGGCAGCCAATTTGACCTGATATACACCCCGAGTTACCAAGCGGTCGCCCGGTTTCAATCCCGACAGTATCTGCACCCTGTCGCCATTGCTTTGTCCAAGATTCACCTCCTGTTTTTTATACCCCTCTTCGTCCAATTGCAGATAGACAAAATGCAATCCCTGTTCTTCGGTAACGGCCGATATGGGAATGGAGATCACGTTGCTTTGCGGGTTTGAAAGCAAGTACACCGATACAAACGAACCGGGAATGATTTCGCCGATGTTGTCAAATTCAAATGTAACGGGAATGTAGAACGACTCTCCGCCGGATGCTTTGCCGAACGAGAGCAACCGCCCGTTCAGTTCGGAAAGTTTGTGCACTGTCTTGTCGTAGGAGGTTTGGAAATGGGCGCTGCCGATGTTTTTGAGGCTTTTGAAATAGTTTTCCGAAACTTCCGCACGCAGTTGCAGGCGGCGGTTTTGTGAAACAGTGGCAATGGGCTGTCCCACCGAAACATATTCTCCCTGATTGACCGACCGGTTTTTGATGTATCCGTCGATGGGGGATGTCACTCTTACACCGCTTGCCGTGATGTGTGATGCTTGCGCTTCGTAGGCTGTTTTGGCCGTTTCGTAGCGCAGACTGATTTGTTCGAATTCTTTGGCTGCAATGATCTGTTCTTTGACAAGTCCTTCGGCGCGCTTGTACTCCTTCAACGCTGTTTCGTAGGCTATTTTAGCTTTGGCAACCGGATCGCCGGCTAATAAATTCCTGGCTGAAAGGGTTACAATGGTTTCGCCCGCCTGCACGGCACACCCTTCGGTAATGGAGGGATCGGCAAACGATACGATTCCGTTGGAAGTGGCGATGATGGTTGCTTCGTCGCCTTGTGCCGAGAGGATCTGCCCGCTTGTTTTGATCACCTGCGAAAACATTCCGGGTATTACTTCTTCTACTTGCAGGCCGACAGCTTTGGCCTGTTGCTTTGTAAAGAGAATTTCGTCGCTGTGGCCGTTTTTTTCTTTCAGGGCTTCGCCTACGTGGTCATGCCCGTCACATTCCGAATGGCGGCATCCGGTCAATACCGAAATGACCGCTATGAATAATACATAGAAGATTTTCATACGTTGTATTTGTCTTTATTTGGATAAGAGTCTGTTTAAAAATTTTACGGAATA
This sequence comes from Odoribacter sp. UBA944, assembly GCA_002293375.1. Taxonomy (GTDB): domain Bacteria; phylum Bacteroidota; class Bacteroidia; order Bacteroidales; family Marinifilaceae; genus UBA944. Next base: position 17,406 of record DBDA01000048.1, read on the forward strand.
TTTCCGTATGGAACCCTTTGCAACAAGATTTTTTTTGCTACTTGTTGGCATACAGGGGTTCCCTGTCAGTTAAAAATTGAAAATAGGGGAAGAATTACAAACAGGGTGGGGCGCGCAAGCCATGAGACAGACTCGCTTCAGCAAATGTGTAAAGGGATGGATACTCCCTGTATCCGGATGCAGGGGTGTCGTTTTTTAAAAGATAGATCCGGAAATCCGCAACAAGATACAGGAGCGGAAAAAAAGATGCGTGGACGGAAGGATCATTGTCCTCACAGGAAGAGAGGTTGTCCTTCGTCCGGTTCCCTGTATGAGCGATGTAGTGGGATTCGGCTACGCACGGTTGATTGTGGTGCGTATTTTCGCCGACCGGGTGCCGGGTGTGTTCATCGTTGACGGAATGGTCCTTTTCACACCGCTCCGTGATCACACAGGCCGCTTCGTCGTGGTGGTGATGCGGAATGATGGTCAATGCCAGTAGCACCGATATAGCGGCGGCAACGCATGATATGGAAACCTTCTTTCTCAAAAGAGATCAAATTTATCTGCAAAGGTAATACTTATATTTTGCACCTGCAATTACAATCCTTCCTTAAAACTGTAAAAGATAACGACTGGATTGCTGTTTTCCGTGAGACTGGCCAATTCGGGGCGTTGGACGGCGGCGGTTTTCTGAACGCCTGTTTCGGAATTGAAAGAACCTGTCGTCATAAGACGATAAGCATTTACGACTGTGACGAACCTGTCTCCAAAAGATGTTTGGGGTAAATTCAAAAACCAAAAGATCACATGATCGCTACTCCCTTTGTTTTCGACCCGGTACCCTTTTTGAGTCCGTTTGGAATACAGGTAATCGTTCAGGTATTGATGGGGAAGGGTGGGGAGGGAAAGGTTTAAGTAATTGTCACTGTCCGTGAAACCACCGTGGAATACAACATTCTTTTCCTGCAACAACTTAAACTCATCAAAGGTTATGTCAGGGTTTAGATTGGCTATCCCGTCTATTTTTTCCATATCTACTCTGTAAGCTGCTTTTAATCCATCGGACAGGGCCTGGTAAATGGTGTCGCTGTAAGGACGGTGTACATATACCTGCTCCCCGAATTTCCGGATAGTGGGAGTTATCACGATCTGGTTTCTTCTGTAGCGCGGAGGCATTGTACTGCTTTTGATCCCGAATTTATTGTCGGTAAAATAGAGCAGATCAGTCCGGTTTTCATACTCCTGCAATCCGGGATCCTGTTCGCCTGCACCATATGTGGCGAATATTACGCTGTTTTCGTCCACGTACTCCATACTGTTAAACCAGAATTTTGCCTGAGTATCGGAGATAAAACGACCGTCTGTGGTAAAATACAGCACCTTTCCTCCATTTCTGTCGCTGACGACAAGGGTCTTGTTATCGGGGAGCAGGGTTACGTGACCAAGGCTTGCATATTCCTGCGGGCCGCGTCCGCGCCGGTTGATGGTTGTCCGGTGTTTTCCGTTCCTGTCAAAGATAAAGACAGAGTGGGTTTGACGTTGGTCATAAATAACAATGTGTTCGTCTGTCACAATGACTCCATCAATGGAACCGACCAAAACATTGCCCAGAGATTCCAACGGGATTACTTCCAGGTCCTGTACCCAATCTTCCAGATAGATGACGCTGTCGTTGGAGAGTACGATCTCTTTCATCTCCGATGTATGATTAAAAAACGAGATCGGCCCCTTCTCTTTGTCTGAGGGTACGATCTCTTTCATTTCTGATGTATCCACAGTTGAGTGCGAAGATTTCGATTTTCCGCAGGAGAGCAGCGTGATTGCGATGGCCGATACGAGAATAACTTTGTTCATGGGTCAATGGTTTTAGTCTGTGACAGACATTGGGATTGAAATACTGTTTGTCCGAAAAATTTTTTAAAGATGATGGAAAGATTTTGAATGTGCAAATAATCAATCTGTTTTTTCCGGGCAAACACCCAAAAGTTCGTGATGCTTTATATTACAGAAAATAATCGCTATGTTTGCAAACGGTATAAAATGCAACATACACTATGAATGAAGTCAGAGAATTGGTATCCTGCCTGAGCAAAGCGGAGAGAGGGTACACGAAAATGCTAAACCGCTCTTTTCAACAGGCAGGCTTTGACCTGAGCCGGGAACAGTATGAACTTCTGCAGGTATTGTGGGAGGAGGACCACATCAATCAGCAGGCCATCTCCAGGAAATTGCAAAAAGATAAGTACAATGTTACCAAGTTGTTGAATACGCTTTCCAAAAGGGGATACGTGCAGCGTCAGATGTGCCGGGAAGACCGCCGGAACAACTATGTGGTACTGACGGAGAAAGGAACAGAGGCGCGCAAGGCACTGACCGGGATCGAAGAGCAGTTACACACTGACCTGACCTTTACGATCGCTTCCCAGGAGATTAAATCCTGTGTTTGGGTATTGAAAAAATTAACCGGTTTACTAGGATAGATCATGGAGTTACAAGGATTACAACCGGAATGGGTATGGCACTATTTTGAAGAGATCTGCCGGATTCCCCGTCCGTCTAAAAAAGAGGAAAAAATAGGAGCTTGGCTGGTGGAATTCGGGCATAGCCTGAAATTGGAGACGAAGCAGGACAAAGCGGGAAATGTGCTGATCCGTAAACCGGGTACGAAAGGGCGGGAACACGCCCCGGTTGTGGTGTTGCAGTCCCACATGGATATGGTATGCGAAAAGAACGCGGATACGGAACACGATTTTGACCGGGATCCCATTTGTCCCTACGTAGACGGGGAGTGGGTCAAGGCGCGGGGGACCACCCTAGGGGCCGATGACGGGATCGGCATGGCGGTCCAGTTGGCCATTCTGGCTTCCGGGGAGATCGAGCACGGCCCGTTGGAGTGTCTGTTTACCGTGGATGAAGAGACGGGATTGAGCGGCGCTTTTGCGTTGAAACCCGGTTTTTTTGAGGGGCGTATTCTGTTGAATTTGGATTCGGAGGACGAAGGGCAGATCTTTATCGGCTGTGCCGGCGGGATTGATACGAGCGTGGAGTTACCCGTAGAAACAGAAAAAATCCCGGCCGGAAAGTTTGCCGTCCGGGTATCGGTAAAAGGTTTGCAGGGCGGACATTCCGGGGACGACATCGATAAAGGACGCGGGAACGCCGTCAAGATATTGAACCGTTTTTTGTGGGACTTGAATGAGAAATTTTCCCTGAACGTGGCTTCTTTCACCGGCGGAAACCTGCGCAATGCCATTGCCCGGGAAGCTGCTGCCGTTGTGGTGGTGGACAGTTGCGACAAAGAACCCTTGCGGGTGGCTTTTAACCTCTACGCGGCAGAGATGGAGCAGGTCTGGAAGTTGGCCGAACCGGGGTTGCAATTGGACCTGGAGTCTGCGGACGTGCCGGAGCGGATGTTGACACATACAGACACGGCCCGTTTGCTGAATGCGCTCTATGCCTGTCCGCACGGGGTACACTCCATGAGCTGCCGCATGCCAGGCATGGTGGAGACCTCTACGAATCTGGCGGCCGTCAAACAGGCGGATGCCGGTTCTATATCCATCACGACCTCCCAACGCAGTGACATTGATTCGGAAAAACTGAACATCGCCCACGCAGTGGCGTCGGTTTTCAGACTGGCAGGAGCCAAGGTGACGCATGGAGAGGGGTACCCCGGTTGGGCGCCCAATCCGGACTCCCCGTTGTTAAAAGTGGTGGTGGATTCCTATTTCCGGCTGTTCGGTAAACAGCCGTTGGTGCGTTCCATCCATGCCGGTTTGGAGTGCGGGCTGTTTTTGGAAAAATACCCCGGTATGGACATGATCTCTTTTGGGCCGACCCTGCGCGGAGTACACTCTCCGGATGAAAAAATAAACATCGCCACGGTCGAAATGTGGTGGAGACACCTGTTGGATATTTTAAAGTCAGTTTAAACACTTTTCGATATGTCGAAAAAATTGGAAAAATACGACCGACTGTACGAACAGATCGCCGGCTATGTGGGGACAACAAAGGATATTTGGGCGCGTTTGGCCACCATTGAAGCGGTGCTTCACCACAAAATGCCCGCTTTTTTCTGGACAGGGGTCTATGTGTTGTCGGAAGGGGAGTTGGTGGTACGTTCCTACCAGGGGCCTGTAGCCTGTCAGAAACTGAAAGCCCACACCGGCGTTTGCTGGGCGGCCATTGATTCGGACCAGACGATCATTGTGGGGGACGTGGAAGCATTTCCCGGACACATTGCCTGCAATCCGAAATCCAAAAGCGAAATAGTCATTCCCTTAAAAGACCGGGAGGGAACTGTTTTCGGCTGTCTGGATATTGACAGCGATATGGAGGGAGCTTTTGACCGGGAGGATGAGCAGGGATTGAAGAAAATTTTGGGCCTGATATTTGAAGTCTGACCGAAGTTAAAAAATGTTGCATATTTTGCTTTTTTGGAGAAGGAATACTATTTTCGGAGCCACAAAATGAGAAAATGAGTATGTTGAATATAAAATAATAAGAACGATGAAGAAAGTACTGTTATTGATTTGTGTAAGTTTGTTCTCTACAGCCCTTTTTGCTCAGGAAGCTACCGGTGCAGCCGAGAAAAATGCCGGCAATGAGGCATGGCGGGCAAAAAATTTCAAGGAGGCATTTACCAATTGGGAAAAATATCTGGAGATTGTGAACTATTCGGATGCTGCCTGTGCGTACAATACGGCGGTAGCGGCTGATAGAATTGACAATTTTTTGGCGGCTGAGAAATATTTCGAAATAGCCATCCAGAAGAGATACAAAGTGGGTGACGCTTACTTTGGGAAAGCAAAGGCGCAGGATGACCTGAAAAAGGAGACTGAGATGCTTGCTACGCTGGAAGCCGGTTTGAAAGCGGTGCCCGGCAATGCCAAACTGGAGAGTATGTATGGAAACTATTTCCTGAAAAAAGGGTTGGAAGCGCAAAAGGCCGGCAATTTGTCCAAAGCGGTGGAGCAGTACGGAAAAATTACGACTTTAAAGAACACTTCCTTGAAAACCAAAGCATATACGGCATTGGGATCGCTGCATTTTAACAACGGTGCTTCTATTCTGCAAAAGGCCAGTCCAATCGCCAACAGCGACAAGGAGAAATACGAGGCTGAAAAAGCAAAAGCCATGGAGGAGTTCAACGAAGCGTTGAAGCAGGCTAATCAGGCATTGGCCGTTTCCCCGGAGGATGCAGATGTAAAACAGTTGGTTACCAACATTAAAAATGCCATGAAATGATTGGATTTGCAATTACTGCAAACGAAGTTGTAAACCCACAATAATACCAAAGAGGCTGTCTGAAGAATGAAATTTAAGCAGCCTCTTTTCTTATTTTACAAGATTCTAAAAATAAGTTATAAACGTATGAAACAGAAGAGATTTGTCGGGGAAAACCCGAAAATAGGCATTCGGCCGACTATTGATGGCCGTCAGGGCGGTGTACGCGAATCATTGGAAGAACAGACCATGAACATGGCGAAGGCCGTGGCCGAATTACTGAGCAGCCAACTGAAATATGCCGACGGAACGCCGGTACAGTGCGTGGTGGCGGACACCACCATCGGGCGGGTGCCCCAGGCGGCTGCTTGCGCTGAGAAGTTCAAAAAGGAGGGGGTAGGCGTAGTGATCTCCGTGACCCCCTGTTGGTGTTACGGAAGCGAAACCATTAATTACGACGGGACGCTTCCGCAGGCCATTTGGGGGTTTAACGGGACCGAACGCCCCGGGGCGGTATACTTGGCGGCGGCCCTGGCCAGCCATACCCAGAAGGGGATGCCCGCTTTCGGTATTTACGGGCAGAACGTTCAGGATGCTGATGACCGGAGCATTCCGGCGGATGTGCAGGAGAAATTGCTGCGTTTTGCCAAAGCCGGATTGGCCGTGGCTGCTATGCGGGGCAAAAGCTATCTCTCCATAGGTTCCGTATCCATGGGGATTGCCGGAAGTATTGTAGATTCCGACTTTTTCCAAACCTACCTCGGCATGCGGAACGAATATGTGGACATGAGCGAAGTGGTCCGCCGCATCGAAGAGGAGATTTACGACAAAGAGGAGTATACACGGGCTTTGGCGTGGACGGCAAAATACTGCAAACCGAAAGAAGGTACCGATTTTAACCGTCCGGAAAAACAGAAAAATCGGGCGGAATTGGACAAGGATTGGGAGTTTGTGGTGAAAATGTATTTGATCTTCCGGGATCTGATGTGTGGAAATCCGAAATTGAAAGAGTTGGGCTTCAAGGAAGAAGCATTGGGGCACAACGCCATTGTTGCCGGTTTTCAGGGGCAGCGGCAGTGGACCGACCATTTTCCCAACGCTGATTTCCCGGAGGCTTTGATGAACAGCTCTTTTGACTGGAACGGCATCCGGGAAGCTTTTGTGTTGGCCACAGAAAACGATGCGTTGAACGGTGTGGCCATGCTCTTCGGAAAATTGTTGACCAATACCGCCCAGATATTTGCCGATGTCCGCACTTATTGGAGCCCCGAAGCGGTAGAGCGGGTAACCGGGAAAAAATTGTCCGGAGCGGCTGCGAATGGCCTGATCCATCTGATCAACTCAGGGTCTGCTTCGTTGGACGGGACCGGTGAACAGAGCAAAGAGGGGAAACCTGCCATGAAGCCTTTCTGGGAAATTTCAGAGAAAGAGGTAGAAAATTGCCTGGGCGCTACCACGTGGTTTCCGGCCAACCGAGACTATTTCCGGGGGGGCGGATTCTCCTCCAATTTCCTCTCCAAAGGAGGCATGCCGGTGACCATGATGCGGGTGAACCTGGTAAAAGGATTAGGGCCTGTCCTGCAATTGGCGGAAGGGTATACCGTAGAGATCGATCCGGAAGTACACAGGACCCTGCACGAAAGAACCGACAAGACCTGGCCGACTACCTGGTTTGCTCCGCGCCTGACAGGTACGGGGGCCTTTAAAGATGTCTACTCCGTGATGAATTGCTGGGGGGCTAACCACGGCGCAGTCAGCTACGGGCACATTGGGGCCGACCTGATCACACTGGCTTCCATGCTCCGGATCCCGGTATGTATGCACAACGTGGAGGCGGATAACATCTTCCGTCCCAGCGCCTGGAATGCGTTCGGTATGGACCCGGAAGGGGCGGACTACCGGGCTTGTGAAAATTACGGCGGCCTTTACAAATAAAAGGGTGTACTGTGGAGATTACCGATAAACACATTGAACAGTTTGTGTCGGCGGCGCATGAGGTCGGCGCCCGCAAACTGACCCGTTGCAGCAGCGGGAACCTCTCCTGGCGGGTCGGAGAGGTGGCGTTGGTTTCCGCCACCGGCTCCTGGCTTCCGGAACTGCGGGCGGAGCAGGTGTCTGTCTGCCGGTTGGATACGGGGGAGTGGATCAACGGGGTGAAGCCCTCTATGGAGAGTACGTTTCACTTAGCCGTGTTGAGAAACCGCCCGGAGATCAACGTGGTGTTGCATTGCCAAAGCATCTACGCGACCACGGTGGCTTGTATGAAAGAGCGGCCGGCAGACTTTAACGTGACGGCGGAACTGCCTTGCCATTGCGGTCGGGAGATCGCGTTTGTGCCGTACTACCGCCCCGGTTCTCCGGAGTTGGCCGCTGCTGTGACAGAGGCGATGCGGGAGCACGACTCCGTGCTGTTGGAGAAGCACGGACAGGTCTTTGCCGGAAAGGATTTCAAAAACGCGATAGAGAAAGCGGAATTTCTGGAGATGGCCTGTGAGATCATGCTCCACAGCGGTATGAAGTACCGCACCCTGACCGGGGAGGAGATACAGGACTTAGACAAATACATTCTGGGAAAAGTTTGTACGGTTAAATGAGGTATATTGCCGCTGATTTTGGTGCCGGAAGCGGGCGGATCATTGTTGGAGAACACACCCCTTCCGGCATTCTCCTGGAAGAGGTGCACCGGTTTCCCAACCGGCAGGTCCGATTGGGAGGTACGTTGTACTGGGATTTTCTCTCCCTTTTTGAGGAGTTGAAAGCCGGTTTGAAAAAAGCGTTTGCCCGGTACGGCGACATTGTCTCCATCGGGGTGGATACCTGGGGGGTGGACTTTGGCCTGTTGGACAGGCAGGGGCACTTGTTGGGCAATCCTGTCTGTTATCGGGATGCGCGCACAGCGGGCATATTGGAAAAGGTGTTTGTAAAGATTCCTCCGGAAACCTTGTACGGTTACACGGGCAACCAATTTATGGAGATCAACACGGCCTTTCAATTGTACAGTCTGGCGCTTTCGGAAGATCCGCAATTACGGTGTGCCGGAAAACTGCTCTTTATGCCGGACCTCTTCAACTATTTCCTCAGCGGTGTGGCAGTCAACGAACACACTATAGCATCTACTTCGCAACTTTATAATCCATTGATCGGAGGATGGGCCCAACCTGTCGTTGAACAGTTGGGGATCCCGGGCGGGATTTTGCAGCGAATCGTACCGGCCGGTACGGTGCTGGGAGAGATACTGCCGGAAGTCAGTGCGGAGACGGGAGGTGCCGGTGTTCGGATCGTGGCGGTCGGATCGCACGATACCGCCAGCGCTTTGGCCTCTGTGGAAGCCGATGGAGAGAATTGGGCTTTTATCAGCTCCGGAACCTGGTCGCTGATGGGAATCCAAACAACGAAACCGATCCTGACTGAGGCCGCGATGCGGTCCGATTTTACCAATGAGGGTACTGTGGATGGCAACATCCGTTTTTTGCGGAACATCACCGGCCTTTGGTTGTTGCAATGTGTCATGAAGGAGTGGGAAGCTGAAGGAAAGAACCGGGAATTCGACGAATTGATTGCCGAAGCGGAACAGAGCGCTTTTGCGTCGGTGGTGGATGTGGACGATCCGTCGTTTGCCTGTCCCGCCTCCATGCAGGAAGCCATTTGTACCTGTTGCCGCCACAGCGGACAGGAGATTCCCCGCACCGGAGGGGAATATATGCGCCTGATCGCTCACTCTCTGGCCACCAAATACGCCGAAGTAAAAACCAAATTGGAAGCGTGCTCCGGCCGGAAGATCGATACCATCCACATCGTGGGCGGCGGTTCCCGGAATCGGTTGATCAACCGATTGACGGAGGAGTTAACCGGCGCGCGGGTGGTTCCCGGCGCCGTGGAGGCAACCGCTATCGGCAACATACGCACCCAGATAAAAGCAATGGCCCATTTGTAAATAAACACTTGATCAACATGAAAAATACCACTCCTTTGATTTTCCGCCCTTTGTTGCTGTCGTTCGTTTTAGTCACGAGCCTTTTTGCTTTGTGGGGTTTCGCAAACGATATCACCAATCCCATGGTGGCGGCGTTTAAAAACATTCTGCTCATCTCCAACTTCGAGAGTTCACTGGTGCAGTTCGCCTTTTACGGCGGATATTGTGTCATGGCAATTCCCGCCGCGTTGTTCGTGCGCCGTTTCGACTACAAAACCGGGATATTGGTCGGGTTGTTTCTCTACGCCGCCGGCTGCCTGCTCTTTATTCCCGCCGGCAATGCCATGGCCTTTTGGGCGTTTCTCATCGCCTATTTTGTCATGACCTGCGGGCTGTCGTTCCTGGAAACGACTTCCAATCCCTACATTCTGGCGATGGGAGAGAACGAAACCGCCACGCGCCGCTTGAATTTGGCGCAGGCGTTTAATCCGATGGGCTCCATTACGGGCATGTTTGTCGCCCGGCACTTTATCCTGGGGCGTCTGGATGCGGCTACCGAGGCGGAACGCCTGGCGCTGCGCGATACGAATCCCGACGCATTGGCCGCCATTCAGCAATCGGACCTGAATATTGTAAGCGGGCCTTATTTGATACTCGGCGTGGTGGTGTTTGTATTTTTCCTGCTGTTCCTGCTGGCGCGGTTGCCCAAAGTGAAGACCGAAGCGGCCGGCAGGCTTTCGTTGAAAGGAACGGTTCAAAAACTGTTCCACAACAAAACCTATCTCTGGTCGATCGTGGCACAGGCGTTTTACGTGGGCGTGCAGATCATGGTGTGGACGTTCATTATCCAGTACGCCGAACACGAACTCGGTATGCCGAAAAAGGTGGCGCAGGACTTTAACATTGCGGCCATGACCATTTTTGTGTTGAGCCGTTTTATCTGCACCTTCCTGCTCAAATATTTCAAGCCCGCGCAGTTGCTCTCTACCTTGGCCGTGGCCGGCGGGTTGTTTACGCTGGGCGCCATTTTCCTGCCCAACGCCCCCTTTGTCGAGGGGCACTATTTCGGCGCCTACTGGGGCCTGTTCTGTTTGGTAGCGATTTCGGCGTGTATGTCGCTGATGTTCCCCACCATCTACGGCATTGCGCTAAAGGGAATGGGCGACGAGGCGAAACTCGCCTCGGCAGGGTTGATCTTTGCTATCGGCGGCGGTTGTATCCTGCCTCCCATGCAGGGATGGCTGATTGACCGGGCCACGTGGTTGGAGTGGCTGTCGCCGGTGCGTATCTCCTTTGTGCTGCCGTTTATCTGCTTTTTCGTGATAGCCTGTTACGGATACCGGGTGTACAGAAGCCGTGTAAAATAAGATCGTATGGACTTTCCGGAAAAAGAGGTGGGAAAACGGCTCAGAAGCATGGGGAAAACGGTAGCGACCGCAGAGAGTTGCACCGGAGGGTATATTGCGCATCTGCTGACGTTGGCTGCCGGCAGCTCCGACTATTTTAAAGGAGGGGTAGTGGCCTATTCCAACGAGGTAAAAGAGCAGTTATTGGGGGTAGATCCCGCTACTATCCGGAAAAAGGGGGCTGTCAGCGAAGCCGTGGTACGTCAAATGGCGGAGGGGGCCCGAAAACGGTTGGGTACGGATTATGCCGTATCGGTGTCCGGCATTGCGGGACCTGCCGGCGGCACCCCGGAGAAACCGGTGGGAACGGTCTGGATCGGTGTGGCCGGCCCGGAACGAACTGTCGCCCGGAACTATCTTTTTACCTCTGTCCGGGAACAAAACATCGTCTGTGCGGCACGGCAGGCATTGGAACTGCTGCAAGAGGAGTTGGGGTGATGCTGCCTTTTTGTCAGCAGGTTTGCTATGGCACAACAATTGCCGGCAGTAAGCCGTACATTCGAAAAAGTTAAAAATACACACTATGGCAACAGGAAAAATAGGGGTTTCAACGAATGATTTGTTTCCCATTATTAAAAAATTTCTCTATTCGGATCACGACATTTTTTTGCGGGAGATCGTGTCGAATGCGGTGGACGCTACCCAGAAATTAAAGGTGTTGGCTACCTCCGGAGAGTTTAAAGGCGATACGGACGGTTTGCGTGTGCGGGTAAAAGCTGACAAAGCGGCAGGTACCCTGACCGTTTCCGACAACGGGATCGGGATGACCCGGGAGGAGGTAGAAAAATACATCAATCAGATCGCTTTTTCCGGAGCGGAGGAGTTTTTGGCCAAGCACAAGGACGATGCTGCGACCATTATCGGCCATTTCGGATTGGGGTTCTACTCCTCCTTTATGGTGAGCGACCGCGTGGAGATTGTCACTCGTTCATACAGAGAGGGGTCGCAGGCCGTCAAATGGTCTTGCAAGGGCGATCCCGAATATACGTTGGAGGATGTGGAAAAACCGGAAAGAGGGACCGATATTGTCATGTACCTTAACGAGGAGGAGAAGGAGTTTCTGGAGGAATCCAAGATCAACGCCTTGCTGAACAAATACTGCAAATTCCTGCCAGTGGAGATTGTGTTCGGCAAGAAAAAAGAGTGGAAGGACGGAAAACAGGCGGAGACGGACGAAGAGCAGGTGATCAACGATACCAATCCTGCCTGGACCCGCAAGCCTTCGGACCTGAAAGAGGAAGATTACCTGAATTTCTACCGGCAACTTTATCCGATGGGGGAAGATCCCCTGTTTCACATTCACCTGAATGTGGATTATCCTTTTACCCTGACCGGTATCCTCTATTTCCCCAAGATCACCAACCGGATGGAGATCCAGCGGAACAAGATACAGTTGTACAGCAACCAGGTCTATGTGACCGATTCGGTGGAAGGGATCGTGCCCGAATACCTGACCCTGCTGCACGGGGTGATCGATTCGCCGGATATTCCGTTGAATGTCTCTCGTTCCTATTTGCAGAGCGACCGGAACGTCAAGAAAATATCCGGCCATATTACCAAGAAGGTGGCAGACAGTTTGGGAGAGATCTTTAAAAACAACCGGGAGGAGTATGAAAAGAAGTGGGACGACCTCAAGGTGTTCCTCCAATACGGTATGTTGACGGACGAGAAGTTCGACGAACGGGCCAGGGAGATCTTTTTGCTGAAAAATACCGAGAACAAATACTTTACCCTGGAAGAGTACGACAATTTGGTAAAAGCCGAGCAGACCGATAAAGAGAACCAGGTGGTAAACCTCTATGCCACGGATGCGGTGGAACAGTACAGCTATATCGAAAGGGCGCAGGCCAAAGGGTACGATGTATTGTTGATGGACGGGCAGTTGGATACCCATTTTATCAACCACCTGGAACAAAAAAATGCCGATCACAAGTACCTGCGAGTGGATTCGGACGTGGTGGAGAACCTGATCCGGAAGGAAGAGAGCCGGCCCAGCGGTTTGGGAGAGGCCGAACAAGAAGAGTTGCAGGCGGTGTTTTCTTCCCAATTGCCGAAAGAGGGGGGCATGTATGTGGTTAATTTTGAAGCGTTGGGAGCAGAGCACGATCCGGTGACCGTTACCCGTTCCGAATTTATGCGCCGGATGAAAGAGATGGCGGCCATGAATCCGGGTATGGGATTCTACGGAGCAATGGGGGACCAGTATACCTTGGTGGTGAATACCGATCATGCGTTGGTGAAGAAGGTGTTGGCAGAGGAGCAGCAGGAAATGGGCCCGAAATTGGAACCGATCCAATTTGAGATCCGGTCGACCGAGAGCAAAAAGGCCGAGTTAGATGCCCTGAATAAAGATAAAAAAGAGGAGGAGGTCCCACAGGTGGACAAAGACCGGCTGAAGGAGTACGAGGAGCAGATCCGGAATATGCGGCAGCAACGTGACCAGTTATTGACAACGTATGGAGAGAACCAGCAGGTGGTGGGGCAGTTGATAGACCTTGCTTTGCTGGCCAACGGATTGTTGAAAGGGGAAGCCTTGAACCGGTTTGTAAAAAGAAGCGTCGATTTGATCGAAAAATAACCGTTTCCCTTGTATTTACCAAAAGTGTCCAAAAAACATTTAGCGGCTTTGCAGCTAAGTGCTTTTTGGATGCTTTATTAAAAGCGGTACAACAGCAGCATCGCAAAAAAATAGACGATTACCGAGAGGATGATACCCCGGGCCATGCGGTATTTTTCCAAACGGAGAAAGAGATAGAACAGCCCGAGATTGGCAAAGAACAAGCCGATGGCGATCAGTTTTAAGTGCACTTTCAATAAAAAAGCCTGTTCCATAAATTCCACTACGGAGAGGTTTCGGAACCGTACCAAATAGAAAAGGGCGATCACCGGAAAAGGCGCCGCTATTCCGACTAAAAAACCGTAAATCGTTTTGTCTTTCAGGCTCAGCAAGAGATCTTGGTAAAAGCGGGTTACTGTTGTCCGGTTCTTTTAGCGATCTCTTCCCGGACAATTGCGCACATCTGTTCGTATTGTGCTTCCATACTGGTCAACAGTTTGTATTGCGCCCGGGCACGGATCAGGTTGTGGCGTTCGCTTTTTACCTTGTAGTAGTGGTCTCCATCGATATAATCCATCAAGAAGCGAAGCACCTGTTCGTAGGTAATGTATTTAGCCGAGAACGCCAGGTATTCGATCTCTTTTCCGTTCAGAAACTGCGCCGTTTCGGATAGATAGCCCTGTGTATAGCTGCGGAAAATGTTCAGGTTCATGGAAACATGGTCCAAATTTTCATCGTCTTCCAGGCCGGTATTGGTATAGGAGCGCATCGCATCCCCGTAGTCATTCAGGCAGGTACTGCTCAGTACGGTATCCAGGTCGATCACACACAAAACATTGCCCTGTTTATCGAACAGGATGTTGTTGATTTTGGTATCGTTATGGGTCACGCGGGTCGGGATGGTGCCGTTCTCCACCAATTCCCAGAAACGGAGCATCTCCTCCCGGCGGCTTTCAATCCAACTGATCTCTTCGGCAACGGATGCTTTCCGGCCGGCGGGGTCCTTAGCAAGCACTTCGTCCCACTGTTTAAAACGGAACCGGATGTTGTGGAAACCCGGCAGGATATCGGTCAACGGTTCGGTAAAGTCGGAAAGCATCGCTTGGAATTTTCCGATCCCTTTGCCGCCCTGGTATGCCAGTTCCGGTGTATCGGCTTTTTGGTAATCCACCGTATCTTTGATAAACAGGCAGACCGTCCAGTATTCATCGGCTTCATCCTGGTAGTAAAGTTTCCCGCCGGTGGCGGGAATCACTGTCAGGGCTTCCCGCATCGGATCGCCTCCGGCAGTCACCACCTTCTTTTTTAGGTGTTCGGTCACTTTCCGGATGTTCTCCATCATGGCCGGTATGTTGGTGAAGATATGCTTGTTTTTCCGTTGAAGAATGTAATCCGGCATTTCCGGTTCTACCGTCCGGATGATAAAGGTATCGTTGATAAATCCTTCGCCTAACGGTTTGATACTCTCTACTGTCCCCTGCAATTGAAAATGCGAACTTATACTCTTCAGTTTTTCCATGATCTTGGTACTATTTCTGTTTTGTTTTGATGATCAGCACAATAAAACACAGGGCAGGCATTGTCGCCTGTCCGGAAATTGGCAGTAAAATTAATAAAAAATGTAACTTATTTCCTTCTCTCGTTGTTAATTTGGGAAATATTTTCCAGTCTCGAATAGTTGTAGTAAATTTGAAAGCTAAATGAACCGGAAACGAGAGAAGATATATGGCAGGTAAGCGAGGCGCATTCTGGAAAAAACTGAAATACAATTACAAACTTTCCATTTCGAACGAAACTTCTTACGAGGAGCTTTTTACCATGCGTTTGTCGCGTTTGCGGGTTATCATGGGATTAAGTGTATTGGCCGTGGTATTGGTTGGGTTGACTACTCTTCTGATCGCCTTTACTGATCTGAAGGAGTTCATTCCCGGATTTCCGGATGGCAACATGCGCAGATTGATCACGGAGAATGCGTTGCGTGTGGATTCCATGGAGATGGAGTTGCAAAAAAAAGATGCCTACCTGAACTCCATTAAATCAATACTTCAGGGCGAAGAGGTGGGAGTGCGGGAGGTGCGGAGCGATTCGCTTCTGCAGCGCTATGATACGATCCAATTCTCCATCAGCGAAGAGGAGAGTGCCTTCCGGGCGGCGATGGAGGAGCGGGAACGGTTCAACCTGACGGTCAGCCGCCAGAAAGAGAGCAGCGAGTATTATCACTTTTTTTCGCCGGTGGAAGGAATTGTCAGCCGTGGGTTTGACGAAAAGAGCAGGCATTACGGTACGGACATTGTCGCTAAGGCGAATTCCAGGGTTTCCGCGGTGATGGACGGGGTGGTCTGCTTTACGGACTGGACCATTAAGACGGGGTATGTCATTCAGGTACAACACTCCAATAATTTGCTTTCCATTTACAAACACAACTCCACGCTGTTAAAAAAACAGGGAGATTATGTCATGGCCGGGGAGGTGATCGCTATTGTCGGGAATACAGGTGAGGAGACCACCGGTCCGCATCTTCATTTTGAGTTGTGGCGTTCCGGAAATCCTTTGAATCCGGAGAATTTTATACAGTTTAAATAGGTTCATGAAGAGAGTTGCCGTTATAGGCTCTACCGGTTCTATCGGAACCCAGACGCTTCGGGTGATCGAAGCGCATCCGAAGTTGTTTTGCGCGGAGGTGCTGACAGCGAAGGAGAACGCCACCCTGTTGATTGAACAGGCGCTCCGTTTCAAGCCCAACATGGTAGCCATCGCCAACGAGAAGAAATACCGGGAGGTCCGGGAAGCATTGGAAGGGGAAGATATCAAGGTGTATGCGGGAGAGAAGGCCGTAGCTCAGGTGGCGGCTGTCGGAACCGTGGATGTCGTTGTAACGGCTACGGTCGGTTATAGCGGATTGCTGCCAACCATCGAGGCGATCCGGGCCGGCAAAACTATTGCCTTGGCCAACAAGGAGACGTTGGTGGTGGCTGGGGAGTTGATTGCGGAGTTGTTGAAAGAACACCCCCAGGCTTCGATTGTTCCCGTAGATTCCGAACACTCTGCTATTTTTCAGTGTTTGGCGGGAGAGGGAAACAATTTTGTCGAAAAGGTGATCCTGACGGCTTCCGGCGGACCCTTCCGGGGCAAAGATGCTGTTTTCCTAAGCCGGGTAACGCCGGAGATGGCCTTAAATCACCCGAACTGGAAAATGGGCGCTAAGGTGACCATTGATTCCGCCTCTCTGATGAACAAAGGATTTGAAGTGATGGAAGCCCGCTGGTTGTTCGGCTTGGAACCGGCACAGATCGACGTGGTGGTACATCCGCAATCGGTGGTTCACTCCATGGTCCAATTCACAGACGGGAGCATCAAGGCGCAGCTGGGAACGCCCGATATGCGCCTCCCTATTCAGTATGCCCTGACCTGGCCGGCGCGGGTGGGGCTGGATGCGGAACGGGTGGATTTTTCCCTTTGCAACTCCCTGACCTTTGAAGAGCCAGATCGGAAGACTTTCCGGAATTTAGACTTGGCCCGGGAGGCGATGCTCCGCGGAGGAAACATGCCCTGTGTGCTGAACGCCGCCAATGAGGTGGCAGTGGTCGCTTTTCTTCGGAAAGAGATCCCTTTTACAAAGATGCCGGAACTGATAGAACAGACGATGGAGGCGTCTGCCTTCGTTGCGGCGCCGGAGTTGGCAGATTATGCGGAGACAGACCGGGAAGCCCGCGAACGGGCCTTGGGATTGGTCGGTAAATGGTGTAGATTGTAAGCAGTATGGAGATTTTAGTTAAAATAGTACAGGTTGTATTGAGTTTGTCGCTCTTGGTATTATGCCACGAATTCGGCCATTTCCTCTTCGCCAAGCTCTTTAAGACCCGGGTGGAGAAGTTTTACCTCTTTTTCGATCCCTGGTTTTCGTTGCTGAAATTTAAGCGGGGGGAGACAGAATATGGAGTAGGTTGGCTTCCATTGGGAGGCTATGTGAAGATTGCCGGAATGATCGACGAATCGATGGATACCGAGCAAATGAAACAATCCCCGCAACCTTGGGAATTCCGCTCCAAACCGACTTGGCAACGTTTGCTGATCATGCTGGGCGGAGTGATGTTCAACATCCTGCTTGCCTTTGTAATCTATATAGGGGTGCTGTTTGCCTGGGGAGAGACCTATTTGCCGGCCCGAAACGTGCAAAACGGCGTGGTGTGCGACACCCTGTTCCACAGGATCGGCCTGCAGAACGGGGATGTGATCCTTTCGCTGGATTCGGTGGAGGTGGAGAAATTTCACGATATACTGCCCGACCTGCTCCTGAATCGTTCCAAAAGCATACAGATAAAGAGGGACAGCCAGGTAATGAATCTGTCGGTTCCCGAAACGTTCGTGGCGGAGATATTGGCCCTGACGGCCCGAGATCCCGACATCCGGCTACTGGCTCCCCGGCAATTGCTGGACAGTATGTACGTGACCGAGTTTGCCGATTATTCGCCGGCGTACGATGCAGGCATCCGCAAAGAGGATAAAATACTGAAAGTAAACGGAGAAATCTTTCGTTTTTACGACCAATTCACCGGTGCGCTTCCCGGATACCGAGACCAGAAAGTGGAGGTAAGCGTAGTGAGAGGGCGGGATACCCTGCTTTTTCCCGTACAATTGGAACACGACGCCCGGTTCGGGATCGTATTTGCTTCTACAGAGCGTTGGCAATTGTCCACGGTACACTACTCCTTTGTCGAATCCATTCCGGCGGGTTTTCGCAAAGGGATTACACAGTTGGAGGGATACCTGAAGCAATTTAAACTCCTCTTTACTCCCAAATCAGAGGCGTACAAATCGGTCGGCGGAATCCTGATGATCGGCAGTATCTTCTCCGGAACGTGGAACTGGCTGCTTTTCTGGGAATTGACGGCGTTGATTTCCATTATGCTGGCGGTGGTGAACCTCCTGCCCATTCCGGCTTTGGATGGCGGCCATGTGTTGTTTTTACTGTATGAGATCGTAACCGGTCGGAAACCGGGCGAAAAGTTCCTGGAGTATGCGCAAGTGGCGGGCATGATGCTCGTACTGGGCCTGTTCTTTCTGGCGACGATCAATGATGTTTTTCGGTTTTTCGGATAAACAGCTGTAAACATGAGAGGTATAAGAATATTTTTAGTAGCGCTGTGGTGCGTGTGCGGAGCGGTCTGTTATGGGCAGGAGCAGCAGGTGAACTGGATAACCATTGAGGAGGCTTCCCGGAAATATAAGGAGACGCCCCGACCGATCCTGATCGATTTTTACACCGATTGGTGCGGGTGGTGCAAACACATGGACAAGACGACCTATAGCGATCCGGCCGTGATCAACCTGTTAAACCACCATTTTTACCCTGTTAAGGTTAATGCGGAGTCCTCCGATACGATGTATTATAACGGTAAACAGTATCCGCCGGTAGTTAACGGATCCCGTTTTCTCAGCACGCTGGCTGCGGAGATGCTGGGAGGAAAGATGTCCTATCCGAGTACGGTATTCCTGCACGAAAAAGAGGACATCCGGTTGGCGGTTCCAGGCTATTTGGATGTGCTGAAACTGCAGTCGTTTTTGATCTTCTTTATGGAAAACTGTTACAAATCCACCTCTATCAACGATTTTTCAGAAGATTTCAACAAGGTGTTCAAGCCGGAGGTGGATAAATTGACGGAACTGAAGCCATACTGGACCGATTTTGACGAATTGGAATCGAAGCGGGAACAGGACCCCCGGAAGGTGCTTTTGTTTCTATCCGCCCCCTGGAGTAATTCCAGCCGGATGATGGAGCGGATCGTCTTCCCGGACTCTCTTTTTGCCGAATTGGCGCAGAAGTACTACTATTGTTTGCAATTAGAGGCTACTTCGCGCGATTCCGTGATGTTTATGGGGCATCGGTTCGGGAATTCCGGAAATGACGAAAGCAGTCTGCACGAATTGGCGATCGCTTTGAGCGACCAGATGTTGCGGGTGCCGGGTATCTATATTTTTAACGAAAAGGGCGGTCTGATGGAGCGGATCTCCTATTATGTAGATGCCAAACGGGGAGCACTGATCCTGGATTTTATCGGATCGAATGCTTACAAAGACATCTCCTGGGATGATTTCGTCAAAGTCCGGGTCGCCGAAGGGTTTTAAGATTCCATTTAAATGTTGTAATCTAAGTTGTTAAAGAATAACGATTATGCGTATCTTCATACTGTTTATCGGCCTGTTACTGACGACGGGTGCTACGATGGCTCAAGAGCAGGTGCGGATGGTTTTTTACAACGTGGAAAATCTGTTCGACCCGGCGGACGATCCAGAGAAGAACGATGAAGAGTTTACTCCGGGCGGGCGCCTGCACTGGACGCGTACCCGGTACACCGACAAGTTGTTGAAAATAGCGGAAGTAGTAGAGGTGGTCGGAGCCGGGGAGTGGCCCGCCGGTATCGGACTGTGCGAAGTGGAGAACCGTAAAGTGCTGGAAGAGTTGACCGAAAAAACGGCTATGGTGAGCGGCGGCTATCGGATCGTTCACGTGGAGTCGCCCGACCACCGGGGGATCGATGTGGCGTTTTTGTACCGGGCGGCATTTTTTGAACCGCTTCGGGTCCAATCGCTTTCCGTATCGGAGGATACGTTGCTGTATACCCGGGATATTCTATATGTATCTGCTATTTTAAAAGGAAAGGATACCTTGCATCTTTTTGTATGTCATTTCCCCTCCATGACGGGAGGAGAGTTGCAGAGCGAATGGAAGCGGAAAGAAGCAGCGCGTGTTGTGCGGAAACAGGTGGATTCCATTCAACAGGTAAATCCGTCAGCGGCTGTACTGATCATGGGCGACCTGAACGGAAAAGCGGACCGACCGGCACAGAAAGAGGTGCTGAAAACCCATGCTCCCAAGCGCCGGATCCGGGACAATCACCTGTACAATACCGGTTACTACTTATTGCACCGTGCAACGGCCGGCAGTTACCGGTATCAGGGGAATTGGCAAACCATCGATCACCTGATCGTTTCCGGTGCGATGTTGAACGGAAAAAGCCCGCTTCAGGCCGGTCGGCGGCTGACTGTTTTCGCCCCTTCTTTTCTGTTGGAAGAGGACAAAAACCACTTTGGCTTCAAACCGTTCAGGACCTATCTCGGCTTTCGTTACCACGGCGGGTACAGTGATCATCTGCCTGTATATACGGATCTGTTTTTATAAAAAATTAACAAAATAGAGGTAAACTTTTCTTGATTTTTCGAGTCTAATTCTCGTTATAGTAAGGTAAAATACTATCGTAATGAATAAATGGGTTAAAAGAGGCTTATTCGCCACAGTTATTTTAGTAGTGGCCGGTATGATCGTTATTCCCAGGTGGGGGAGTTTTTCCCTGAAGGGAGGAGGCGAGGCGCCTTCCGGTAGCAAGAGTGTTTCCGAACTCCCGGTGAGAGGAATGGTAGCGGAAAAAATGCGCTCCATCGGCGGGTATCACATTGTCGGTACGTTGTTGCCGAATGAGGAGGTTGAGTTGGTAGCGGAGATTGTGGGGAAGGTGAGGAAGGTCTATTTTGAGGATGGCACCCGGGTGAAAAAAGGCGAATTGTTGTTGAAAGTGGAAGACGACGACCTACAGGCGCAGTTGAGTCGGTCGGAGTTCCAACGGAAGTTGTTGAGCGAGAAATTGGAGCGGCAACGCATCCTGTTGCAGCGGGAATCTATCAGCCGGGAACAGTTCGATCAGTTGCAAACCGATTACAACATGCTGGAAGCGGATATTTTGTTGTTGAAAGTCAAGATCGGACGAACGGAGATTCGGGCCCCTTTCGACGGAATAACCGGATTCCGGTATGTCAGCGAAGGAAGTTACGTACAACCCAGTTCCAAGATCACCACTATTGTGGATAATTCCAGTCTGAAACTCTCTTTTTCCCTTCCGGCACGTTATGCCACCTATAATTTGCCGGGGAAACGGGTGGAGTTCACTCCGGAGGTCGGGGGAAAATATTCGGCTTGGGTCTATGCGGTGGATCCGATGTTGGACCCTGATGTAAAGATGATCACACTGAGAGCCCGGTACGACAACAGCAACGGGAAACTGATGGCCGGGATGTATACCGAAGGTACATTGGTTCTGGACGGGGACGAGGAGTATATCTCCATTCCGACGGAAGCGGTAGTGCCCGAAATGGATGGACAGAAGTTGTGGGTGGCCAGAAACGGGAGAGCTGTCAGCATGCCTGTGGAGATCGAGAACCGGGATGAAAGAAATGTAAATATTACGTCCGGTATTCAGCCCGGGGATACGGTACTGATCAACGGCTTGATGCAATTAAGAGAGGGGATGCAGGTAAAAGTATCTTTGTAGGGTCATTCTAATGCGCAATTGACTATGAGTTTTTCTACTACTTGTATAAAACGCCCTGTCCTGGCGACGGTGATGAATATTATCGTTGTGTTGGTGGGGTGTATCGGTTTTGTTTATCTGGGAGTCCGGGATTATCCCAGTGTGGATCCGCCTATTATTTCTGTCTCCACCAGTTTTCCGGGGGCAAATGCGGATGTGATCGAAACACAGATCACGGAGCCGTTGGAATCCGCCATCAATGGAATTCCGGGGATCCGTACCTTGATGAGTACCAGCCGGGACGGCCGGAGCAATATCACGGTGGAGTTTCAGTTGGAGGTGGATCTGGAGACTGCCGCGAACGACGTCCGGGACAAGGTGTCCGGTGCTATGAGACGGCTTCCGCGGGATGTGGACCCGCCTGCCGTGACCAAAGCGGATGCGGATGCCCAGCCAATTTTTGGGATTTCCCTCAGCAGTGAAAGTCGTACCCTGATCGATCTCTCCATGTTTGCGGAGAATTATTACAAAGAGCGGTTACAAACCATCAGCGGGGTGAGCAACGTGGATATTTGGGGGGAGAAACGCTATTCGGTGCGCTTGCAGATGGACCCTACCCGGTTGGCTGCCTACGGAATTACTCCGATGGATGTGCAGGATGTGGTCACTCAGGAAAATGTGGAGTTGCCGGCGGGCCGGATCGAAGGGGCGCATACGGAGTTGACGATCCGTACGTTGGGGCGTCTGATGAGTTTGGAAGACTTTAACAATTTGGTGATCCGGGAGAAGGAGGGAAAGGTGGTCCGCTTCCGGGATATTGGTGTGGCAACGATCGAGGCTGAAAATGTTCGTTCCGTGTTGAAGCAGAACGGAGTGCCAATGGTGGCCTGTGTGATCACGCCCCAGCCGGGTGCGAATTACATCAACATTGTAGACCGGGCACGGGAGGTGATGGCGGAGTTGGAGAAAGATCTTCCGACCGACATTACAGCCAGCATTAATTTCGACAATACCGTCTTTATCCGGAACTCTATCAGCGAGGTACGAGATACCATCTTCGAGGCTTTTATCCTGGTCGTGCTGATCATTTTCCTCTTCCTGCGGAACTGGCGGACGACTATGATTCCCGTGCTGGCCATACCGATTTCTTTGATCGGGGCCTTTTTTATTATGTACATTGCCGGTTTCTCCATTAACATCCTGACATTGTTGGCGGTGGTGCTGGCGATCGGTCTGGTGGTGGACGACGCGATTGTCGTCATGGAGAATATTTATACCAAGGTGGAACAGGGGATGAGTCCGATGGAGGCCGGTATCAAAGGGACGAACGAAATCTTTTTTGCCGTAATCTCCACGACCGTTTCGCTGGTGGCCGTCTTTTTCCCCATCATCTTTTTGCAGGGGACGACAGGGCGGTTGTTCCGGGAGTTCAGTATGGTGATAGCCGGTGCGGTGATCATCTCCTCGTTCGTCGCCCTGACTTTTACCCCGATGATCTCGGTTAAGATGTTGAGAAAGAATGCAACCGATAATTGGTTTTACCGGAAAACAGAGCCGTTTTTCAATTGGATGATGGGTTCGTACCGCCGGGGGTTGGAGAAATTCATGAAACGGCGCTTTTGGGCGCCCATCATTCTGGTGGTGCTGGGAGGAGTTATTTATTTCTGTTGGCTGGCGCTCCCGTCGGAAATGGCGCCGTTGGAAGACCGCTCCAACATCCGGATCTCTTCTACGGGAACGGAAGGGACTACGTTCGAATACATGGAACGGTACGCTGACGAAGTGTCGGATTTTACGATGGCGGAGGTGCCGGAGTACGATCGGGTGATCGAATTGGTGGGAATGGGAAGCACCAATCGTTCCAATCTCACTCTGTGGCTGAAAGAACCGGAAAAACGGAGCCGGACGCAACAGGAAATCGCAGATGATCTGAGCGGGAAGATGCGGCGTTTTACCGGGGCGAAAACCATGGTTTCCCAGCAACAGACCTTTGGGGGACGGCGGGGCGGATTGCCGGTGGAGTATGTGATACAGGCCAAGAACCTGGAGGATCTGAAGTTGATCCTGCCGGTATTTATGGAGCGGGTGAACCAGAGTCCGTTTTTTTCCGTGGCGGACGCAAACCTGAAATTCACCAAACCGGAGTTGACAGTGAACATCAACCGGAACAAAGCGTCGGTGTTGGGTATCTCCATGCAGAACATTGCCCGGACCTTGCAGTTGACGATGAGCGAACAGCGCGTGGGGTATTACATCATGAACGGAAAGCAGTACCAGATATTCAGTCAACTGAACCGTTCGGACCGGAACAAGCCGACCGATCTGCAGAACATCTTTGTGCGGAACAACGCAGGCAGGCTGATCTCTTTGGATAACGTAGTGACCACTTCCGAGAGTTCCATGCCGCCGCAGCTTTTCCGGTACGACCGTTTTGTCGCCGCTACTGTTTCGGCCGGTTTGGCCAAACGGGTCACCCTTTCGGAAGGATTACAGGAGATGGACCGGATCGCGGAAGAGGTGTTGAGCGATGACTTTAAAACCACGCTCTCCGGGAGTTCTAAAGACTTTGTCGAGAGTTCGTCCAGCCTGATGTTCGCCTTTGTATTGGCACTGATATTTATCTATTTGGTGTTGGCGGCCCAATTTGAAAGTTTTAAGGACCCGCTGATTATCATGTTTACGGTCCCGTTGGCGTTGGTAGGTGCGTTGCTGACACTGCGCTATTTTGACCAGACGATGAACATATTCAGCCAGATCGGGATCATCATGTTGATTGGGTTGGTGTGCAAGAACGGGATTTTGATCGTAGAGTTCGCCAACCAGCGCAAGGCGGCGGGTGAATCGATGGTAGAAGCGGTGAAGAATGCGGCGGTAGCCCGTTTCCGGGCTATTCTGATGACCAGTTTGTCTACGGTACTGGGATTGATACCGATGGCGATCGCTACGGGAGCCGGAGCGGAAAGCCGTATTGCCATGGGGTTGGCGGTTTGTGGCGGGATGATCTGCGCAACTTTCCTTTCACTCTTCATTATTCCGGCGATATACACCTATTTTTCGTCGGATAAGGTAAAAGTACAGAGTGGAGTAGAAGAGTGACGGATGCATAAAATCGGGATAGAATGAAGCTTTTAAAATATATCGGAACAGGGGTGCTGGCGGCAGCAGGGGCATTGGTTGCGGAAGGGCAGGGGGTGATCTCATTGGAGCAATGTGTTCAACAGGCACTGGAAGCCAACTACTCCATCAAAATGTTCCGGAACGAAGAACAGATAGCAGACAACAACGCAAATATCGCCCCTTTTTTGCCGACACTGAATGCCGATGCCCAGCAAACGCAACGGATCAATCAGACTAAGAGCACCATTGGCGGAGAGTCGATCAGCAACAGCGGTGTAAAGAGCGATGTGCTTTCAGCCGGCGTGGCATTGGATTGGCGGTTGTTCGACGGACTCTCCATGTTCACCACGTACGAGAAGTACCGGGAAATAGCCTCCGTCGGTGAGTTGAATACGCAGATGGCGCTGGAAAATTTGGTACTCGCCGTCAGCGAGGCTTACTACGACGTCGTGATCCAGCACAACAAACTGGAGGCGGTCCGCCATTCACTGACCCTTTCCAGGGACCGGTATAACGAAGCCTTGGATAAATATGTACTGGGGGTTTTGTCCGGATTGGAGGCGCAACAGGCTAAAATTGACCTGAATGCGGACAGTTCCAGATACGTGAAACAGCAAGAGGTGTTGAAAAGTGCTTATATTACCTTGAACCACATGCTGAATATAGAACTCGACAAGGCCATGTATGTCCGGGACTCCATTTCCCTACTCGATCAGTTGATAATAGGGGAGTTGAAGGAGAACACCTTGAGTTCGAATACTGCTTTGCTCATCGCCCGGAAAGATCAGAAGATATCCGCTTTGGATGTCAAGATAGCCCGTTCGGCACTTTTCCCTACGCTGGATTTTAATTCCGGCTACAATTACAGTCGTACGGAGACCCCTTCTGCCTCCACCTCTCTAAACCGCACCAACGGTTTTTACTGGGGATTTACCTTGCGGATGCCTCTTTTTGACCGATTGGAAAATAACCGCAAGATCCGGAACGCCCGGTTGACGGAAGAGAATGCGGAGTGGTCCGGCATGGAGTTGGAACTGCAGGTCATGGCTGATCTGGCGCAATTGTACAACAACTACGAAAACAACCTGCATATCGTGAATTTCGAGATCGAGAATTCGGAAATCGCTTATGACAATTTGGATGCGGCGTTGGAAAAGTACAAGATCGGATCGTTGCCCGGGATTGAGTTCCGGGAGTTTCAGAGAAGTTATATTGACGCAATCGACCGAAAATTGTCGGCCATCTACCAGGCAAAGATTTCAGAGTTGAGTTTGCTGCTGATCAGCGGGCAGATGAAGGTGGTCGAATAACCGCTACTCGTCTGTTCTTCCCGCTGTATAATTCCGCCATTTCTCCGCCAACTGCGCCATGTCGTCCGGTAGAGGGGAGTCAAAAGAGAGGTATTGGCCCGTAGTGGGGTGTATAAATCCCAATGTTTTGGCGTGGAGCGCCTGGCGGGGGCAGACAGCAAAGCAGTTTTGGATGAATTGCTTGTATTTGGTAAAGGTGGTCCCTTTCAGTATCTCGTCCCCTCCATACTCCTTGTCATTGAAAAGCGGATGCCGGATCGATTTGAAATGGGCTCGGATCTGGTGTGTCCGGCCGGTCTCCAGTACACACTCCATCATACTGACATATCCGAGCCGTTCGATCACCTTATAGTGGGTGATCGCCTCTTTTCCATGGCTGCCATCCGGATAGACCGACATGATCTTCCGGTTGATGGGGTGCCTTCCAATGTGGCCAGTGATGGTGCCGTTTTCCGCTTCGGGAGTTCCCCAGCAAATGGCTGTGTATTTGCGTTCGGAAGTCTTGTGGAAGAACTGTCCGGCTAAGTGCGCTTTCGCCTGTTCGGTCTTGGCAACGACCAACAGTCCGGAGGTATCTTTGTCGATCCGGTGGACCAGGCCGGGGCGGATGTCGTTTCCCGTAAAGAGCGGATTCTCTTTCAGGTGCCACACCAATGCATTGACTAACGTGCCGGTAAAATGGCCGAAAGCCGGATGCACCACCAGGCCGGCCGGTTTGTTCACTACCAACAGGCTGTCGTCTTCAAAAACAATGTCCAACGGGATATTCTCCGGAACGATCTCGATTTCCCGTTTAGGGTAATGCATTACCACAGAAACCACATCGCCCGGCTTAACCCGGTAGTTGGATTTTACCGGCTTTTCGTTTACCCGGATGTAGCCGGCATCGGCGGCATCCTGTATTTTGGTACGGGAAACATGGGGTAGGCGGGTCATCAGGAATTTATCTATTCGCAACAGATCTTGTCCTCGGTCGGCTTCGATCCGGTGGTGTTCGAACAGTTCGTTTTCCTGTCCCTCTTCCTCTGGCAATTCGTCCGGCTCTTCCGCTTCTTCTGAGTATTCGACCATTTTGGGATAGATCAGTAAGTGACAAACAGGCTGTCGAGCGATTGAAAGATCTTTTTATCCCGGGTGATGTAGAGGGTGACCTCTCCGCCCGCCCGTACATATGCCTCTTCGTAATAAGCGGGTTCCTGTCTGTATACGCGGGCAGTCAGCCTGTCCGCACGAGTCTGTACACTTTCGTCCGGAACGATCTCGCCCACATTCAGGTAGCTCTCTTTGATTCGGAAGAGCGCTTTGTTCAAGACCAATCCGTTCAGCCGAGGGAGCGGGATCAGGTTGTCGCCGTTCCCGGAGCCGAGTACAATGTCTACCGTCGCCCCTTTCGAAAGCCGGGTGCCGGATGCAATCTCCTTTTCACGGTGTTTCAGTTTCAAGACTAAGTTTTTAAATTCGGAAGGCTCGTATTCGATCCGGCCGATCGTAAATCCTTTGGCTTCCAGGGTCTGGAGAGTTTGCCGGTACGAGGAGTTGGTCAACTGGGGAAACGTCACTTTTTCCGGGGCCGAAGCGTTTACGATCAAGTGGATCAACCGTTGTGACTTCACCGAGGATCCGGTCAACGGGTATTGCTCCTGTACCGTACCGGGTTGAGCGCGATCGTCGTAAATAGAATCGGTCACCACAATCCGCAGGTCCTGTTGAACAGCCAATGCTTCGGCTTCGGCTATCGTCAGGTCTTTAAAAAGCGGTACGACGATAAAATGACCGTGGTCCGTATACGTTTTCAACCGTTTCAAGGTGTATAAACCGGCAACGATAAGGATTACAAAGGCAACTATAAAGTTCAGCAGGTAAAAAATTATTCGCGGATGTTTTTTGAAAATCATATCCCTCTTTGTTAGGTACATGCAAAAATAAGGCAGATTTTTAAATAATCGACTACTTTTTCTTAATTTTGCTTATTCGGGCGGGGATTCCGTTTGTAAGGTAAAAAAGAGGTATGCCAAGGTATTTTTTTACACTGTTGTTGCTCCTGTGCTGTCGGTTGCTGTTTTCCCAGACGGCTGAGGTGAAGCGTTCCGGAGATCTGATCACTATTCGGGGAGAGAGTTATTACCTGCACGTGGTGGATGCGGGCCAGAGCCTTTATGCTATCAGCAAAGCGTACGGAGTAGATGTGGAGACGATCCTCAAAGTAAATCGGAAAGAGACTCCGACGCTCAGCCTGTTCGAAGTACTGAAAATCCCGTATGTGGCACCTTATGTGGAACGGGATGATACCTATTACTACCACGTTGCGCAAAAGGGAGAGACCATCTATTCGCTTTCCCGGCAATATGGCATAAAACCCAAGCGGATCTTGCAGGAGAACAGGCAATACGAAGCGAATCCGCTGGCTGTCGGGAGCATTGTCCGACTGCCGTTGTCGGAGATGCGGAAAGAGGAGCGGAGAGCCGTTTTGGAAGTGGAAATTCGAAAATCCGACTCTCAACAAGAGCTGCAGGAGGTTGTTCATCCTGTTTCGGAGTCGGAAACAGATAGCTTGCCGGGGAGCGAGGGAGATTGCGACTCACTTCCGGCCGGAGCGGTGAAAGTGGCCTTATTGCTCCCGTTGCACGCCCGAAATACGCTCCGGAATAATACCCGTCCGGATCGGAACGATACGGTGAATATCTGGCAATATACCCCCGGCATTGTTTCGAAATGGGAAGGGTTCCTGTATTTTTACGAGGGTTTGCTTCTGGCGGCGGACAGTTTGAAACGGGCGGGTTTCCACCTGGAATTATATACGTATGACACGGAATATTTTTCCGACGGAATTTCTCCGAAGATGCATGACCTTGCCGAGGAACTGAACCGTACCGATCCGGACCTGATCATCGGCCCGGTGTATGCATCCGAATTCCGGATCCTGGAGGAGAGCCTGGCTAACAAACAGATTCCGGTGGTGTACCCGCTTTCTGCCCGAACGGAAGGGCTTGGGAAGCACCCCAATTTTATACAGGTGAATACGCCGGTCGGGGCAGTGGCGGAACAGGCAGCGGAGTGGATCGCCGGCCAATCGGAAGCGAATGTCATCTCTTTCCACTTTTTGGGAGATGAGTATCGGGAAGAGGCTGCATTGGCCCGGTTGACGGAGCAAAAAATGCGGACCAATGATTCATCGGCTTTTTTCGGACACACCTCCGGACGTTTCCATAAATGGGAGGTGGACGGAATTTTGACGGATTCGTTGGCCGGTTATTTGGATCCGGCCCGAGAGAATATTTTGGTGATTTCCACAGCAAGGGAGGCCGAAGTCAGTAAGTTGCTGCCCGTCCTCTCTTCTTTTGCCGCTACCCATCGCCTGACTGTCGTTGGATTGCCCGACTGGCAAAATTTTACCTCGGTGGATTTTGAAACTTTTTACAAATTGAATGTAACTTTTTTTTCCTACAGTTTCATCGATAATTTTTCAGACGAAGCCAAAGCGTTTGCTGGCCGGTACCGGGAGTGGTTCGGAACGGAACCGCATACGCTTTCCAACAAAGCGTTCGACATCGGGCTTTACTTTATCCCCTTGGCGGCCCGCTTCAAGGAGAAAACATTGGCTGTTATCGGTTCCTGTCCCCAGGAGAGTCTCTTTTCATCGTTCCGTTTCAGTCGCTTCGACGCAGAGAGCGGCTGGCAAAATCACGGCCTCCTGATGCTCCGGTACGCTTCTGATTATACTATTCGGACACAACGGCTTAAATAACTAAGGAAACGTTTGAATTTTTTCACTTTTTTCCTATCGCTTCGGCCTGTTTGTTCCTGACCATACTTTCGGAAACAACAGGTCTTCGCTTAGTGCGTTTTTGCAACTGTTAATTTATATAAAAAACTTGTGAGTATCAATCAAGTATTTTATATTTGTGATATCATTTCAATATCAATCTAAAATCATGATCAACTATGAAGACAAGAGAAGAAATTTTTCATGGAGTAAAACTACCGGGTATCCCGATGTTGTTGTTTAATATCCTGTTATTTTTTGCCCTTATCGGCTTTTTTGTATGGTCGATCACTGCTTCGTTATCGATCGGTTTAACCACTTTTTATTCCATTATTTGTGTGTTGTTATTCATTTTCAACACCATTTTTTGGGGTGGGTTCATGCGGATCGAACCGAACGAAGCCCGTGTCATGATCTTTTTCGGCAAATACAAAGGAACGGTTAAAGACAACGGCTATTTCTGGGTCAATCCTTTTTACACAAAAAAACAACTAACTTTACGCGCCCGGAATTTAGACGTTTTACCGATAAAGGTAAACGATAAAAAAGGGAACCCGATTATGATCGGGCAAGTGGTGGTTTGGCGGGTCGTAGATACCTACAAGGCATCTTTCGATATTGACAACACATCGAAAGCAAGTACTGTACAGCAGGGAGCAACTGTTGTCAGGGTTCAGGAAAAGATGAAAGCGTATGAAGATTTTGTGAAAGTTCAATCCGACGCGGCTTTGCGTTATGTGGCCGGCCTCTTCTCATACGACCATTCGGAAAACGAAGATGAAAATCTCACGTTGCGTTCCGGAGGTCAGGAAATCAACGACATTCTGGAGAAACAGCTAAACGAACGTTTGGATATTGCCGGGATCGAAGTGGTGGAAGCCCGTGTCAATTATTTGGCTTACGCTCCGGAAATAGCAGCTGTAATGCTTCGCCGCCAACAGGCAGATGCGATCCTTGCCGCCCGTGAAAAAATCGTGGACGGCGCAGTCGGAATGGTTAAACACGCCTTGCATAAACTGTCGGAAGAAGCTGTGATTGAATTAGACGACGACAAAAAAGCAGCGATGGTCTCTAACTTGCTGGTGGTACTTTGCAGCGACGAACAGGCCCAGCCGGTGGTTAATACCGGCACATTGCATACTTAGAACTTGTTTGAATTATTCCAAGCTCTAAATATTAGCGTTATCCTTGGACAGATCAGATGAAAAAAGAAAGTAAAAATAAAAATTTTGTATTGCGCATAGATAATGAACGTATGGCAGCCCTCGAAAAATGGGCCGCTGATGAATTTCGCAGTCTTAACGGGCAAATCGTGTATTTACTTGATCAGGCGCTGAAGAAGGAGAAACGGATAAAAAATAAAGAGACAACGGACAAAGAAACGTAAAACGAAAAAGCGCCCGCAACCGGGCGCTTTTTTATGCAAAGAACGGTCAAGCTACTTCGTTTGTACGATATGCAGCGTGTCCAGAGCGATTACCAACTCCTCGTCCGTGGTGATGCTCATGATAACGGCTTTGGAGTCGGGAGTGGACAATATCTGGTCCTTTCCCCGGGTGACTTTGTTGATCTCGTCGTTGAAGCGGAAACCCAAAAACTCTAAATTGGAAGAAACTATACTTCTGACAACGTGGTCGTTTTCCCCGATGCCACCGGTAAAGATCAGCAGATCCACCCCGTTGAGTACGGCAGCATAGGAACCGACATATTTCTTGACATTGTAACAGAAAACTTCCAAAGCTAATTTGGCCCGCTCGTTTCCGGATTCCGCCGCAGCGTGAAGTTCCCGGAAATCGGACGATACGCCGGAGATGCCCATAACGCCGGATTCTTTGTTGGCAAAAGCAACCGCTTCGGCAGTCGATAGTCCCCTTTTTTCACAGATATACAACAAGGCGCCCACATCCAGGTCCCCGCAACGGGTCCCCATAACCACCCCGGCTACCGGCGTAAAGCCCATGGAGGTATCCACCGATTTTCCCTTGTTGATGGCTGTTATGGAAGAGCCGTTGCCCAGGTGGCAGGTAATGATCTTTTTCTCTTCGATCTTCCATTCCAACAGTTTACAGGCTTTCTCCGCCACAAACTTGTGGGAGGTTCCGTGGAACCCGAACTTTCGGATGCTGTATTTTTTGTAATATTCATAGTCAATGCCATAGAGATAGGCCTCTGCCGGCAGGGTCTGGTGAAAAGAGGTGTCAAACACGGCAACCTGCGGGATGGTGGGAAGCAACCGCTCCATTGTGTCGATCCCCTTCAGGTGGGCCGGGTTGTGCAGGGGAGCGATCTCGCTGCAGGCGGCGATCTTCTCCTTCACTTCCGGTGTAATCAGCACGCTTTGGGAAAAATACTCCCCGCCGTGCGCAATGCGGTGGCCGGCAGCGTTGATCTCTTCCAGGGAATTGATCACACCGTGCTGCTTGTCGGTCAGGGCCTGTAAAACCAGGTCCATACCGGCCATGTGGTCGGGGATGGGAAGCGTCGCTTCGTATTTCTCTTTGCCTTCCGGCTTGTGGGTAAACGCACCTTTTGCCAGGCCGATCTTTTCAACGATCCCCTTGGCCAGCACCACCGGTCCGGCCTGCATGTTCAACAATTGGTATTTGATGGAAGAACTTCCGCAGTTCAAAACAAGAATGTTCATACGTTGTGTTTTTTCGATTTGATGTGTTTATTTCGTAAGGCCCGCCGCCTGATTTACGGTGATAGCAACCAGGTTTACAATGTCGCTGACCGAACAGCCCCTTGACAGGTCGTTGATGGGGGCGGCCATGCCCTGAAGTACGGGGCCGATGGCCTCTATACCGGCAATCCGCTGTACCAGTTTGTAACTGATGTTTCCCACTTCGAGGGTGGGGAAGACCAGCACGTTGGCCTTTCCGGCTACCGGGCTTCCCGGCGCTTTCAGGTTTCCGACAGAGGGAACTAGGGCGGTGTCCGCCTGCAACTCACCGTCGATCATCAGTTCCGGCGCCATCTGTTTTGCCAATTCGGTTGCTTGGACTACTTTGTCGACCATTTCATGTTTGGCAGAACCTTTCGTGGAAAAACTGAGCATGGCTACGCGGGGTTCGATCTTCGCGATGCTTTTAGCGGTACGGGCCGTTACAACGGCTATCTGCGCCAGCTCTTCCGCAGTCGGGTCGGGGTGAACAGCGCAATCGGCCACCACCAACAGGCCGTTTTCCCCGAATTCGGGTTTTTCGGTCAGGAGCAGAAAAGCCCCGGAGACTACAGAGATACCGGGTTCGGTCTTAACGATCTGGAAAGCAGGCCGCAATACATCGCCGGTGGCATTAATGGCCCCGGCTACCTCTCCGTCCGCATCTCCGCTCTTGATCATCAGCGTGGCTAAGTAGAGCGGATCGGTTACTAGCTTTAACGCCTCCTCTTTGGTCATCCCTTTGCTTTTCCGCAACTCCACGAGCAGGTCGGCATAAGCCTCTTTGCGGGCATGCTGTTGCGGGTCGATGATGGCGGCGCGGGAAATGTAGGAAAGCTCCAACTCTTTGGCCTTTTTTTCGATCTCCGCCGGGTTCCCGATCAGGATCAGTTGTGCCAATCCTTCGGCTAAAATAGTGTTTGCAGCTTTCAGGGTGCGCTCTTCGGTCCCTTCCGGGAGGACGATCCGTTTGTTGCATTTGCATGCGTTCTCTTTGATCTGTTCCAATAATTTCATACGTATAGGTTTATGTAGTGTAGTACTGGTTAAATAGTGATTGAAATGAAAAAGTTGTTCCCGCAGGAACAACTTTTTTCGACTCTTTTAAGCTGTGTTTATTCGCCGTCCTTGTAGATGGTAACACAGGTTGTGGCGTTTCCTATATCCATTCCGACCGCCAGTTGTGGATTCCGGAATATTTTGATCTCATCCGCTTCAATGTTGCTGGGGATATTGGTCTTGGCCGCTCCGGATTTGATCTTGGAGTGCAGGCAATACCCGTGCGAAGCGCATTTATCGGGTTCGGGGTAAATCTCTACGGAAACAACACTTCCAAACTCTTCCTTGAAACAGTTTACCAATTCCGGATAGAAGGCACCGCCTCCGACCAGATACATCTTGGTGGTTTTGTTGAAATCGTCGTCCGTGAAAGCCCTCCGCAAATTGGGAGCAATGATCTCGTGGTAGTAGATTTTCAATACTTTTTCCCGCAGGTCCAGGATATTGTGTTTTACCCGGTTCACCGTAATACTGCCTTGCTGGAAGGCCACATCGATCTGGTGTTCCGTTTTCAGGTTCAGGTAAAAACTTTTGCTTAATTCGTTCGATAGCAGGTTTACAGCGTGACGCACACCGTGTGTACTGACGGCGGAACGGTTGATCAACCCGGCGCGGGTGCTGACTACCGCTTCACAGGTCCCGTACCCCAAACTGACAATGAAGAAATTCTCTTTCTCCTGAGGTGCTCCTTCCCGGATGGCAGTGGTACATCCCATGATTTCAGGAATAACCTCTACCTTTCCGACATTCACTTCCCGTTTAGCATTGGCCGGCCCGCCGAAAGTAGAAGCATCGTAATTGATAATGTGTCTTCCCTGAAGTGTTTCCACGGCTTTGTCGCGGTACAGCATGTAGGTGGAGAAAGGGAAACCGGTGGTCAGGAATACCTCCTCTTCTCCTTTGGGCTGCGTCAGCAAAAGAGCTGCGCTGCTCAACAGTTTATACTCCTCCTCGGTCGGAGCGGCATTGATGTTTTTATGGGGAGAGTACCCTTCCACAAGGGCTAAATTCCCAACGATGTATTCGTTTTCATCTACCATTAACTTGATACCGTCAAGAATATTCTCGGCAACATTACTCAGCTCTTGGTTAGTGGCTTCGTATACACTGGGAAAATTGTAAGATTTCAGCATGTTGGTATGGTTTGTATTTGTATTTTGCTCTTTAAATAAATGCCGTCCGGTATAAAAATGTTATGGACTATAAAAACGAAACAAATTTATAAAAAAAAACGATACATCGCTCCTGAATCCTTATTTTTTCTTTAGTACATAAATGAGCGAACTGCATTTTTCCTTCCTGACCAATGTTCGTAAAAAGAAAAAAGCACCTTTGACCACTCCGGTTATCCCTGCCAAGCGATGGCCCCTATTTTTTTCGCTGAGCATGGATATGTAAAAGATATCCAGAAACATAGGTTTCGTTTTAATCACATTGAATCCGTGTTTATCCGCCAAAAAAGCAAAATCCGACGGAGAGAAATGCCACAGATGGCGTGGAACGTCATAAGCCGCCCATTGGGCTTTGTAATGGGTGGCATCGAACGAATTTTTATTCGGCAAAGCAATGATTGCCACTCCGTCGTCCTTCAATATCCGGTTCAACTGCTCCATTGCCCTGTTCAGGGGCTCTAAGTGTTCCAGCACGTGCCACAGGGTCACCACATCCTGGGTTTTTGGGGCCATTTCATACAGAAAAGTGGAATTCCGGCAATCCAGATCGAATTTTTTCCGCGCATATTGTCGGGCGGTATCTGATTTTTCAATTCCCAATACCGTGTAGTGAAGGGATTTCATTTTGTTCAGAAAATAACCGGTACCGGAACCGATGTCAAGCAACACACCCGGTTTGTGGGGGGTATGCCGATTTACAATGCCTGCTTTGGATCTTAATGCCATTTTCCGTGCCTGATGGTACAAAGTATTGGTCAAGCCTTTATGCGTATCGGAGTGCGAAATATACTCCGGAGCTTCGTAATACCGCCCAATCTCTTCTTCACCCGGAAAATCCTGTGTCAGTACAAATCCGCACGCCGGACACTTGACCAACGCAAAGGATTCTCCCGTCGTCAGGTGGTCCTTACAGGAGAAACAGGGAGCAAACTCCGGGTTTTCGCATACAGGGCATCTCTCTATTTTCATGGTTGCGTAAAATTTTCGACAAAACTAACAAAATATTATTCCATTCCGATCGAATGTGATACTTTCAATTACTTTCCTTACATTTGCAGGACGATCAGATCATGTTGTCTGTACGATATTAATCTATAAAACAGTTATTATGAAGTTGTTAGAAGGAAAAACAGCCTTGATCACCGGCGCCTCCAGAGGAATCGGAAAGGCTGTGGCACTAGCGTTTGCAAAAGAGGGTGCCGACATTGCATTTACGGATTTAAGATACGATGAAGTGGCCCAGGCGACCGAAAAAGAGCTCGCCGCGTTGGGGGTAAAAGCAAAGATGTATGCCTCCAATGCCGCCGATTTCGCCCAGACGAACGCTACCGTGGAAGAGGTACTGAAAACATTCGGGCGCATCGATGTATTGGTCAACAATGCCGGGATCACCAAAGATACCTTGTTGATGAGAATGACGGAAGAGCAGTGGGACGCTGTCATCAATGTCAACCTGAAATCGGTATTCAACTACACCAAAGCCGTTTCGGCCATTATGCTGAAACAGAAGAGCGGCTCCATCATCAGCATGAGTTCCGTGGTGGGTGTGAGCGGTAATGCCGGACAGGCTAACTATTCCGCCTCCAAAGCCGGGATCATCGGCTTCACCAAGAGCGTGGCCAAAGAGTTGGGATCGCGAAACATCCGGGCGAACGCCGTCGCTCCCGGTTTCATCATTACCGAAATGACCGGACAGCTCTCCGAAGAGGTCCGGAACGAATGGGCGCAGAAGATCCCGTTGAAAAGAGGAGGGACACCGGAAGATATTGCGGATGTATGCCTCTTCCTGGCATCCGACCTCTCCCGCTATGTTACCGGGCAGGTGGTCAACGTATGCGGAGGAATGAATATGTAATACCCGGGCGGGTCCGGAATATCGAAACCGATTTTCGGATACATTCCCCGGACTGTATCCGGGAATCGGTTTTTTTTTATTGTACCACTTTAATTGTTGAGCCGGAGGATGGTTTTGGGATACTCTTTTTGGTGGATCATGCCGATCTTGTTGGTATCGGCAGCCGTTGCCCGGTTCAAATACCGGAAACTGCTGAAATTGCCGGATGTAAAATCCGCTCTCGCCCTGGGGATCGCTCTCCTCCGTTTTCTGACCGTGTTAACCCTTCTGTTCCTGCTGTTACGGCCGGCGCTCTCCTTTCTGCGCTACCTGCGGGAGAAACCGCTGTTACTGATTGCACAGGACAATTCGGCTTCCCTGCTGAACAACAAGGATTCCCTCTATTATCGGAATGAGTACCGGGAATTTTTATGCGAACAGGCGGACGAATTGGCAGATAAGTTTACGGTTGAATGGTTGACATTTGACAAAAATGTTACTAAAACCGGCGAAATCGACTTTTCCGGAACGGCTACGGACATCAGCGGGGTATTCGATTATGTGGAACAGAACTATGCTTTCCGGCGTCCGGAAGCATTGGTGTTGCTGAGTGACGGGGTATACAATTCAGGAGTAAACCCCCGTTANNTACAGCTGAAATTCCGGATGTATTTATCCGGCAGGTAGAGTACGACAAATTCAATTTTGTCAAAACCGTTTTTCCCGTGAAAGCGGAAGTGACGGCCGTAAAACAAAAAGGGAGGGAGGTTAAATGTGTTTTGCGGGATTACACTGGCGTACTCGGAGAACAGACCTTGCGGATTGATTCGGATAACTTTTTGGGGGAGGTGACCTTTCTGGTGGAGGCCCGCACACCGGGAATTCACAAATATACGGTCACTTTGGAGGCTGGGTTCGAAGAGCGGAGCAAGGAGAACAACCGCCGGGACCTGTATGTGAACATTATAGACAATACGGGGGAGATTGTGATCGCCTATGGTGCTCCCCACCCCGATGTGGCGGCCATCAGCGAAGCGCTGCGGCCGACGGGGATCTACAACGTAACATCGCACGATCTCTCCCGGCCATTGCCCGACGGACCGCTCCCGCTGCTCTACATTTTGCACAATCCGCGCCCTGATGACCGGACCTACCTTCGGATCGTGGAAGAGGCGGAGAAACGGAGAACGGCTTTGTGGTATATCCTGACCGACAGGATTTCCATTGAAGTGTTTGCCGGAGAGTACCGGGTGCACTTTTTGCAGGCGGTCAACGAGTACGCATCACCGGGCTACAACCGGGAATTTCCCTATTTTGAACTGGATCCGCAGGAGGTTAAAGGGTACGAAGCCTATCCGCCTCTGGTGGTGCCTTTCGGCGAAATCGCCCCACAGGCCGGCAAACCTCTTTTTACCCAAAACATCAAGAGTACACCGACGGCTTACGGCCTCATGTGCTTTTACGACAGAGGGGGAAAAAGAACGGCCTACAACTGGGGCGAGGGGTTCTGGCGCTGGCGGCTCTATTCATACCGGGAGACCGGCAGGCACGATCTGTTCAACACGCTGGTGTACAAAACGGTTCACTACCTGACCAGCCGGAGGGGGAACGAGCGTTTTATCCACGACATCAAACCGCTTTACGACGAAACGGAAGAGGTGGTGATCCAGGCGGAACTGTACAACGAGAGTTACGAATTGGTCAACACGCCGGATGTCCGGCTGACGGTCCGTTCCGGAGAGAAGGAGTACAACTACACACTCAACAGAAGCGGGGAGAAGTACCGGATCAGTTTGGGGAACCTGGCTCCAGGAGAGTACAGTTATCTTTTGAGTACCAACCTCCGGGGAGAAACCTTTGAAAAGAAAGGTTCGTTATATGTCAATACATTTAATCAGGAACTGAATGACCAGGTGGCAAACTGGCCGTTGTTGGAAGAGATAGCGCAACGGACAGGAGGAAAGTCGGTCAGTCTGTCTCAACTGGATAAATTGTTTAATGAGATGCACCAAAACAGCCGCTTTGTTCCCATCACCAAAAGCGAATGGAGGTATTTGGAGTTAAGCGAAGTGGAGTGGTTGGGCATACTGTTACTTTTGTTGCTATGTATAGAATGGTTTTTATTAAAGTATTATGCAGCCTGATCCGGGCGGCCGTAGCGACTGGATTGCTCCTGCACTCTTCTTGTACCGCTTACCGCGAATATTCGTTTGAAACGGCGATCCCTGCCGAACATACGCTGGAAGGCGGCCGGAAAATCGGTTTTCTGGATCGTCAAAGTTACAAACCGGCCATAGATACCCTGATCATTCTCAACGGAATAGAACTTACAGTCGGTTCCGGGCAGATGGCTACTGTTTTCCGGAACGGATTTTACAGTTGCTATGCCGAGACCTATCCGTTGGACAGTTTGCCCGTCATTGTGACGGAAGAGATGAAACAATGGGATTCGGATACGACTCAGGAGGCATTGCTTCCGTCGGATGTGATGCGTATCTGCCGGAAGAACGGATTGGACTACCTGCTTTCCTGGGAATCCTTTCGCTACAAGTCGGATCCCGTGAAACATTCGGTGACCGGATATGCACTGGTTTGCCTCTATTCCGGGAAAGACGGGAAAGAGATCTCCTTCCGCTGGTTGGAGAACGAGTTTGCAGATTGTTTTTCCGCCGGAAATGGTTTTTACGGAGAGGGCGGGTATACGGAGGGTGTGCTTTGTATGCAGGGAAAGATGTGGGATAAGGGATATTGGTATGCACAGAAATGGGTGCCGGGTTGGCGGAAAACCGAGCGAAGGATCTATGTTGCTCCGAAAACAGTGGGGGTGGGGGAATTTTACTACCGGGAAGGCGACAAAGAGCGGGCAGCCGGGATCTGGCAGGCTGCCGTTTCCGGAAAGCCGAAGACAGCATTGCGGGCGTACCTGAATTTAGCTTTGATGTGTGAATTGGAAGAAGATTTCGAAGGGGCGCTTGCGTGGTTGCGAAAAGCGCAGCAACGTATAGGAACCGCTGCTTCCGGAGAGGCCGCTTATGTAAAGATGTACGTCCGGGAACTGGAGACCAGACTGAAAAACAGACCACTGCTGGAAGGGCAGCTATTTTGACGGGGTATCGATAGCGTGCGAACAACGGGAGTATGCCGGGACTAAAAATTTACAAGGCTTCTGCGGGTTCGGGTAAAACGTTTACCTTGACACTGGAATTTTTCCGGATCATATTCGGCATGCCCTCCGACTTCAAAAACATATTAGCCGTTACCTTTACCAACAAGGCGACCGGGGAGATGAAATCCCGGATCGTCCGGGAGTTGCACCACTTGGCTGAAGGTAAAAGGTCTGTCTACGGAGAGTTGTTGCAACAGGAGTTGCACCTGAGTTCCGAACAGATGCAGAACCGGGCTGTTCTGTTGCGAACCCTCCTGCTGCACGATTACGGCCGTTTTTCGGTTACCACCATCGACCGTTTTTTTCAGCGGGTCCTGAAATCGTTTACCCGCGAATTAGGCGTTTACCCCGGTTACAATGTAGAGTTGGATACCAGTTACGTCTTGGCGAAAGCCGTAGAGCGGGTGTTGGAACGGGTCGGAGAGCAGCCGGACCTGCGTTCCTGGATCTCGGAGTTGATGACAGAAAAAATCTCCGAAGGAAAATCTTGGAATATTCAGGGAAGGATCGCTGCATTGGGTGAGGAGTTATTTAAGGAGGAGTATCGTCTCTTTGACAAGGGCTTGTTGGAAAAGTTCGGAGACAAAGCGTTTTTGAAAGAGTACCGGGCATTTTTAAAGGAGACAGTGGTCGATTTTGAGGAGCGGCTCACCGGGATCGGTCGGCAAGCGACAGCATTGATTGAACAGGGCGGATTGGCCCTGTCCGATTTTAAAAGCGGCAAATCGGGGTGCGCTGCCCCCTTTTACAAATGGCGGAACGGACAATGGGACGATGTGACCCGCACAGCGCGTGCAGCCGTGGGAAATCCAGAGGCTTGGGTGACAAAGAGTTGTCCGGCAGACGTTCGGAGCCGGATAGAGGAAATACTACCCTCCCTGAACGGTTGGTTGGAAGAGGGTATTGCGTGGTACGATGCCCATTTCCGGGAGTACCTCTCTGCAAAATATTTGCTGAACAACCTCTACCAATTGGGCATTCTGAATGACCTGTACGGGCAGATCCGGCAGTACTGCGAGGAGAAAGGGGTGATGCTTCTCAGCGATACCACCCATTTGCTGAATGTGTTGATTGGCCGGAACGATACCTCTTTTTTGTTTGAAAAGACAGGCGGTTACTACAAACACCTGATGATCGACGAGTTTCAGGATACCTCTTCGCTGCAATGGCTGAATTTCCGCCCCTTGTTGGTGAACGCCTTGTCGGAAGGAAACAAGGCGTTGATTGTGGGGGACGTGAAGCAGAGCATCTACCGATGGCGGGGCGGGGAGTGGTCGCTCCTGGCGGGTGGGGTGGAGCAGGATTTCCGGCAGTTGGGGAGCGAACAGGTCCGCCTGCCGGACAATTGGCGGAGTGCGGCGGAAATCGTGCTTTTCAACAATCGTTTTTTCCGGGAAGCCTCCGGCGAATTGAAACAGCTCTTTGACGGAGCGGCCGGGGAGGGGAATCCGTGGTCGGAAGCCATTACGGAGGCATACGCGGAGTTGGAACAACAGGTCCGTTCTTCGTCGGAAGGGTATGTGGAGGTCCGTTTCGGGCCGGTAAAGCAGGAGGAGGGGAGCGATCGGGAGATCATGCGCTCCGTGGCGGGCATCATCGAAGATATCCGGGAACGGGGCGGACGGTTACAGGAGATTGCCTTGCTGGTACGGGACGGAAAAGAGGGCGCTTTTGTAGCGTCGTACCTGATGGAGTACAACCGGACGGCGGAACAACCGATCCGTTTTGTGTCCAACGATTCGTTGTATGTCACCTCCTCGGCTGCCGTCCGTTTTATTGTTTCCGTCCTGCGCTACCGGGCCGATCCGCACGACGGGATCAGCCGGGCGGAAATGGTGTACGGTTACCATTTACTGGTTTCCGGCTCTCCGGATGTGCCGGACAGCCTTTTTACGGCGGACGGCGACGGGGATGTTTTTGACCGCCTGGGTGCGGATCCCGGAACAACGGCGGGGAACGCCGTCTCTCTGTACGAAATGGTGGAAGAGATCATCGCCCGTTTCTCCCTGGGTGAAAAGAGCGAAGAGATCGCCTATCTGATGGCTTTTCAGGACATTGTATACGAATACGCAAAAAACAATCCGGACAACCTCCTCCTGTTTTTGGAGTGGTGGGAAAAGGAGAAAGGGAAACGGGTGTTGCCAACCTCCGAAGAGGCGGACGCCCTCCGGCTTTTGACGATCCACAAAGCCAAGGGGCTGGAATTTGACTTTGTGCTGTTGCCTTTCTGTAATTGGGAATTGGATGCGGTGAAACCCACCCGCCGCCTCTGGTGCCGGAACCGGACGGCGCGTTTCAATGCGTTGGAGACAGTCCCTTTGGACTACTCCTCCAAACTGGCCGATACCATCTACCGGGAGGATTACTACAACGAACACCTGAAAGCGTACGTAGACAGCCTGAATTTGCTCTACGTGGCATTTACCCGTGCCAAGACGGAGTTGTATGTTTGTCCGTACGGGCCGAAGATCAGCAAAGACGGTTCGGCGGCGGCCAACGACACCGGCGCTTTTATTTTCCGGGTCTTGCAGGGAATGCAGCCGGGCTCCGAAGGAGCGGAAGGGTTGCCGGACAACGGATTTACAGCCGGCCGGAAGCAGCGTTTCGAGGATATTCAAGGTACTCAGGAGGACGAGGAAGCGCAACAGGCACCGGGCATTGCCGCTTATCCGGTTTCGTTTCCGGGTAACCGGCTCCGGATCGGGTACAAATACCGGGAGTTCACCGGCGTGGAAAGCCGGGAAAAACACGGGGAACACGAACAGCAGGCCATTGACGAAGGGAAGTTGTTGCACGAAATTTTCCGCTCCGTACGCAAGGTGGAGGACGTGGAGCAAGCTGTGCGGCAGGTATATACAAACGGCCTGTTGGATGCGGGCGCAGTAGCCGGATATTGCCGGACAGTGCGGGGATTTATAGAAAACAGCCCCGCTTCGGAGTGGTTCGCTTCCGGATGCGAAGTCATCAACGAGCGGGATATTTTGTTGGCGGACGGCAAAAAGATCCGGCCCGACCGGGTCATGCTCAAAGCGGGAAAAATCTGTGTTGTGGACTACAAATTCGGCCGGAAAGAGGACGATCGCTACCGGGAACAGGTCGGCACCTATTGCCAGACCCTGCAAAACATGGGGTACCCGGAGGCGGAGGGGTATATCTGGTACGTCCGGTTGGAAAAAGTAGTCCGGGTATACTAAAACAAACGTCCCGTTTCGTGATGAACGGGGCGTTTATTTTTAGTAGACACGGGGTTGGGTCTCTTTTCGCAGCACGCTGAGGCCGTTCAGGGCCAAGGCGCGCATTTCGTCTTCGCCCGGGTAGATCTTTACCGGGGCGATAAATGCTGTCCGCTCCGTGATACAGTTTGTGATCGGTTTGCTGTATGCGATCCCTCCGGTCAGCAGGATGGCGTCCACCCGGCCTTTCAGAACGGCCGCCATCGCCCCGATCTCTTTGGCTACCTGGTAGGACATGGCATCCATGTAGTATTTCCAGTTCTCATCGGCGGCGGCCTTTTT
Source organism: Odoribacter sp. UBA944 (assembly GCA_002293375.1). Taxonomy (GTDB): domain Bacteria; phylum Bacteroidota; class Bacteroidia; order Bacteroidales; family Marinifilaceae; genus UBA944. The sequence goes on from DBDA01000048.1 coordinate 60,391, forward strand.
TTCCACCTCCATCATATCGTTGCTGCCCAAATACGCCACAATACCGCCGGCCCCGCACAACATCTTTTTCACCTCGGCATAGCTCTTCTCTCCGCTGAAACAGAGTTTGGCCAAAAAACCGGTCGGCAGGCCGCCGGATCGCTCCGGAGAAAAAGGTCCGTCCCCGTCCAGGGCGTTGTTGGTATCGATCACCCGTCCCCGGCAGTGAGCGCTGACGGAAATCCCCCCGCCGAGGTGCACCACGATCAGGTTCAGATCTTCGTATTTTTTACCGCAATCTTTGGCATACCCGCGGGCAATCGCTTTTTGGTTCAGAGCGTGGAAAATGGAAACCCGCGGAAAAGCCGGGTGGCCGCTGACACGGGCAAGGGGTTCCAACTCGTCGACAACGACCGGATCGGCAATGTACGCTTTGGTCCCGTTGCCGAGCGTTGAAACAATGTCGTGGGCAATCAACCCTCCGAGGTTGGAAGCGTGTTCTCCCATAGCGGCTTGTTCCAGATCCTGCAACATCGCCCCGTTCACTTCGTAAGTCCCCGACTCAATGGGACGGAGCAAACCGCCCCTGCCCATCACCGCGTTCATTTCGGATACATCCACTCCTGCCTCCCGCAGCTCTTTCAGAATGATCTCTTTCCGGTATTTGAACTGTGAAAAGATGGTTGGAAATTGGGCGATCTCTTCTGCCGAGTGACGGATCGTCTTGATAAAAACCTGATTTTCATCTTCAAAAACGGCAATTTTCGTGGAAGTCGATCCCGGATTGATCGCAAGAATTTTAAAGGCCATGTCGTAGTTATTGGTTTTAATTGAATTTGGCCTCAAAGTTATACTTTATAAGTAAAAAACCAATAAAACAGATGAAATTGTTAGAGTCTATTGACTGACCAAATAATCGTGTGATTTGAAACGTTGCAACTCAAACAGATCTTTCTTTGGCCACTCCTCTACGGAAGAGAGCGCCCGCCCGAGCATAGTGTTGATCTGATCGGAAAAGCGGTGCCCTTTCCAGCAACTGGTGTTGGTGATAAAGACCCAGGCATATCCGTCGTGCTGTTGTTTCAGCAATGCGCTGGTACCCGAGAGCGTGCCGGTACGGCTCCAGTCGCCTCTGGGAGTGGTGTTCATCCAGCCGATCGGCAGGGAGTGTGCGTTGTAAGCCGTTATACGGGCGATGGTTTCCGGTTTCAGAATATCGGGAATTCCCGGTTTTCCGTCGATCACCGCCAAAAAGCGGAGCAGTTCGGAAGCAGAAGCAACCCATCCTCCGGCTCCGGATAATCCTTCGATGTTGTTCCCTCCGTAATATTTGGGCACTTCCAGACCGCTGCCGTCACAGGCCTGGACCAACTCGGGTTGCGCAGAATTCTCGTAATAGCGGACTTCGTTCTCGTACCGTTCCTCGTACAGGTTCCGCCCAAGACGCATATCGAAGCAACCGGCCGGTTCCAGAATGTTACGGGCGATATAACTTTCGTAATCCGTACCGCTTACCTTCTCAATAACTTTACTCAAAATTCCGTATCCGATATTGGAGTAGATCGTCCCACATCCGGGTGTATACCCCAGCCGGCGGGAGAGGACAAACCGGATTGTCGTGTGGAGGTCGGCCGGGGCGGGAACATCCATTTTCCGGGCTATGTCCACAGGGCAAAACATCGGGTCGCCGTATACAACCGAAAATCCGCCCTGATGGCGGAGCAGGTGTTCTACGGTGATTTGCCGGGCCCGCGGATCCTTGATATGCGGAAAATCCGTTTCGTCCAAAATACCGTCCTTTCCGAACACCCGGTCACTCAATTTCAATTTACCGTCCTCCTCCAATTTCATGATCCCGACAGCAGTGATCAGTTTGGAAACAGAAGCAATGCGCAAAATGTGGTGGGTATTCATGAGGACTCCCGATTCCAGGTCGGCATATCCATACCCTTTGCTGTACAGGAGTTGTCCCTCTTTCATCAAAGCAAAGGAGGCGCCTCGGATCTCCCATTTCCGCATGAATTTTTCGATGATCTTGTCCAACAGATCAGCTTCCGGAATATCGGAATTGCTGTTACTGAGTATTTTACCGATGGGTAACAGAAAAGCTGGATTTTCTGGTTCAGAGACGGAATCGGGAAGAGGGGAGGCTACCGTATCCTGCAGAGAAGAGAAACTCCCGGCAAAACTGTATTCCCACGGTTGGGTGAAAATAACGGCTACGACAACGGTAATTAAAACAATATATTTCATTCTATTTCCAAGCCCCAGGCAGTCCGGGTACTTTTACCATGCAATATTAACGAAAAGTTGCGGTTATCGGTTACAACATACTTCAAAAAAGATTAAAAAATGTTTTCAATCCGGTCAAAATAACGCTTCATCAGTTTTCGCAGGTGTGGTTCCTGAACATTGAAAACGAAGTGATCCAACCGGCGGACAGGCAGGATCAAGGGAGAAGTACCTGTCAGAAAGGCGCTTTCGTATTCCCCCAACGCTTCGTAAGAAACGGCTTCTTCAACAACCGGCCAACGCGCCTCTTTACAAATGCCAAGGATCCTTTTCCGGCTGGTCCCGGGCAGTACGAGCGTATCGGGAGCGGTATAGAACTGTCCGTTTTTTACCAAAAAGAGATTGGAGCGGGATCCTTCCGTAACCCACCCTTCCCGGTCTATCAGTACCGTTTCGTAAGCTCCTTGCTTGTGCATCAGAAAGTTGGCGCGGGTGCGCAGTTCGTTGTTGATGTATTTGATCTGCGGGTCTGTACGGACAGCGCGGAGGGAAACCGTATCCACGCCTTCTGCGTACTCCTTTTCCGTCGGATAGGTGTGCGGGATCCGGTAGACATATTCATCCATCTGGCCGTTTGTAAAGTGCAGTACATACTTGATGTTGCCTTCCTTCATCTGTTCCAACTCGATCAATCTACTCAACTTTCCGGAGATATTTAAAGTTCGAACATCAAGATCGATATTTGATTTTTTGATTGAATTTGATAGTCTTAATACATTATCTTGTAAGAAGATAGGTTTCATATTGAATATCCGAACCACTTCGTACAGACTAAGCCCTTTTTCAAAGCGGGATTCGTCGAAACCGGATGTTCCCGCAGACATATTATTTATCAGCATAAGGTGTTTTATTTCCCCGCAAAGGTAGAGCAATTGTGTGAATAAGGAGTGGAAAATGCACATTATATCGGTAATTTGAACTATTTTTGGATCCGTATGACAACGGAAGAGCAAGTCGTCCGGATCGAACAGTTTTTGCGGCAGGTGATTGTCGGAGAATTGGGGAAGTTGGTACAGGCGGAACTGACTTTTATGCAGTTTGTACTGATGGGACAAGCGGTAGAAGTGCTGGGCGGATTTTTGGACAACCGGCCGATGAAAGCCAAGGGACAGGCAGCTTTGCGGTTTGCTGCGGCGATCGATCACTTGTTCGGCGGCCGCTACCGGGCATTGAACGATGGGAACTTCCTGTACTACAAATTCCGGAACCAGATGACCCATGCTTTGTTGCCTTCCCGCGACATCCGCCTCATCAACCGGGAGGAGCAGGCCGGGACAGCGCGGCATCTGGAACAGAGTGACGGGCAGTTGGTGTTTATTGCAGAGGTATTTTACCAAGACATCTGCACGGCGAGTTTTCGCTTGATAGCGTTGTTGAAAGAAGGAAAAATCAAACCCAAAAAGATTGTTTTCGAGGATGCAAACTAAACGGATTGTATTGTTAGGGGCGGGGAACGTGGCGCATCACTTGGCGGCCGCGTTGTTAAAATCCGGTCTGAACCTGTGTCAAATATACAGCCGCAGCATCGAATCGGCCCGGGAATTGGGCATGAAAACCGGGATCACCTATACGACAGATCCGAATATTGTCTACCCGGATGCAGACATCTATATTTTTTGTGTAAGTGATGATGCTTTAATTTCAGTATATAAAAGTATTAGAATACATGTCGGAGCATTGCTCCTGCATACCTCCGGAAGTATGCCGTTGGGGATTTTTGACTCTTGGGCCGGAGCGGTTGGAGTGTTCTACCCGCTTCAGACCTTCTCCAGGAAAAGAGATTTGGATTTCAGCGAAGTACCTTTGTTTATCGAAGCTTCCGATGCAAAAAGCCGGAAAGTTGTGCAGGAATTGGCGGAAATGCTTTCGCACCGGGTAAGGGAGGTGGATTCGGAACAGCGTAAAATAGTGCATTTATCGGCGGTTTTCGCCTGTAATTTTGTGAACTACCTGTACCGGACCGCCGGAGATGTACTGGAAGAGAATGGTCTGGATTTCGCCCTGTTACGCCCGTTGATCCTCGAAACGGCCCACAAGGTGATGCTGCTCTCCCCGGAAGAGGCCCAGACCGGACCGGCCAGAAGAGGGGACGACAAAATCCTGGCGATGCACAAAGGTTTGTTGAAAAAGGATAAAAAACGAGCGGAGTTGTACGCCCTCTTGAGCGATCTGATCAAAGAGGGAGCTCCCAAACCGGAAACCAAAGAGGATCCGGTAGAGAACGGAGAGCATCCATTAATGCTTACATTGTGGTAATAATGAAAAGGATAGAATATGTTTTTTAAAGAAGAACTAAAACAGATTAAAACGTTTATTTTTGACGTAGACGGGGTGCTTTCCGCCCAATCCATGAACCTCACCCCGGAAGGGGAATTGGTACGCACCTCCTGTGCAAAGGACGGCTATGCCATTATGTACGCCATCCGGAAAGGGTACCGGGTAGTCATCATCTCCGGCGGCGGAGCGCCGGGAATGGCGGAGCGGTTTCGGAAACTGGGAATTCAGGACATCTACCTGAAAATTGAGAACAAAGTTAAAGCTTTACAGGAAGTTATTGCCAAATACAACCTTGAAAAAGAGGAAATTATGTATATGGGTGACGATATTCCCGATTACAACGTCATGCGGATGGTTGGCCTGCCGGTCTGTCCGTCAGACGCCTGTGACGAGATCAAATCCATTTCCAAGTACATATCCGACACGGCAGGCGGCGACGGATGTGCCCGCGACGTCATTTCCCAAGTACTCAAAGCCCGGGGAGACTGGATGGACACCGCCTGTTACGTGAAAAGCATGTAATCGGGATGGAGTACAAATTGATATTAGCCTCAGCCTCGCCCCGGCGGCAACAATTGCTCCGGGAGGCCGGATTTGCCTTTGAAGTCCGGTTAAAAGAGGTCGAAGAGGTCTATCCACCGGAATTGCCGGCGGAGCAAGTGCCGGAATACCTGGCCCGGTTGAAGGCGGAGCCGTTCCGGAGCGAACTGCGGGCCGGAGAGTGTCTGATCACAGCGGATACCATTGTTTGTTTGGAAGGTGTTCCGTTGGGCAAACCGGCGGACCGGGCGGATGCCATCCGGATGCTCGGCGCGTTGTCCGGCCGGAAACACACGGTGATCTCTGGCGTCTGTCTGACAGCCGCCGACAGGCAAAAATCCTGGTCGGTTGCTACCGATGTCTACTTTACCGGGCTCTCCATTGAAGAGATCGAGCATTACATAGATACCTGCAAACCATTTGATAAAGCGGGAGCGTACGGCATTCAGGAGTGGATCGGCTACATCGGGATAGAACGGATCGAAGGATCGTTCTACAACGTGATCGGACTGCCTGTACAAAGCCTGTACCGGGAGTTGAAAAAGTGGAAAGAGAACCAGTAAACTCAATACTATGCAAAAACGAATTGGAATGATATGGACCGTTGTGCTGTTGCTTCACCTGACATGCAAGGCCGATGAAGGGATGTGGATCCCGTTGTTATTGAAAAAATACAACATAGAAGAGATGCAGCGGCAGGGATTCCGGCTGACGGCGGAAGATGTATACGACATTAACCGGGCCTCTTTGAAAGACGCCGTGATCGGACTGGGGCGGGAAGGACGTCCTTTCTTCCATTTTTGTACCGCGGAGTTGATCAGCCGGGAAGGGCTTTTGATCACCAATCACCACTGTGCATACAGCCTGATCCAAGCGCATTCGACCCTCACCGATAATTACCTGGAACACGGTTTCTGGGCCTACGACCGGGCGGACGAATTGGAAAATCCGGGCATTACCGCCTCCATTCTGGTGCGGATAGAGGATGTTACCCCACAGATCGCCGGGGCGTTAACAGCCGGTATGGACGAAGCGGAACGCACCAAAACAGTTGCAGATATCAGCCGGAAATTGGAGGAGGAGGCTGTAAAAGGGACGGACCTGCAAGCCAATGTAAAACCGTACTTTAACGGAAACCAATACTTCATGTCTGTTTTCCGGATATACCGGGATGTGCGTTTGGTAGGGGCGCCCCCCTCGGCGATTGGAAAATTCGGCGGGGATACCGACAACTGGAGCTGGCCGCGGCACACCGGGGATTTCGCTTTTTTGCGGATCTATGCCGGACAAGACAACGAACCGGCCCCGTACTCCCCGGAGAATGTTCCGTACCGGCCTGCCACTCATTTTAAAATAGCGACTCAGGGAGCTAAGGAAGGGGATTTTACCTTTGTGTTTGGTTACCCTGCAACTACGCGGGAATACTTGACTTCCTTCGCTATAGAACAACTGGTAGAGGTAGAGAACCCGCACAGAACAGCTATCCGGACAGCCAAACTGAACATCATCAACCAGGCGATGAATTCGGATCCGTTGCTCCGGCTCAAATATTCCGCTAAAGCTGCCGGTGTAGCCAACACTTGGAAAAAATGGCAAGGGGAGACCAAAGGATTGCTCCGTTTCGGTACGGTGGAGCAAAAACGCCGATTGGAGGCCCGGTTCAGAACATGGGCTACAGGGAGAACTCCTTACGACAGTGTGGTGGATCGTTACCGGGCGGTGTACCAAAAACGAAAAGAGTTGGTGTTGGCTGATGCTTATGCACAGGAAGCCGGCCTGGGAGGGGCGGAGATCGTCTCTTTTGCACGCTCATTGACAGGCCGGCTGGCCGAAATAACGGAGAACGACCTGCTGCCGGAAGCTATCCGGCAGACCATCCGTACCTTTTTTAAGGATTATGACGTCGCTACCGATCGGAAAATCCTGGAGGAGATGTTGAAATTGTACAACCTGCAACTTCCGGATGAATGGAAACCGGAAGCGGTGGCGGAAGCCGGAAAAAACAGCGGGTACCACTTGTACACAGAACAGTTTTTCCACCAGTCGGTTTTTGCCGATTCGACCCGTTTGCTGGCGTGTTTAGATCGCTGGAAAGGCACTGCGTTACAGGAGAAATTGAAAAAAGATCCGGCTTATCTGTTGGCTGCTTCGGTGGCGGATTTCCGACTGCTCCGGATAAATCCGCCCTTGCAGGAGATCGAACGCCAACTCCGGGAATTAGACCGGGTATGGTTGACCGGACTGATGGAGATGCAGCCCGAAAAACGGTTTTATGCCGACGCGAACTCCACCCTGAGGGTCGCTTACGGAAAAATAGGAGGCTATTCGCCGGCTGACGGCATCTTTTATAAACCTTTTACCACCTTGTCAGGGATCCTGGAAAAAGAGAACCCGGCCATTTACGACTACCAGGTTCCCCAAAAACTGAAAGAGCTTTACCGGAGCAAAGATTTCGGCCCTTATGCACAAGATGGTGAGGTACCGGTCTGTTTTATTGCGAGCAACCATACAACGGGAGGGAACTCCGGAAGTCCGGTATTGAATGCGGACGGCCACCTGATCGGCGTAAATTTCGATCGGGCCTGGGACGGTGTAATGTCGGATCTGCAATACGAACCCTCCATCTGCCGGAATATCTCCGTAGACATTCGCTACATCCTCTTTATCGTGGACAAATTGGCCGGAGCAGGACACCTGATCCGGGAGATGGAGTTGATCGAATGACGGTTCGAAAAGTGCTACAGCATCTACAACACAAAAGCAGGCCGAAAGCCTGCTTTTGTTCCATGTGGGCAATACGCCTTCACGCTGCGCAATCGCAATCAATGGTCATGACCGTGGCCGGGCTCTCCTTCATCTTCTTCCGTAGCCAGGACAATGTTGCGCGTGGCCAATGACTCATTGCCTGCGGCATCCGTACAGTAAACCATAAAGTGGTACTTACCCGGCTTTGTGTTGGCAGGGATCACAATTTTGTGGTGGTGTACGTCTTTATTTTTGTTGCCGGATATATCATCCGATAGAACAGCGTCATCAGACAGCCACGATTGGTCCAAATACACCGTTGTATCCGGTTCCGCTCTGCTCAAAACCGCCGCATGGGTATGGGTATGTCCGTCGTTGTTGGGATGGATGTTGATCCGGTACTGTTTCAACATCACATCGTCCTCTAACTCCATATCCAAATGGACACCCTCTCCAATGTGCAGGGTATCTCCATTGGCGGGAGCTATCAGGTTAATAACCGGTTTGGTCGTGTCGCCATCTTCGTCGTTACAGGCGGCAAATAGTACACAAGAGAGTGCCAACAAATAGATCGTTTTCATTTGATTTTTGTATTAAAAGGTACTTTAATAAATAACTGGAAATTTCGTCCCGGTTCGGGGATCTCTACTTTCCGGTAAAAACTCAGGTGATTAAAATATTTTGTGTTCAACAGGTTCTGGGCCGAGAGGGTGATTTCTACCTCGGTTCCCGCCACTGGAACAGTCGCAGTGGCTCCCATATTCCACAAATGAGTGCCGGGAGTCGGCTCTTCGTTCCGCGACTCCCTGTTTTGTGCAGTAATACTATGCAATTCGGCGTACAGGTGAACACGCTCCCGCTCCCAGGTCAGGACATTGCGTACAGAGGCTGGAGGCGAAAAGGGAAGCGGGATATGCTCGTCCAGATTGCGGCTGTACACGTACTCGCCCGACACCTGGTAATTCCACCGGCGCAGGAAATCGATCCCGAACTCCAGTTCCGCACCGGCAAACACTGCCTGGGCGCCGGAGTAGCGGTAGATTTGTCCCGCATGGGGCAGCACCGACCATTCGCCCGTCGGTTGCAGGTAGATGTAGTTCCCGAACCAACTGCCGAACGGCGTCAAGGAGAGGTAGATCCCCCCGCGCTCATAGGTGTAGGAAGCGTCCACCTGCCATCCCCGCTCGGAATCAAGCGAAGCATCACCCTGCTCGTGCCGAAAGGTACCATGGTGTACCCCGTTTGCCGCCAATTCGTTAGCGCCCGGCAAACGGAAACTGCGGCCGATGTTCACCTTGACCAAATGCGCCTCGTTCGGGTTCCACACCACCCCCAGCGAACCCGAAAAATCGCTGAAAGAGCGATCGACGGCATAACTTCGCCAGCGGTAACCGGCAATCTCCTCCTCGGAGTAACCCAATCGTTGCAGATACTCCTCCAAGTAGGGATCCCGGAAAGCCGCCGCATCCAACCGGCCGTAATCGTACCGGAGCCCGCCGCTGACGGAGAACTCCGGGCCGGGCTTCCAGGTGCTCAACCAAAGCGCTCCCGACGTCAACCGGTTGTACTCCGGTACCAAAAACGAATAGCCTGCGATGCGGTTCTGCTGGTACTGTAAATCCCAACCCACCGTATGTTCCCATTCTTCGGAGCCGAATGTTTTCCATTTGACGGAAGAACTGAACGTATGGAGCGAAAACTCCAACTCCTTGTCCGGGTCGGTGAGGGGCGGAGGCTGTGTTCCGTAGTGGGTGTGAAAACGGCTCAACTCTTTGCGGTGGTTGTTCTGGTACCCGATGTCCCAAAACCCGATGCTTTCCTCCCACATATACTGTTGGCGGGAAGTCATCTTCAGGTGGTTCACCGTGCTGTACGGCAATTCGATGTTTCGCGCGTCGCCGTCGTCCTTCAACCGGTTCCCGTCGGGCATACCGTGCGCACCCATAAAGAACCCTACCTTCTGGTATGCATTGCTGACCGCCAGGTTGGCGTAATAGTGCCCCTTCCGGTAAGCGGAAAACAGGCTTGCATCGCGCTCGAATCCGGCGGTATTTTTCAACCTTCTCTTTTCGATGGGCAGGCGTTGCGTCAGGTAAACAATGGTGTCGGTAGGTACGTGGTAATCCCCGAAGTGTTGCTCGGAAAAACGGAACCTGGCGTACCAGTTGTTCCGTTTCAGGCCCACCATCAGCGAACCGCCCAGCGTTCCGTTCACGCTTTTGCCCAACAACGCCGCTTCTCCGAAGAGTTGGTTTTCGGCAGGAGGGAAGGGGTGGGTGATCTCGATCACTCCGCCCATGGCATCGCTCCCGTACAACAGGGAAGCCGGCCCTTTGCGGATCATCACGCGCTCCACACCGAACGCGTCAATCTCCAGGCCGTGGTCGGCGCCCCACTGTTGCCCCTCTTGCTTGATACCGTTCTCCGTCACCGAAATACGGTTAAAACCCATACCCCGGATCACGGGCTTGGAAAAACCCGAACCGATGTTCATGGAATGAATACCCGGAATGTGCTGTAAGGTATGCATCAAATTGCCCGTAAAATGTTCGCTGAGAAAAGTTTCGTCCACTATCTCAACCGGTTGCGCCGAACGGAGATGGTTCGTTCGCTTGTAGGAATCACTTACGGAAACCTCCTCCAACCCGATGATTTTCATGGTATCTACCTCCTGCGCTGTTGCGGACAGCGTACACACCCACAGCAGCATAACCGGAATAACTCCGATTTGCATAACTGTAAAAATTACGTGTAAATAAATTGTGTGTAAAGAAGGAATTACACTGCGGGAGGCGCCCTGAGACTGTAAGAGAGCAGAAGAGGAGAGTAATTGTTGTCCCGGAGAGCCGGAACCGCTTCGTCGGTTGCAAGCACCGGCAACAGGGCCCCGCTTTCCGAAGCGGTTTCCGTAAAGGAGGCCAGCATGAAATGGCATACGGGACAAACGCTGCAATCGTGGTGCGCGTGCGCATCATCCGGGCAGGTCGTATGCTCCCCGGCTAAACAATGGTCGTTAATATGGGCGATTTTAACGGCAGAAGGCAAAAGCAGTACAGCTGCCAACAGCCATACCGTCCCAACCCAATGCCTTGAAAATCTTCTCATAGTACACAACAAATAAGGGATCAAATATAATCAAATCCCCGTAAATTCCAAAAACTTATTGCTCTGACTGCAGGACAGTCTCCTGAAATTTTTATACTTTGCAATTAAGTTTCTTGTACCGCTTCGGGGTATTGTCTTTGGAGATCGTGTCTCCACAACGGTTGTCTATCCCTTTTCGTTCGCTGGAATCCTAACCGCCTTCCTCCCTTTGGTTAGTCGGCGCCCTTGCAGGGAGCCGGATTCCGGGCGCTCCGAAAAGGAAAGACAACAATCGTTGTTCTCGCCAATGCTCCCCAAAGACAATACCCCTGTGCTCGTGCAAGGCTGTTCGTCATTCAAGCGAAAAAATAAAATGTTGTTTCCGAATATTTTCCCGGAGATTGCACTTAATCAATATTCGTAGCCGTGTATCAATGTTTTAAATTCTTCAAATATTATCTTATCAGAATATTCAAAATCTTTACTTTCCATAATCCTTTTTAACTCTTTCTTGTTCGTCGATACAATCCAATCCCGTGCAGCCTTAATGATTTGGTTATTAAAACTGTCTGCCAGGTTATTATTTATAGCCTTATAAACAATAGTGGATTGTCTTTGTGCCTTTCTGAACGAAAGCAATAAATACGGAGATAGAGGAATGAAACTATAGTCATCAAATACATCAAATAACAAAGGTCTATCACAGATGAGTAGAGGAACTGTTGAGTTACAAACAATAAACTCCACCGGAAATATTTGATTGACCTTATCGGTTGTGGCATTAACAACATTTTCTAATAATATTTGCAAGCTGCTTCTCTCTGCAAATTGAAACTTTATCTGTGGATTACTATCAATATATTTTTCGCCTTCTTGGAAAAAGTATCTTGAACGAAAATTAAAAGATAATAATCCCATTAAAAGTTTATGTAGCTGCGAATGGTCTTTAAATAATGCTGTCTCCTTTCTGATTACTTTGTCTATAAATACTGAAAGAATACCCTCAATGCCACTAAGCCAGTCCTCTAAGTTTGTATAACGATCATTGTCTTTATCTAAAATATACAGGTTATTGATACTGGCAAAAGAAAAAGCCTTGCTCCCTTTCGCGGAACTGAAATCAATGGTTTTTGATGAACAATTTAAAACAAATACACCATCATATCTTCCATTATTGTGGCTCCACCTTTTTAGCAGGCATTTTGGTACGTAATGATTGTTTTTCTTATTCATAGTGGCTATTTGAACTCTATAATCCCAACTTAGTCCGCATAAAAAGTTAAGCTATTTTTTGTTTAGGTTCCAAAATTCATCTATAGTTATATTTTCCAATACTTTATGCAGTCTGCTTTTATTATACCAAATTTCGATCCATTGAAAGATCTCCGTTCTCTAATAGCTCTACATATTATGCAAAACGGCGATCGTTTTTTTTAAGATTTCCTTTTCTAAAAATGCAATCAATTTCGTAGATTGTATCACAACCTGTATCACTGCTGCTAATGCTGTGCGATAGCATCACTCCCGAAGCAGATTACAGAATACAATACAGAATAACGTTCTATGATCGATCTACAAATGGTTTACTGCCGGTTTTCGAAGCATGTTCTGAGCGTGTCAGAAAGGCTTGAAAGGTGTGCAACGAGCCAGGCGTTCGTTGATCTTTTCCCAATCCACGATATGCCAGAAATTTTCGACATATTTGGCGCGGAGGTTTTGCACATCCAAGTAATAGGCGTGTTCCCAGACATCCAAATTTAAGATCGGTTTCTTGCCTTCCATCATCGGATTTTCCGCGTTTTTCGTCTGGACGATCTCCAACTCTCCGTTTTTGCCGGCGATCAACCACACATACCCCGATCCGAACAGCCCGACGGCCGCTTCGCTGAATTTCGTCTGGAACCCTTCCAGAGTGCCAAAAGCCTTTTCCAGGCGGTTTTTAAGTTCGCCGGAAGGAGTGGATGCCCCCTGTCCGGCAGGTTTCAGGGCTTCGAACTGAAAATAGTGATTGAAAACTTGTGCGGCATTGTTGAATAGCTTTCCGTCGGACGCCAGCATGATCTCCTCGATCTTCATCCGGTCGAAATCGCTCCCTTTTTTCAACTTGTTGGTATTGTCGATATACCCGGCTAAGTGCTTGCCGTAGTGAAATTCGACGGTTTTACGGCCTATGTACGGTTCCAGGGCCTCTTCGGCAAAAAAGAGAGGTAACAGAACAAAATCGTTTTCACCGTTTTTCCGGTTAATCTCTGCGGATTTCAACAGCACGGGCGGGATCTGTTTTGCGTTGTACATGTTTTTCTATTTTAAGTTATACATATCTCTAAAGTACGTTTTATCAGGTATGTGGGTTTTAGATTTTGTAAAAATAGCAAATAAGTATCACCGGGAGATAGAAATGTGCAACATATTTTAATAAATTTGCAGACCATGTTTTTACAATGCATTACGTATACGTCGGTAAAATAATAATGCGAATCAGTATTTA
>DBDA01000037.1:0-15847 GCA_002293375.1 Odoribacter sp. UBA944
GGCCCACCCAGCCTCTTATTCAGCACCGACATCCGGCTCAGGTCTGTCCGCCGGGCTTCGGCTTCCCGCACCTGCTCCGGCTCCTGCATCGGGATCTGTCCCTTGATGAGAATGGAAACCACGCTCCGGTTGATCCGGTCTACCATCGCCTTGAACAGGTTATACGACTCGAATTTATAGATCAACAGCGGATCTTTCTGTTCATACGCCGCGTTTTGCACCGACTGCTTCAAATCGTCCATCTCCCGCAACTGCTCTTTCCACGCCTCGTCTATCTGCAACAGCATGATCGATTTTTCGTAGGAGCGGAATACATCCTCTCCCTCGGTTCGGTATGCTTTTTCCAGATTGGCCACGACGTTGTACATGCGCTGCCCGTCCGTAAAGGGTACCACAATGTTTTTGTACATTGTACCCTTTGTTTCAAACACATTCTTGATGACCGGATACGCCTGCTGCGCAATTTGCTCCCATTTCCGGGCATACATCTCCCGCACTTTTCCATACACCTCCTCCGTCAACCCCTCCGGTTTCATTTTCGAAAACTCTTCGGCGTTCACAGGATAATCCAACGAAAGGACGCGCAACAACTCGAACTGGAACCCCTCCGGATCGTTGACCGGCAAATATTCGTTGACAATCGCCTCGCAGGTATCGTACATGTTGTTGGCTATGCCGACCCCGATGCGCTCGCCCAACAAGGCGTTCCTCCGCTGCCGGTAAATAATGGTACGCTGGGAGTTCATCACGTCGTCATACTCCAGCAACCGTTTCCGGATCCCGAAGTTGTTCTCCTCCACCTTTTTCTGTGCCCGTTCGATGGACCGGGTGATCATGGAGTGCTGGATCACATCGCCCTCTTTGTGGCCCAAACGGTCCATTACCCGGATGATCCGGTCGGAACTGAAAAGGCGCATCAGGTCATCCTCCAACGACACAAAGAACTGGGAAGATCCCGGGTCGCCCTGCCGTCCGGCACGGCCCCGCAACTGGCGGTCCACCCGCCGGGAGTCGTGGCGCTCCGTCCCGATAATCGCCAAACCGCCCGCCGCTTTCACCTCCGGGCTGAGTTTGATGTCCGTACCCCGGCCCGCCATGTTGGTGGCAATGGTCACGGTCTTGGATCTCCCGGCTTCCGCCACGATATCGGCCTCTTTGTGGTGCAGTTTCGCATTCAATACGTTGTGCGGGATGCTGCGCAGTTTCAACATCCGGCTCAACAGTTCGGATACCTCTACCGAAGTGGTGCCGACCAGTACGGGGCGACCGGCTTCCACCAGGCGGCCGATCTCGTCGATGACGGCGTTGTATTTTTCGCGCTTGGTCTTATACACCAAGTCGTTGGTGTCTTTCCGGACAATCGGTTTGTTGGTGGGAATCACCACCACATCCAATTTGTAAATGTCCCAGAACTCTCCGGCTTCCGTTTCCGCCGTACCGGTCATCCCGGCCAGTTTGTGGTACATGCGGAAATAGTTCTGCAACGTAATGGTGGCAAAGGTTTGGGTGGCGGCCTCCACCTTTACATTTTCTTTGGCTTCGATGGCCTGGTGCAATCCGTCCGAATAGCGCCTGCCCTCCATGATGCGGCCCGTCTGTTCGTCCACGATCTTCACCTTGTTCTCCATCACCACGTATTCGATGTCTTTTTCAAACAGCGTGTAGGCCTTCAACAACTGGCCGACCGTGTGCACCCGTTCCGATTTCACGGCGTAGTTCTGCACCATTTCGTCTTTCAGGCGCAACTTCTCCTTCTCGTCCGGCACCGTCTTCTCGATTTCGGCGATCTCCTCGCCGATGTTGGGCAGGATAAAAAACCGGGGGTCTTCCCCCGCCGCGGTAATCGCGTCGTGCCCTTTGTCGGTCAGGTCAATGGTGTTTTGCTTTTCGTCGATGACAAAATAGAGCGGGTCTGTGATCTCCGGCATCCGCCGGTTGTTCTCCTGCATGTATTCGTTCTCCGTCCGGATCAGTACCGCTTTGTTTCCCTGTTCGCTGAGGAACTTGATCAGCGGCTTGTATTTCGGCAACCCTTTGTGCGCCCGCAACAGGAGAATAGCGCCCTCTTTCCGCTTTTTGGTGTCGTCGTCCGCCAACAATGTTTTAGCGTCGTTAAAAATCTTGGTCACCAGGTCGCGCTGCATCCGCACCAATTTATCCACCCGCGGCTTGTATTCGTCGAACATCTGCACATCTCCCTTCGGCACCGGTCCGGAGATGATCAGCGGGGTGCGGGCGTCGTCGATCAGCACCGAGTCCACCTCGTCGACAATAGCAAAGTTGTGTTTCCGCTGCACCAGGTCCTCCGGATGAATGGCCATGTTGTCCCGCAGGTAGTCAAAACCAAATTCGTTATTGGTGCCGAAGGTAATATCGGCTAAGTAAGCCTTGCGCCTCTCCGGCGAGTTGGGCTGGTGTTTGTCGATGCAATCCACCGAAAGGCCGTGGAACATGTACAAGGGGCCCATCCACTCGGAGTCGCGCTTGGCTAAGTAATCGTTGACCGTTACCATGTGTACGCCGCGCCCGGTCAGCGCATTCAGAAACACCGGCAGGGTCGCCACCAGTGTTTTCCCTTCCCCCGTAGCCATTTCGGCAATCTTTCCCTGGTGCAACACGGAGCCGCCGATCAACTGCACATCGTAGTGCACCATGTCCCAGGTAATTTCGTTTCCGCCGGCTTCCCAACTGTTAAACCAGGTCGCTTTATCGCCTTCAATCTCCACAAAATCATGCTGCACGGCCAAGTCCCGGTCGAACGCCGTTGCCGTTACCTCTATTTCTTCGTTCTCGGTAAACCGTTTCGCCGTCTCTTTGACCACGGCAAAAGCCTGCGGCAGCACTTCGGTCAGGATCTCCTCGACTTTGGTGTCGATCAACTCTTCCAACTTATCAATACGGCTGTAAATTTCCTCCCGCTCCTCAATCGAAGGGCGCTCCTCCTCCACCCGGCGTTTCAGGGCGGCGATCTCCTCCTCTTCCTCCCGGATGTAGTCCCGGATCCGGCCCTTTAATTCGGCCGTTACACCGCGCAATTCGTCGTTACTCAATCCTTTTATCTTGTCCCATTCGGCATTTACTTGTGCCACAACAGGCAGTAATTCTTTCAAATCCCGGTCGGATTTGTTTCCGAAGAGCTTTTTTAATACGTCATTAAAACCCATTATTTCGCTTAATTTTTAGAGTCTGTTTATAGAGTCTGTTTAAATTTATGCAAAGGTAACGCAAAAAGTGAAAAACAGACGGTTTCACCGGGAAATACCAGCAGAAAATTCCGTGATCCGCTGCTCCTCTTCCCGCTTACACACCAGTAAAACCCCTTGGTGTTCGGCCACGATGTATCCGTTCAATCCCTGAAGCACCAGTTGAAGGCCCCCGTCCGTAAAAACCATACACTCGTTGCTCTCGATCAACCGGACACCGGCCCCGATAATGGCATTTGCGTGTTCGTCCCGTCCGGTCAATTCGTGCAGCGTTCCCCAAGTGCCCAAGTCCGACCAGCCAAAGTCCGCCGGGAGCACGTACACGTTGTCGGCTTGCTCCATAATTGCGTAATCAATGGAGATTTTCTGCATTGCCGGATAGGCCTCCGCAATCTGTTTTTCCTCCTCTCCGGTAAAAAAAACATCGTTTAGTCGGTCAAACACCTCGGCCAATTCCGGCTGAAATTGCCGGAACGCCTGTTCGATCACCGACGCTTTCCAGATAAAGATCCCGGCATTCCAGGTATACCCTCCTTCCTGCAAATAGGCCTCCGCCGTTTTCCGGTCCGGCTTCTCCCGGAACGCCTCTACGCGAAAGACCTCCTCTTCAACAGGATTGGCTAACTTGATATATCCGTATCCCGTCTCCGGACGTGTCGGTTTTATACCTAAGGTCAGGATACGCGCCCCGGCAGCGGTAAACTCCAGCCCTCTCCGAATGACCCGAACAAACTCCGCCTCATTCATCACCACGGAGTCAGACGGGGAGATAACGATGTTCGCCTCCGGATACCTCTTTTTTATCTTCCAGGCGGCATAGGCGATACAGGGGGCCGTATTCCGCATACAAGGCTCCAACAGGATGTGGGAATCCGGAATCCCCGGCACCTGTTCCCGCACAATATCCGCAAACTTTTCGGCCGTCACGATCCACATATTTTCCACCGGACAGAGGGGCATAAAACGGGCCACTGTTTGCTGCAACAGGCTCTTGCCAGTGCCTAAAATATCAATGAATTGCTTGGGTTTATCGGGGGTGCTCATCGGCCAGAAACGGCTTCCCATCCCGCCGGCCATAATAATGAGGTGGTTGTTTGTCATTTTCTATGAATAAGTTTGCTAAGGTAGAAAAAATTTTCCGGTATTCCCCAAATGATGTTAAAACGAAACAGTATATCTGCTTACTTCTTATCTTTGTATACGTAATGAAACAATGCATGAAACTCTCACTACTCTTCTTGTACGGGACGCTGCTGCTCTTTTTTCCCGCAAGTGGGCAAAGCGAACTTGCAGAAGAGCAGGCTGTCCGGACCATCCGGGTCATAGACGGCCGCGGGCAACCGGTATTTGGCGTCTATGTGATCAACCCGAAGCGGAACACCCTGGTGACCACCTCCGACCTAGACGGAGAGTGTTCCATGCATCTGCAGCTCTTCTCTCCCAAAGACACGTTGCTGTTCCAAGGCATGGGGTTTACCGTAGAACGGTATAGCGTACAAGACCTGTACCAGATTCAGGAGATTACCCTGCATTCGCTCCTGATCGAACTGGAAGAGACCACTGTCCGGGCGGTCCCTGTGGAGGAGATCCTGAAAAACGCCGCCACACAACTGCAAAAATTTCCCCGAAGTACCCCTCCGTTTTGTCAATTCTACGGAAGCGCTCAATATGAAAAGATCACGGAGTACCGGGATGCGGCGTTGGAGTACCGCCGGGAGTACGGGTACTGGTTCACCTCCGGCGATCTGCTGCCCAAAAATGCGTTGGATCAGAATTTCCGCTCTTATTTTGTTCCGGTTTACTCAGCCCGGAGCCTGAATCTGACCAACAATGGAAGCGATACGCTTTCCCCTGTCTACCTGACGGCCAAAGAGGCCCGGTTTGATGCTGGGACCCGGAAAGTTTTCACCTTGTTGCGGGCTGTTCAACTCTACGGGCCGCTCTTTTCCGACATCCGGCAGTACGACTTTACCCCCCAACAGACGGACAGCACCGATTACCTCTTTGCGTTCCAAACTAAAGCGGAGAGCTATCCGGACAAAACCCGGATCACCTGTAAAGGCAACCTGGTTATTGATTTCGATTCCCACCGGGTCAAACGGATCACGTTCGATTACATTGACTACCAGCTATACCGCCAGGTACTGTTTACCAACCAACGGAAAGTAAATTCTCCTTTCTCCACCCGGGCAGAGGTCGTGTTGGACTACACCGGCAGCGGCCAAGTGTATGTCCGTTCGTGTATACAAACCACTTACTGGAAATACGATCTTGGCACCCCTTTCGTTCTGATCGAACAGCCCTCACGCCTACAGGCCGCAGCCGGGAATCTGGTGGAAAAGGAGGCGTTTGCTTGCTATGAATATAAACCCATCAAGAAAGAGCATCGCACCCAGGGGGTAACGGTCAAGATCCACGTAACGCACCGCAACCCTCAAGGAGTGTACGATCCGGTGTTGTTTGCCGCCCTGCCCCAACTGTTGGAGAGCGAAAAAGCCGTGCGGGAACTGGACCGCTACCTGCCCATTGAACAGCAGTACCGAAACAACCACGGGAGAACCTACTATCCGGACAATTTTTTAAACGGCTTCAACGGTTTCACCGGGGCCGGCAGGGACGATAAAGCGTACCGTCAAAACTCCCGGGCCGTCCGGACCCAACTCCTCCAAATCTTCCCGCCCGAAAACCTCCGGTATCAAAACTAACCAAAGAAGACCGTTTTCAGAAAAAAACAGGCCGAAGCGTTGCTAAGCGTTGCCTCGGAAATAAAAAAGACTGTGTCGTGTGGACACAGTCTTTTGTTTCGCAGGATAAAATCTTATTTCTTGAAAAAATCCTTTACCTCTTCCGTGGTCACCATCTGTTCTTTGAAACTATAGGCGCCCGTTTTGGGAGATTTCACCATTTTGATCACTTTGGCGAATCCCCGGCCGTCGCCGGTCTTCAGCGTTGCAACTACTTTCTTTGCCATGGTTCAGACTATTTATTTAATTTCTTTGTGTACCGTTACTCTTTTGAGGATGGGATTGTATTTCCGCTTCTCTATTCTGTCCGGCGTATTCTTCCGGTTCTTGGTGGTAATATAGCGCGAAGTTCCCGGCATCCCGGACTCCTTATGCTCTGTACACTCAAGGATCACCTGTACTCTGTTTCCTTTTGCTTTCTTTGCCATCTTCAGTGATTTTAAACGTTTTTGATTAATCCTTCAGCCGTAGCCTTCTTCAGACAGGCGCTCAAACCATTCTTATTAATCAGGCGAAGGCCGGCAGCGGAAACATTCAGACGGATCCATCTGTCCTCTTCGGGCCAATAAAAATTCCTTTTGAACAGGTTGATGGAAAAAGTCCTCTTTACCCTTCTCTTAGAGTGAGATACAGTATTCCCACCCATCGCTTTCTTTCCGGTTATCTGACAAATTCTTGACATGGCTATCTCTATTTTTTAAACACTTTCCAAAACAGGTTGCAAATTAAGCGCTTTTTCTCCATACTATCAAAATATTCTGCAAAAAAATATCTTTTTTTTATAGATGTTCTTTTTTCTTCCCCGCCCGTTTCGGATTGGCCGGAAACCACCCCTTCCGCACCCGTTGCCGTTGTGCAAAAATTTCCAGGATCGACCAGAACGAAGAAAACGCAAATACTCCTGTCAACGATGAGACGAAAACATCCTGTATAGTCAAAGCCGTCCAAACACCGGCAATGCCCAACAGCAGGAATACCCACCAGCAACGGGTGCCGAAATGGTATTCACATTTGATGACAACCGGATGAAACAGGCCGATGATCAGAAAAGTGCCGATCCCGATGAACAGGCCGGTGAGGTTATATGTTTCTATAAAATCCATTTGTATTCTGCTGTTAAGAATTACAACAACTCAAAACGGGCCTGTTGCCGGATATCCGTGGAAGAGCTCCCCACATAGACCTCAAAAGTCCCCGGCTCCACCACAAACTCCATCTGTTTGTTCCACAACCCCAAATCCTGCGGTGTCAACACAAACTCTACCAACCGTTCCTCTCCCGGTTCCAAACGGATCCGCTCAAATCCTCGCAGTACTTTGGTGTAGGTCGTCACACTGCTGTACTCGTCGTTTACATACAACTGCACTACTTCATCCCCTGCCCGCTTGCCGCTGTTTTTCACCTTGCAACTCACCGCCACCGTGGCGTTCACGCCGGAAGCCGAAGGGGTTACTGTCAGTTCCGAATAGGTGAAATCGGTGTAACTCAATCCGTGCCCAAAAGGGAACAGCGCACCGGACACCCGGACGGGCCCCTCTGTATCCGCCCCCGGTTTGAAGGGAAAAGCATACGGGATCTGCCCGGTGGATTTGGGAAAGGTCACCGGCAGTTTTCCGCCCGGATTGTTGGCTCCCCACAGGGTTTCGGCAATTGCTTGTCCGCAAAACTCTCCCGGAAACCAAGCATGCAGAATGGCCGGTATGTGTTTTTCGGCCCAGTTGATGGTAGCTGCCCGCCCATCGAGCAACACCAGCACCACCGGCGTACCGGTGGCATAGACCTCCTGCAGCAAACGCTCCTGACGGCCGGGCAGGTCCAGGTCCGAACGCGAGTTTCCTTCCCGCACCGTCCGTTCGGAGCCTCCCAACACCAAAATGGCCACTTCGGCCTGCTTCGCTGCTTCCACCGCTTCCGCCAACATCCGCTGCTCGGTGGTGTCCAAGGGGAACTCCATCAGGTCGCTGGCCGGGAAGTTCTTGTCAAAGATCTCACACCCCTGACGGTATGTTACCTCCGCTTCCGGGAGGTATGTTTTTATCCCGTCGTACACTGTGATCAACGGGGCGTTGGCCGGGCCGTACCGACAGATCAACCCTTTCCGTTCCTGTGCATTCGGGCCGATGACAGCCACCTTCTTCACCGTTGTGGACAACGGTAACAGTGCGCTGTCGTTTTTCAGCAACACTATGGACTGCCGGGCTGCTTCCAAGGAGAGCGCCTGATGTTCGGTGGCGTGTACGATCTGTTCCGCCCGGGCGCCGTCGCCCCGGTAGGGGTTGTCGAAAAGGCCGAGCCGGAATTTGACCCGGAGGATCTCCGCCACGCGCCGGTCGATGGTCGTCGTGGAAACCTTCCCGTCTGCAACGGCTTCCCGCAACGGCAGGATAAAATCTTCCGGCGGGGTAAACTGTGTCCGGATGTTCAAGCCGGCGTTCGCGACCTGTGCGGCGGCATCCGCCAACGTCGGCGCCACCTTGTGCTTGGTGTGCAGGAACTCGACCGCCTCGCTGTCCGATACCACATACCCTTCAAACCCCCACTCCTGCCGGAGTATTTGCGTCAGGAAAAAGTAGCTGCCGGAGACCGGTTCACCGTCCCAATCGTTGTATGAACTCATCACGCCCAATGCCTTTGCCTCCTGACAAGCCATCCGAAAGGGCTCCAGAAAGAGCGTCCGCATCTCTTTGGGGGCTACGTGGGGGTCTGTCCGGGTGTCCTCGTCCCGGCCACCCACCGGCACACTGTACACGGCAAAATGTTTCGGGGTCGCCACCACGCCGCCGCGTTGCAGGCTTTTGATCATCTCTTTGCCTAAGGTGCCGGCCAGGTACGGGTCTTCGCTGTAACACTCCACCACACGCCCCCAGCGCGGATCTCTCGACACGTCTAAAATGGGCGAATAGATATTTGTGTAGCCCAATACGTCCGCTTCCCGGGCGGTCACCTCTCCGATTTTGGAGATCAACTCCTTGTTCCAGGTAGCCCCCTGCCCACACTGGGCCGGAAAATAGGTCGCCCGGTCGTGGCACAGTCCCCGGATGCCTTCGTTGGTGTAGTCCACCGGGATGCCTAACCGGGTCTCCTCCACAAACCAGCGCTGTATGGTGTGTTTGGCCGCCACGTGCGTTTGATAGGGAAAGGAGTAGCGGGAACGGTATCTCCCCAAGCCGTTGTGCTCTTCGTCGATGTTGCCGATGCCGTCCTTCCAGATCTTGTTTTTCCAATCGGGGGTGGGCAGGGAGTCTTGCAACACCCGCCCGGACCCGTACAGGGTGGCCATCTGGCAACTCTTTTCCTCCAATGTCATCTGCCCGAGCAGGTCTTGCACGCGCGTTTCCAAATCCGCTTTCGGATCTTCGTAGGGGTCCATCCGGCCGTTTTTGTTAAAATCTATCCACCCGTTCCGGTAGATAACGTTTTTTCCGGCCGCTTTCTTTGGGTCGGTACTCCACTTTCCTTTATTCAACTGCCCGTATCCGGGGCCGGCTACCAACAGGGCGCCAATGCACAAACAAATAATCTGCTTCATCTCTTTTATCTTACGGTCTTACATGTCTTACTTTAGTCCCGAAAATCCATCGGCACCTCTTTTTTCCGGGGCGGATTGCACCCTTCCGGTTCCGGATGGCGTTGTGGATCCCGGTGGTCGAAATAGTAAATCCCCTCTGTGTCCAACAAGCTGTAGGCATCCTGTAAACGCCGCTCAAAGTCTGCAAAGTCCTTGTTCTCCGGGGCGCACCAACCGGCCTCTGCCAAGGCGCATAAACGGGGGAAAACCATGAAATCCAGCCGTTTCTCTGTGTGGACTCGCTCTGTCCACAGGTTGGCCTGTATCCCCCGGATCAGTTGTTGTTGTTTCGGAGAGATCTCCAACTTCGCCAATTCTTTGTCCGGAAAGGCGTAAACATCTTCCAAGGGGCAAAAGCCGCTCCATACCCGCCCCCACTTGTGCTCCTGGTGTTGGATAAAATCAAAATAGAGCGGACGGCGGGGGCACATCACCGTATGGTATCCTTCCTCCAGCGAACGTTTCAGATTTTGGGGACGGTCGTGCCGCCACCACATGATCTCTGTGCGGGAGGGGTCCATCTCCAGGTCCAGGAGTTCGTCCCACCCGATCAGCACTTTTCCCAACCGATCCACGGTGTCGCTCATCCGCCGCATAAAATAGCGCTCGGCCTCTTTGACCGACGCCAGCCCTTCCCGGGACATCAAAGCCTGTACGGCCGGGTCTGTTTCCCACGCCCGGATGCCGTACGCCACTTCGTCCCCGCCCAGGTGCAGGTAGCGGGAGGGAAAGAGGGCCGCCACCTCCCGCAGAATGGCGGTCAGGTAGGTGTAGGTCTCCTCCTTGCCGACGTTGAAGGTGAATTCGGGGTGTTCCGGGGTCCCGCCGCCGGAATATTCGGGATAGGCCTTGTTGGCCGCCGTTGCGTGTCCGGGCATGTCTATCTCCGGGATCACTTCGATGTGCCGGCGGGCGGCATAGGCGACAATCTCCCGGATATCTTCCTGTGTGTAGTATTTTGCTTCCGTCCCGTCCGGATCGCTCCACGTCCCCTGCCCGCCTTTGGCCGCCAACAGCGGATAATTCGTGATCTCGATCCGCCACCCCTGTTCGTCCGTCAGGTGCCAGTGAAAGCGGTTTAATTTGTAGTACGCCATCCGGTCTAACAACTGCATCACTTTTTGCTTGCCGAAGAAGTGCCGGGCTTCGTCCAGCATAAATCCCCGCCAGGCATAGCGCGGACGGTCTTGTATCAGGCCGCATTTCAACCGGACCGCCTGCTGTTCCCGGTTATCGATTAGTTGCAACAGCGTCTGGATGCCGTTGAAGATACCCGGCCTGTCGGAAGCTTCTATCAGCACTCGGTCCGGGGTGATGCGCACCGAATATTCCTCCGGTGCGTAACTGGTCACCTTGAACAACACGATGTTGCCGGGAGTGCGCATTCCGGCTTGAACGGAGGTTTGGGTGGGAATCCCGGCCCTCACCAACCACTCCGCCAAAAAGAACGCCTCTTCCCTCAACTCCGGAGCCGTGTAGACGATCTTCCCTTTTTGCAGCAGGAATTCACCCGTTTCTTCCTGCACACGCAACGGTTTGGGTATGACACGCAATTGCCCGGACAGGTCCGTCAGCACAAACAGCAACAGGAGTAAAAGGGGTAAACGGTGTTTTTTCATACGTCGTACTTTTTATTTATTGTGCGGTTCCCAGGCTAATTCTTCTGTTCTGTTGTCCACAGCCAAGCGGCGGGAGAGGACAAAAAGGTAGTCGGAGAGGCGGTTGATGTAGCGTATGACCTGTTCGTTCACCGGCGACTCTTCGTTTAAATCCAGGATGCGCCGTTCGGTCCTCCGGCAGACGGTGCGGGCGATGTGGCAGGCGGACACCGCCGGATCTCCTCCCGGCAGGACAAATTTTCCCAACGGGGGTAGTGTGTTGTTCAGGCGGTCTATCTCCTCTTCCAGTTCGGTTATATCCTGTTCCCGGACCGCCGGGCGTACCGGCCCGGTTTCCGCGGAAGGATCGGTCGCCAGGTTTCCGGCCAATTCAAACAGCACGTGTTGGACCCGGACCAATTCCGCCTTTAGTTGCCCGGAAAGGGGCCAAGAGCGCACCATGCCGATGTGGGCGTTCAACTCATCGACACAGCCGTATGCTTCCAGACGCACGCTGTTTTTGGGTACCCGCCTCCCGCCGATCAGGGAGGTCATGCCTTTGTCTCCGCTCCGGGTGTAGATCTTCATGGTTGTTTTGTTTTATATCGTCAGGTAATACGTTCCTTTCTGTACTTTTTCATCGAACAGCAGAATGCCGTACCACAACATGTCCACGCTCACGGTCGCCTGTTCTTTTAACCGGCGCCACAACCGGTTGTTCGCGCCGTTCCGGTGAATCTCCTTTACCAAAATGCACTTCTGTCCATCCGGAGCGATGAGCCCGGGGATGTCGGGCTGTCCGGATGAACGGGAGGCCTCTGTCCCCACAAAAATAAACGCCGCCCCTTCCACTCCGGGATTTTCCGTCGCTACCTGCCGGATTTCCGGCTGCCCTGCCAGATAACAGGTTGCCCGCCCGGTTTCATCTTCTGTGCAGCACACGGAGTAAAAAACCGAACACACTCCTGCTCCCTCCCGCCAATGCGCGCTGAGGTACAGGCACAGCCGGCTGAGCAACCGGTACAGCTTCCGCTCCCGCCGCCGCATCCCCGGCATTTGTTCCGCCTGCGGGGGGTAGGTGTAACGGTTTCGCTGGTCGCAAATGACGTTGGTCATGAGATAAAACATGAAAGGAGAGTGTACCCCGTACCCTCTTTTGTGGCGAAAACGAACCGCATGCCGTAAACGTTCCTTTGTGTAACCCATGGTACTTCACTTTTCCATTTTGTGCGTACTCTAACAGGGTTACGAAGGTACAATTTTATTCCCGCATACGAAAATTTTACCGGATGCGGGAAGGGTTAACGCCTGAAATTTTTCTTTTCCCTAAACAATGTTACTCCGGGGATTTGCTGCTGGGGAGGGCGGGTTGGACAGGGGTGTCAGGGAGGATGTTTGAGAGGGCTTCGCGCCGGGGGGATGCGTAGCCGCTTTTGTTGTGTATGGCGTAGAGCTGTACCTGTATTTTTTTACGGCTTTCGAGGGGGCCGAAGCGGGCACGGAATTTTTGGGTGATGTCGGCGGTTTGGCTGCCTGCCGGGATGGTACCAACCTGGTGCAGGCGGTTGATGTCGGTGCTTTGCCCGGCGGTTAGGGGGGTGGCCCGGATGATGACGGTGTGGTGGGCCGGGACGTTTTTTGTGAGTTCTACGGTTAGGGTGTTTGGGGTGAGGCGGACCTGCCTGATGTGCGGGGTGGGTTGGGGGAGTTCCCGGGAGGGTTGGTGCAGTTCGACGGGGAGGTCGAGGAGGGAGAGGTTGAGGTTGCATTTCAGGTAGAGGTTGAGGCCGTTTACGGTGCCGGAGAGGCCGAACCGCTCTGGCTTTGCGGAGGCTTCGCGGGCTTTTTTGTTCCATTGGGTGCGCTGTTCTTCGGAAAGTTGCGCCCATTTGCGGGTGTAGTGGGAGAAGTTTTTGCGCACGGTTTTTTGGGAGGTGGTGTTGGCATTGCGTGCTATTCGTTTTTTGCGGAGGATTAATTTTCCGGAGTTGTTTACTGCGATCAGGCCTCCGATGGTTCCGGAGAGGTCTTTGAAAAGTTCGTTTGGTGTTGTTTTCATGGTGGGGTGTTTTAGGTGGTTTGAGAAACCGGGGATTGGGTTGTTGTGTTGTTGCTGTATGGGGGTGTTCTTTTTTTGTCAGGATGCCTTTGTGCGGCTTTTACGCTGTCTTTGGTAGACCGTCCATGGAGCGTCCGTAGGGTATCCATAAACTGTCCTTAGAGTGTTATAATACGGTGGTGTTTTTTGTGGGATGTGCTTTTTGTTGTTTTCCTGGGATGCCGGTTCTGGGTACAATCTATGGGATTGGTTGCAGAATCAGAAGGGGGGAGGGTGTTTTTTTGTGGGGGGATGGGATTCCACCCGAACAACTATGCAAACGTCGTTGCTATGGATGACCTCATTGTTATTCACCCAGCTCCCGAACAATCCGCTATCTAACCTGTTTCTGCAACATAAACCTCTTCATTCGGAGAGGTTTATGTTGTTTGAGCGCAGGTTGTGCAAAGGCGGGACAGATTTTGTACAGGATCAATATTCAGGTAATTCTTCAAAATTGTTACTCACAAGTAAATCTGCTTTTGCTCTGAAATATGCATTGGAATCTTGAGGATGAATTAGTTGATAACCTACTACATAAATTGCTGCAATGTCCTGTAATTGCACTGCGTCTTTAACTTTCAGTTTCAAGTTGTTTTCGAACAGAATTTCTTTGACAACGCTTTTTTCTCTGTGAATGGCAAGGGGGGTCAATGTAATACATGGCAATTTCCCATTGGGAATTCTGAGGTCGCTGTTGTCGGGCTTTGCAGACAATTTGAAAGGAGCTTGTAATTCTCCTTCGGAGCACCATTGCGTAACCTCTTCTACAGTTAATGTGTGCTCAACTTTTTCTACTTTTTCGCAGTAAGTGATTGATTTCAGCGTTCCTCTTTCGTAATTAAAGCTCTTTATGGAAAGAATTTTGGGCGAACATAGTGTGGCGGGCGCTGCAAGACCTGCTATGGCAAGTCCGTTTTTATCTATTGCTATTGTTTTGTATTCGTTGCTTAGTAGTATATTTTTTACATATAAAGATCCGTCGATTTCATGAATACGGATGGAAGAAGGAATCGTATCAAGTATGGAAAGATCTATTTTTTTACCTTCCGGGGATGGCTTGAAAAATGTAACTATTCCCGAATGATCACAAAGTGATTCGGGTAATTGGGCATTACCAATCATCATTCTCAGCTCTTTTTCAACTGTTCCGTTAATGACCCGTTCAATTATCTCAATCGTTACAATTCCTGCTATTGCTCCGGAGACTCCTCCTATTATACTTCCGATGAATGAAGAGCTCAGTAAGCCTCCGATAACTCCCAATAGAATTGAACCAAGAAATGCAGCCAGTATAGACACGAAAACCCCCATATCGACGTCGGCTTGCGTATCAAATTTAAAATACAATTTACCTTTTTCTATATAAGGTTTAATGGTAATGGTAATTTTAACGTTGGGATCAAACCAATTATCAACGATAGCCTCTCCCTTGCATGTTATTTTTATTTTACCGGAGCTCCCGGACATTGTAACGCTTTCCCAACGTATTTCTTGACCGCTATATTTCAATGTATGACTTCCGTCTTTTTCAAATTCGGTATGCCATAAGTGGTCGGCAAGCCGATCAAAGGTTTGTTTGGAGAATCCAAACGTTATGGCTTGTCCCGCCGGCAAGAATGAAGTAGCCGCCCCTGCATCTCCACGAGGATAGGGATCATTTAAATTTCTGTGTATTTTAAGATTGGCTAAGATTGCAATCACCGGTTCATACTCTCCTTGTTCGTCTTTGTTACATTTGAGTATCCGGAGAGGGCCGTCAAGGTTTTTAAGTGCCGTAAATGGAATTGAAAAAAATTCAGGGATTTGATCTTCATATTCTTTAAATGATGCCGGTAAGGGTGAGCGTAGCAGTTTTATTGTACTATCGCTTTCATTGTATTTATCAATGGTAAAGGAGAGGGAAAATAGTTCAAGGAAAAGTATTCCGATTTTAACTTCCAAATCACATCCCGGTTCAAATGAAATTTTAACCTCGGTAATTGTAATGTATTCAGGCAAGTTTATGATTTTTTGTTCTATTAATAAATCAATGGCTGATTTAAACCATTGTGCCCCGAACTGCAGCTCTACGTCAAATCCCGATTGAATGCGTGTTGTTTCCATGACTAAGTATTTAAATTATGCGTGATCATTATACATTTGAGTATATGGCTTTTTAATTTCTCATATAGAGAATGTATAGAACAACATGGATACAAATTTATAAATATTTTACATATTATAACATACATGGGAATAATTTCACACTATTTCATGCACGATTATCATATGAAGTGAACTCCAAAGTTTGGACGGTTGGAATGTATTCGGCGGTAAACATTGCCAAAGCGAAGGGACTGAGGGAGTTTCGGATTCCAGCGAACGGGAAGGAATTAGGCAGCCGTATCAGAAAGTTTTTTGGGCACATCTTGGAAAGAGATTTCACTTGGTGCAATGTGGCCTTCATTCAGCATACTTTCAAATGAGCGCTGCTCTTGTTTGCATAATTTTTCATCGGAGAACATGGTTTGCAACTTTTTAATTGTTTTCTCGGGATTAGAAGGTAGAGTGAACAATCATTCTTATTCAAATCGAACCTTCAACTTCCTGTAGTAATTTTCGACACTCTTATCGCCGCCGTTGTCGGGAAAGAG
>DBDA01000037.1:15863-22695 GCA_002293375.1 Odoribacter sp. UBA944
GTGGTTGGCGCAGGTCGTTTTCGGACAGGCGCACTCTCTTGTATTTTCGCAAGCCATCTTATTTCGGGCGGTTTCCGGTTACGGTGATTGAGTAAATGCCGACGTTTCCGGCTTTGTATTTGGCGATGGTGGCGGGGTCGAGGTGTTCGGCCAGCACCTCATCGGGGATCAGAACGGTCTTCGTGCGCTCGACTTTGATGTCGGCAAAACCGGCCTTCTCAATCTCGCCGAGGTAGTCCTCACGTTGGATGGCACTTGCGATGCAACCCGCATACATTGCGGCATTGTCGGTAAATTCTTTCGGGAAATGACCATTCAGCACAACGTCAGAGATGCAGAAATGGCCGCCGGGCTTTAACACACGGTAAATCTCTTTGAAAATCCTGTCTTTGCGAGGCAACAAGTTCAGCACACAGTTGCTCACCACTACGTCGGTGGTTGCGTCTGGCAAAGGCATCGCCTCGATGTCGCCCCCGATGAACTCAACGTTCGTAAAACCGTTCTTGGCGGCATTAGTGCGTGCTTTTGCGAGCATCTGCGGAGCGAAGTCGATACCGATCACGCGCCCTGTTTCGCCCGTTTCCTCACGGGCGATAAAGCAATCGTTGCCCGCGCCACTGCCCAGATCAATCACGGTGTCGCCTGGTTGGATGCGGGCATACTGTGTGGGCAAGCCGCACCCCACGCCCAGGTCGGCATCGGGTTCATAGCCCTTGAGTTTGCTGTAATCCTCACTCATTATCGTAAACACTTTCTTCGCGGCGGGAGCGGGTGCAAGCGGATTGCAGCAGCATTTTCCCACACCTTCGACAGCCAATGCGAGGTCGTTGTAGCGTTGTTTGACCATCTCTTTGAGGTCAATTTTGCCAGCCGAGAGCCATCCCTCTATCTCGCTCTCTTTGGGCAGGCGGCCCTGCGAAATGATCCGCCCGTCGATGACAAACGCGGGGGTGCTCCTTACACCGAACTTGAGGATTTCGGTGATCTCTTCCACTTTTGAGAGTTGGACATCGACGTCCATCCGCTCTACTACTTTTTTAACTGATTCGTATAGGCTTTTGCACTTGGCGCACCCCGTACCCAAAATTTTTATCTTCATATCACGATATAATAAATTCCAACTGCAATGAAAAAGGAGGTGTTTCGTAGTTATCGTTTTTTTGTCATTTTGTAATTCGTCATTTCGATGCCGATGCAAACTGTCTGCGGCCCGAGGGTTTCAAATCCTTTGTGTTCAAAGTACGGGCGGGCGGTGATGCTCACATCGGCGGTCAGTTCTTTAAGGCCGTTTTGTCGGGCGAATGTCTCCACATCGGCGAGCATAGCCGTCCCGATGCCTTGCTTCTGAAGCCCTTTGTGAACGAAGAAAGAGTGCAGGTATCCGTCGGGGCGTAAGGCTGCGAAACCCGATAGTTGTCCGTCTGTTTCGGCCACAATAAAATGTTGTCCGGCAATGCGCTGTGCCCAAACCTCATCACCGTTACCAAGAGCTACCCATGCGGCGATCTGTTCGGGTGAATAGTCGCGGCTGTTGATCGCCTCAATAGTCTCGCGGTACAACCGTTTGATGGCCTTAATATCGTCCGTCATGGCTTTTCGGATCGTGGTCATCGGCACTCGGTGTTGGTTTCGATGTGGAAAAACAGGTCGTCGAACAGCCGATTTGCCAACGCCCAATTTTCGGGATGGATGCAGTATTTCACGCTCGGCGGCGTGATAGTTCCCTGTATTAATCCCGCTTCTTTTAACTCTTTGAGGTGTTGCGACAGGGTGCTTTTAGCAACGGGCAGGATTTCCGACATATCGCCGTGGTAGCAACAGGTCTGCCGTGCGAGCATTTGCAGAATGGCAACTCGAACGGGATGCCCCAATGCTTTGGCGAACCGCGCTAATCGTTCCTGCTCCGGGGTTAATTTGTCTTTTCCTGTATTCATTTTATCTTGTTCGTAGTTTGCAAATATACGAACAGTTTCTCGATTCGCAATATTACGAACAATACATTTTTCATTTCTTACCGATATTTGTCCTTGATGGGTCTGTAAACATTGCCAAAGCGAAGGGGTGTTGATCCGGCGGGAGCGTTGGCGAGAACACCGATCGTTGCCTTTTCTTCCCGGAGCGATCGGAATCCGCTTACCCCGATAGGGGGCGACCGAAGGAACTGAGGGAGTTTCGGATTCCAGCGAACGGGAAGGAATTAGGCAGCTGTATCAGAAAGTTTTTTTTGCACATCTTGGAAAGAGATTTCATTTGGTGCAATGTGGCCTTCATTCAGCATACTTTCAAACCAATCCATGGGATGGGTTTTACTTTCGGAAGGGGGAGGGTGTTTTTTTTGTGGGAGAGATGGGGAAAATAATCACATGTGCCTTGATAAGGAAAGAATAATGATACTGTTAAAAGTTCGTGTTTATTATGATTTTTCTGAATCAGATAAAACAAATTATCATTAAAAAGCATACTTGGTATTTAAATATGGGCTAAATATTATCGCAAGAAGTATGCTAAACGCTCTATATAAAGATGATGTGAATGTATGGAAATTTTTGTCATGTATTTTTGTAAAAAATCATTTATTTTTTACAAAATAAAATCTATTTTTGCGCGCAATGGATGTTATAAAACAATATCGTTCACATCTACGCTGTTTTCTTCTGCTGCGTACAAATCCTCCTGCTGCGATTGCCTATGGAGTTGTTGTACTGATCGTTTTGTTGTTTTCCATACTCCCCCTGCTGATGCATCATGAAGCCATTTTCCGGGGAAATTTAGCTGTTTTTGCTGTATTGTCGGTTGCTGCGGTTGGTTGGATGACAGGCGTGTGGATCCGGAAACAGTTGCGATTGCGCCTTCCGGATCTGTTCTTGGGCCTGTTTCTCCTTTGGGCAGTTGTTCGTACGTTCATTTTCCAGTTCCCGGAAGGGAGCAATTTTGTATTCCGGGAAGGCATTGCTTTGGTTTTTGTATATGCTGGGTTGCGCATTTCTCCCCTGCCTTTCCGCTTACTTTTTCCTGTTTTGGCTGCAGGAGCCTTTTTGGAGGCGGGAATCGCCTGGCTTCAATGTGCGGGCGTCTTTTCTTCCCGCCACTCTGCTTTCCCGTTTACCGGCAGTTTTGCGAATCCGGGGCCTTTGGCTGGTTTTCTGGCTGTCTTGTTGGTGCTTTTTCTTCCTTCCGGAAAACCGTTGCCGCATTTTGTGCGTTTCTTGTTGGTTGGTTTCCTGCTTTTTACGGGCGGAATCATTCTTCTCTCCGATTCAAGGGCAGCCTGGGTTGGTGTGATTGCAGGCGGAGTTGTTGCCTATGCTCCTTCCCTCCGGAAAGCGTTTGGAACCCATTGGGGGAAAGTGGTTCTTTCTTTGGCGGTTGTCTTTCTGATTGGCGGAGCCTTGCTGTTGTACCGTTGGAAACAGGAGTCTGCTGACGGCCGGTTGCTGATTTGGAAGAGCACACTTCTGATGTGGAAGGAGGCACCTTTGTGCGGGCACGGTGCCGGTTCGTTTGCTTCCCATTACATGAACTATCAGGCTGCCTTTTTTGAGAAGCATCCGGATATTCCCGAAAAGCGGTTAGCCGGTAACAATATGTACGCATTCAATGAATACCTCCGGATCGGTTGCGAACAGGGGGTAACAGGTTTGGCGCTCTTTTTAGCTTTTATTCTGTTGCTGCTCTTACAGAAAACCGGCAAGAAGAACCGGATGGTACGGGCTGCTCTGGTTACCTGGCTCGTTTTTGCTTTTTTCAGCTATCCGGGTTCCCTGTTCCCGTTGAAATTTCTTTTTATCGGATTGTGCGCCCTGCTTGCCAATAGGTCTTACCGGCTCTGTGTGGTCCGGAGCGGGTGGCTGATCCGATGCAGCGTATTTTTGGTATTGTTGGTTGCAACCGGTTTTGCATACCGGGATTTTCGGTTGTGCTACCGGGCTGAACAGTTGCTTCGGACTGCCTGGCATACGGGAGATAAACAGGAAGAGCTGCACCAACTCTACCCCCGCTTGTGCGGATATCCTGAATTTATCTTATACTGCTCCGGTCGGCTTTATGATGGCGAAAGGTATCAGGAAGCCCTGCCCGTACTCCGGCTGGCGAATCGTTTGCGGCCCTCTCCGGAGGTTCTTTGCTGTCTGGGAGAGTGTTTAGCCCGGAACGGGGAGGAAGAAGCGGCTGAAAGTTGCTTTCTCCGGGCTTCCCGGATGACGCCGGCTTACCTCATGCCCCACTACCACCTGTTGGAGTTGTACCGGAACAGTGGAGATACCGTCAAAGCGCAAGCGGAGGCCCGGTTAATCCGGGATTTCCGTCCGAAGATCGTCAACTCGTATACGCTGGAAGCCAAGCGGATTGCCCGGGAGTTTCTGGAACAGTTTCCGGACAACCGACCAGGCAGCGGGGAACAAGAAGGAAAGGAGGTGTCTCAAAGATAGTTTACCCATTTTTAAGAAAATAGTTTATTAAAACAAATTAGAATTGTATGAAAGGAAACCATTTAATTTATCTTTTTTTGCTACTTTTGGCTGTTGTTCATGCCTCTTGTGAGCAAAGTTTTTTAGAAAACATGGATAGTAACAGTTCCGAAACACGGTTACAGATCCGGGAAGCGCAGGACTATTTTGAATCCAACGCAACCGTGCTGAGGTCGCTCTCTTTCCGGGAAACACAACCGGACAGTCGTTCCTCTTTTGCAACGAATCTGGTGCCCAACTGGAAAGAGGCTGTCGTTTCTGAAAATGAGTTTACCCGTTTGGTGGAACTGCCCCTCCGAAGCGGTGCTGATTTATCTGTAAAGATGAACCGGTATGATCCGGAAACCGGTAAAAACTACACCCAGCGTGTTACGGCCAGTCGGAAACTGATCCTCTCTTTTCAGAAAAGCGGCTATGTACAGATGTTTGTGGCGACTCTCGTTCCCGATGCCGAATTTACCGGAAGCCGGGAGTATGACCCGGCAACTTTTCGCTTTCTGGGCGGGAGTGATTTTTCCGGGCAGGTATTTTGTTCCCAATTGGACGGAACGTTTGTTGAGGTATTCCTTTACCGGAACGGGTATTTGCAGACCAAACTTCGTGTGGAGAAACCGAATCGGCAGGGGTGTGCCGGAAGCGGTTGTTCCCACAACCACGAGAGCGACTACGATCCCGATCTTTATGCTACGGTCGATTTCACACGAATTAGTACGTTCCTTTGGCCGATATATCGTTCAATGAAAGCAGAATAGATGAACANNGTCGATTTCAGCGAAGTTATACGAACCCGGAGTTTCGACTCCGGTGAAGAGGAGAGTGGTTGTTCGGATTGTACGCCTGACAGGAAATGTTCTGTCTGTGAAGCCCAATCTCTTGGTGAGGTTAGAGTTATTTATTGCAGCGAGTGCAAAACCCATGCGGAGTACAACGAATATACGGATACGTACAGGTGTATGTGTTGCGATATCTGTAATTCGTCCCCTTGTTCGTGTAATGAAGGGCGTTGTAGCTACTGTGGCCTTGTTTCCTGCAACGGTGCGTGTCGGTCCAGTGGTGGCGGAAAGCCGGGCACAGGGAGTGGCAGCACAGGTGGAAGCACTCCTTCTACACCCAAAGCGAACAAGAATTTAAAATCTACCACTAAATTTGCCGGATATGGATCGGGAGGTGTAACGGATTGCCTGGCTTTGTGTA
This sequence comes from Odoribacter sp. UBA944, assembly GCA_002293375.1. Classification (GTDB taxonomy): domain Bacteria; phylum Bacteroidota; class Bacteroidia; order Bacteroidales; family Marinifilaceae; genus UBA944. The sequence continues at coordinate 21,524 of DBDA01000037.1, forward strand.
AGCAAATCCTTGAAAATCATGACCAGACCAGTTATGGGAGTTCCGCCAACGTCCACCAACTTTTGGTGGAAAGAGGGGTTTATCCTAACAGAACACTGGAACATTTCGGAACAAATCCGGTCAATGATCATAAAAATGCAATAGACTGTATCGACAGGCATCTGGATGCAGATAAAGTGATTATTGTCGGGGTAAATAGAGAGGTTGATTTAAAACGCAACGAAGGAGCAACGGATCATTTTATTGTGATTAACGGGAGAGAGTATAATTCACAAACCAAACTGTATGAGTATACCTATTATGAACCCGCTACAGGGAACGTAGATAAAGGTTGCAATGATACCAATCGGTTAGTTTATGATCCGAATGGCCCAAGTTTTTATGATACCGAGAGTATTCATTACAAGGATACAAGATTTGATGTTACCCAAGTACGACCTAACGACGGAACGACAACGGGTACAATCCAACAACCGAATAAACAATAAACTTAAAGCTATGAAGATACGAATTCTATTTCTCGGTTTTTTTCTGATTGTTGCTACAAATGCATTCACTCAGACAACATTTGAACAGTCATTTCGCTATTTATCCGGAAGTATAACTCCTTTGCCTTACAGTGGTATTAAACGGGATGGAAGATTGGCTCCTAAAAAATCAGCACACTTCTATACAGAAGCAATAAACAGCCCAGTTACTTCCAACATGTACACTGATTTGCAGTTAACTCAATCTATTCCGAATGAGTATCAATTTGAATCTTTGTATCGCCGGTTTAATCCAACCAATGGAAATTATTGGATTGGAGGTGTATTCACCGGTATGGGGGATATTTCCAAAACGGTTCTGGTCACAATTTCTCCGGAGGGAGCGTTTATAGACGCACTGGAAGTAAATCTATATGGCTATCATTCCGGGGCAAAGAACAATGTGCATGTGATGCAATGGAAACTGGACGAAAACATGAAAGTGACGACGTACCGCATCAAACCTACCCAGACAACGCCCATTCCGTGGGATAATCAGGCGTCTTCCTTTTACGGACAACGGATTGACACCGAGTATCAGGTTACTCCGCAGGGGCAGTTTGTAAAACTCAATGAGGTAAAATATGTGCCGAAAACGTACACGTATCAGTATTTAGCGGATGAAAACAGCAATTTTTGGGACGG
>DBDA01000015.1 GCA_002293375.1 Odoribacter sp. UBA944
ACGCCGAGGTAAAAAACAGCAACCATTGGCCCATGAGACAGGCCACATTTGCGAAGTTTCTTGAAAAAACAACACAAATGGCTGAAAATCACAAAAATGGAGAAAAACGTCTATGCCGGATAATTTTGTAATACATTGATAATTACAATGATTACCTCGGTACCCGCAGAAGTGGGATTGTGAGACGAAATCCGAAAACGCTTTGACGCCCAAACAATCGACTTTTTACTGAACCTTAAATGGTGGAACTGGAGTGTTGAAAAAATCAAGCGAAACATGGCGTATATTTCAAATGCGGATATTGACGCATTAAAAGCCGTCAAATAACATCAAAGAAATGAACAAAACCATCAGAAACATCATCATTTTTTCCATAGTAGCCATTACTTGCGGTTGGCTCGGCCTTTTCATTGACAAACTTGCCGTACAACAACCCGAAGGCGAATCTCTGGGAATGGGAATTTGGTTAGTTTTCCCCCTATTGACAGTCATTCTACTTCGCTTCTTTGCAGGCGACGGCTGGAAAGACGCAGGAATCAGTCCCAACTTCAAAGGAAATTTAAAATGGTACGCCATCGCGGTATTGATTTATCCTTTGGTAACAGCCATCGTACTTTTACTCGGAAAAATCTTCGGGTGGATTGACTTCGCAAACTTCAAAACAGGCGTTTACCTGACCGGATTTATGACCACACTGCTGCCAAACTTCATCAAAAACATCTTTGAAGAATCTGTCTGGCGAGGCTATCTGACCACCAAACTACTCAAAGAAAAGGTGAAAGACGTTTGGCTCTACCTCATTGTCGGCGGAATCTGGGGCGTTTGGCACTTACCCTACTATTTGCATTTTTTGCCCGAAGCGGACATGTACCGGATTTTACCTGTCGGACGGCTTGCATTCGCTCTGGTAGCAATTGCTTCCATGATTTGTTGGACAATCATGTTTATTGAAATCTTCCGGCTTACAAAATCACTTTGGCCGGTCGTCATCCTTCACACGGTTGAAGACTCCGTGATAAACCATTTAATAATGGATGAACACATCGCAATCGTTACGGGAAAAGAAATTTTGATTTCACCGGTTGCAGGCATCATCACTTCAACCTTATATTTAGGCGTAGGCTTATTCCTGCGGCAAAAACGAAAACAGAAACAGACATGCACTACCAAAAAGTATCCGGCACATTAAACAACAACCGCATCCCCACCATCGTCTGGTTATCTCCCATTTTACCCTTCATCAACGACACTGAAGAAAATATTTCAGCTATCTTAGCGGCCTGTATAAACGCAAAAGTTTACGGCATCCTCTGCTTCGGCATGGGACTTACGTTAAGAGAAGGAAACCGCGAATATTTCTACAAAAACTTAGACAGACATTTTCCCGGATTAAAAGAAACATACATGATTACCTCGGTACCCGCAGAAGAAAAGGCTCCCCCAATCATTCGACCGAAAAAAACACCCTTCCCCCTTCTGAAAACAAAAACAAACCCGTAAATTGTATCACACCGGCATTCCCGGAAAACAACAAAAAAATTACAAACCATGTTCTCCGATAAAACACCAGGCCAACAGGAACAAAATTCAAACCTGTTCGAAGATACGCTGCGTGAAATCGGCATCGTATCCGGCAAAATCACATTAAACGATGTGTTGAAAGTAATCATATTCCGATACCAAAAAATAGAAACCTTGCTGCAAACACAACACCGGCAGGCAATCGAACACACACCGCTCGAAGAGTGGGTAGACGGACAATACGTCATGCAACTCCTGCACCTGTCGCTCCGCACCCTGCAAGACATCCGCGACAGAGGCATACTGCCCTTCTCACGCATCGGCAACAAACTCTACTACCGCCTGCAGGACATCCGTAAAATCCTCGCAGACAACTACATCATGTACAACCTTTCAAACCGGAAAAATACCCCCGCCTAATAATACCTGTACGTGTTCCGTACGTGTTCCGTGTGTGTTCCGTGCGTGTTCCGTGCGTGTTCCATAGGCAGAACAAGCAAAACCCAACGTATAAAACCCGCCTGCAAACAAGTGCCCAAAAGTATGTTTATACAAAGGGTTCCATACAACCACAATAAGAAAAATACACCGTGATGAAAGCAAAACCCAACGAACTGTTTGAAAATCTCTCCGGAACCTTCGGCGAATTGACCGTATCCAACCGCTCCGGTCAATTAATCGTTCACAAAAAAACAAACCCGAAAAACGCCAACACCGCCCCCCAGAAAGCCACCCGAAAAAAATTCATCCACTACACAAGCAAATGGGCGGCCCTCACCGACCAACAGCGCAACCAATGGAACCAAACCGCCCGCGAAGCCTCCGCAAACCCCCATCGCTTCGGCGTCTCCCAAAAAGTAAACGGCTGGAACCTCTACCTCAAATGCAACATCAACCTCTCCCTGCTCGACACCCCCGTCGAACTGCACGAACCCGTCCCGGAATTTCCCCAACCCGCCCCGCACATCAGGCAGATCAGCCTCACCACCGACACCATAACCGTTGAACTGGCGGAACCCGTCCCGGCGGGCCACACCATCATCATCCGGGCCACCCCCCTAAACGCCGGGCAAACCACCAACACCAAACGCCTCTTCCAGGCCGGCACCATCCCGGAAGGCAGCCAAACCGCCGACATCACCGAAACATTCCGCGCACGCTTCGGCGAACCGACAAACCAGAAAAAAATACAGATACAAATCTACGCCATCCACAACCAAAGCGGCTACGCATCCCCCCGTCTCGAAGCCCTCTCAAACACCCTCCCCTGACAACTGCAACCCATACCCACAAGCGCAGGCCCGTTGCTTTCCAAAAGCGTGGATCGGAACGGCGAATCGTTTACTTGCTCCGGCTAAGCGCCCGGAATCCGCCCTGCTCGACGAAGGAGCAACGCGACTGAGGAGGTTGCGGATACCAGCGAAAGCCGGAGCTTAGAAAACCGCCGTGAAGACTGCTTTTGGAAAGCAACAGGCTGGAGCGACGGTAAAAAGAAGATGTCCAAAAAACACTCATCTGCTTCATGAACACTTCTTGAGAATAAAAAAAGAGGCTGTCCAATTTTAGACAGCCTCCTGTAAACAAGCAGCTCCTCAAACCCCTACTCCTCCAAAAAATTCGGATACATATAACTCGTAGCCGGAACAAAAGTCTCCTTAATAGTCTGCGGAGACACCCAACGCAACAAATTAATAACAGAACCCGCCTTATCATTCGTCCCCGAAGCCCGTCCGCCGCCAAAAGGCTGCTGATCCACCACAGCACCGGTCGGCTTATCATTAATATAAAAATTCCCGGCAGTATGCGTCAAACGCTCCGTCATCCGCTCAATCCTCGCCCGGTCCTGCGAAAAAATAGCCCCCGTCAAAGCATACGTAGAACTCCTATCCAACACATCCAACGTCTCATCCACCTTACCCTCATCATACACATAAACAGTCAGCACCGGCCCGAACAACTCCTCCAGCATCGTATCATAATCCGGCCTCTTCGCCAAAATAACCGTCGGATAAACAAAAAACCCCTTCGACTTATCATACCTTCCCCCCAGCACCACCTCCGCATCCGGCGAAGCCTTCGCCCGATCGATCGCCCCCGCCAGTTTATCAAAAGAATCCTCATCGATCACAGCATTCACAAAATTCCTGAAATCCTCCACACCCCCAACCTGAATCGCCTTCAGGTCCGCCTCCATAAACCTCAGCACATCCGGCCAAAGATTAGAAGGAACATAAGCGCGGGAAGCCGCAGAACACTTCTGTCCCTGATACTCAAAAGCCCCGCGCACCATCGCAGTCGCCACCTGTTTAGCCGGGGCCGTCGGGTCCGCGAAAATATAATCCTTCCCTCCGGTCTCGCCCACAATGCGGGGATACGTACGGTAATGGCCGATATTTTGTACAATAGTACTCCAAATACTGTTAAACACCCCCGTAGAACCCGTAAAATGAATACCGGCGAACTCCTTGCTCTTCAACAACACATCAGAAGCCGCCGGCCCCGAACAATACACCAAATTGATCACCCCGTCCGGCAATCCGGCCTCCTGCAAAATCTGCATGATCAGGTGGGCGGAATAAACAGCCGTTTTAGACGGCTTCCACACACACACATTGCCCATCAGCGCCGGCGCACCCGGCAAATTACCGGCAATAGAAGTAAAATTAAACGGCGTCAGGGCAAAAACAAACCCCTCCAGCGGTCGCCACACCTGGCGGTTCCAGATACCCGGCGCCGAATTAGGCTGCATCCCGTAAATCTCATACATATTCTTCACATTGAACCGGTAAAAATCCGCCAACTCACACACACAATCAATCTCCGCCTGGAAAGCGTTCTTAGACTGCCCCAACATAGTCACCGCATTCATCTGCTGCCGGTACGGCCCGGCAATCAACTCCGCCGCCTTCAGGAAAATAGCGGCCCGGCTCTCCCAATGCATCCTTTCCCAGGCCGGCTTAGCCTTCAGGGCCGCCTCCACAGCCATCTGCACATGCGTGGCATCACCCTGGTGATAATGTCCCAACAAATGCTTCCGTTCGTGCGGGGGGCGCATCTCCACCAACTTGCCGGTCCGCACCTCCTTCCCGCCAATGATCATCGGGAGATCCGCCACGCTCTTTTTAACCGCCGCCAACGCAGCTTTCAACTCTTTTCGTTCGGGAGAACCCGGCGCGTAACCTTTAACGGGCTCATTGCTTACATGCGGTAATTTGTATACTCCTTTGGGCATAATGATAAGTGTTTATAGATAATGAATACTCTGCATTTTGCAAATATAACAGTATTTTTGAGATAAAAAACATGACAAACGGCAGGTTTATTGTATCTTCGCGCGGCAGTTTAAAAGCAGTTTCGCTTATGATCTCAATAAATCGCATAAGTGTCATCTTCGGAGATTTCTACCTCCTGGATGCCGTCTCCTTCCTGATCAACAAAAAAGATCGGATCGGCCTGACAGGCAAAAACGGGGCCGGCAAATCCACCCTCCTGAAAATGCTGGCCGGCCTACAAAAGCCGACAGAAGGGGAGATCTCCTCCGTCGCCGGTCTGCGGGTCGGTTACCTGCCCCAGACCATGCTCTACAAAGACGGCAACACCGTCCGGAAAGAAGCCGAAAAAGCCTTTGCGGAACTCTTCGCCCTGCGGGAAGAAGTAGAACAGATGAACGCCGAACTCGCGGAGCGGGAAGACTACGAATCGGAAGCATACAGCCGCCTGTTGGAACGCATCACAGAAAAAAACGAACAATTATCCTTGCGGGGCGAAGGGAACATCACGGCAGAAGTCGAGGTAGTGCTGAAAGGACTGGGATTTACCCGGACCGACCTGGAACGCAAATGCGAAGAGTTCAGCGGCGGTTGGCGGATGCGCATCGAACTGGCCAAGATCCTGCTGGCCAAACCGGACATCTTTTTGCTCGACGAACCCACCAACCACCTCGACATCGAATCCATCACCTGGCTGGAATCCTTCCTGCAAAACTACCCGGGAGCAGTCGTGCTGGTATCCCACGACCGGGCTTTCCTCGACAACGTCACCACCCGCACCGTCGAAATATCACTGGGAAAAATATACGACTACAAAGTCTCCTACACCCGCTTCACAGAATTGCGGAAGGAGCGGATAGAACAACAGTTGCGGGCATACGAAAACCAGCAGAAACAGATCAAAGATACGGAAGATTTTATCGAACGCTTCCGCTACAAAGCCACCAAAGCCGTCCAGGTACAGTCCCGGATCAAACAATTGGAAAAAATAGAGCGGATCGAAGTAGAACAAGAAGATGCATCGCGCATCCACATCCGCTTCCAACCCGCCGTCCGCTCCGGCGAGATCGTCGTCTCCGGGCGCGGCCTGCACAAATCCTACGGCTCCCTAAACGTACTGGACGACGTAGATATCGACATCCTCCGGGGAGAAAAAGTCGCCTTTGTGGGCAAAAACGGCGAAGGAAAATCGACCCTCGTAAAGATGATCATGAACGAAATCTCCTACCAGGGAAACCTCAAAACAGGCCACAACGTCCACATAGGCTATTTTGCGCAAAACCAGGCCGATCTGCTGGACCCCTCCCTCAGCGTGCTGGAAACCGTAGACCGCGTAGCGGTGGGAGAGATCCGGAAAAAGATCCGCGACCTGTTGGGCGCCTTCCTCTTTTCGGGAGAAGATGTAGACAAGCGGGTATCCGTACTGTCGGGCGGGGAACGCACCCGCTTGGCCATGGTCCGGCTGCTGTTGGAACCCTACAACGTGCTGATCCTCGACGAGCCGACCAACCACCTCGACATGCGGACCAAAGATATCTTAAAGGAAGCGCTGCGGAATTTTGAAGGGATCGTGATCGTAGTTTCACACGACCGGGCCTTTTTGACCGGCCTGGCGGAAAAAGTATACGAGTTTGCCGGCCGCAAAGTCAAAGAACACCTGGGCGGCATCGACGAATTTCTGGCCGCCCGAAAAGTCGCCTGTTTCACAGAGTACGAGAAGTGGAAAAAAGGAACATCCCAACCGGAACCCCTCCGGGAGTCGCCGAAAACAGAGAACCGCCTCTCATACGAAGAACAGAAGCAGCTGAGCCGGGAGATCCGAAAAGCGGAGCAACGGGTAGAGCGGGCCGAACAGGAAATCGCCCGGATAGAGCAAGAGATCGGGAAAACCGTAGAGATACTCGCGGCCGGAGAAGGAGACGAAGAGCTGTACCTGCGGTACCGCGAACAGAAAGAGGAGCAGGAACGGCTGTTGGCAGAATGGGAAGCAGCACAGTTACAATGGGAAGAGATAAAAAAATAACGCAATATGGCAAAATACAAACAAGAGTATATCTTCGGCATCCGGGCCGTAATAGAAGCGATCCAGCAAGAGAAAGAGATCGACAAAGTAATGTTGAAAAAAGGGATCCGGGGGGAACTGTTCCACACCCTGTTCGCCTTGATGAAAGAGCGGGAGATCCCCTTCCAATACGTACCGGATGAGTTGTTCCGGCCCGTAGCCGACCGCAACCACCAGGGAGTGCTGGCAGAGATCGCACCGGTCCCGTACCGCGAAATCGAAGAGGTGCTGGACGAAACAGAAGCAAAAGGAGAGATGCCCTTGGTGCTGATCCTGGACCGGATCACCGACGTCCGGAACTTCGGGGCCATCGTCCGGAGTGCGGAGTGTGCAGGAGTACACGCCGTGGTGATTCCGAACAAGAACTCGGCCAAAATCTCCTCAGATGCCATCAAAACCTCGGCGGGAGCCTTGTACCATGTTCCCGTGTGCCGCGTGCAGAACCTGAAAAAATTGGTGCGCGAATTGAAATTCAACCGCAAAATGCAGGTAATCGCCGCCTCGGAAAAATCGGAAAAACTCTATACGGAAGTGGAGATGGCCACCTCACTCGCCATCATCCTGGGATCGGAAGAGACAGGGATCGAGGAAGGATTGCTGAGCATCGCCAACGCACAGGTGCGGATCCCGTTGAAAGGAGAGATCGGGTCCCTGAATGTCTCCGCCGCCGCCGCCGTAATGCTCTTCGAAGCCGTCCGGCAGCGCGGGAACGCATAACCACTTCCCGGAATGGCTTATTGGTAGAAATTTCCGGTGTCGTACCAGGACTCCCTTTTCGTCAGTTTCAAGTCCTTCAGCAGGCTGGAACGCACATTGATCTGGAAATTGTACGATTGGTGGGCGCCGAAGGGAATACAGGAGAAAGTCATGTCCCAGCAGTGCAGGTCGCGGGAGATGTTGAAACTGGTAGCAGTGATCTCCTTATTATCAAAATCGTACCCGGTGCTGAACCCAAATTGCCACTTCGGGGTCAGGGAGAGGTTTCCGTTTACCCGCAGCATCTGACTGATCGTGCTCGTCGTTCTTGCCTTCGTGGCCCCCTCCGCAGGGTCCCTGCTCCAGCTTTTGGAATAACTCAGGTTATAATCCACATTGATAGACCAGGGCACATCAAAATCAATATACCGGTCGTAAAACCCCCCGACCAAGTCGTTCTTTTCCTCCCGGTTCTTCCCTTTATCGGAAGAGAACTGAAAACCGGTGGAGGCCGATACGCTTTTCAGGCGGCCCAGCCCCCCGTGGTATCTGTTGATCTTTGCGCCGTTGATATTGACCGCGTACGGATCCAGGGTACCGCTGACATCGATGTTTACCTTTTCATTAAAAATACGGGTCCGGGCCGACAGGCGGATATCGCTCCAATTGAGCGAATCGGCCGTGATATTGTAACTCGTGGAGATCCGGAAACTCTCCAGCAACTTCACCTTCCTGAACTCCTCCGTCCCGGTAGTATCCCTGTCGTTGCGCAGCTTCATCTCCACATTGTTGTCCAAACTCAGGCTGACATTGCCCGACGATTTCAACGTACCGGACGGCGTGCCGAAAATACCGTCCTCGTAAATGGAATACTCCACCTCATTGCCGGCGCCGTTCCGGTACGTCTTGTAGTATTTCTCCCGCTTTACACCCATTTTTGGGGTATAGGAAACAGAGACGCTGGGGCGGATCACATGCCGGATGGCGTAAACCTTGCACTCCGGTTGGAACTGGAACATCCCGTATACGGTCGGGTTGTAGGACAGCGATACGCTGCCGGTATAATTGTGAGCATAATTCAGCCCGCGCAACGTATCTTTCTTTACATACCCGCCGGCCGCCAGATTGGCATCCGTCACCCAACTTTTCTCGATAGAGTGCAGGTAGAGAACCCCCGTGTAGTTCAGCGACGGGTTCAGTGAAATGTCTTTGGTCAATTTAATACTGGTACTGAGCGGGATCGCGTGTTGAAACCCGTTCTGCCAATCTTTACCCAACGAAGATTTAAAAAGCAGGTACTCTTTGGTATTGATGCTATTCCTCGCCGCCATCCGGTAAGAAGTAGAGATATTGTCATACCAGCGCAGGTCCGACGTTTTATTCTTTTTCCGCAACGGATAGAATTGGTTGACCTGAAAGGTCAGGTTGGGAAAAGTCAGGGCGATAGTGGTATCGCGGGAGTTTTGGCTGTGGTTGAAAGCAGCCGTCAGGCTGAACGGTTTGCCCGGCCATTTTTTGCTCCAGGAGATACTGGATTGCTTCCGCTGATTGGAAATGTCGTTGATGTTCGTAGAGTTGTAATAGTTGTTGCTGGCGGAAGACATATCCACCGATGCCGACAGAGTGCTGTAAGGGTCGGCTTTAGGGTCCTGCTGGTGGGTCAGGCGGATAGCCCAGTCGCTGGATTCGTGATAGTCAGGCAACCCCTTTTCACTGACATGACTTTTACTGATCGTAAAGTTCAGGTTCCCGTTATACTTGTACCTTTTCCGGTAATTCGTGATCAAATTGCCCCCCCACGATCCGTTGGTGTAAATGTCGCCGGTCAGGGAGAGATCGATATAGTCGCTGATCGCCCAGTAGTATCCCCCGTTCCGGAGATTGAACCCCCGCATCCGCTCCTCCCCGTAAGTCGGCATGATCACCCCGGAAGTCCCCTTGGTGGTGATGGGAAAAAAACCGAACGGGATGCCGATGGGCAGGGGAACGTCGGCAATGGTCAGGTAAGCAACCTCCGTCACCACCTTCCGGTTCCGGATCATTTTAGCTTTCAGCATCCGGATGCCGTAATGAGGGTGGTCGTGCAGGTCGCAGGTCGTGTAAAAGCCGTTTTTAACGTAATAGACCGAATCGGACACCTTTTTGGTCAGTCTTCCCTGTATGTACCCCTCTCCCTCCTGGGTAATGATATCCTTGACAAACCCTTTCCCCGTCTCAAAATTGTACCGCAACTCCTTGCTCTCGAACTCCTGGCCGCCGTCCTTAAAGAGAGGCGTTCCGTTCTGTTTTCCCGTACTGTCCGGCACACCGGATGCAAACGCCTGTTTCAGGCCCATGTCCAACTCAATGTAGTCCGCCTCCAGTTCAGTGGTCAAATATTGCACTTTGGCTTTCCCGAACAGGAAGACTTTTTTGATATCTATGGAAAACCGGACAGAGTCCGTAGCGGTATACGTGATGATGTCATCAAAAAGCGGCTTGGGCGCCAGGGTGTCCCCGGCAATAGAATCAGTGGCGACCGTATCTGCCGGGACCGGTTCCGGGGAAGGGACAAGGGTATCGGCGAACAGCCTTCCGGGGCGCAGCAGAACGAGTGAATCCGCTTTTTCTTGCCCGAAAGAGTCCCTGCCGGAGAGGAATATCATCGTAAAAACGACGCAAAAGACAATAAAGTATATATTTCCCTTAATTTGCAATTTATTGTATTACTTTTGTATGGACGATTTCCCCTGCCAACTCACGGTTTCCGGGGCAAATGTAAGAAATAATTGAGTGTTAACACGAATTATTCTTTTAAAAAAGTTTTAAATACCATGATAAACCGGTGTGGAATGAAACGGATTGTTTTTGTCTGCTGGGCGCTGTTGTGGATATATCCTGTTACGGGCAAGGAAACAGCCGGAAAGATCACCTGTGTTTGCATAGATCCCGGACACGGGGGAAAAGATCCCGGGGCTGTCGGCCGCAAACTGAAACTGTACGAAAAAGATCTGGTACTGGATATCTCACTCCGGTTGGGCAAATTGATCCGGGAACAGAATCCCGGGGTAAAAGTCATTTATACACGGGACAAAGATGTTTTCATCGATTTGGACAAACGGGGGGCCGTTGCCAATAAGAACAAAGCGGATCTGTTTATATCCATACACATCAATTCCAACGAGAACAGAGACGCTCACGGGGTCAATACATACGTCCTTGGGCTTGGCAAATCGGCCGAAAATCTGGCTGTGGCCATGAAGGAGAACGCCGTGATCAAATACGAAGAAGATTATTCCTTGAAATACGATGGCTTTGATCCCACAAAGCCGGAGTCCTACATTCTCTTCTCATTGTTGCAGAACCTGTACCTGAATAACAGCCTCGATTTTGCCGGATTCGTTCAAAAAGAGCTGATTTCCGAGACGAAATGGAGAGATCGGGGAGTGGATCAGGCCGGTTATCTGGTGTTAAAAGACGTAGCCATGCCTTCGGTACTTTTAGAAGTGGGGTTTATCTCGAACGAAGAGGAGGAGCGTTATCTGAATGGAAAGGCGAACCGGGAGAAGATCGCAGCATCGGTGGCACACGCTTTCAAGCAATACAAAGAGCGGGTGGAACGGAACAGCCGCCTGTTGTCGGTCGGCGAGCCGGAAGCGCCGGCGCCTCAGAAAACTCCGGAACTCCCGGAAACGGAAAAAAAACCGGGGCCGGACAGCGAACTCTTTTTTGCCGTTCAGGTCGCCTCGGCTTCCAAACGGGTCGAGAAAACAGAAGCACTTTGTTCCGTAGCTCCGGTACAGGAATTACACAGTGGTGAGCGCTACCGGTACTATACCGGTGAGTGTACCACTTTTGACGAAGCCAAACTGAAATTGAACGAAATACGTAAAGTCAATCCGGGATGCTTTCTCATCGCCGTATACAAAGGAGATGTCATACCGGTGGCAGAGGCTCGTAAATTGGAAGAAAAATTGAAATAACGCTCTATGCAACTGAAAAAAGAGGTAAAATTGGCGATAACGGCACTTGTTGCCGTCGTTGTATTGATCTGGGGGATCAATTTCCTGAAAGCCAGTTCACTGTTCGATCGCAGCACAGTTTTTTACGGCATATACGACCGGGTAGACGGTTTGAAAGTGTCCGGCAGCGTGGAGTACCGCGGTTACCATGTCGGACAGGTCAGCTCCATCCGGTTCATCGGAAAAAAATACGACCGCGTCCTTGTACAGTTTACGGTCGGGAAAGAGCTGAAGGTCCCGAAAGATTCCAAAGCGGTGATCCAGAGTACCGACCTGATGGGGTCCAAGGCGATCAACCTGGTGCCGGGCGAGTCGGAATTTTATGCCGAGAGCGGGGATACGCTGGCCAGCGCCGTGGAGTTGGGGTTGATGGAACAGGTGAACAAGCAGGTGGCGCCGATCAAACGCAAGGCGGAGGGGCTTTTTTCCTCGTTGGACACGCTGATGTCCTCCCTGCAAGGAGTACTGAATGCGGAAACCAAAGGAAATATCGAGAGTAGCCTGAAAGGGGTCCGGAATACCTTGGAAAATGTGGAGCACGCCTCCGGAAAACTGGATCAGTTGATCACCGGGCAGGCGGAGCGGATCGCTTCCGTGATCGAAAACCTGCACAGTGTGACGGCTACGCTCCGGAACAGCAACGACCACATCTCGCAAGGGTTGTCGAATATTTCGGAAATAAGCGATTCGTTGCGGGCGGCCGACCTGAAGGCGATGCTGGACAAATTGGACGGGATACTGACGGAAGTAGATACCGTTGTCCGGAAGATCAATACGGGTACGGGTACATTAGGGGAATTTGTCAACAACCAGGAACTTTACTATGCCCTGGAATCGGCCGGGAACAACTTAGATCAACTGTTGGCCGATTTTCAAGCCAATCCCCGGAAATACATCCGGTTTTCCGTTTTTGATTTCGGAGGCTCTAAAAACGACAAAGAGTACTACTCGGTTGTTTTTTACGAATCCGAAAAACCGCTGCCCCGTTCTTCCGGTGTTTTTAAAAAACACCCGGATCTAAGGGAAGTCAGAGATAGGGATCGCTTCTTGTATGTAGCCGGAGAGTACAAAAAACTGCAGCAGGCGGAGAGGGAGTTAATGAATGTTAAAGAGATTTTTGAAAATGCATATATTGTTAAAATGCCTCGAAACAATAATTAGATTACTTCTAAATAGTTCTGTTAAAAAGCGAAATCAAGGAGCGATGGTTATAGACAGAAATTATACTATTATGATAAATTTCACCGATNNTTAAACAGATCGTTTTTTGAATCTTAATAAAAGTTATCACGTCGGAAGGGTAGAGGAGAAGGGAGAGCTATAAAACCCGGAAGATGCTCCAAAAGATCTTGTTAATCAGTCACTTGTTTATAATATGCTGATAAATAACCGGTAAGCGTTTTTTAGAGAAAATCAAATTATTTCGGTTTTTTTTCTACGCTTTTTTTTCAGAATTTAGCGTTCTCAAACAGAGATGGATTTGGTTTGATCATGGAAAAAGATTGTATGGTTATTTGGACGAAGTGCTTAGCACTGATTCGGGAACAACTGCCTCCGAAAACATTTCGGACGTGGTTTGAACCGATCCGTCCGTTAAAATACAAAAACCATGTTTTAACCATCCAGGTCGGCAGCAACTATGTATACGAATATTTGGAGGAGCACTTTATCGGCATTCTGAAGAGTTCGTTGCAATCGGTGATTGGTCCGAAAGCGAAGTTGGAGTATTCGGTGGTGGTGGAGAGCCAACCGAAAAAGCCTGTTGCGGTTACTTTTCCGTCCGATCAGGAGCGGAAGGCCGGTGTGAATGTGATCGATGCGGTGAAGGGGGGAGTAAGCGGGCTTCACAACCCTTTTGAACCGGTTGTCAGCAAAATACAGATACACTCCCAGTTGAATCCGGCCTATACTTTGGAAAGCTTTGTGGAGGGCGCCTGCAACCAACTGGCCCGTTCGGCCGGATTGGCCATCGCCGGCAATCCGGGCAAAACCGCATTCAATCCGTTGTTGATCTACGGCGGTTCCGGGTTGGGTAAAACGCATCTGGCGCAGGCCATCGGCCACAAAGTCAAAGAAGATTTTCCGGAGAAGGTGGTGCTGTATGTCTCTACCAATCTGTTCCAGACCCAATTCACAGAAGCGGTACGGAAAAACGAGATCAACGATTTTCTCCATTTTTACCAATTGATCGATGTTTTGATCCTGGACGATATTCACGAGTTGGCCGGCAAAACAGGCACACAGAATACCCTGTTCCACATTTTCAATCACCTGCAGCAACTCGGAAAGCAACTGATCCTGACCTGCGACAAGGCTCCGGCGGAGTTGAGCGGCATCGAGGAGCGCCTCTTGTCGCGTTTCCGGTGGGGGTTGTCCGCCGAGATCAAAGCGCCGGATTACGAAACGCGCCGGGAGATCGTCAAATACAAGGCACAGAAGGACGGCCTCCAATTTTCGAAAGAGGTGATCGATGACATCTGCAAATACGCAGACAGCAATGTACGCGAATTGGAAGGAGCGATGATTTCGCTGTTGGCGCAGGCCACTTTTAATAAAAAGGATCTGACGACGGATCTGGTGCGGGAAATACTGGGCAAGATGGTAACCAGACAGCCGGAAGAGCAACTGACAGTGGACAGGATACAGAAAGTGCTCTGCAACTATTTTCACGTAACACCGGAGCTGTTGCACTCCAAGAACCGCAAGCGCGAAATTGTGCAGGCCCGGCAGTTGGCGATGTATTTCTGTAAAAATCATACCAATGCTTCGCTGGCCTCTATCGGGAAACAGATCGGGAACCGGGACCATGCAACAGTGATCTATGCCTGCAAAGCAGTATCGGACCTGCTGGATACGGACAAATCGTTCCGTATGCAGGTGGAAGAGATCCATACGCTGCTGTACAGCAGAAAGTAGTACCTCCTGCTCGCCGGAAAGAGGTGCAAAAAACCGAAAATCACATCATTTAAACAGACGCTTAGCGTGGAGGATCTTTACCGGACCATAGAGAGTGCTTCGGAAGGTGTATACAAGGAGAAAGGGAGCAAATTTATGGCTTTTGCCTATCCGGTTTCCGATGAGGAGTCTATCCGGGAGATTTTGGCCGCTCTCCGGACGGAATACTACGATGCCCGCCATCACTGTTATGCCTACATGCTCGGCGCGGATAAAAAAAGATTCCGCGCCAATGACGACGGAGAACCCTCTTCGTCTGCCGGGAAACCGATCCTGGGGCAGCTGCTTTCTTACGATGTTACCGATGTACTGGTGGTGGTGGTGCGCTATTTCGGAGGCACCAAATTGGGCGTTCCGGGCCTGATCCATGCATACCGGGCGGCTACGGCCGATGCTTTGGCGGCTGCGGTGATTGTAGAGAAGACGGTGGAGGAGGTCTTGCACATCCGTTTCGGCTATCCGGTGATGAACGATGTGATGAAAGTAGTCAAGGAGGAAGCGCCCACGGTATTGTCCCGCACCTTCGAAACGGTATGCGAGATGCACCTCTCTGTTCGCCGGAAATACGCAGAGCGCCTCCGGGAGCGCCTCGGACAAATCGAAACCCTCTCTTTTTCAGCAGACGAAACAAGCCCGTAGCCACTGCTTTTCCCGGTTCTTTTCCGCGCTTTCCCGACAGCATAAAAAAAGAGAAATAAAATACGGCAATAAATTTGCAGAATCCATAAATCACCTTATCTTTGCACCCGCAAACAAAGGGATTCGCTAGCTCAGCTGGTAGAGCACAACACTTTTAATGTTGGGGTCCCGGGTTCGAGCCCCGGGCGGATCACGGAGAAATTTGTAAAAACGAAGCAAGTCCCTGAAATTCACTGAGTTTCAGGGTTTTTTATTTCAAGTCAAAATGTAAAAAAGAGCGATTTAATGCACCTTTTCCGTGGCTAAATCGTGGGACTTTTGATCCCACGAAAAAAGTCCCACTAATCTGGTTTTTATGTACTGATTCACTGTGTTTTGCATGGTTTTAATCTGAAAGGGAACAAGTAAGTTTGTAACCTGAAAATCTATGTAAAATGGTAAGAAAAACATTTAAAGTTCTGTTCTTTCTTCGGAAAGGGAAACTATTGAAAAACGGGGAAGCTCCGATTTGTATGCGTATTACTGTCGACCGCAGGATGTGTGATATCCTGATTAAACGCAGCATTCCGGCAGAGCAATGGAATCAGGCAAAGGAATGTGGCAAGGGAAAAGGACGTATGGTCGAAGAACTAAACTGCTATATTGATTCTATCCGGGCAAAGTTGTACCAAATCTACCGGGAGCTGGAAGAGAGCGGAAAGACTATCACGGCCGACCGGATCAGAAGTATTTACAATGGTCATGACGAAAGTCAGAAGACTCTCCTGCAACTGTTTTCAGAACATAATGCCCAATGTAAACAGCTTATCGGTAAGGATTTTGTGGACAAAACAGTACAGCGTTATGAAACGACGGCCCGTTATCTGGGGGAATTTATGCAGAAGATGTATAAAATTTCCGATATCCGTTTAAATGAAATTACCCCGTCTTTTATTCAGGATTTTGAAGTATTCCTGAAGGTAGAAAAGGGCTGTGCACAAAATGCAACCATTACCCGTTTGAAGAATGTTAAAAAAATAATCCGCATAGCCTTAGAGAACGACTGGATTAAGAAAAGTCCGTTTGTGGGTACAAAATTCAAACACGAAGAAACTCATCCCGAATTTCTGACGATGGAAGAGATACAGACGATTGTAGCTAAAGAAATTACGATCCCCCGTATAGAACAGATCAGGGATGTCTTTGCTTTTTGCATTTTTACAGGCTTGGCTTTCAGCGATGTGTCACAATTATCCGAAGAACATCTTGTCCGGGGACAACATGGAGAGATGTGGATCCGAAAAGCCCGGCAAAAGACCAAAAACATGTGTAATATCCCCTTGCTTCCTCTGCCTGTCAAGTTGATTGAGAAATACCGGAACCATCCTGATTGTATAAAGAGTGGCAAATTATTTCCTGTTCCGAGTAATCAAAAAATGAATGCTTATTTGAAGGAAGTCGCTGATTTATGTGGAATTACCAAGAGGCTGAAAACACACATGGCCAGGCATACCTATGCCACATCTGTCTGCTTGGCCAACGGTGTGAGTATGGAGAATGTCGCCAAGATGTTAGGCCATGCGGATACGAGCATAACGAAACACTATGCGCGTGTATTGGATTCAAGTATCATGCGGGATATGCAGAATGTGAAAACGGTATTGGAAAATTATCGGATTGAAGATAATATCAGCCTCCAATAATATAATCTCCTCCAAGCGGAACACTTTTCCTTTTGTTGTACCTCAATAACGATGACACGCTCTCCTAGTAAAGACCTGCCGTTTAAATTGAATGGACAAAAGTTATTCCCGTCCGTTCCGGTTATTTCCAGCTTACGGCTTCCCTGCTGCCTGAAAAGGGCGGAAGCCTGCGGGAATAACCTGTCAGGACGGGAATAACTTTTGAAGGGTAAAGGAAAAGAGGTCGCTGTCTACTCTCCTGCTACCTGAATACCTCCCGGTATCCCTCTTCCAGCCATTTTTCGATGTCGGATGCCCGGTAAAGGATTTTACCGCCTAATTTGATATAGGGGATGCGCCCCTCGTTGCGGTACTCCTGTAAACTCCTCCGGCTCAGTTTCAGTTTCTTTGATAATTCTTCGTCCGTGTAAAAACTCTCTCCGTTCAGTGTTGGTTTTCGTCCTGTAAACAGGCGTTCCAAAGAGGCAGAAAGCCGCTCCAATGAAAGAAAAAAGGATTGTACCCGTTCGTTGTTTTCCCGTGTGACCAATTGATTACCCATAGACTTTGTTGTTTAAGATGTCATTCGCTTTTTATAGCTGTTTCCCTTTGTATTTTGCCTGTTTGCGTTTTTCTTCTACTACCGGTAGCATCCGTTCCACATCCTGCGGCTTGTACCATATTTTGTGGCAGATTTGGATGTAGGCAAGTGTTCCGTTGTCCCGGAATGTTTGCAGGGTTCTTGGGGAGATGTTCAGAAGCTGGCAAACGTCCTGATTGTCGAGCCACTCGCTCATCTCCCTGTCGCCGTGCCGGCGGCAAAGGTGCTCCATTCGCTTTGTGAAGTTTTCAAACGTTGACAGCATTGCTTCCAATGTGTTTGCATCCATCGTTACGATTTCCATTGTCCTGATAGTTTATAGGTTAGTATTGTTTTCCTGTCGTTATTTCTCTTTCCACCGTGCAAGTAAGAGAGAAAAAACCGTTCTGCAATGGCTTTTAAATCCGGTGGTGCAGGTTGTCACCGGTTTGATATGGATTAGCCGATTTTTCGGAGTTGTTTCTCTTCCCGAGCACGAAATAAAAGGGAATAATCCATACCACAAGGAATAGAGGTATGACTGACGACATGTTTCCTCAAATTGCTCCGGTGGACGAAAAACGCTTGGGTTCAATGGCATATTGTAGCCGGAACATACGGATCCGGTGTGCAAAACGGTGAAGTTTGCATCGGCGGAAAGAGGCCGAAGCAGAAAGATACAGCAGAATCATCCATATAAATCCTGTTCAATTCCCATACGGATTATTCGTTCTTTCTTTGCCTTCGGAATTGATTTCAGTACAGGAATACATCCAGCGTTCAGTAGTGGAACAAATATGGATACACAAATTGACGTTAAGTAGAAGAATTTGTTTTGGAATCAATTCCGAAATCAATTCCGAAATCAATACGGAGTTAAAAGATGGTGCCGGTTTGGAACTTTGTAGCGACATCAAAACCGGTACCTATGTTGAACCATAAACAGATGCCAAGAATGAGAACAAAAAAGAATCAAAAACAACCATCCATCGAGGAATACGTTGCCACCTATTGTCAGGAGAAGCGGATACGGGAGCGGTACGCCGTGTATGTCACACCGGAAACGCATCACAGGCTGAGAATTATAGCCGGACTGTTCCGCAGTCAATACTACACGACAACCTCCTCTCTGGCAGATGCTATCCTCTCCCATCATTTTGAGGAGTATAGAGAACTGTTGGAACAAAAGCGGCAGGAGGAAGCCGACAAATTCCTTGCGGCATTCAACAAGGTGGGGCAGCGTGGCGGGGAAGGATCGGATAAGTCTGATGAATCGGACGGATAGAATGGACAGGATGGATGGAATATATGCACAAGACAGCGCCGGAGGGTGAAGATGGTTGAGTATGAAATTTTGTTGTCGCCGGACAACGGCAAGTTGTGTTTTGGGCTGCCCAAAATGATTCCGGCACCCCAAAACCTAACTTGCCCTCCGGGAGAAAATAACTCCGGAGTCGTTATTTCTTTATAGCAATCGGATCAAAATTTGGATAATGGAAACAGGAAATAGATTTTACAACAAAGGCGGTCGCCCGCCGAAAAAAGACCCTTGCAGGCACCGGTATTTTATTAAGCTGAATGATGCGGACAATGCCCGCTTCCTTGCGATGTTGGATAAAACGGGTTGGAAGAACAAAGCGAGATTTATCAAAAACTGCCTGTTTAAACGTGAAATCAGGTATGTGAAAATTGACAAGGCGGCAATGGATTACTACATGCGGCTGACTACTTTTCACTCGCAATTCCGGTCAATTGGAGTAAATTATAACCAGATAACAAAGCATTTAAAGAGTACTTTTTCAGAGAAAAAAGCGCTTACTTTCCTCTACAGATTAGAGAAAGCGACTCTGGAATTGGTGATGATACATCAAAAAGTGATGGACTTAACCGGTGAATTTGAGCGGAAACATTTGAATAATTATGATTCATAATTTCTAATCTGAACATAAAATTGAGACTTACATCGTTATACGCCACAGTTTTCATTATATTTGCAAAACGTACCCTGTAATTGCTTGGAATTGCTGTCAACTATTAGGAGACGCTATATTAGATTACAGAGATACTACTGTGTGAAGGATTTGTTAGTGGGAAACACAAAAGAAAACAGATAATATGGCAAAAAAGAACGGAGCGGTAGCAGAAGAACCCTTGGAAAAACAGCTTTGGAAAACGGCAGATAAGTTGCGAAAAAACATTGATGCCGCTGAATATAAGCACATAGCGTTGGGACTTATCTTTTTGAAATATATTTCCGATGCTTTTGAAGAGCTATATACAAAATTGAAAGCAGAAGAACCCAATGGAGCTGATCCGGAAGATATTGACGAGTACAAGGCTGAAAATGTATTCTTCGTTCCCAAGGAAGCCCGTTGGGAACATTTGAAATCGCAGGCAAAACAACCCACTATCGGAAAAACCGTTGATGCAGCGATGGATGCCCTTGAAAAAGAGAATAGTTCATTGAAAGGAGTACTTCCTAAAGCTTTTGCCCGTCCAAATCTTGACCCTACCAGTTTAGGGGAATTAATCGACCTGATTGGAAACATAGCATTGGGCGATGCTAAAGCCCGCAGTGCGGATATATTGGGGCATGTATTTGAATATTTTCTCGGAGAATTTGCACTTGCCGAAGGCAAAAAAGGCGGACAATTCTATACTCCCCGCAGTGTTGTGGAATTGTTGGTCGAAATGCTTGAACCCTATAAAGGCCGTGTATTTGACCCTTGTTGTGGTTCAGGCGGAATGTTTGTTCATTCCGAAAAGTTTGTAAAAGAACATCAGGGGCGGGTGAACGACATCTCTATCTATGGACAGGAAAGCAACCAGACTACCTGGCGGTTGTGTAAAATGAATCTCGCTATTCGTGGAATCGACAGTTCACAGGTAAAATGGAACAACGAAGGCTCTTTTCTGAATGATGCCCACAAAGATTTAAAAGCCGATTATATTATTGCTAATCCGCCTTTTAATGTAAGCGATTGGGGAGGCGATTTACTTCGTAAGGACGGGCGTTGGCAATATGGTGTGCCTCCTGTCGGAAATGCCAATTTTGCCTGGTTACAACATTTTATATACCATCTTTCACCAAACGGACAAGCCGGAGTCGTATTGGCAAAAGGAGCCTTGACCTCTAAAATCTCCGGCGAAGGAGAGATACGTAAAGCCTTAATTGAAGCGGGAGTGATAGACTGTATCGTCAATCTTCCCGCCAAGTTATTTCTCAATACGCAAATTCCGGCAGCGCTTTGGTTTTTAAGTCGGAACCGCACCAACGGAAAATTCCGCAACCGAAGCGGAGAAATACTGTTTATTGATGCCCGCAACTTGGGGCACCTGATTAACCGCCGTACACGTGAACTTTCAAATGCTTCGGAAAATCCGAAAGATAATGATATTGCAAAAATTTCCGGCACCTACCACAATTGGCGTAATCCCGACGGAGAATATAAAGACATCGCCGGCTTTTGCGCCTCTGTCCCTGTTGAAAGAGTAAAGGAATTGGATTATGTGCTTACTCCGGGGCGTTATGTGGGGTTACCCGATGAGGAAGATGATTTTAATTTCAGTGAACGGTTTACCGTATTGAAAGCGGAATTGGAAGAACAGTTGAAAGAGGAAGCAAGGTTGAATAAGATTATTGCGGAAAATTTGGCTAAAATTAAAGAGAAATAATATGTTGATAAACAATAACGAATATTTTTCCATTTTAGAAGAGATTAAATCCCGCATAAAAACAGCACAATATAAAGCGGTTTTAGGGGCGAATAAGGAATTGATGGAACTCTATTGGAGTATCGGGAAAATTATCATTGACAATACAAAATACGGTACAAAGTTCGTGGAAAACCTGTCGCGCGATATAATCCTTGAATTTCCTGAAATTCAAGGATTTTCGGAGCGTAACTTGAAATATATGCGTAAATTTGCCGAACTTTATCCTGATTTTCAAAAAGTGCAACAGAGTGTTGCACTTTTACCATGGAGGAATAATTTGACATTGATGTCGAAGGTCAAAGACGAAGCGGTGCGTGAATGGTATATTGAGAAGAATCTTGAAAATGGTTGGAATAATGTTGTTTTGACACACCAGATAGAAACGAAACTTTACTATCGTCAAGCAATTGCGGAAAAAACGACAAATTATCATGAAATATTGCCGTCCCCATTTAGCGAATTAGCACAAGAAACGCTTAAAAATCCATACGTTTTCGACTTTGTTGAAAAACGTAAAGGAATCATTGAGCGACAAATTGAAAATGAATTAGTAGCAAATGTCGCTAAAACCATTTTAGAACTTGGAGTTGGCTTTGCGTTTGTGGGCAATCAATACCACTTAGAAATTAGCGAGAAAGATTACTATATCGACTTGTTGTTTTACAACACAAAACTTCGCTGTTATGTAGTTATTGAATTGAAAAATACCGAATTCAAACCGGAATATGCGGGAAAACTTAACTTTTATCTCTCTGCCGTGGACGACATGTTGAAACACGAAACAGATAATCCTTCTATAGGTATTATGCTTTGCAAAACGAGAGACAAACTGACCGCTGAATATGCGCTTAAAGATATCAATAAACCCATTGGGGTGAGTGAATATAAACTTTCCGACTTTGTCCCCGCTGAATTTATAGATACCTTACCAAGTGCTGAAGATATAGAACGACGTGTTAAAATAAAGTTTGATGTAGAGGGAGATAATCATTTTCGTGAGGTTACAAAATTGATTGATAAAACAACGAAAAAACTTCCAAAGAAATGAGATGTGGAGGAATGGTAAGGAATATAAAGAATAAAAACAAATATTATTGAAGTGGAACAACTAGAATCGGTGAATGAATAACGTTAAATGAAATTATTGCCAATAATCTAAACAAAATAATATTATGATTAAGCAAATTTCTAAACTAAAAAGTTTTGGAATATTCCAAAACTATTCTCATGATGCAAGTTTAGCTGAATTCAACCAATATAATCTTTTTTATGGATGGAATGGTAGTGGAAAATCAACGCTTTCTTCTTTATTTGAATGCATAGAAAGAAAAGAGCAATCGCATGAACATACAACCTCTGAATGGAATATCGAAGCAGATGAGGGACAGGTATCTCAAAATAATGTATCAACTAATACATTAAATGTTCGTGTTTTCAACAAAAATTTTGTTGAAAGAAATGTCTTTACACCAAATGACAGAATAAAAGGGATTATATATATATCTGAAGAACAGGGAAATGATAAAAAGGCGTTAGAACAGAAAGAAGCCGAATTAAAAACTAAAAAAAGCAAGAATAAGGAGATTGATATTGAACTGAATGGAAATCCGGAGGATAAAAAAGTCAAAGGTTTGATTGTCCTTAATGATAAATTCCTTTCTGATGCTGCGAAAAGCATAAAAGCAAATTTTAAAGTAATAGAGATAGAAGATAGTCGTTTGCTGAATTATGATAAAACAAAATTATCTTCTTTCATTACTCAAAATGAAGCTTCAATAAAGGCAAAGAAAAACACCTTATCCGTTTCTGAAATAGAGCATTTATCTAAAAGCATTAAACCTCAGGATAAAACAAAAATCGATGATAGTTTAATGCATAAGTATGACACATCTATTCTTGAAAAAATATCCGAAAGAGTTAAACAACTACAGACAACGACTATAGCAACGAAAGCAATTGAGCGGTTAAGAGAGAATCCAACTATTGCAAATTGGGTATATGCGGGATTAGATAACAGTATTCATACGAAAGATTCAACCATTTGTGAATTCTGCGGACAACCGCTTCCTGAAAATAGAATTGCAGATTTGAATAAACACTTCAGTGATGAATTTGAAAAGCTGAAAGAAGCTCTATTCAAAGGAATTGAGTGGATTGAAGAAAATAAAATTAAGACAGAATTTCCCCACGAAACATTATTGTATGAAGAATTTCAAGCTGGCTATAAAAAAGCACTTGAAAATTATCACCAAATAATATCTTCCATAAATACCAAAATAGAGGAATGGAAAAAAGTATTGGAAGAAAAACAGAATAATCCTTTTGAGATACCTCAAAAAACAATTAATGGTATTAACAAGCCAGAGATTGATGAATACGAAAAAGCCTATTCCGATATTTTGGGATACATAGACAATCATAATAAGAAATTTTTAGGTTTGGAAGAAGCTGTAAAAGACAGTAAATACAAACTGGAATTACATTATGTATCAGAAGAGGTTACGACATTCGATTATTTCAAGAAGTTAGAGCAAATAAGTAAATTCCAAACAGAGCAAACAGCCCTTAATGAGAATATAAAACAGTTAGAAATTGATATTAAGCAATTAAAGGACAATCTATCTAACGAGGTGATTGGAGCAAGTGAGTTCAATGACAAACTTTGGAAATTTCTTGGAAGAAATGATTTAAGTTTAGAGCGTAGAAATGATGGTGGGTATTTAGTAAAACGAAACAATAGCGAAGAGGCTAAATGCCGTAGTTTAAGCGAAGGAGAGCGCTCTGCCATTGCTTTAGTATACTTTATTGCCAAGCTCAAAGAAGATGGAAATAAAATTGAAAATACAATTGTTGTAATTGACGACCCCATTTCGAGTTTTGATTCTAACCATTTATTTCATGCCAATTTCTTCATTAAGAACGAATGTGAGAATGCACTTCAACTTTTCGTCCTCACCCATAATTTTCATTTCTTTACATTACAAAAAGAGTGGATTAAAAGCAAGACAGGAAAAGATGCCAACAACAAAACTATAAATTTGTTTTGCATATACCTTATTAAACCACAATTAGTTAACGATATACGAAATGGAAATATAGAAAATGCCGATAATATATTATCTCAGTTTGATTCGGAATACCACCTGTTATTTTCAGAAGTAAAGAAGTTTTGTGATAATCCGCAATTAGATTATATAACAACTCATACGATAGCCAATATCTGTCGACAATTATTGGAAAGTTTTCTATCTTTCAAATATGGTCGGAAAAAATTAGAAAAGTGTTTTGATGAAATAACAGGATTCAATGACTTATCAAAAGTGCGCAAGTTTGTAAACCACTATTCTCATAAGGTTGATAATGGCGCATCAATAAATGGTTTCAATGATAATGTTTTTGGTGAGGCTGATAAAATCGTTCCCCAAGTATTGGATTTAATCCAGCATGTAGATTCTGTACATTATAATTCAATGATTGCACGATTAAATAATGCATAAGTATGGAAGAGTGGAAAGAATATAAATTGGGAGAAATTACAACTATTATTGGAGACGGCCTTCATGGAACCCCCCAATACGATAGCAATGGCGAATATTTCTTTATAAATGGAAATAACTTAGTACAAGGAAGAATTGTTATAAAGTCAGATACAAATAAGGTAAACGAACAAGAATATCTTAAATACAAGAAACCTCTTTCCAGAAAAACAATTTTATTATCAATCAATGGAACTATTGGTAATTTGGCTCTATACAACAATGAAAAGTGTATGCTTGGGAAGAGTGCTTGCTATATTAATGCAAGCGATAGTATAGAGAGAGATTTTTTGTATTATGTATTCTCTAATGAGGACTTTCAGAGTTATCTGATTGAAACAGCTACGGGAACTACAATACCGAATGTACCATTAAAAGGGCTAAGAGAATATACATTCAAATATCCCCCACTTCCCGAACAACGCGCCATCGCATCCGTTCTTAGTAGTTTGGATGATAAAATNNCCCTTGAAAAAATGGCAGAAACACTATTCAGGCAGTGGTTTGCGGAGGAAGCGAAGGAGGAGTGGGAAGAAAAAACAATAAATGACGTTGTATCAATCAAAGGCGGAACTACCCCAAGTACAAAAGAAGCCTCGTATTGGGACGGAAATATTTATTGGAGTACACCTAAAGATTTGTCTAACCAACAATCCGTATACTTATTTGAAACAGAAAGAAAAATCACAGAAAAGGGATTATCACAAATTAGTTCCGGATTATTACCTA